>CACJNU010000001.1 GCA_902594875.1 uncultured Prochlorococcus sp.
AGCAACTAAGTTCAATTGGCCAACCTATTTGTAGGAATTTGGATATTTTTTTAAGTGGTGAGGAATGGGTTCAAGAAAGTTTTTTTAAACATTCTTTGAAATATGAGTTCTCGTTAATTGAAGGAGCAATGGGTCTATTTGATGGATTAGGATCAACAACCTATTCCAGCACAGCAAATATCTCTAAACTTCTTAATGCTCCAATAATTTTTATTGTTAATGCTAGAGGTCAAGTAGCTTCTCTTTTGGCGACTGTTCGTGGTTTTAGAGATTTCGATAGTAAATTGTCAATGTCAGGAATTATTTTTAACAACGTTAATTCAAATAGACATAAAAAATTAATCAAAGAAGTTTTTAAAAATGAAGACATTGAAATTCTTGGTTTTTTACCATCTGATTCAAAAATAACTTTAAACAAAGCTAATTTAGGTTTGATATCTCCATTGGATAATGATAAAAAAATTGATGTTGAATATTTTGCGAATTTCGCCGAAAGAAATCTTGAGGTATTGTCTCTTATTAAATTTCTGAAATCTCCACAAAAGAAAATATTTAATTCTGTCAGTTTTGAAGATTTTAAAATAGACAAAATTAAACCTATTGCAATTGCAGAAGATAAAATCTTTCATTTTCAATACCCTGAAACTAAGGAGTTTTTAAGCGAAATAGGGATACCATTGATTTCATGGAGTATTTATGATGATGAAGAAATACCTAATGAGGCTTCTTCTTTAATTATTCCTGGGGGGTTTCCTGAAAAATATGCTGATCATATAAGTAACTCTACAAAAAGCTTAAATTCGTTAAGGAAATTCCGCAAAAATGGATTTATTTATGCAGAGTGCGGAGGGATGATGATTTTAGGAGACTTTATAAAAGATGAAAATGGTAATAATCATAAAATGTGCGGCATCCTGCCTTTTAGATCAAAAAAAAGTAAACTTTCAGTAGGTTATAGATATATTGAGGGTTTAAAAGATTCTCCAATCATTAAACAAAATCAATTAATTAGAGGACATGAATTTCATTATTGGGAAATTGAAAATAATTTACCTGAACTTGATTTAAGAAGAACTGAGCATCAGAAGAAACTTTCTTCTCCATGGAAGATTAAATCTTGGGAAACTGAATACAAAAATGAAGGCTTTTTTGATGAAAATTTACATGCAAGTTGGATTCATTTACATTTTCCAAGTTCTCCAGAAGTTGCAAAAAATTTTATAGACTCCATCCAATTTAGTTTTTCAAAGGATTCTTAATTTATTATCAATTCAAATATTTTAACAGGAGAGCCTAAAAAAAACATTCCAGGCAAAGTTATTAATGGTCCTAAAAAACTCCCGACCATGACCTCAATTTTTGTATGACCCAGGGTCTCTTTCAAAAGTAATTCAGATTGAGGGTCTATTTTTTTTGATATTTTATTGATTTCTGCAGCTTGAATTCCAGCTGATTTTCGAACACCACTAGCGTCATACATAACTATTAGTGCTACAGCAACTGATAATGCGAATATTGAGCTATCAAATCCCAATTCATAACCTATACCAGATGAGGCGCCAGTTATTAAGGCTGAATGACTTGAGGGCATACCACCCGTTTCGAACATAATTCCTAATCTTATCTCTCCAGTGAAAAAGAAATTGAATGCAATTTTAAAAAATTGAGCTAATAAACAGGATAATAAGCTCCAGAAAAGAACTGAATTATTAAAAATGGAAAAAAACTCAAACATAAATTAAAACCAATTATCTGTCTCGATTTGTAATAAAGTCGGCTAACGATATTAGATATTTTGCATCTGCACCCCAAGGTTCAATTGCTTTTTTTGCTTTTTCAACTAAATCAAATGCTCTTTTTTTTGACTCCTCCATTCCAAGTAATTTAGGGTAAGTAGTTTTATCAGCTAAAAGATCTTTGCCGGCAGTTTTACCAAGCTTTTCACTGCTGGAGGTTAAATCAAGAATATCATCTATTATTTGGAAGGCTAAACCAATTCCCTCTGCATATGATGTTAAAGCTCGTAATAGTTTTTCTTCAGCTCCTGCGATCATCGCACCTGTTCTCACGCAAGCCTTTAATAAAGCTCCAGTCTTATGGAGATGAATATATTCGAGGGTTTCAAGGTCGACTTCTTTCCCTTCGCATTCCAAATCAACAACTTGTCCCCCGACTAGGCCTGGTGCACCAGCAACTAGGGATAATTCGCCAACTACATTTAATAATCTATTTGGATCGACTCCTGGGCTTCTTAAAGAGACCATTTCAAAAGCCCTGGTTAATAAAGCATCACCTGCAAGAATAGCTATTGCATCTCCATATACTTTATGATTTGTAGGCCTACCTCTCCTTAAGTCATCATTATCCATAGCGGGCAGGTCATCATGAATCAAGGACATTGTATGTATCATTTCTATTGCTACTGCCGTAGGAACAGCAAGAGAGGGTTCCCCTCCAGCCAGTGAGCAAGATGCTAAACATAAAATTGGACGAATTCTTTTACCTCCAGCTAAAAGAGAATATCTCATTGATTCTCTTAATATTTCTGGATTCTCAGGGCCTAAGGAAAAATCGAGTGCTTCTTCTACAACCTTTTTTGTGTTTTTAAGATATGTTTCGAAATCAGAAATATTATTTATTACTTCAGTCATTTTATACCTTTAATAAAAAAAAATTCATCTTGGAGTTTATGGCAAAAGGTCATTAAGAGATGATGATAAACCAAATTTTTTTTGCCAGCTAAAAATAGTATTTACTAGTAACATTGTTACTGTCATTGGTCCAACACCCCCTGGTACAGGAGTGTAAGCAAACACTTTAGAAATAACATCTTCTAATAATACATCGCCACATAATCTGGTTTGATTTTTATCGGAACTTTTTAATCTATGTATTCCAACATCAATAATTACTGCTCCTTCTTTCACAAAACTAGAATCTACAAGATTAGGTTTTCCTACAGCCGCAATTAGAATATCGGCTTCTCTACAGATTTTATTCAAATTTAATGTTTTTGAATGAGTCATTGTTACCGTACCATTTAGATTCAACAACATAAGCGATAGGGGTTTCCCAACAAGCAAACTTCTTCCAATAACAACAATTTTCTTACCTTCAATTGTAATATTTTGGGATCTTAATAAATTAATAATTCCTGCTGGCGTACATGATCTCATCGCGGGCTCATTTTTCACTAATTTTCCTATGTTTATCTCATTTAATCCATCTACATCTTTGCTTGGATTAATATGGCTGATCAGTTTTTGCTCATCAAACTTCTTTGGGATGGGAAGTTGTAGCAAAATTCCATCAATATCCTTATCAGAATTAAGTTTGATTATTAATTGTTCAACATCTTTTTGCTCTACACTATCCTTTAGGTGAAAGATAAAGCTTTTTATTCCAATCCGTGAACATGCTTTTTCCTTATTATTAACGTAAACACCACTTGCAGGGTCTTCACCTACTCTTATTACAGCTAAACCAGGAGTTCTTTTTGCGAATTTTTTATTACTAGAGATATAGTCATTTAATCTCTCTTCAATTTCAAGAGATAATTTTTTACCGTCTAATTTTAATGACATTTATAAAAACATCTCCTTTTTACTTCTAGCATGCCTATAATTCTAAATTATTCAAATAGATTTAATTATATTCTGTGCAAAACATCACAACTACCTTAAAGAAATTGTTTTATCTATGGAGGCGAAGTCAAGTTCCAGTAAAACAACCAATTAAAATTTCAAGAATAGATAATCTCATAATTTTTTTACTATGCATTTTAAATTCAATAATTTCTTCTTATAAATTACTTCTTATTACGCCTTTAAATATCGCAGATATTTTTTCTTGGCTTTTAACCTTTACTGAAATACTTATTAGTTCAGGAATTTTGATATTAGTTTCAAAAAAAGAGAATCCCACAATTTCTTCAAGACAGATTATCTTGATCATTTCCCTTCTTTTGGGAGTACAAGTTACGAAATTAGCCTTATCTTCAACAATAAGTCCATTATCTTTGATAATTCCACCAGCATTAATAATTTCTCAAGGAATGGGAAGCATAACAGCTTTAGCTTGGGTATCCATAGCGAGCTTTAGTTGGCCAGATCCAGCAGTTGCTGTAAATAATAATTTATTTATTATTTTATTAGTTTGCTCTTTAGTAGTATCTCTACTGGGAGGAAGAATAAGAAGTAGAGCACAATTACTCCAACTATCAATTTTGGTACCTATAGGATCATACTTGAGTCAATTGATATTGATAAGTAAAGATAGAATATCTCTTTTTAATAAGCAAGATTTTGTTTTAGCTAATGGGGATATATTTTCTGATTCCTTGCTATTAGCCATAGTAATGCTTTTTACTATTTTATTTATTCCTATTTTTGAATCGCTATTCGGATTATTAACTAAAGCAAGATTACTTGAATTGGCTGATAAGGAGAAACCTCTAATTAGAAGATTGTCTCTTGAAGCTCCAGGTACTTTTGAACATACCTTACTTATATGTGGTTTGGCAGAGGAAGCTACAAGAATGATTGGGGGTGATATTGATCTAATTAAAACTGGAGCGTTGTATCATGATGTTGGTAAATTACATGCACCTAATTGGTTTATCGAAAATCAGGATGGTTCAAATAATCCGCATGATGAATTAGATGATCCGATTAAAAGTGCAGAGGTATTACAAGCGCACGTTGATGAAGGATTGAAATTTGCAAGAAAAAATAGACTACCTAAACTCATAGCTAATTTTATCCCTGAACATCAAGGAACACTAAAAATGGGATATTTTTTTCAAAAAGCAAAAGAAAAAAATCTTGATATTAGTGAATATCATTTTAGATACAAAGGCCCTATCCCTCAGTCAAAAGAAACAGCTATTCTAATGCTTGCAGATGGATGTGAAGCAGCACTGAGAGCTATGAATATTAATGCATCTGATGAAGAGGCTTTGGAAATAATATCTAATATTATCTACTCGCGTCAAAAAGATGGGCAATTAATTGATAGTAATTTATCGAAAGGAGAAATTTTTTTAATAAAAAGGGCATTCTTGAATGTGTGGAAAAGAATTAGACATAGAAGAATTCAGTATCCTACTAGCAAGAATAATACTTTTTCATAATTTTCAATTTTATAGTCTAATACTTCTTCGATGTTTTGGATTACACCAATATATAAGAGCTAGTGTACTTAATAATGTTGTTAAAAGAGTAACCCCACCAATTCCAAAAATGTCTTTAAGAGTTATGAGTCTCACCACTGAATAAGGACCCGTCCCAGAAATTACCATTGATAAAGATACTAGAGTTAATGTTACTCCCCATTTTCTTTCTGCTAAAAGAGCTGCTGAAGAAACTATTCCAACGATCGCAGCAGGCCAACCAAGACTTATAGCAAGAGTAATGTTTGCAACTTTTAGTGGAGGCCCATAACTTATTATTATTGCGATTATTGGAAGTGCAATTATATTGCTGACTAACCCAACCCATGAAAGTGCCCAATATCCTAGTAACCTTTCTCTCATTATTTACTACTTTAACTACTAAATTAATCTACAATATTAAGAGACCGTTTTTAATGCTACTTAATATTCCTAAGAAATAATTTAATTTGCGTGATTAGGTAAAAATGGATCTTTCGAATTTTCTAAATTATCAAATTGCGGGTGAATTGAATTTTTCTTCTCAGAAAATACAAGTCTATTTAAAGCATTAACGTAAGCATTCGCAGCAGCAACTACGACATCAGTATCAGCAGAATGACCAGAATATATTTTATTATCTCTTCTTATTCTTATTGTTACTTCGCCTAAGGCATCAATTCCTTCTGTAACCGACTTAACAGAGAATTCAATTAATTCATTAGGAACTTTAGCTAATTTATTTAAAGCCTCGCATACGGCATCAACGGGTCCAGTACCTATTGAAACAGCAGTATCCTCAGTATTATCTTCCGTATTTAGAAGCGAAATGGTAGCAGTAGGTTTAGATGCGTTACCACAACTTACTTGTACAAGACTTAATTGAAATTTAGCTTCTGGGAGCTGAACTTGTTCACTTACAATTGCTTCTAAGTCTCTATCGGTAATTTCTCTTTTCCTATCAGCTAAATCCTTAAAACGTGCAAAAGCGTCATTTAAATCTTCTCTGCTCAAGTCATATCCCATTTCTTCTAATCTTGCTCTTACTGCACTTCTTCCACTAAGTTTCCCTAAAGATATTTTGTTGTCACTCAAACCAACAGTTTTTGCATCGATAATTTCGTAAGTTAGTCTATTTTTTAAAACCCCATCCTGATGAATGCCCGACTCATGGGCAAAAGCGTTAGCGCCCACAATTGCTTTATTAGGTTGTACAGTCATTCCAGTTAGGTTGGAAACAAGTCTAGAGGTTTTTGTTATCTCTTCTGTTCTTATAGCGGTAAGAGGAGTTGGTGAATCTGGATTTCTTTTGAAAAAAATATTAAAAAAACTTTTCCTAACATGCAGTGCCATTACCAATTCTTCTAGAGAGGCATTCCCAGCTCTTTCCCCAATTCCATTAATAGTACATTCTAGTTGTCTTGCTCCATTTTTTACTGCCTCTAGAAAATTGGCTACTGCTAAACCCAAATCATTATGACCATGAACCGAGATTACTGCCTCATCAATATTTGGAACGTTTTTATTTATATCGGCAATTAGTTTCCCAAATTCACTAGGAGTTGTAAATCCAACAGTATCTGGGATATTTATTGTTGTCGCTCCTGCAGAAATTGCTAGTTGAATCACTTCGTATAAAAAATCAGGATCACTTCTTGAGGCATCTTCACAAGAAAATTCAATATCATCTACCAATGATTTTGCATAATTAACCATTTCTGGGACTATTTGAAGAACATCTTTTCTGGATTTTTTAAGTTTATGTTTAAGGTGAATATCACTTGTAGCAATAAAAGTATGTATTCTTTTCTTGGGAGCTGGACTGACGGCATCGTAACAAGCTTTTATATCTCCTTTAGATGCTCTAGCTAAACCGCATATTGTAGGGCCATTTTCTTTCCCTACGGCGTTGGCAATTTTATTAACAGCTTTAAAATCTCCTGGACTTGCGAAAGGGAATCCAGCTTCAATAACATCAACCCCTAACCTTGCTAATTGATGCGCGATAGCAAGCTTTTCTTCGAGATTTAAGCTGGCACCAGGAGATTGCTCTCCATCTCGAAGAGTTGTATCAAAGATCAAAATTCTTCCAGGATCTTTTGACATTAAAGGTAATAAACTAAACTTATATTAAGCTAATTAAAAAAATTTGACTAGATTTAGTTCAATAAAAATTTGCTGCAAGTCTGTAATTTAAATAATATTGGTTAAAATTCTGAAGATAAAAATGAAATACTTTAATTATTAAAGTATTCTTTTAGGATGAAAAACTTCCTTTTATAAAACGTTATTTTTGATTTTTTATAAAAAATTACATGAATAAATTATATAAAGTATGAATGGGCAATTCCCCCAAAAAAATGTTTTAGGTCAGTTAGCGATAGTTTTACATGCTCATCTACCTTATGTCAGAAAAAATGAAAAGAACTCCTTAGAAGAGGATTGGTTATTTCAAGCGATTTTGGAATGTTATATACCACTACTTCAATCAATAGAATTTTCCAAAAATGAAAATCCTGAAAATACAAAACTTACTATAAGTTTGTCTCCAACATTATTATCACTTCTAAATAATAAACAAATTCAAGAAACTTTCCCAAGCTGGATTAAAACAAGGAATGATTTCCTAAATGAACTACCACTAGAAGAAAAAAATGCCTCTGAATTTTTAATGAAAAATCTTAATGAAAAATACTTATATTGGCAAAATTGTTCTGGAAATTTAATTGAGAAGTTTAGGGTTTTAAATAACTCTGGAAATTTGGATATTCTTACTTGTGCTGCTACTCACGGATATTTGCCAATTCTAAGGGAGAATCCTGAAACTGTAAAAGGACAAATTAATACTGCAATTAGGAGCCATAAGAATATTTTTGGAACAAAGCCCCTAGGTATTTGGTTACCTGAATGTGCTTATTATGAGAATTTAGACAAAATACTAGTTAATTCCGGCATAAGATATGCAATCTTAGACGGGCATGGGATACTTAATGCCACACCTAGGCCTAGGTATGGCGTGTACGCTCCAATCTGTTCAAAAAAAGGAGTGGCCTTCTTTGGAAGAGATAGTGAGTCAACTTTGCCCGTTTGGTCTGCTAAGGATGGATTCCCAGGAGATAAAGTTTATAGAGAATTTCACAAAGATTTAGGTTGGGAATTACCTATCTCCAAGCTCCAAAAGAAAGGTATCTCAACTAAAAGACCTTTGGGGTTGAAGTTTCATAAGATTACAGATGATAATGCACCATTAGGGGAAAAGGCGTTTTACTTAGAAAATGAAGCAAAGAAGAAGGCTGCAGAACATGCTGATAATTATCTTCTCGCGAGATCTAAACAATTAGAAAAATTAACATTATCCTCTTCCTTTAAGCCCTTATTGGTAGCTCCATTTGATGCAGAGTTATTTGGTCATTGGTGGTATGAGGGACCTTTTTTTATTGAAAATATTTTAAAGAACTCTAGTAAATATTCAATTAAGCTTACGAATTTAAAAGAATTCTTACTTCAAAAGCCAAAACTTCAGATTTGTGATCCATCACCATCAAGCTGGGGACAAGGAGGTTACCATAATTACTGGATTAATGACGCAAATGCATGGATTGTTCCAGAGATCACAAAAGCAGGCTCAACTTTTGTTGATTTATGCTCGAAAAATTTAAATAATGAATCATCCTCACGACTTTTCAAGCAAGCAGCAAGAGAATTACTTCTCTCTGAGTCCTCTGATTGGAGTTTTATCCTAAGAGCTGGAACTACAACTGAGCTTGCAAAAGAGAGGATAGAAAGACATTTGTTTAGATTCTGGAAAATAATTGAAATGATTAAAAATCATTCTAACTTTAATTTAAAATTTCTTGAAGATATTGAGGAAGAAGATAAAGTTTTTCCAGATATCAATATTGATGATTGGCGAAAATAAAAAATACTAATTTAATTTAAGCATTCCTAGTTTTACTCTTAGAGGTGAATTTATGAACATTTTACTCATAACATAAATTAGTTTTGGAAGAGGAAGTGTATTAGTTAGAAATCCTACCCATTCATCGGTCGATAATTTAAAGAAGTTTGAGAAAAAGCTTCTTAATTTACTTTCGTCAAAACTCATCAATCTTCTTAAACCATATTGGTAAAGTTTATGCCTTTGTGTTAACTCGTAAGGCCAAAGGATCCCCCAACCTTTTGACGCTAGTTCAAGAGAACTTAGATTAGGTTCTTTTAAAAAAATTGCTAATTTTTCTGCAAGCAGTGGAGCTCTTCTTAATAAAGAACCGATCATGTATCCTGATGCAGGATGCACCATGCTTGCTGAGCCTCCAAAACCAAGAACAAATTGTTTTTTAAAAGGGAGGGGTAAATTCATTGGAAAAAGACAATTCTCTTCATGAAAAACTTCAACTACCTTAATACCCTTACTATTAAGCCTTTTAAAAAGTCTTTTTTTAAGGTTTTCTTGGGATAGTGCAGGATAACTTGCTAATGATGTTTCCTCAACAAAAAAAGTTTCATTTCCAAGGTCCATTGCATAGAGAAAGGAAGGAGATGATAACTTTTCTTCATTGTTTAAATGATTTGGACGAAAATCCATTAAAACAAACTGTTCTTTTTTGACGGGTGGGGATGAAAATTTACCGACAATTCCATACGCAGCTTGTTGAGCGATTTCATTTTGGACTGGTCTTTTTACAAAATTACTTTTATGACCACTTGCGTCAATGACTAACCTCGCCTTTATCCTAAGTCCTGAAGAACAAATAACCTCAGATAGTTTATTTTTCTCTTTAATATCTGTTGCTGTTTCATTCAACCATTCAATCCCTTTACACTTTTTTAAAAGTTCATTTTGAAAAGCTTCTTGATTTATTAAACCATAATCATAATTATGTTTTGTTGGATTATCTCCCTCTTTATTTTCTCCGTTTCCAAAAAAACTAACTGTTTTACACCATCGATGAGATAACAAAGACTCTAATCCTAATTCCTCTAATTCAGAAGCCCAAATACCATATGTATTCTCCCATTTTTCATTTGGAGATTTAGTGGATATTCCCTTTATTTTAAGATCTTGCTTGGCTAATTCTGAAGCTAAGCATAGTGCTGCAGGCCCTGAACCTAAAATTAAAATATCAAGTATTTCCATATGATTTAATAAATCAATTTCTTTTAATTTTCTTTGTCTGAGTTGAATTGGCCTGCTGCTTCTATTTGTTCATGAGGAACCAATACAACTTCTGATAAATGATCACCCTCATCTAATTTTTGTAATTTTACTCCTGTAGCGGCTCTAGATTGCTGGGATATTTTATCTGCGTTTGTTCTTACTATCACACCTCTTTCAGTAACAAAAAGTAATTCTTCCCCTTCTCCAAGGACCTTCAAACAAACTAATACATCATCTTTAATTCTGAATTTTATTGCTCTCAATCCCATACCAGCTCTTTTTTGTAATCTAAACTGAGTTACAGGTACTCTTTTACCTAGTCCAAATGCACTTGCTATAAGTACCCAAGGACCTTCTGAAGAGTTATCTTCAATATTTTCATCAGACTCTTTCGTGAGATCTTCACTTTTAGCTAATTGATCAACTAAATCAGATGTCAAAACATCCATAGATACTAGATTGTCTCCTTCCCTAAGGTTCATAGATTTAACCCCCCTTGCCGTCCTGCCAAGTGGCCTTAATTCGTTGATATCTAGTCTGAAATGAATCGCCATTCCTGTTCTTGACCCAATCAAAACACTGTCGCCTTCTCTTGATAACCTAACCCAAGTTAAAGCATCTCCATCCTCAAGATTAATTGCTATTAATCCATTAGATCGAATTTTTGAGAAAGCAGAAAGTGAAGTTCTTTTTATAAATCCAGCCTTGGTTAGCATTAATAGATAACAATCGTTATCAAAAGAATCTACTGCAACTAGAGAGGTTATCTTTTCTTCTCTTGGTATTGGGAGGAGTTGAACAGATGGAGTACCTTTTGCTGTTCTGCTACTCATCGGAACTCTATATGCTGGAAGAGCATAAGATACCCCTCTATCACTGAAAAGCAAAAGAGTATCGTGATCATTACAGCTTATAAATAACTTTACTTCATCATCTTCTTGTGTCTTTGTTCCGGCTTTACCTCTAGACCCACGACTTGTAGATTCGAATTCATTTACAGGCATCCTTTTTAAATAACCTGCTTCAGTCAATAAAACTACAGATCTGTCATTAGCGATAAGATCAATATCATCTAGACCACCGCCTAAATCAAGTATTTCTGTTTTTCTTTGAGAGGAAAATCTTTCATCAATTTTATTAAGTTCTTCTAGGATAATTTCAAAAATTCTTTCTTTACTATTCAATATTTGCTGATATGAGTAGATTTTTTTGGTTAACTCATCATGCTCTCCTTTGATTTTATCTGCTTCTAGAGCTGTTAATCTTCTTAATTGCATTTGTAAAATAGCTTCTGCCTGAGTGGCAGATAACTTATGATCAGCTTGTAATTTTTCTCTGGCTGAAACTGTATCTTTTGCTGATCTTATTAGATTAATAATCTCATCCATAGCATCCAATGCTAATAACAGACCCTTTACAATATGATCCCTCTCTTCAGCCTTTTTTAATAAAAATCCTGTTCTTCGCCTTATTGTCTCCACTCTGAAGTCTAGAAAAACATCTAACATTTTTCTGAGTGAAAGTGTTGTGGGCTCTCCTTTTACTAAAGCAAGGATATTTGCACTAAAATTATTTTGTAGAGGTGTTAACTTAAATAAATTATTTAAAACTACTTGTGGGTAGGCATCCCTTTTTAGTTCAATAACAATCCTCATCCCATCTCGATCACTTTCATCTCTAATATCAGAAATACCTTCTAATTTTTTTTCATTGACCAAGTCAGCAATTCTTTCTATCAATGCCGCTTTATTAGTTTGAAATGGAAGCTCTGTAATTATTACGGCATCTTTTTCTGCTCTTCCAGTAGATTTAATTTGCTCAATATCTGCTACACCTCTCATAGTTATTGAACCCCTTCCTGTTGTGAAAGTTTCTTTAATACCTTCTCTGCCTAAGATTTGACCACCTGTGGGAAAATCAGGACCTTTAATTATTTCAAAAAGTTCTCTATCTTCAATCGAAGGGTTTCTGATTATTGATTTAAGACCATTAATTAATTCCCCTAAGTTATGAGGTGGAATATTAGTTGCCATTCCTACTGCTATTCCAGATGATCCGTTTAGAAGTAGTTGAGGAATCCTAGCAGGCAAAACTGTTGGTTCTTGTTGAGAACCATCAAAATTATCGGCGAAATCTACAGTTTCAGATTCAATATCCTCTAATAAACTTTCATCTGTAAGAGACTGTAAACGAGATTCTGTATATCTCATTGCTGCTGGAGGGTCGTTATCAACAGAACCAAAGTTTCCATGGCCATCTATGAGTGGCATCCTCATAGAAAAATCCTGAGCCATCCTAACCAAAGCATCATAAACAGCAGTATCGCCATGAGGGTGGTATTTACCAAGTACTTCACCGACAACTCTTGCACATTTTCTGTATGGTCTACCACTAGTTAAACCAAGTTCATACATTGCATAAAGAATTCTTCTGTGAACAGGTTTTAATCCATCTCTTGCATCTGGTAGAGCACGACCAACTATTACACTCATTGCATACTCAAGGTATGAGCGAGACATCTCATTTCTTAGGTCAGTCTGAATAATTCGGTCGTTATCTTCGCTTAATCCTGAGTTATCAGAATCTAAAATATCAGACATATAAAAATCCTTTTTTTAATAATAATCGCTGATTGTCATAATGAATAAAAAAAAATATTTATTTAATTCCCAAATACTCACATTTACACACAAATCAAAATAAAACCTGTTGTTTTTGAATAAACCTTGGCTTATTACCCCTTTAGTTGTTAATTTAATCTGAATAAAGAAAAAAATACCGTGAATATTGAACTTGGTTTACATAAAAAAGTCAGAAGGGCTTATGGCATTGATGAAATAGCTTTAGTCCCTGGGAATAGAACACTTGATTACGATTTAACTGATCCTTCTTGGACGATAGGCGAAATCAAAAGAGAAGTCCCGATCGTAGCAAGTGCCATGGACAGTGTTGTTGATGTCAATACGGCTGTTGAACTTACAAAATTAGGTTCGCTAGGGGTTATTAATATGGAGGGCATACAAACAAGATATGAAAACCCTGATGAAATTTTGAACCAAATAGCATCAGTCGGGAAGAATGATTTTGTTCCTTTAATGCAGAAAATATATAGTGAACCGGTCAAGGAGGGATTGATTGTACGAAGAATAAATGAGGTGAAAGAAAGAGGAGGTATAGCCGCTTTTAGTGGGACTCCTCAAGCTGCCATTAAGTTTAAAGAAACACTTAATAATTCCAAAATAGATTTATTTTTTCTTCAAGGTACAGTTGTTTCCACTGAACATCTTGGTATGGAAGGTAATGAAACCCTAAATATTAAAGATCTCTGTCAATCTATGAATGTTCCTGTTGTAGCTGGTAATTGTGTTACTTACGAAGTTGCAAAACTTCTTATGGATGCTGGAGTTGCAGGATTAATGGTTGGTATAGGTCCTGGAGCGGCATGTACATCAAGAGGAGTTTTGGGAATTGGAATCCCTCAAGCAACTGCAATTGCTGATTGTAGTGCGGCAAGAAATGACTACTTTAAAGAAAGTGGTCGTTATATTCCTATTATTGGTGATGGAGGAATTGTTACTGGCGGAGATATCTGTAAATGTTTAGCATGTGGTGCTGATGCTGTAATGATTGGATCCCCAATAGCTAAATCCTCAAATGCGCCAGGTAAAGGATTTCATTGGGGTATGGCTACTCCAAGTCCTGTATTGCCAAGGGGTACAAGAATTGAAGTTGGTTCTACAG
This sequence comes from uncultured Prochlorococcus sp., assembly GCA_902594875.1. Lineage (GTDB taxonomy): Bacteria > Cyanobacteriota > Cyanobacteriia > PCC-6307 > Cyanobiaceae > Prochlorococcus_A. The sequence continues at coordinate 14,049 of CACJNU010000001.1, forward strand.
GATCCTTAGAGAGAATAATTAAAGGCCCTGCTTTACTTGATGATGGGACACATAACCTATTAGGAGCTATTAGGACCTCAATGAGTACTCTTGGGGCAAAAAATATTAAAGAAATGCAAGAAGTTGAAATAGTTATCGCGCCATCGCTTCTTACAGAAGGTAAGGTTTATCAAAAAGCTCAGCAGCTTGGGATGGGTAAGTAGTTAACCTAGAGCAAAATTATAAATACTTGGTGAATTAAGTATTAATTTGAAAAATTTTCTAATTAAGAGTTATTATGAAATGATGGGGGAAACCCCATACTCCTCACACACTAAATCGCCCGATTAATCGGGCTTTTTTAGATATTTTGTTACTTATATTATTTAATCTGTAATGAAATCATCACTTAAAAGAATTGCCTGCTAAATTTTCAAAAAGGAATACTTAAATTATGTCATCAGCTCCAGCCGTAACTGATTCTTCATTTGACAAGGATGTACTGCAAAGTGATCTACCAGTATTGGTTGATTTTTGGGCACCATGGTGCGGTCCATGTAGGATGGTCGCTCCAGTTGTAGAAGAAATCTCAAAAGACTTTGAAGGGAAAATTAAAGTTTTTAAACTAAACACAGATGAGAATCCAAATGTAGCTAGTCAATATGGAATTAGAAGTATTCCTACATTAATGATCTTTAAAGGAGGTCAAAAGGTTGATACCGTTGTTGGTGCTGTGCCAAAAGCTACTCTTTCGAGCACTTTAACTAAGCATTTATAAATTCAAAAGCTTTGCATAAAATTGGACTAATAGACTATGGAATGGGTAATATTCATTCTGTAACAAAATCTCTAGAAAGTCTTGGAGAAGAAATTATATTAATTAAAAACTTTAATGATTCCAAGCTTTGTAAGGCGATAATACTTCCTGGGGTTGGAGCTTTTGATCCAGCAATGAATAATCTGATAAATACTGATTTGATAACTGATTTGAAAAGTTGGATTAAAAGTGGGAAATCCTTTTTTGGGATATGTTTAGGTCTCCAACTCCTTTTTGAATCTAGTGATGAAGGAAAAGTTAAAGGGCTGGGAATTTTAAAAGGAAAAATACAAAAAATACCCAATATTGTTAACCAAAGAATCCCACACATGGGTTGGTGCCAACTTTTACCTACAAAAAAAAATACTTTATTTGGGATTGAAGAATTAAATAATTGGGTCTATTTTGTACATTCCTACCATGCAATCCCAGATGACTTAAATATTATTGCAGCTCAAGTTGATTATGGCTCTGAAAAATTAACTGCAATGATTGAGAATGATAATTTATTGGCCTGTCAATTTCATCCGGAAAAATCTGGGAAAACCGGTGAAAAACTTTTGAGACGATGGCTTAGTAATATTCAATAATTGATAATTACTGATGAAGACAAACTTAAGATTAATAGGTGGTAAAAAACTCCAAAGTCCAAATAATTCTTATACCAGACCTACAACTTTGAGAGTGAGAGAGGCTATATTTAATATATTGAATAACAGAGTTGAAAATAGTAACTGGCTAGATTTATTTAGTGGAACAGGAGCTATATCTTGTGAAGCCTATAACCACGGGGCAAGAAAAATACTTGCAATTGAAAAAAACAAAATCAATTCAAAAATTTGCTTAAAAAATATACTCTCGTTAGAGAACATAGAGAATAGGAGAAATGATATCGAAGTTATTTGTAAAGACGTTTTGAAATGGACAAAACCAAATTATGAGAGAAACTTATCATCTAGAAATATGGATTTAAATAAATTAAAATTTGATTTTGTTTATCTAGATCCTCCATATGATGTTTATTTCCACGAATTAGTTTTAAATCAATTATTTAACTGTAATTTTTTAAAGAAAGATTCAATAGTTATTTGTGAACATTCTCCAAACCTATTTATTAAAAAAAGTGCTTTATGGGAAACTATAGATATAAGAAATTATGGGCAGTCAAGATTAACATTTTTAATCAATGTCCAGCATCCCTGAACCTCTTCTGTATTGATTCCATGCACTTACGAATAATCCAAGAAGAGTTATTGGAACTAAACCTAAAACAATTCCACATAGAAGAGGCTCGATCATTTTTTTGCCTTTTTTGAATTTCTTATTCACAATTGTTACATAGAGACTATTTTTTGTGTCAACATCTTCATCAACTGCAGCAGAAAGAGACTTTAAAAGTGAATTCTTAAAAATTGTTTTTATTGTATTTGGAGTTTTATTGATTTGTTTTTCAATATTTTTCATAAAACATCATGAAAATAACAAATATATTATTGAAACTCTCGCGCTTAATGGCTCTGCTGAGGAAGGAGATGCTCTTTTTAAGGTAAATTGTGTTGGATGTCATGGAATTACAGCAAGAGGGTTAGTGGGCCCAGACTTACATTCAATAACTAAACGTTTGAACGATAAAGAGATAATAAAACAAGTTACCGGAGGCCTGACTCCTCCTATGCCAAGTTTTGAAATTGATCCTGTAAATATGTCCAATTTATTAAATTATCTTCATAGCCTTGAATGATTTTGGGGAAAAATTTTTCTAATTTAAAGGTAATATTAGTTGAACCAAGTGGTCCTTTAAATGTAGGCAGTGTTGCTAGATTATGCAGTAATTTTGATGTTGATGAATTAAGAATTGTTTCTCCTAAATGCGACATATTTTCTTTAGAAGCAAAAAAAATGGCTCTTAAAGGTCAAAAATTTCTTAAACATTGCCAGGTTTTTGATGATCTTCAAAAAGCAATTTTTGATTGTGATTTGGTTTTAGCATCTTGTGGAAGGATTGATGTAAATAAAGATTCATTTTTTGTATCTTCTGAAGATATATTTGATTGGACTTTTACTTTTAATAAGATAAATAATTTAGCAATTATATTTGGGAGAGAAGATAGAGGTTTAACTAACAGTGAATTGCTTCTAGCAAATAAAACCTTTAATATTCCAACTTCTCAGAACAATCCTTCATTAAATCTTTCTCACGCTGTTTCAATAGTTTTGTATGAATTAAATAAGTCTTCTAAAAAGAATTTAAATAATGAATTAAAAGTTTTTAACTTGGCGTCATCTTATGAAGTACATGATACATTTGTGGAGATAGAGGAAATGCTTTTGCGAGTTGGATATCTCTTAAAACATACTTCTAAGGCAAAAATCAGTAAATTTAAGAATTTTATTTTGAGGGCAAATACATCAATGCACGAAGTAAATGTTTTAAGAGGAATTGTCCATCAAATAAACTGGTTTTTGAACAATTCAAAAAAAAATAAGTAAGTATAAATTTGATTAGTTATTATTTACTTCTTGTTTTAATTTGATAGGGATATTTACTAAAAACATTATCTGAAGTAGCATTTATTGATTATTTGAATATTTACGAAAACTAAAACTGTGCCAACAACAAAGAAAAGAAGAGTTTTTCCTTTTACAGCAGTAATTGGTCAAGAAGAAATGAAATTGGCTCTCTTGTTAAATGTTATTGATCCAAGAATTGGAGGAGTGATGATAATGGGTGATAGAGGGACTGGAAAGTCTACAACAATAAGAGCCTTAGCTGATTTGTTGCCTGCAATCGATGTTGTTAAAGACGATCCATATAATAGTTCACTAGTCGATCCTGATTTACAAAGTCAAGAAGTTTTGGAAAAAATTACTCAAGGAGAAAATTTAGAGAGTTTTCAAAAGCAAGTACCTATGGTTGACTTGCCTTTAGGGGCTACTGAAGACAGGCTTTGTGGAACCATTGATATTGAGAAAGCTTTGAGTGAAGGCGTTAAAGCATTCGAACCTGGATTGTTGGCTAAAGCTAATAGGGGTTTACTATACGTTGATGAAGTAAATTTACTTGATGATCATTTAGTTGATGTACTTTTAGATTCGGCTGCTTCCGGATGGAATACAGTTGAAAGGGAGGGGGTCTCAGTTCGACATCCTGCGAGGTTTGTCCTTATTGGCTCAGGAAATCCAGAAGAAGGTGAATTAAGGCCTCAACTATTGGATAGGTTTGGAATGAGTGTTGAAGTTAAGACAGTTAGAGATGCTGAATTAAGAGTTCAAGTAGTTGATCAAAGAACTTCTTTTGATGATAATCCTGATGAGTTTTCATTGAGTGTTGAGAAAAAGCAGGATGAACTTCAACAAAAAGTTATTAAAGCACAAGAAATATTAAATTCTGTTGAAATGGACGATGACTTAAGATTGAATATTTCTGCAATCTGCGGAGAACTAGATGTGGATGGTTTACGTGGAGATATAGTTACAAATAGATCTGCAAGGGCAATTGCAGCATTTGAGGGCAGAACTGAAGTACAAGAAGATGACATAGCAAGGGTTATTTCTTGTTCTTTAAGACATAGACTTAGAAAAGATCCCTTGGAACAAGTTGATTCAGGCGAAAAAGTTATTCAAGCTTTTTGTAAAGTATTTGATTTAGATGAAAAAGAAAATCTTTCAAAATTTCAATTGTCTGCTGAAGCTTAATAACAGTGAGAATAATTGGGATTGACCCTGGATTGGCTAGAGTTGGTTATGGAATAATTGAGATAGAAAATGAAAGAAAGATATTATTAGATTGCGGTATTATTGAGACAGCTAAAGATAAAAAAGAAGAAGATAGACTTTATGAGATTTTTCAAGACCTTAATGAATTATTAAATTATTGGAACCCCACTGCAGCGGCAGTAGAAAAATTCTTCTTTTACAGGTCAAGCACTACCATTAGTGTGGTGCAGGCCAGAGGGGTAATCATGATGGTATTGGCCTCTAAAAAAATTCATGTTAGTGAGTATTCACCTGCTCAGATAAAATTAACAATTGCTGGGTCTGGAAAGGCATCTAAGAAAGATATTCTTGATGCTGTTATGTATAACTTAGATCTTAACAAACCTCCAAAACCTGATGATTCAGCAGATGCATTGGCTATAGCACTCACAAAACTAAATGAGGATGGGTTTAACTGAAAATTTAATATGACGATCTTTGAAAATAAGAAATTGGAGAGGGATACTTTTAGAAAACTAAGAGATGAGATTTCTCTCAATCAAAGAGAGAATGTAGAAAAGAATGTAAGATTTTATATTGATTCATTTGTTAAGGGATATAAAAATATAGGTTTTATAGCCATATATTGGCCTCTAAAAAATGAAGTTGATATAAGAAGTCTCAGGAAAAATTTTACTTTAGCTTTGCCTAGATGTAAGGATAATAAAGAGTTGTTATTTTATCCATGGGACGAAAAACCTCTTACCAAAGATTCTGAGGGTATACTAAGTCCAAATAACTCTTCCCCATTAAGTCATTTGCAGATAAGCATGATATTTGTACCATGTCTTTCCGTTGACAAAAATTTAATAAGATTAGGTTATGGAGGAGGATATTTTGATAAATTAAGGAGAGATAATGATTGGAGAAATATTCCATGCATTGGAGTATTAACCTCTAATTGTGTAAGTAAGATTCCATTAACAAGAGCTGAGTGGGATATTCCTTTATCAGGCTTTATCACAGAAAAAGAAATATTTGTATAATAGAGGACTAATTAAGTGATTAATTTATAGTTCTAAAAAATGGAAAATCATGAAAAATACAATAATTTATCAAAATTATTAGAAAAGTTGAAGAAATCAGAAGATCCAAAAAGAAAATATGAATATATTTTGTGGTTAGGCAAAAAATTGAAACAACCAGAAAGTGAAATCCTTGTTGAAGAAAATAAAGTTAAGGGATGCGTTTCAGAAGTTTTTGTTAAGGCAAATATTAAAGGCGGTAAATTATTTTGGGAAGGATATTCTGATGCCCTAATAACCAAGGGTTTATTAGCATTTTTAATTATTGGTTTAAATGAATTAACGCCAAGTGAGGTTGTTAAAATAGATAAGAGATTTATAGAAGATACTGGTTTGAAAGCAAGCTTAACACCATCACGATCAAATGGTTTTTTAAACATTTTGTTGAAAATGCAGTCTCAAGCAAATGAATTTTTGTTGGTCTAATAATATAAAATTAAACTCAAAGTTAAAAGATATAAAAAATGAAAAAATGCAAAATTGGGATTGTGGGTTTTGGAACTGTAGGTTCAGGAATTTATAAAATATTAAGTTCTGAAGTTGATACACATCCAATTCTAAAAGAAATAGAAATTGTAAAAATAGCAGTAAAAGACCTTAATAAAAAAAGGGATATTGAGATAGATAATAAATTATTGACTAATGATCCATTTAAATTAATTAATGACCCTTATATAGATGTAATTGTTGAAGTCATGGGTGGGGTTGATTTGGCGAAGGATATTATTCTTCAATCATTAAAATTAGGTAAATCTGTTGTTACTGCAAATAAAGCAGTCATTGCAAGATATGGAGAAGAAATATATAAAACTGCTTCTAAAGAGAGAGTTTACATATTGTCAGAGGCATCAGTTTGTGGGGGTATTCCTATTATCGAACCATTAAAAAGATCATTAAAAAGTAACAGCATAAAAAAAATGGTTGGGATAATAAATGGCACAACAAATTTTATTCTTTCAAAGATGACAAATGAAAAAGCTGATTACAAGGAAACCTTAAAATTGGCCCAAAGCCTTGGGTATGCAGAATTTGATCCAACTGCAGATGTTGAGGGCCATGATGCTGCTGATAAAATTTCAATTCTTAGTGAACTTGCATTTGGAGGGAAAATAAAAAGGGAGGATATACATACTGAGGGCATTAGTAAAATTAATCTCAAGGATATCGAATATGCCAACAAATTAGGCTTTGAAATAAAACTTTTAGCATTCTCCGAAAGGAGACAAATTAATAATAATGATTCCCTTGCTTTGAATATTTGGGTAGGACCTTCTTTGATTCCAAAATCTCATCCATTAGCAACAGTTAAGGGGGTTAACAATGCCGTATTGATAGAGGCTGATCCTCTTGGAGAGATAATGTTATATGGTCCAGGTGCAGGGAGTGGCCCAACTGCTGCATCAGTAGTATCAGATATATTAAATCTGCATGCCGCCTCAGAAAAAAATAATTATTTAATCGATCCACTATTATCTTTTGATTTCTGGAGGAACTGTCACATAATAAAATCTTCACAAATAAATAAAAAAAATTACCTTAGGATTATTTGTCTTGATAGTCCAGGTGTAATAGGAAAGATTGGAGATATTTTTGGAAAGAATAATGTATCAATCGAATCAATTGTTCAACTAGATGCAAGTGAGGACAAAGCTGAAATTGTGGTTATTACTCATGAGGTGAATAATGGGGATTTTGAGAAATCGAAAAATGAAATAAATTCGCTTAATGAAGTCAAAATTATTGCAAGTCAATTAAGTTGTATTTAGAAAAATAGTTTGCAAATTTCTCCATAGCTTGGTAAACCGAAGAAAGTAACTGTTTGGTTTTTAGCACCTTAATGATTCATTCAAAACTATTAGACAATAAAAATAAAAATAATAATTTAATTTGTTCTGAAAACCTTTATAAAGGTGCTTGTGTAAAAATTAAAAATAGTAATAAGACTTTTCAAATAATTGGTATAAATATATTTAAAGAAATTTGTTGGGTGAGAGAGTGGCCTTTTGCCTATAATTCTAAAAAAACATTTGCTTTAGAAATAAGTCAAATAACCTTACAAATTTTCTGCTCAAATAATTCTTCAGAATAAGTGAGTACTAAAGAAAAATGAAAAAAAATTTTTTTTTATCATTATTTATTATTTTAATTTCTTTTTTACAAAATTCTTGCGGCTCAAAAAGAATATCTAAAGAAATTATCGTAGCAAGTTCTGGAAAAATTGAATCTTTAGATCCAGCTAGAGCTAATACTCTGAAAGCAATACAACTAATAAGTTCTCTGGGAGACACGTTATATGAATTAAATTCTAACGGAGAATTAATACCTGAATTGGCTTCGGGGATGCCAATTATTTCAAAGGATAGACTTCAAATAACTATCAATTTAAGAAAAAATGTTTTTTTTCACGATGGAACTTCATTTAACTCAAATTCAATAAAGTTTACTTTTGATAGATTCAAAAGAATTGGAACGATGAATTATATTTTAGGAAATAAGATTAAATCAATAGAAACGCCAAGTGAATATTCAGTCAAAATAAATTTGAATAAACCATCAAGTTCTTTAAATGGTTTACTTACATCAGTAAATTTAACTCCAATATCTCCTACGTTTTACAAAGACTATACTGATAAGTTTCTTAATGACAAATTCGTTGGTACTGGCAAGTATGTGCTGACCAGCTTTTCTAATGAAGTCCAATCAATTGCTCCAAATTTGAATTATTGGGGTGAAAACCCCTTAAATAAGGGCATTAATTTTGTGGGATATTCAAATTCATCTTCTCTTTTTGGAGCTTTAAAAAGTAAACAAATTGACGTGCTCTTATCAAATTCAATTGATGATAGTCAGAGAAAAAGTCTTAATAATTTAAGTAAAAATAAACAGTTTAAAGAAGGTAATAGTCCTTTCACTGAATTAAGTTTTATAAGCCTTAAAACTAGTTCTTATCCCTTAAGTAATCTTAATTTAAGACTGGCTTTGGCAAAAAGTCTTAATAGAAAATTAATTAGTGACAAAGTAAGTTATGGATTAAGGGAGCCATCTAGATCAATTATTCCACCGATATTAAAAAAAGATAATCAAGCACTGTGGCCCAAATATAATTATTTAGAAGCGAGAAGGTTATTAGAAAAGGAAAACTTTTGTAATGGAAATATTCTTAAAATACCTCTTACTTATAGATCCAATGTACCAGCTGACAAGCTTATTGCTCTGACATGGCAGGAAGAAATTAAAAATTATTTGAAAGATTGTATTGATATTCAACTCAATGGGGTTGAATCTACAACAATTTATAAGAATTTAAGTTTAGGAATTTATACAGCAGTTATTCTTGATTGGACTGGAGCTTATTCAGATCCAGAAGCCTATCTCACGCCTCTTCTAAGTTGTAATGAAATAGTTGATGGCATATGTAAAAAAGGAGAATCAGTTTACAGCGGTAGTTTTTGGGGATCTAATAAAGTGGAAAGTTTATTTCTTGAGAGTGAAAAAATAAGTGGAATTAACAGATTAAAAAAACTTGTTGAAATAGAAAAAATAGCAGCAAATTCAATCCCTTATATTCCTATTTGGATATCCTCTCAAAAAGCATGGTCTCAAAATAAAATATCAAAACCAATTTTTAATGGTGCAGGCATAATTTCATTGAGTGATCTTAAGTTAATTGATGAGTAGAAATTTTAATAAACTACTAAATTATTCTTTTTTAAAAATTTCATTAATACCAATAATGTTATGGATAATTTCTTCATTAGTATTTATTTTATTGAGAGTTGCTCCCGGTGATCCTGTCGATGCCATACTTGGATCTGGTGCCGATGAGGTTTCAAGGGAATTTCTAAGAAATAAATTGGGGCTTAATGAACCTTTAATAAGTCAATATTTTTCATATATTAAAAATATATTGCACTTAGATTTTGGCCAATCTCTTAGTACCCAAGAATCAGTTTTAAATATTATTCTTAGGTCATTGCCTGCAAGTCTTGAGCTGGGATTCTTTTCAATATTAAGTGCCACACTAATAGGCTTCCCATTGGGCCTACTAGGCTTGAGAAATAGAGGTAAAAAAACTGATTATATTGCGAGAATTTTAGGAATTGCCACATATGCTATCCCTCCTTTTTGGGGTGCAATGTTAGCGCAATTATTATTTTCTGTATTTTTTAATATTTCCCCAATTGGAGGTAGATTTCCAATATTTCAGCAACAACCTCAAATTACAGGCTTCCTAATTTTAGATAGTATTCTTTCAAATAATATTATCGCTTTGAAAGATAGTCTTTATCATCTCGCACTTCCTTCGATTACCCTAGGTTTTTTATTAAGTGGTATATTCAGCCGCTCATTAAGAGTGAATTTGGATAAGACATTGAAAAGTGATTATGTAAATGCTGCTATATGTAGAGGAATATCAAGGAAAAAAATCTTTTTAAACCATGCATTGCCTAATGCTCTTTTGCCAATTGTCACTATTTCTGGCTTGACTATGGCCTCATTAGCTGGAGGTGCATTATTGTTCGAGGTAACTTTTTCATGGCCTGGCATAGCTTTAAGATTACATGAAGCTATTTCTCAAAGAGACTATACCTTGGTTCAAGGGATTGTAATTTTTACCTCTATGCTCATAGTCTCTTTAAATCTCTTAGTAGATATTCTAATCGCATATTTAGATCCACGAATAGAGTACTAATTTTCGGAAATTTCTTTTATTGTTTCAAGATCTAAAAGATGGAAATCAAGTCCCATATCTCTTTGGTTTTTAACTACTATAGGGATCTTTTGGTCTTTAATATTTTTTAAAAATTCAACTATAAATTTCGTAGATAAATCTTGTACTAACTTTGGCTCTGAACCAATAAAAGACTCACTTATTTTGAAGAGGTCATTATTTTCTTTGTAGCTATTATTAATTCTTATTGGAGAGAAATGACTTGCTCCCTCAATAATTAGAAATCTATTTGATGGATTATTTAAAGCAGAAAAAACTCTAAATTGTTCATTCATTAATGGTGTAATAAGGTCATATGTTCCACCTATTAGAAGTGTAGGTGTTTTAATGCCTGTACTATTTTCTTTTGGCCATACTAAACTGCCAAATGAATTAAAACCTATAATCGCACTGGCTTTATTAGAATTGTTTTTCTTAGGGAATGGTATTTCGCTCAACTGACATTGAAGTAATTTAGATAAATTTGTTACCGCAAAGTCTTCTAATGCTGAATCACATTTGTCCTCTAGTTGATCAGCAGGTTTATTTCCTTCATATAAAAGTGCTATTAAAGCACCAAGTGAATGCCCCATTAAAATATAAGAATTATTAGGAAAACCAAATTCTCCATTTTCATGAGCTTTCAATACAGAATCTAAATCTTTAATTCTATATAAGAAAAAGTCTGCACTTCCTGGAATTGTTTCCTTACCTTCGAGCACTTCTTTGAATGATTCTAAATTACTCCCTCTATGATCTATAAATAATACTGGCCAACCTCTTCTAGCCAATTCGTTGCCTATCCATTTGAAATTATTAATTTCGCCTCCAAGTCCGGGCATAAAAATTATCAGTTCTTTATCATCATTTCTTTTATTGCTTTTCCATATTTCAATTTCAAGAGGTTTCACTCGGTGAGGAGAATAAAAGTTTTTAGCAATTTTTATTAGATCTTGGGTTGATTTGTTTTCAGTATTTTTAAAGGAGTTTTGATTCGTTCTTTCAAGTTTATTTAATTTGGATAAAAGTTCTTGTTGCATTGATAATTCATTTTTCCAAGATGAAATTATTAAAATTAGATTATCAATATCTAGTGAAATTACTTCTGATGGTAATGCCTTGATGATGTCTAAAGTTGAAACTTCTTTTTTTTGATCTAATAAATTTTCTATAGTGTTATATATTTCTATTCCGTTATTGTCATTTGGAACTTTAATGCTTTTGCTTAATTCTGTAAGAATTTTACGCCCTATCCAACTTCTTAATATTTCTCTATTTAATCCCTCTTCTTTGAAAACTGGAAATTCTAAAAATTTTGATAATTCAAAAACTCTTATTAATCCATTTTTTTTTAACCAATCTATTAATTCTGTTGAATCATCTTTGTATTTTTCTAATTTTGATAATTGTTCTATAGTAAGAGGTATTTCCATCTCTTCAAATTCAATATTTATTTTTTCAGCAGCCTTTAAACCATTATTAATAAATAAACCAAAAAAACTAAAAAAAATTATAAAAATGTATTTCACTTGTGATTAATCCAAATAGTTTACAAATTAGCAAAAATTGGTGGATTCAATTTCCATATCATTTGAGGTTAATAACTAAGATAAGATTTTACGCTGCATTTGGAGCAGGAGGTGTTATTTATTTAACATCACTTATTTTTAATAACATAGGATTATCGGCAACAGATATTGGCTTGGGGTTTACCATTTCAGCAATAATTGGAACCGTAACAAGACTCTTTACAGGTAATTATCTTAATAAAACAGGGAAAATACAATTTCCAATAGTTACTTCTTCAATACTAAGTATTGCCGCTAGCTTATGCTTCATTTTTTCTAGAGATACCTTTTTGTACATAATAGGACAATCATTTGTTGGGGCTGCTGCAGGAATATATTGGCCTGCTGCCGAGTTTGGGATTCCTTATTTTTGCCATCCTATCGAAACACGTAAAGCTTATGCCCTTGTCAGAAGTTCGGAAGCTTTAGGAATATTTCTAGGGGTATTCTTAGGGGGTTATATGACGAATTTTTTGTATTCTAAATCAATATTTATAAATGATATATTTTGCATGTTAGTTATCACGTATTTAATATCTAGAAATAGTTCTTCTATAAAAAGAAACTTAGAAAATTTTCAAAAAAAATTAGTAGATCCAATTAATCAGGGACAATTGAGATGGAATAAAAATTCAACAATAATAATTTTATCTATTTTATTGATTACTACCTCTTTAGCCTTGATACAAGTAACTTTGCCTCTGGATCTTGTTAAAGGTGGAGTATATCGTAATGTATTAAGCAAAGAAGATATTAGTCTTATAATTTCTATTCAATTAATTTTATTGTTGTTTTTACAATGGCCTGTCGGTTCTTGGATATCTAAGAAAGAAAGATTATTTGGTTTGAAATTTAGTTTAATAAATTTCACTTTCGCTTCATTTTTATTATTTATTTCTAGTTATTTAAATATCCCAGCGTTTTATTTAATTTCTTTGGCATTGATTTTAGTAAGTTTAGGAACTGCTTCATTTCTTCCAACATCAACAGATGTCGTTTTCCGAATAGCTCCTTCAAATAAAAAAGGTTTTGCACTTGCTCTATTATCACAATGTTTTGCTATGGGTTATTTTTTTGGACCATTTATTTCAGGACGCATATTAGATCTATTTGGTTATGCTTCAATAATCTGGCTTTCAATTTCTTGTTGTTGCTTTATTGCCTTTACAATTCTATTTAAGAGATTATTTTAATTAATCTTTTCTAATTCAATAATTCTTCTCTCTCTTAGAAATAAGAAAAAAGGTGCAGAGAATGCGAAGGCTATAAGAAAAGTTCCAATGTATACAACCCACATATTCTTCATGTTTAGTTTTTTTGATTCATTCACTATCCATATAAAAATAGCGCTTGCACCTACTAATAAGTCTCTAGAAATTGACTGAGCTGCAGGGTTTGCATTCGCTAAAGAAATGAAGTTATTTATATCAAAGCTGTTTCCATATTCCCTAGCAAATTCGAAATTTGCCATCATTGGCAGAACAGCCCCTAAAATTGATAGAAAAAGGTAAAGATAAGATAGTATCTGTTTGTTATCTTTTAAAATGTTTAATGAATTCACTTGTCAAAAATATTTCTTTTAATAATAGTATTTAAAAGCTTATGGTTGTTGAAAAGAATAATAAAGTTGAAGACTATAAATTTAAAAAAGGAAATTTAAATTTTGCCGTAGTTGGTCATGTTGAGTGGATAAATTTTTTAAAGGTTGATCAATTACCAAAACCCGGAGTCATTTCTCATTCTGAAAAGTCCCTTGAGTATCCAGCTGGTGGTGGATCTATTATCGCGAAAATACTTTCTGATTTAACTTTGAACCAAATTCATTTCTTTACGTCATTAGGTAATGATGATTATGGAGATAAGTGTTTCAAGATTCTCTCAAATATGGGAATTAAGTTGCATGTAGCTTGGCGTGACAAACCAACTAGAAGAGGATTTAGTTTAATTGATTCTCAAGGTGAAAGAGCAATAACAGTTATTGGAGAAAGGTTAGCTCCAACTCATAAAGACAATTTAGAATGGAACATTTTAAAAAAAATGGACGGAATTTTTATTACTGCATCTGATTCTGAGATTTTTAAAATGGCTAGATCAGCTTCAATACTGTGTACAACACCAAGGGTAGGATTAAATACAATTAATAATTCAAATGTTCTTTTAGATGGATTAATAGGCAGTAATCTTGATCCCGGAGAAGTTTTTTCTTTTTCTGAATTAACGTTAAAACCTAAATATACTATTAAAACCGAGGGAGAGAAGGGAGGCATAATATTCCCTGGAGGAAGATATAAGGCTCTTAAAAGCAAAAAATTAAAGGTTGATTCTTATGGATGTGGTGATTCTTTTGCTGCGGGTATTCTTTATGGAATGACATCTAAATGGGATATAGATAAAAGTTTAGATCTTGCTAAAGTAATGGGAAGAGACGCTAGTGAATTTTTCGGTCCATATGCAAATAGTTACTAAAAATAATTGATTTAAGACTTATATGAGTAATTTAGATAACAAAAATAAAAATATTCTTGTAGAAAATATTATTGTTTTCTTTTTATTTACTGTTTTTTTGGTTTTTAAATCTTTAAAAACTTTATCAAAAATTTTTACCTACGGAATCATAAAAAAAGAGATATTAACTACTAAAAGTGACTTAGGAGTAGATATTAAAATAAAAATTAAGTAATGAAAATATTTTTAGTTTTTCTAATTTTAGGAGTTATTTTTTTGGTCTACAAAAAAAATAAATCTAAAAAAACAAAGAACTTAAAATTAAACAAATTTAAAAATAAACTTCAAAGCACGCAAACAAATATTGAAAGGATTTTTTTAAGAGAGGAAGAAAAAACCTTTTCAAACCCTAATATAAATATCTATATTGGGAGTTATGATAACGAAGAAAATATTAATAGGAAATCTAATATTCACAGAGCAAGGCTTTCAAAATTTAAGAAATCCAAATTAAATGGTGAGATGCTATTTCAAGATGATGAACAAAGGATTTATAAATTTAATAATGGTAAGAAAGTTTATTTATAAAAAGTTTAACTATAGGTTTTGTTCTAACTACACTCAAGACTTTCTCTTGTTGAAACGCCCGTTGTTGGATTGATCCCATCAGCAATTTCACAAAGATTTCTCTGATCTTCGCTGTCAAGAATAGCGTAAGAAAAATCTGCTCCTTCTATTTGAGCTCCTGCAAAACTGCTACCTGATGCGATCATATTGATTAAAATAGCATTTCTAAGATCTGTTTTTTGGAAATTAACTCGATCAGAAAGAGTATCAGTCAGGTCGATTCCATTTAAATTAGAACCTTTTAAATCAGAAAGGGTTAAGGTTGTCCCATGTAAATCAACGTCACTAAAATCAGCATCTCTTGCAACTGCTCCAGCTATAGAAGACAAATGAAGATCCTCTCCATGGAAATCAAATCCTGTAATATTAGATCTTACATAACTTGGAACTTCATCTCCTTCGCCTTTAACAGCTACATTTGCTCCAGCAAAAACTGGAGAGGATAAAACTAGGAAAGAAAAAGTTATGCATAAAAAATATCTTAAGAACTTAAAAGATTTCATACTAAATAATTCGAATATTATTATTTTATAACAATTAGATAATTTTTAAAATTGATATATAAGTTTGGAATACCTTTTTAAGATTATTTAACACTATAAATTTTAAATCTAGGTTCTAGATTAGTTATACAATCTAGAAGTTTTTTATTATCTTTGCTATTCGTTACCTTGAATTCAGATTCAACTGTACCGCCTTCATCTCTAATGGCTTGGTTTAAAACAATGGAACCGTTTTCGTCAGACACGGATCTATGAAAAGTTCCTCTAGGTATCCTTAAAATATATCCGCAAGATTCTAATCTAACTTTATAAAAAGGATAATCCCAACCAAAATTTACAAGGAAAAATGTTCTACCTCCAGAGATAGCTAATAGATTATCTTCTTGATTGTGATGTATGTAAAATTGCCAATTATTAAAATCTTCATCATTTGGAGGACTAATAGCAGGACCACTGTGAATAACTAGATCTCTATAATTTGATTCATTAACACTAATATCAAAAAATCTGACATCTTTTGTATCGCGAAATTTTTCATAACTTATCAATTCAAACATTTTTGATTTATTTGATTTGATAACTGGAATTTCTAAACTTGAGTTCAATTTTCTTTAAAGATTAAACAAATGAAAACAGATATATTCATCTAAGAACGTATCAACTAACACTAAAAAAGAAACATATTATTATTTATATTTTTCGTCATTTAAAAGATTAAAAATTTAGTCTTTATTTAATCTCAAGAGGCTTGATTTCCCAGGATAAAGTATTTTCTAGATTATTTTTTCCTATAAAGTTTCCTGTAATTACAGAGGTTAAATTAGATTTTGAAGATGATACCAATGTTAAATATCTATCATCTATTAATCCTTTCCCGCTGGGATCAAAACCTCTCCAACCAGCACCTGGAATATATAATTCAGCCCAAGCGTGCAAATCCAACTCAGAGGGTAACGGATCTTCAAAATGATAACCACTTACAAACCTACTTGGGATACCTATAGACCTACAAGCTTCAACCATCAGCATTGCTAAATCTCTGCATGAACCTATACGTTCTCTAAGTGTTCTGCTAGCCGGCCATGCTGGACCTGTATGTCTTTTGGTATATTTAACCCGATCTTGAATAATCTCTATTAACTGGTAAGTAAATGATAATGCGTTATTAATGCTTCCTGCTAAGGCTTCTTGGGCAAGTTCTACAGCAGAGGGGTCATGTTGTCCATTAGGCATCCATCCCTCTAATGCTCCCTGTAAATCTCTGTTAATAATACTTCTACAAAAAGGTAATGTTAAATCTCTATTTTTAACTCCATCAATAATGTTTGGATGTTTAATAGTTTCAACTTCACTGATTGATTCAATAATTAAATTATCTGTTAATCCATTGAATCTGATTCTATTAATCTCTTCTCCGCTGGCAGCAAGTAATGGATAAATAATTTCTGGTTCTGGGGTTATTTTTAATTCAAAATTCTTTAGCTTTTGGAATCCATTTGACCTTGGCTTTATACATAATCTATGCTCGCCTAATTGAACAGGGTCTTCGTATTTATATTCAAGTTTGTGAATGTATTTAATTCTCATTAATAAACTTATTAATTAATAAAATATTTTTCTTGAATGAGATCATTTAATTTATTTAAATCCATTTGCAATGAATCGATTGCCTCATGTAAACCATCATTGATTATATCTTCAATTCTGATATAACTCCACTTTGCTTTAAGCAAACCTCTCATGCATTCTAATTCTGAGGGATTTTCATTAGATGGAGAGGTGTCTATTGTTTTAAGAGTATTGCTTATCCCATCAAGACAGTATCTTACTGATCTAGGGAAAATTGGATCAAGTAAAAGAAATCTTGCAACTGAATTAGGCTTTATAGAATTTTGCACTGCTTTCCTAAACATTTGATAAGCTCCAGCTGAACGTAAAAGTGCAATCCATTGCAGCTCATCAAGAACTCCTCCAAGTTCATCTAAGCTGGGTAGGAGTAAATAATATTTAACATCTAAAATTCTTGATGTTTTGTCAGCTCTTTCGATTAATCTTCCAAGAATGCTAAATCTCCAGGCTAGATCTTTGCTTAGAGTCGCATCTGTAATTCCATAAAAAAGCTGACATTCCCTCCTTATTTCACTTAATTGTTCTTGTCTTGGTTTATTCCATATTGCCTCTCCTTCTTGCATATTCCAATATAAAATATTAATCTGTTCCCACATTTCTGTGGTCATGACATCTCTGATTTGTCTTGCATTTTCTCTTGCCATTTGAATGCAAGAAATTATGCTATTTGGGTTTAAACGATCTCTTATTAAAAAATTAATAACATCATCTGGTTTTTTCTCTGGGAATCTCTTATCAAAAGATTCTCTGTCACTCGAAGCATCTATTAAAGGGAGCCAAGGTTCTGCGCTTCCTGGTGGACAATCTAATGACATTGCTTCGCTTACTTCCACGAAACGAGATATGTTTTCCGCACGTTCTAAATAACGATTAATCCAATAAAGAGATTCTGCTACACGACTTAAAAGCATATTATTTACCTACAACCCATGTATCTTTGCATCCTCCACCTTGAGAAGAATTAACGACTAATGATCCTTTTTTTAATGCTACTCTCGTAAGCCCGCCTGGGCTAACCCATGAATCTTTTCCTCTTAAGATATATGGTCTTAAATCAACATGACATGGATATAGTTCTCCATCACATAACGATGGCACGGTAGATAATTCTAATGTTGGTTGTGCTATGAAATTTCTAGGATTATTTTTAATTTTATTAGCGAATTCCTCTATCTCACTCGTTGTTGAGTGAGGGCCAATTAACATCCCATAACCACCAGCTTCTGCGACAGACTTAACAACAAGTTTTGATAAATTTTCTAGAACATATTCTCGATCCTTTTGATAATGACAAATATACGTTTCTACATTTTTAATAATAATTTCTTCATCAAGATAATATTTAATCATTTTTGGAACAAAAGAATAAATCATTTTGTCATCTGCTATTCCAGTCCCAGGTGCATTTGCTAAAGCAACATGACCTGCCTTAAAAACATCAAGTAATCCGCTAACACCAAGGCAGGAATCTTTTCTAAAATTAAGTGGATCTAAGAAATCATCATCAATTCGTCTATAAATAACATCTACTCTTTTTAATCCAGAGGTAGTTTTTAAATATACATAATCATCATTACAAACCAAGTCATGACCCTGAACTAGTTGTATGCCCATTTCTTGAGCTAAATAACTATGTTCAAAATAAGCACTATTAAAAATTCCTGGAGTTAGTAGTACTATCTTGGGAGTATCAGTCCAAACAGCTAGTTCTTGAAGAGTTTTTAAAAGATATGATGGATATTCATCAATTGGTTTAACTATTCTTCCTGAGAAAAGATTAGGAAAAATATTCTTCATGACTAATCTATTTTCTAAAAAATAAGCAACACCAGAAGGGCACCTTAAATTATCTTCTAAAACATGCCAATCTCCTTTTCTATCCCTTATTAAATCAAGTCCTGAAATTTGACACCATTTGTTTAGTGGAGGTTTGAAACCTATCATCTGAGGTCTCCAACCTTCTGAACTCTCTATTAATTCTCTTGGAATTATTCCATCATTAATTATTTTTTGAGAATTATAAATATCATCTAGGAATAAATCAATTGCCTCAAGCCTTTGTTTTAGTCCTTTTTCTAAAGTTACCCAATCATCTTTACTAATTATTCTAGGAAGTGGATCAAAAGGTAATATTCTCTCAGTACCTTTTAAACCAGTATCGTTTAATCTAAAAGTTGCACCATGTCTTAGTAATAATTTTTTTGCGGCAGAATGATTCCTGTTTAATTCCTCAAGTCCCATATTATCTAAGGATGAAAGAAGTGGAATCAATATTTCTCTAGCAGAGTTAACATTATCCTTAAAGTATTCATCAAAACTATTTTTAGGCTGATAACTTGAAAACATATATTTCATCGTTTAGTAACTTTTACTTTAGCTTTATATCTTTATTCGTATTTATGGCTACCAAAAATAATATCTCTTGACTCGATCTATATCATTATTTTGATCATTGAAGTATATTTCTTAAAAATCTAAAAGGCATGGGTTCTAGTAATTGGCAATTTGTTTTTTTTAGATATTTCGCAAGCTTTCTTTTTATCCTCTCTCACAGTTTGCTGGTTCTTGATCATCTACCAGTAGGGGCCGCACTTCACGGACTTGGAGAAGTTTTTATTGCGCCTTGGGCTTTTAGGGAAAGAGCATGGGATCTTGTGGTTATTGCAGTTTTATTTTTCTTTTTCGATATCTGGGGACTTATAAACACTCCTTGGAATTAACTGATATTATTTATTTACTATTTCTGGGAAAATAATATTAAAAATGAAGTCTTATTTTTATAAAATTTATAAAATAATTTTTATTTTATTACTTACGAATATTTCCAGTTTGTATGCACATAATTTAGTTAATGGTGGTTGTAAAGAACATTGTGGGCAAAAAGTTAAAGTAATAACTAATAAAAACAAATTAAAAAATATTGATGATCAAATAAATATTGAGAGTAAAAATTCTTGTTTAAATAAATCACTATGTAGAGGTTGACCTCTCGAGATTTTTTAAATTGTTTTATGAAATTTTTTTTTGATAATTATGATTAAAGTACTATTTGCTTGATAATTTTTATTAGGAGGATTTATTTGATTTTTAATTAAAAAAATAAAAGTATATATCAACGGTAGAAGTAATGATGACGCTGCAACTAAAGCAATTATCTGGTTCAACCTAATAAATGGTTTTTTTACAAGATCCTCTCCGCACAAGCCACAAATCAAATTACCTTTTGAGGATTGTTTTTGAAATTGATATTTAGGATTGCAATATGGGCAATAATATCTAACCATTTTAAAATTTTATTGCTTTAATCATTATCTATAAAACTAGAATAAAGTCATCTTATAAAAAAAGAGGGCTTATTTAAGCCCTCTTTTATCTCTTACTTATATTTTTTACTGAAGTTAATAACGTACCTAAATCATGGATCCTTGTTGCTAACTTCTATTAAGCTAATGCTCACCAAAATTAACTAATTGTCTTTAACTGGGGCAAAAACTCTAGAATTAAGCTTGTTTCTTAAAGGGCACCTAAACGATGCAGAAGAAGGAAGCTTAGACATTAATAAAAAATAATTGGAGCAGTTAATTAAATTAGTTCGGTTTATTCCGAAATTTCAGGCAGGCTATCGATCATTTTGAAAGACCTCCTAGAACTCAACAATATAAAATTAGGAAAATATTTCTCTAAAGACAATCCGTTTTTATACGCATTGCTTTTTAATTAAAAATGTCCGAGAGTAGTAATCAATCGTTCTAATTTTTTTGAGATATTTTTAGTAAGTTTTGCTTATTTCCTTTGATAATTAATTCGTCTATCTTAATTTTAAATAATTGAGGAAATCTTTTATGAATCATTCGAAAGAAGTTAGTAAAACTGATAAATCTAATCCCATAGACGAATATTTTCAATGTCTTTCATATTGCGATATTCACCCAAAAGGGATAGATAATGACTGTGAGGTTATATGTATGGAAAGACATTTAAAAGCTAACTATTGGTAATTAATAAATTTTTACTTTTTACTTAAATCCCTTTGAAAAAAGGTTAGTACGAACTTTAAATTTCCATACATTTACAACACCTTTTGCATTGACTGCTGCAAGTGCACAATCATCAGGTCTCCAAGATATTGCCCCTACTAAATCTCCTGCGAATGCAGCCCCAACGGGATCACCATTACCGTCATTTTTGAGAAAACTTGCGACAACAGAACCATCCCTAGATCCTGAGGCTACAAGCATACCTTTATTTGAAAAGGCTAGGCTCGAAATGGGTTCTGTATGGTGACATAGCTCTCCTGGCATAGTCCCTTCTGGACCATTTCCTATAAAGCTCCAAACTGTAATTCTTTCACTGCCACTAGTTGCTAATAATTTTCCGCTGTCATCAAAAGAAAGATGACTTGGTTTACCAGGGTATCCAGTCATTTCAGCATCCATTCCTGTTGATCTTCTCCAAAAATGAACTGAATTGTCTTGACTCCCACAGGCGACTATATCTCCATCAGGGCTTAATTCCATAGATACCAATGATCCTTGCCATTCGAGTTTTTGATTCGTTTTATTATTAACTATGTCAAAGAATGTCACTCTTCCATAGCAAGCAGTTGCTAGCTCATTTTTATTTGACCACGTTATTGCACTTACTGTGCTTGGATGGTCTTCTGAGATCCATTTCTCTTCACCAATTTCATTAAAAACATATACTTTTTTTGAGGAAGCTATCGCTAGAAATAAACCGTCATTAGACCACTTGAGGTGTTCTACCCAACCTTTGCCAAGATCAAGTGTTTTAATAACTTTACCTTCGTGGCAATTACAAATTTGAACATTTCCATCCTGACCTGATGTTGCAAAAATCTCACCCTCTGGATGAATTGCCATCGCTAGTAGACCACCAGAGTGAGTATTTTCTTTTTCCCAAATAATTTTTCCAGTATCACCTTCGAATGCAAAAATACCACCTGCCACGTCGCCAACAATAAATTGTTTTCCTTTAAGAGCCCAGCCACATGCTATGGCGTAATCGTTAACTTCAGCAGTCCATCCTTCATGGAACATGCCTCTTGGGCTAAATGGTTCTATATCAGGCATTTATCAAAGCCTTCTTGCATTTCTTTCTCATTTAAATTTCTACCGATAAAAACAAGTTGATTTCTACGAGGTTCGTTACCCCATTCTTTATCAGGTTGTGCAGTAAATAACATGTGAACCCCCTGGAAAACTATTCTTCTTGGGTTACCTAAGTAACTTATGAAACCTTTAGTTCTGAATATATCCACTCCTTTTTCCGATAGAAGTCTTCCCATCCAGGTATTTAGTTTTTCTGGGTCAACATCTCCAAAACGCTCTATAGCAATTGAGCCTACTTCATCATCATGTTCGTGCTCTGCTTGCCAGAATCTTTCAGTATTAAATGGAATCTCTTTACTTTCGTCACTTTTAATGACTTTCATATTAAATTCTTCAGCAGTATGCTGTGTAAACAAACCAATTTTTGTTTGTTTTTCTATGTTCAGGATAAAGGATTTATTCCCTTTATCCTCCAACTTGAGATTTATATGTTCTCCATATGGGATGGTATTTCCAGGATCTAAACTATTAGCTTTTTCTGCATAAAGTCTCACGGAGGATTCAGCACCATCTTTAAGTTCCTCTTCACTCTCTCCTTGGTTAGCGAGGGCTACTAAGGACATTTCTGGATCGGGTCCTTCTTCTAGCATTAATTCATATTTACCTGCATCAAGATCGTAAACACCTGTCCATTCAAAAGGATATTCTGGTTCAAGGAATGTTGGCCTGCGTTTAAGGATCTGATCAAGATCAAATGCACTTAGATTTAAGACTGTTTCAATTGGTACTTTGGCATTCTCGGCTCTAATAATTCGGGTCATTCGGTTCATATCTCTCAATCTCGATTCAAGAGTATTTAATGCATCATCAGAGACTAAATCAGTTTTATTAAGGACAAGAACATCTGCAAATGCCACTTGTTCTGAACTTTCATCACTCCTGCCTAGCTGTTGATCAATGTGGGCAGCATCAACTAAAGTCACAATTCCATCAAGAGTGAATTCAGAACTAATCTCTTCATCCATGAAAAATGTCTGCGCAACTGGGCCTGGATCTGCTAATCCTGTCGTTTCTACTAAAACATAGTCAAACTTATCTCTTCTTTTCATAAGGTTGCCAAGGACTCTTATTAAATCACCCCGAACAGTGCAACAAATGCACCCGTTTGACATCTCAAACACTTCTTCATCGGCATTAATTACAAGACCTTGATCTATACCTACTTCACCGTATTCATTCTCAATTACGGCTATTCTTTTTCCGTGCTCTTCACTTAAAATTCTATTAAGTAAAGTAGTCTTCCCTGAACCTAAGAATCCAGTGAGGATGGTTACGGGAACTTTATCTTTGATGCTCATTTACTGATTTTTACTAAATAAACAATAGTTTAATAATAGTAATAATAAGAAATGAAAACCGTTTTTATTAGAAAAATTTAATCTGAAAGTTTGTACCATTCAGACTCAAGATTGGAGCCAGATTCTTTATCACAGCTTCCACCTAATGAATCAACAATTGTACAAGTATTGTGAACAGCTACTGAAACCGTATTACCATCCATCATCAATCCATCAACGAATATTTGATTAGAAGCTAAAGGAACTGAACTTTGTCTACTTAAGTTCCTTAATAACTTAGATGCTGGAATTTGTTCAGGAAATATTGCCTGAACTTTCTCTTCATCTAACATTTTTAAAGTAGAACTTATGTTGTCTGGTCTTAAGCTTGAGGAGTCTCCAAGAAAGTCAAGTAAACTAATGGTTTCAAAACCAAACGCATTCCCGTAGTATTCCAATGCTTTGTGTTTAGAGACAATTACTCTGTTTTCCTCAGGAATAGAGCTTACTTGTTCGACTATCCAACTATCTAAGCCTTCTAAGAGAGAATCAGCTTTTTCGAATCTTTCATTAATTAGTTTTCTGTCACCTTTATTAAAAACTGAAATATCTTTCTTTAAACTTTTGCTTATAAGATCTCCCATTTTTATGATGTTATGCGGATCATGCCATACATGTGGATCAAGACCTCCATGGTCATGATGATGATGCTCATCTCCTTCGTCTGGAACTTGTGCTATTGGTTCTACATCACTATTTGAAACGTCTTTAAAAAAATGTTGAGTTGCTTCAAACTCAAAAGGCATGTGTTCAGTAAAAAATATATATTGACCATCTTCTTTAATATCCACGTTAAAAACAGTACTTTCTTTTCTTTGATCAAAGTTAAGAACAAAAGCTTTATTACTTGCTATCAAAGTACCATCATTTTTTCTGCTTATTGAGTCTTTAGATCCTAATAATTCTTTGGCTAAATCTTCAGACCCTACTATGTCATTGGATTTGAGGATCACCATCTTCATTGCAGGATCAGCATATTCGCCATCGACTTTTTCAAATGACCATTTGTAAGAACCCTTAGAAAGTTGAAATTTTCCTGCCCATTCGAAAGAACCTTCAGCATGATCATCATGTCCTCCATGATCTGAATGATCATCATGACCTCCATGATCAGAATGGTCATCTACTTTAGCTGAATGTTCAGAATGATCGTCATGTCCACCATGGTCTGAGTGATCATCATGACCTCCATGATCAGAATGATCATCTACGTCTATTGCACTAACACCTACAACAACAGTATTCTTTTTATTTTCCCAATTTTTCATACTTGGAGTCATTTCTTTTCCAAGAGTAAATACTTTATCTGCGCTATTTAGTAATTGAGCTTGCCTTGGATTGATCTTTAAGTCATGAACATCTTGTTTTCTATCTACTAAGCATGTAACTTCGTCAGATGGTAATGCAATTGATTTAACTAAATCACAAACTAGTGGTTCTACTGCTACATATGACTTTCCTTTTGCCATAACATCCTGCCCAAAACCAGAAAATATAATCGTTCCAGCGATTACGGAATTTTTAATAATTGACTTACTCGAACCTTTTTTATTTGTTAAAAGTCTTTTAAAAATTGACATGAAAAATAGTTGAATACTTAAAAATGATAATCATTTTCATTATGTCTGACAAGTAAAGGTATCAAATGTTATGAAAATAATACGCAACTTGTATTATTGGTAAGCTTGTAAAGTGACTTTTTTAAAAGATTAATTGATGGCTACTTTAGTCGCTGAAAATTTAACCTTTGCATACGCAAAAAAAAGTAAGCCAGTTTTGAACAAGGTATCGGTTGAGATTAAACCTGGAACTCTAACAGCATTAGTTGGCCCAAACGGTGCAGGTAAATCAACTCTTTTGAGAATTTTGCAAGGACAAAATACTCCAGATAAAGGGGAAATAAAAATTGACGGTGAAAATTTATATAGATCTAGAGCTCTTGTGGCACTTATGCCTCAAAGAAGTTCTATGAATTGGAAGTTCCCCATTACAGTTGAAAAATTGGTATCTCTTGGTCAAATAAAATATTCAAAATCAAGAAGTAATAACCCATTTCAAATTAAGACTCTTTTAGCATATCCTAATTCTTGGATTAATAAATGTTGTGAATTAGAGGCGACAATGCAGAGAGTAGGCATTGCAAGTTTGGCTAATAGAAGACTCGATTCTCTTTCGGGAGGACAGCAGCAAAGAGCCCTATTAGCAAAAACTCTTATGTCCCCGGCAAAAATATTTCTTTTAGATGAACCTTGCGCAGCTTTGGACCCACCTGCAAAGGAGGATTTTCTTAAAATTGTTCGTCAACTTGCGGATGCGGGACTTTCTTTGCTCGTAAGTAGCCATGATTGGGGCGATTCTTTAAATAACTATGATCAAGTAATCGTTCTTGATAAAAGTGTTTTGGCAGTTGGTAGTCCTGACCAAATAAAAGATAAATTAGAGGCAATAAACATTAGCTCTATAAACGAAGATAATTTCTGTGATTAGAGAATGTTCCTTTTCAATTCTGGGCTTGATAGCAGTTTTGGCAAAGCCCGAAATACTCGAGGGTATGAAACAACAATTGGAATTTCTTTGGATTTGTTTTGGGTGTATGAATATCTTTTACCGGGCATCCTTCCATTTTTGATGTCTCACCACATTGAACACAGGTCAAATGATGAATATCTCTATCTACGGGAGTGTAAAGAACCTCTCCAGTTGGGAGATGTCTAGAACGTATTAAGCCATGCTTTATCAGAACTTGAAGATTCCTGTAAACAGTCGTCAGACCCATAGCCTTTCCGCTTTCTATCAATTGTCTATGCAACTCTTGACCAGTCAATTCATCCTCGCATTTATTAAGTTCTTCAAGAAGTTGTTCTTGTCTTTTGGTAATGTCAGACTTAGTTACCATTGTTTCCGAAATCTTTTTTTGTCCCCTATTTTTGATCATACTGAATCATTCGAATAATGTCTTTTATTAATAACAACTGGTGGCTGGTTCCATTAATAATAACTATATTCTCCGGGATTTTATGCCCAGCTATGGGAACTGTATTAATCACTCATAAGAGATTATTACAAGTTAATTTAATCTCCCATTGTGTGTTGCCTGGACTTGCTCTCGCATTAGCGCTTGGAATTCAGCCCTCAATTGGTGGTGTTATAAGTGGTCTTCTGGGCTCAGTAATTGCGGAAAGTTTAACTAATAGAAAAAGTGAAAATTATGAAGCAGTTATGAATACTATTCTCGCTGGAATGCTTGGGTTTGGAGTCCTTATAATCCCTCTACTCGGAATAAGGATTGATTTGGAGGCAGTATTATTTGGCGATTTATTGACAGCAAATTTTGGAGATTTACTTAGAACAATAATTGCTTTTTTAGTATTTATACTTTTAATGACTTTTGGATATGAAAAGGTTGTTTATGTTGGATTAGATCCAGAAGGTGCATCCGCGAGTGGTATAAACGTTTCTTTATTAAATCTTTCTTTGAGTTTTACAACGGCATTAGTAATTGTTAGTTCAATGTCAGCAGTGGGAGTAATTCTTGTAATTGCTCTTCTTTCTACGCCAACTTTGTTGGGGCTAAATAAGGCTCATAGTTTAAGAATTGCAATGATGAGGGCTTCATTTTTTGGATTATGTATCTCACTTCTTGGATTTATTCTCTCTATAGTCTTTAATCTTTCGCCAGGACCTGCAATAAGCGTTATTTGTGTTGCGTCCCTTTTAATTCCTAAGCTTCGCAAATAATTAAATCTTAAATGTCCAATCAGAATTTAATGCTTGAGCTTCTGGATTGTTTTTTAAAGCTACTTCCATAGCTTCTTTTTTATTATTAGCTATAACAACTTCATCAAATTCCTTTCCATTTTTTTTGAGACTTACTTTGAAACGCATAAAAATTATTTAATTAATCAAAAGTTAACCACTAAGCAACAAGATTTAAATACTTTTAAAAGTTAATTGATGAAATAGAAACTTTAGTTATTTTGAAGTTTTTCTACTACAGATTCTTTCTCAATCTTAGCTACATCCTGTAATCCATTAGCATCAAACCAAGGAGCGTTTTCCCAATTAAATCCTTCCCCAAAAGTATTATCGGGAGCAGCTACGTACCAGTGACATGACGAATCGGGTACATCTACAGCACATTTTGACCAGTCAGCTTCCCATTGTGGAACTTGTACCCACATTACAGATGCTAATAAAAAAGAAAAAATAAAATTCATAATTATCTGTTAGCAAAATTTTGAAAGATTTTTTTCACATTCTCTCTTTCTTTTCTTCCAATAATTTTCAAGTATTTGATATTTATGCTTATTTTTAAATTGACTTAAATGAATATTATTCTGATTAAGAACTGAAGTGTTTTTGATTTTCATGACTCAGGCTGTCAATGTAGATTATATCTAAGACACTTTATAGATTTTTTGAAGTGAATTTATACTTAATTTTTGTCTTACTTTTGTGTAGGTAAGTATTTTTCGGGATTATTTTCAATATAAGCAAGCGAATATTTGACAACACCCACTATTACTGAAAAAAGAGCAATTGCCGAAATAATAAAAATGATTTTTTTGTAAATGATTTTCATGAATTTTTTATGTTTTTGATTATTTTTTTCATCAACGCCCAATTTTTCTGAAAGATTTAAATAATTAGTAATTTATACTGTAGCCTTTTAAATTACCTACGGAGTAGATTAAATACATCAGAAACTCCTCACACACTTTTTTCTGATAACTTTAAAAGTACTCGGTCGCAAAGTTTGAGTACTTTTTGTATTTTTTTGAGATGTGACAGTTAAAATAGAGGTCTATTAAGCATTACATATTTTAAATTTAAATGTGATATTTAATTTGTGTGTAGGAGGAATTGATTTATTTCAGTGGAAACAAGGAAACACTTGATATAAATCAATTTTAAAAGATCTCTCATTGAGGGGTCTTTTTTTTTGGGGATTATTAGAAATAAATATTAAATTCTGAATATAAAAACAAATATGCTTTCTTCCAAAATAATTAGGTCGTCATTACAAATTAGTAATTTAATTCGTTAGATTATGAGTCGATAAATTCTTCTGTTAATGCAAATACTTTTTTTAACAATTTTAATTTGTTCAAGCTTTTTATTCCCTTCTTCATCATTTGCCTCACATGTAGAACTTAAACCTTGTGTAGAGATTTCTCATTGTGTACGAGAAGAATGGGAGGTTAATGATATTGAGAAACCTTTTGAAGAGATTAAAACATTTATCGAAAACACTCCAAGAACTGAGATTGTAGAAATTGATGGCGATTATCTTCATGCTGAGGCAACCAGTAAATGGATGAAGTATGTAGACGACTTAGAAGTATCCTTTCTACCTGAATCAAACATCTTATCAATAAGATCAGAATCAAGAGTTGGAGAAAGTGATTTGGGAGTGAATCAAAAAAGAGTTGATTTACTAAAATCAAAAATGTTTTAAGAAAAAAAAGTAAAAAAAAATTTATTTTTATTGTTTTTTGTATAACTTTTCCATTTTTTAAAAAAAAATAGCAGATAAAAAAGTGATAATTGTCATCATGCCTTGATAATGGCAAGTTTATTATATTTTCTCTGAAAAGATGATCATAAATTTTATATATTTATTGTTATCTAGTTTTGTTTTTTTCTGGTTTTATATAAATATTAAAAAAAGTGGAGTTAAATGGATAATCAAAGGTCTTTTGCAAATTGGAATATTGGTATTATTCATTGGAGGGTTTTTCAAAATATTTT
Organism: uncultured Prochlorococcus sp.; assembly: GCA_902594875.1. Classification (GTDB taxonomy): domain Bacteria; phylum Cyanobacteriota; class Cyanobacteriia; order PCC-6307; family Cyanobiaceae; genus Prochlorococcus_A. The sequence continues at coordinate 43,326 of CACJNU010000001.1, forward strand.
TCACCTTACCCCCTAATTTATTTATACAAATATTTTTTCTTATTATTTATACATGGTGCACTGTTGGAATAAATGTAAATTTCATGATCCCTTTGATTAGTTTGATTGACCAAAAAATATTAAAAAAATAAACCTAAAATATGCCTTAATTCTCAGTACAAAAAAAATCTATTTCCTTAATCTGTAATATTAAAATTTATAGGATTTATTTTTTTCCTTTTGAAAGTCTTTTCCTTGTATATCTAGTCTTTAATGCCAAGTCTGTCATTATATATATTCCAAATAAAAGAATGATTATTCCAATAAAGTATTTCATTATTTTTTATGTAATTACTATGTTTGAGATTTATTCATGATGCCAACTAATTTTAATATCTATTTCTTGAGATAAATTTCTTGTAACTGGACATTCTTTGGAAGCTTTTTTCAAAAAATCAATAGTTTCATTAGAAGTAGTCTCTGGTATGAAAATATCTATTATTAGTTCTTTTATCTTCCTCTCGCTACTTTGTGTCATTACTTTTTCAATATTTAAATATATACCTTTCAAATCAAATCCTTTCGATTTGGCTTTGATTGCCATGATGGTTAGCAGGCAAGTACCTAGAGATGTTGCTAATAAATCAGTTGGGGAAAAACTTTCACCTTTACCGCAGTGATCTAAAGGTGCATCAGTTCTAATAAGACTTCCAGATTGTAGATGAATAGCCTCACAGTTTAAATTTCCTAAATAAGAACATTTAACTTTAGTCATTTTAAAAAAAATTAAATTAGGAAAATATTATTAATAAAAAATTATGGAACATAACAAGATTATTGATGAGAAATTTTTATTTGCATCTTAGTGGAGTATTAAGGAGATTCATCATTCAAGTTTTGAAATCAGTTTTTATATCCATATTCTTCTAAGCAATACTCAATTAATTCAATTGATTTATTAAGAGTTCTTTTATTTTTATTTTCTAGATCGAAACATTCATTTAAAACACGTATAGATTCATTTAAGAATGATTCTTCTTTATTTTTTATATCTTTAACTTGATTTATATAAATTAATTTTTTAATACCAATTAGGGAGAATATGATTATTGATATTGTAAAAATTGATATTTTGAATTTATTCATACAATTAGATACTACAAATATTTTAATTTACTTAATATCTGAAAACTTTACATAGCTTATAGAACTAAGTAATTACATATGTAGCTGCTGTTATTGCTATGGCAGTAATTGAAATGAAGATGAAAGGAACAACCTTTAAAGGTATATATATATTATTTTTAGACATAACTAGAACCTTTATGCAAATAATTACATTCCCTTTAAACTTTATAAGTCTTCAAATATACAAATTAATTTTTTTTGTATAAATTCAATCCTTTTAAGATTAACAAATTTATATTCATTGAATTTTCATTAAATAAAGTATCTCTAAATCTTGTCTTGAGTCCGATATTTTTCTTTTTAAAAAGATTAATTCTTCTTGGCTCATTTTTGATTCTTTTATCATCAATTCTGCTTGTTCAATAGCATGTTCTATATTTCTAATTTTAATTTCTCTTATTGAGGGATCATCTTTACATGCTTTTTTAGTATTTGCATCTAACATATGTACTAAAAAATCACCTTGAATATAATCTAATTTAAAACTTCATTATGCTACAACCGCAAATTTAATTAAAATAAATTATTATCTAGATAAGAACTTTAACCTTAGCTAACCCTCTCTTCAATTGATCGAGTGGGTTTTTTTTATGGTGTAATATACTCCTAGCATTTACTATTAATTTGGAAGATTCAAAACTTAATCCTGAGGAAAATAATTCAATCGAATCGTCCCCCAATTTGAATGAAGACAATAAAAATCTTAATGAGGGGAATAAAAAAGAAGAAAATGTTAAGGCATTTACAGAATTTCTAGAAAAAGCAAGTAATCAAGATTCTTCAGAAGAAAAAGTAAAACTTGATTCTGAGCAACAAAAACTAAAAATTGACAAATCACTTTTTAAAAGATTTCTTAATAATGGATTTGATGGCATTTCAACTAATCCAAACTATAAAATGTTGGCATTATTAATAGTCCTTTTAATTAATCTGTCTCTATTTTTTGTAATTGGCAATATGGGTAAAGCGTTTTTAAGAAATGCAGGAATTATGGGTTAAAAATTATTTATTTCTTTTTGGATATTCATCTTTACAATTTTGAATCTTCAAATGAAACTGTGATATTTTCTTGTCAAATTAATATCTAAAAAAAAATTTGGATAATAAAGAGCCAGAAAATCCAGTAGTTTATCTTTCTAATTTAGTCAAGAAATTAGATGTAAAAAACAGAAATGGTTTAGTAGCCTTAGCAATTGTAAACCTTTTAGTGATTCTTTTATTTAAATTTTATTTGAAAGGATCTGGATTATTATCTTGAATTAACTGCTGGTAGTATTATTCAGCATTTTCAAATTGTTTTGCTAATCTAAATGCCTTCTTAATTATTAGAAAGCCACCATATGCTCCTGCCAGTAAAGGTAATACTATTAAAGGGTTAGGGGAATAATTTGAATAATTTTTCACACCCTCAACGTATTCATAACCTGAACATTTAAGAAAGATAAAGCTAAAAAATGTGATACTCCAACCAATGATTGATAAAAAGCCACCTTTTTTATCACCTTCGTAGAATCTGTCTAGACCTAAGCCCCATCCTCCTATTAGGAATATTCCTCTAACAACAGAATTTTTTTCTTGATTTCTAAGCATAATAAAAAAATGTTCAATATGAACATAACCTATTTGTATTTAAGATGTGAGATGTTTTTATTAATTAATCTTTAAAATAAATTTTTAATGGTTTTTTCTATAAATTACAAAATTATTATTCATTGTTATAATTAATCATTAGAGATTGCATTTGAATTCAACAAGGAAATTGAAGGCCTTATATAAATAAAAATAGACCCATACATATCCTGCATAATTCTCATTTCATCATCTAAATATATAATTGAAACCTGGCAATTTGGCGATTCTTTATTCCAAGGTAACTTATTCCATACCTCTTTAACTGGATACCATCTATCCATAAGTAATTCACTAAATAATGGAATCTTATTAAGTCCATCAACCTTGGAAACTTTTGTCTTTTGTAAGTTCATATCAAGTAAATTATTTCTTAAAACTAAATCACTTGCTAGGGTTATTACTCTTCCACCAAAAGTAGGCAATAGTTTGAACCAACCTAAGATAGGAATAGTTGTAAGACCAAATATTGTAGTGTCAAAAGTAGATATAAATTCTTTTTTCTCAAAATCAATCTTTTGAGCAATCCTCCCAATAGTTGATATGCCAAAGGATCCTACTTGCAATTGATGTAATTTAAAAAAAAGATTACTTTTAAATTCATCATTTAATGCCTTTTCAATAGCAAGGAAGAAAGGAGAACTTCGAAATAATTCAACATTAGAAAAAATCAATTCCCACTCTCCAGACAATAATTTTTCTGATATTTCAAAACTAAAGTCTTTAAGAGCATCAATCAATTCATCCATTTCATTAGCTTTTTCCTCATACATAGGAGAAATTAATTTATTTAATCTTTGCCCTCTATCTGTAACAGCAGCTATTTTATATATATTTGACTTTATCTCTCCAATTTCTTTCATAACTCCAATACAAGAAATACTAATTAATCTTAGGAATTTAATTTGATGTTGATGGCAATTTTAATAATGCTGGTAATAAAATCAATTAATATTCTCCCCACCTTTTACCAATATCAAAACCCCATTCAGTGGTTAATTTAATTACTTCATCATGATTCTTGCATTTTGAAAGGGATAACTTTTTACTAGGATTATTTTTTATTAGCTCAGCAATTTGATTAAGTTGCTCTATTTTTTTTAGAAAATTACTTAGATCTTTATCTGACATTTATTTAGGAAGAAAATTTTTGATCATAAGTAAATATGTAATAAAGAACCCAGGCAACACCAATAATAAGAATTGCAATCATTATATTTACTGACCAAACTACTTCTATCATGTAATTTTTTTGTATATATTTTTAATATATCTAAAATTTAAATTAAATTAACCGTTAATAATTTAAATCTAGAGCAATACACTACTACTAGATATATAGAATAGTCATAAATAGTTTAAAAATTATGGGAGAAGCTAAGAGAAGGGAAGAGTTAGGCTTACCACCTAGAGAAAAGAAAAAGGAAAAACAAACATCGAAAAATCAACTAAACAAAATTTTAAATAAATATCCTTATTTACCTTTCATTTTAGGTTTTTCATTACTAGCAATATTAATTATCGATTTAGTTAATTACTACAAATAGATATATAAAAAGGGGATACTTTTAGCAGAAGAGAAGATTATCTTCGCAATTGCGAAATTATTTTTCCATAATAAAAATAAAACTCATGAAACCGATTAACACCTCATGCGCCTTAATTTTAGGGGTACTAACTTTGTTTTCAATATCTAATGCAAATGCAGGTGGCTGCAGTTCTCATACTGAGAAGAAGGCAGAAATTGAATGCTTGTCTGATGATAAAAAATGTATAGAAGCGAAAGAAGAAGAATCACTATACAAAGTTGAGGCCTAAATGTTTGATAATCTTGGAACTGCTCTAGTACAGGCATTAGGCTTCTTTGCTGTTTTTGGTTTTTTTGTATATCAAACTTTATTCGCAGATAGCAAACCCAAAAATTCAAAATTAATTCCTAAAAAAACAAAGATTTCAAAAACAAAAGAATCAATTAAAAAAGAATCTAAAAAAGGCTTATTTAACAGAAAATCTAAACCTGTTGAAGAGAATTTAACAGTCCAAAAAAAGGGATTATTTGGGAGAAAAAAAGAAGTTATTAAAGAAGAGATTAAAGCGAAGAAAAAAGGTTGGTTTAAATAGGTAAAGGTACTTAAACTTTATTTTGATATCTTTTATACAAAAAATATTTTGAGTAACTTTATAATTTGCTTAAATTAACATTAAAAATGAACCATAGGGAAATCACAAAAAAATATAGTGAGTTACTCAACAAGGCTGAGTTTGCGACTGGCCGTAAAGAGGTTGTAGGTCTTTTAAAAAAAGCTGCTAAGTTGAAATCTCAGATTGAAATCAATTATTAATTCTTAAAATTAGTTTAATTCTAAATGTAAAAAATTTTTTTAAATAAGTATTTACATGAGATAATCTGCGTAGATTATTTTTCTTATGGATAAAAAAGGTTATACAACCGAAAGCGGTGGTAGACAAAATGGTTTCGCAATTGAACCAAAAATTAATCCCATATCAGAAGGTGAATCAAGGAAATCCGTATTTTTATTTATTGGAATATTATTGCCTTTTCTAATAGGTGGTTTTTATTATTTAAAGTCTCTAGATATATTCTGATATTTTATAAACCATTTTTAGCAATATATTCTTCTGAACTAACTATATCTTGCATTAAGCTCTCTGAAGAAGGATTGAATCCATTTTGCTCTAAAAAAGATTTAACCTTTTCAAATTTTTGCTGAATTTTTTTTGTATATGGAGTTGTCATCAAATAATCATCTTTTTCTGTGGAGTAGTTCATTTGATTAACGGATTACTTGTACAATTTAATTTTGCAAAATATACGTTTGCTAGTGAAGTTATAAATATTACATAAATAATTTAATAGTAATAAATACTTATGGAGGTTTTGTGTGAGGTCGTTATTTGTTGATTTTTAAAGAGTACTTATAGTAACTAATTCCATTAAATCTCTGGACTGCAGATATTTTTGAAATACTTCAGAATAAAATGCTTTTTTAGCAGCAAATTTTGATTCGAATTCAATTACTAATCCAAGCTTCCCTCCATCCCATTCATTTGAGGTTGATTCTTGTATTAAATCTCTTTTTACTATTACTCCTCCCACAGATTTAATCCAAGGCAATACTGTCCTTATATATTCCAGAAATAAATCAGCATTTGGAATTGAAATTTTCTTTAACCAATAGCTCTTTGTCATCAAATCAACATATTCTGGGTAGAATATAGCACATGGAGGTAAGTATTTATCCTTAGCTATATACTCCAGCGTTTATTAAATGAATACCGAAAATGATTTATTAAATTTACTTCTTAAATCTCCAAATTCAGAGAGTATACGTACTATTGCCGAACAACTTGAAATTGATCATAATTTTTCCTTTAGCAAAGATAGAAATGATTTACAGGGTGTTTGGGAGCTAAGGTGGAGTAGTTCTAATAGTCCTTTTTTAAAATATTATCCTTTTATTGATAACCTTCAAATTCTTGATCCCTTAAATTTAAATGGTCTTAATTTACTTAAACCTAGAGGAATAAAATCAATTATTGGTACTGGCATTTTAATAAGACTTAATTACATAAATGAAAAAAAAATTGGGGTCAAATTTACACATGCTGGTGTAATAGGTCCTAAATTTGGAAGAAAAACTATAAAGGCTATGAAAGAAGTAAATAATGAACAATTAGGGTGGTTAGAGATAACTTATTTAAGTAATAAGCTTAGAATCTGTAGAGGTGATAAAGGAACTTTATTTGTTTTAAGAAAAATAAATTCACCGACTTTATTTAAGAACTTCACGGAATTTATTAAAATCTACAAATACATAAATTAATTCTTTATCCAAATAGACTTTAATACGAAATAAATTGGTAAATATTTAAATGATTCTTTAGGTATTTCATAACTTAAGAATTTTAGTGCTTCTTCTAACCAGTAACCAATATCAAACCCAAAAAGAATTTTTTCTATAACAAACCAAAATTCTTTATCAAATATAATTCTGAAGTTTAAGTAAATATATTCCCAATGAAAGGTATTCCAATATTTGGTTAAAAATGAGGATAAAATAAGCCAAAGAGAAATAAATAGAAAACTTTTAAGAAATTTATACAATTTTTTCATATATCAGCGAATGTCTTATTTAACTTCAAATATCCCTTATTATTATTTGGATCAAATTTTATTTCCATGAAATATATTCAAAAAGATATAAAAATTTTGAGAAAATAGTAAATTTTCGTTGCATTAATAATCTATTCTTCTTTTTTTAGATTCTGTGCCTTTAGGTTTTTATTCTTAAGAAAAAACCCTAAAAACAGAAATACTATATATATTAGTAAACTTATGCTAAAAATTAAAGCTATCTTTGAAATATCCATAAATGATTCATTTTTTAAATTACAGTATTTTTTTCAAAGTTTTATCTATGGTAATTATTTTTCATTTATCACGATAACTAGTTTCAATTATTAAGCTAATAATATCATTTAAATCATATGCAAGTAGCTTTTGCCTGGAGCCTTTGTCTATCAGTTGGTGTTGTTTTATTATCAATTGTTCCATTAACTATAGGGAGAGTTAAAGCGGGATATTCTGTTGAAAATATGGCTGCTCCAAGGGCTTTATTCGATGAATTACCTTCTTTTGGAAAAAGAGCAGTTTGGTGTCATCAAAATTGTTGGGAAAGTATTTCCCTACATGCACCAGCATGTCTTCTTTGTTTGATTACTCTAGTTGACTCTAATATTGCAATAATTGCAGCATTGATTCATCCTATTCTTCGTTTTTTATATATTGGCTCATATGTATTTAATATCCCCACAGCTAGAGGTTTAATGTGGGCTTCAGGAATTTTTACAACTCTTTTGCTTTACAAAGAGGGCTTAAATCAATTGATATAAACTATTTAAACAATAAACTTTTCTAAATCTTTTAATTGATATTCATAGATTAGTTCCACTTTATTTGATTTTGCAAGTTGATGAGCAGACTTTGTAAAGCCAGATTTTGAGACTATTATTGCATGTGTACCTTTCCAAAAATAATTTACCAGCTGAAATTTCCTGAACTGCTTTATTCCCAATAGCTGTTTCATGATCTTTGCATTGTATACATATTCTCAAATCATTTATTGACGCAATTAAGTCAACCCCTTGATCTCCTGTATTAGGGGTTTCTTTTACTTCCCAGCCATTTTGTTTGAGAATTTCCATACAATGATTTTCAAATCTAATACCTTTTTTGTAGTTCCCCTTGTTTTTACTTGAGTAGTTTTTTCCATTAGTTTTAAGCATGATTTCTCTATTTGACTTGCTATGAAAACAAACCAATCTTCAGTCTCGAGCTTTCTAATAGATCCAACTATTTCATCATCAATAGTAGGATTTTCATTACAATACGATCTTCACTTTTCGAAAATAATTCCATACTTCCAAATTTTTTTAAAATTACTTTTTCCCAGAAGTATGGTATACCCTCTTTAAATCGCTTAGATCAATTAAATATATTTTTCTCAATGGCTTTTTCATCAAGAGGTGTATTGCCAATCCATTTTTTATAATCCTCGTTACCGTAAGCATCTATTTCCCTTAATCTGATCCTCTCCTCAAGCAAATTGTATTTGTTCTCGTCAATTAAATTATTAATTGTTTGAATAAAAATATTGGAATTTAAGGCATTATTTAATTTTAACTTTTTCTTTTAAATTTGATAATCTCTTGCAATTATAAAAATTAAAAAAATGATTAAAATAAATAAGTTTTCATTAAAAATTTTATTTTCTATCTAAAAAGTTTTTGTTTTTCTAATAACAAAATTATTTTTTGTTATTACTGAAGATTCATTTACTTCAAACCCATTAATTGCTGATATTTCTCCTTTTATTCCTTCTAATGTTAATTGCTCGATAATGCCTTTTATTACTTCATCCTCGACCAATTTTCTATCAATTCTTTCAGGTGTAATATCTGTAAGCCATTTTGAAGTCTTTTTTTTTACAACCTCTGTAGGGTTAGTTATTTTTAAATAAATAGCCATTTTTTAAATCATTCAGTTGAATTATAATCATTAAATCTTCTTAACTTTTATTATTGTCATTACTTTCCCACTCAAGAAATTGAAAAACAAAAATTGCAAAGATAGAGAAAAATACTATAAATAACCCTAACCATCCTATAAATTTGTGCTCTGTAAAAAAATTTGTGAGCATTGATTTTTCTTGATATCTTGATTCCATTTCATACTGATAAGAATCAATAACTTGAAATATATTCATAATTAATAAATTAATAAATTGTTCAATTTGCGGATAATAATTTCAACCATTTAATTTACTAAAGGCTTCCGATAGGAAATCTGGTCTTTTTCTTATTATAGAAAAATTCAGTTTATTTATTAAGACTAAATTGACTTCAGCAATCGTTAAGATTTCATTTTTCTTGTTATGAAATTTTGAAATTACATTAATCCTAGGACTTTTATCAATATTGAATTCGCTCTTGATTGTTATTTTTTCGCCAAGAAATAATGGATATTTATATTTTATTGAAGAACTGATTAAAGGTAAATCTAAGCCATTTTTAGTTAGTTCGAAATAACTTATACCTACTTCTGAAAGTGCATTTATTCGACTTTCTTCAAGCCAACTAAAATATTTGCCGTGCCACATTACGCCTGCATGATCTGCATGCTGAGGTAAAACTATTTTTTCTATTTTCCAAACTGGTTTTGAGTTCATATTTTATTTAAAAAATATTTTTATTCAATGAAAAAACTTATTTTGATATTGTAGATTAATTTTGTTTATTAACATAAGAATCATAAAACTATATTTATAAAGTCATGTTTAATCGTAAAAATAGAAATAGAAAAATGCAGAAGATTTTTCAATGGGAAGAATATTTAAATTGGAAAAATATGACAAGGGAACAGAAATTAAATTTCAAGAGGGCTTGCTTATTCCCCTTTCTCGTATATATGGTTTATGTTTTTCTTAATCAGTACTCCTTGGCAATTCTTTTGTTACTAGGTCTTTATTTTTTAATAAGATTTAAAAATAGAAATAAGTTGGGAAGATGAATATTTTCTGATTTTGATTTATATAGATTTGTTTTAAAATTATCTACTTTTATTAAATAACTCTATTGGTATATAACAATATTACTAGATAAAATTTTTTTATGAAAAGAATTATTTTGTTTTTATGTGTATTAGTTTTTTCAATATTTTCTAATACGAATAATTTATTAGCAAAAGAAATTGAAAATAACATTAAAGATAATATTGCTAATGAAATTGAAGAAATTAAGCCTGAAAATAAAAAAACTAATATTTCTAATTCTTCGGTAGAAGATATATTTGGTGATGAACAAACTTTTCCATTTGTTGCAGGTTTAGGGAAAAATGCAGCCCATTAATTTTAGTTTTCTTGATAATGTAGAAAAGAATTTTTAATACTAATGAAAGGTCTTAGGGTACTAGAACTTTCTGAAGCACTCAAAGTTGATAGCGCTGATTTATTAGCTGTTTGTGCAATTCTAAAAATAAAAGCCACATCTAGATTAAGCATGCTTTCATTTGAAGAATGTAAAAAAATAACTGATTTCTATGAAAATAAGAATTAGAATTTTTTATAATTTATTTTATTTTTTAATGTCTTTAATCATTGATACTAAAGTTGAATGAATTTCTTCTTCAGATATTTCATTTTTAAAATTGATAATTGCTGATTGGCCATCGTAATTGATTTTTATATAACTATTATTAATTTCTTCCATATAAGCATTGTCAAAACTTGTTATCTTCCCATAATGAATAAGATATTTGTGCACTGAATCTATGTGATCATTGTTCATGTGATCACAAACTCTTTTACTTGTTTCTTTACTAATAATTTTCATTCAAAAAATAAATTTGTTTTAAGCTAATCTATTTTTTTCATTATTCAAAGTTTTAATCATTTTAGTTATTAAATTTTTAACTTCATTTTTATCAACAGCTCTAACCAAGTTATTTCTCAAATCTGATGCTCCTTTAAAGTCTTTGCATGTCCATGAGATATGTTTTCTTGCAATTAGCAAGCCGTGATCTCCTTTCTCTTTTATTAATTCATCAAGATGCTCGATAATTAAATATAGTTTTTCTTCTGTGTTTGGTTCTTTAAAGTTTTTATTTTCTCTAAGGGCATAATCTATTTCTCCTATTGTCCATGGGGATCCTAAAATTCCTCGACCAATCATTACACCATCAGCATTTGTTTTTTTTAAACAATTAAGAGCGTCATCTGGATTTTTGATATCTCCATTAGCAATTACTGGAATCTCTAACAACTTTTTAAGTCTCCCTATCATTTCCCAATCTGACTTGCCTGAAAAACCCTGTTTTCTAGTTCTTCCATGAAGTGTGATCATCGTTGCTCCCGCATCTTGAAGTTTAAATAAGAAATCCTCTATATTTTCTTCTTTACTATCCCATCCGAGTCGTGTTTTTACTGTTACTGGGACTCTAACAGCTTTTACAACATTTTTGACTAATTCTATAGCAAGTTTTCGGTCTTTAATTAAAGCACTGCCTCCACCTTTCTTTGCAATTTTTTTTACTGGGCATCCCATATTTATATCAATTAAGAAAGCTCCAGAGTCCTCAGCTTGTTTCGCAGCTTCAGAAACAGCATATGGCCTATTATCAAATATTTGTACTCCAATTGGACCTTCTTCTAAATCTATTTGATTGATTTTTTGTATACCATATCCTTTTTTAAGACTTGTGGCATTTATCATTTCTGTAAAAAGTAAAGAGTTTGGAGCCCATTTACGTACAAGTCGTCTAAAAATGTTATCTGTAACTCCAGCTAATGGCGATAGCATGACCTTACTAGTAATTATCCTGTTAACTCCCCTTCCTTTTAGCCTTATATTTGAAGACATATTATTTTAAATTTATTTTATCTTTCTTTATTATAAATTTAGATATGGAGCTGATTTTATGTTTTTTATTTATTTCTTAATTTATAATAAGTGCTTTTACTTAAATAGGCCTAATTGATTACTTTTTTTGCTAGTTTATGTTGAGTTAAAATCTAAAAAGGAAATTTTTTCTTGTTTATATTAGTATCTATTTTTCTTCCAATAATTATTTTTATTGCACCAATAAATGTAAATGCTATGCAAGGTAATTTAGATTTAACAAGTGCTCAAACTTCTGTAGGCAAAAGATTTGCTAAAGTTTTTTGTGATGCTAAGAGGGAAGGATTAGATTCTGATTTTGCTAGTGAATATGCTTTGAATAATACATATTTGAAATTTGTAGCATTTCCAGACGATGATGAATACTTGGATAATTTATGGAATTTCACGCACAATAATATATTAGATAATTGTGGTGAATTTGTAGATATAAATGACCTAAAAGATCTTGAGATTTTTTTTAAAGAAGAAGGTTTAATTGCATCAAACAGGGAACTCTATTTACCAACTTTTGAGAATAATTAGATTAAATTTTTAGCATGTACTAAAATATAGATAGAATATGAAATTTTATGAAACTATTAGGTTTAAATTCACCTGAAATATTCATAATTTTAGTAATTTTGCTTTCAATTTTAGGTCCAAAAAGAATTGAAAAAGGTTTCTTATTATTTAAAAAACTATTGAAATTCCTTTTAAGTAAAGATGAGTATCAAAGCTTAGCAAATTCAAAAGTAAAATCAGAGGAATCAGAAGAAAGTGAAGTTAAAGAAGAAATAGTAGATCCAGTGGTAAAATCAAAGGAATCAGAAAAAAGTGAAGTTAAAGAAGAAACAACAGAGTCAGAAGAAAAATCAAAGGAATCAGAAGAAAGTGAAGTTAAAGAAGAAATAGTAGATCCAGTGGTAAAAACAATTAAACCTAAAAAAAGAACTTTTAAAGATGAAATAATAGACGTGGATGTTGATACTGATAATTAATAAGATTTTAAATTAAATTTAAAAATACTATACATGCCTGAATTTTGAAAATAGGAAGTTCTTCAGAATAATTTGTTTAATTTTTTTCCAATATAAAGGGTATTTATTTTTAATATTTTAATTTTAATTATAAGAAGGTTGTTATGAATCTAAAGCTACCTCGATAGCTGCTATTAAGTTTTCGTCAAATGGTTTAATACCTGGTTTGAATCTTGCAATTACTTTACTATCTTTTCCGATCAGAAATTTTTCGAAATTCCATTCAACATCTCCTTCAGGTTCAACTTTGTTAAGGGTTGTGTATGGTTCTGTGGTATTGCCTTTGGCATGAACTTTTTCATAGATTTCAAACTTAACGCCATATTTTGTTGTGCAAAATTCTTTTATTTCTGAAAGAGAGTCGGGTTCTTGTTTCCCAAAATCATTACAAGGGAATGCAAGTATTCTTAAGCCTTTGCTTGAATATAAATCATGTAGCTTTTGAAGATCCTGATACTGAGCAGTATTTCCGCAATAACTAGCTACATTAACAACTAAAATTACTTCCCCCGAATATTCACCTAGTTTTATGGATGATCCATCCGAGGAAAGAACAGTAGTATTTTGTACGTCAACTTGCATGTCTAAAAAAAATCACCCTTTGAAGATAGCATTGTATAGACTTTATTGTGTTTAATTTATATGGTGGTTTTGGTTATTTCTTTTATAAGTTTTAATTTTTCATTTATTTAACCCTTTATAATTGATATTATTACTAAAAAAAATTTGGACCCTTTAGACCCACTTACTGAAATTATTAATTCCGGTCAAGGTTTTTTACCTGCAATTGCTTTAGAAAGAATTATTTGGGCAATGATTGGAATCTTTTTTTTAGGAGCAATTTCAAGATCACTAACTATTAGCATGCGAAGTCAAAATTGGTTTGGTAGAAATTTTTTATTTAGTTATTCTAAAGATAAAAAATTTACAGATGATACATCTTCACAAACTTCTGGTGATGACGATTAAGTTATATCTATATGAAAGAATCAATTTTTTCTAAAAAGAAAATTTTATTGCTTGGTAGTGGCGAGCTTGGAAAAGAATTAGTAATAGAATCCAAAAGATTAGGATTAGAAGTTATGGCTATTGATCGATATGAAAAAGCACCTGCAATGCAAGTTGCTGATGATTCAAGAGTAATTGATATGGGAGATAAAAATATTTTAAAAAATGTTATAAAAGAGTTTAATCCTGACTATGTTGTCCCAGAAATAGAGGCACTTTCAATCGAAGCCTTAAAAGAACTAGAGGAGGAAGGATTCAATATTGTTCCCAATGCCAGAACTGTAGAAATTACAATGAATAGGGATAAAATTAGAGACTTAGCTTCTAGAGATTTAAAAATTAAAACTGCAAAGTTTGATTATATTTTTGAATTTGATGACTTAGAAAAAAAAGCAGATAAAATTGGATTCCCACTTTTACTCAAGCCTTTAATGAGCTCTTCAGGAAAGGGACAGAGTTTGGTTGAAACAAAAAATGATTTACAAAATGCTTGGGAACAGGCACAAGCAAATTCAAGAGGAAAGGTTAAAGGTGTAATTATTGAAGAATTTATTAATTTTGATTTTGAGTTTACTCTTCTAACTGTTAGAAAAGAAAAAGGTGAAAATATTTTTTGTTTACCAATTGGACATCTTCAATCTAATGGAGACTATCAATGTAGTTGGCAACCTATAGAGATCAAGGAGTCTTTAATTATTGAAGCTAAGAGAATGACAAGTAGAATATTAAATAACCTTAATGGAGCTGGATTATACGGAGTAGAGTTTTTTGTAAAAGGAAGTGATGTTATATTTTCAGAACTTTCTCCAAGACCACACGACACTGGTATGGTTACATTAGTTAGTCAAAATATTAATGAATTTGAATTACATTTAAGGGCATTTTTAAATTTACCAATACCGCACATAGATCTAATTGAACCCTCTGCATCAAGAGTTATTCTCTCTAATCATGAGTATCTAAATCCTATTTATGAGGGTCTTAATGAAGCATTAGAATTTGAAAAGACTAAAGTGCTCATATTTGGTAAACCAGTTTCTAGAAAAGGCAGAAGAATGGGTGTTGTTCTCTCATCAAATTCTGACATTAATTTGGCTAGAAAGTATGCAGATAAAGCTGCTCGTAAAATAAAAGTAAGTACTACATAAATATTAAATAAAAATAACGAAAAAAATACTTATTTCCTTTGTTTTTGTTCTTAGTCTATTTGGGTATTATTTGAGTATGTCCTCTATTTCACAATGATAGAAAATTATAAAGGTTGGGATATAACTTTAAATTGGGATAATAAAGATTATCTCGAGAGGGATATTACTAAAGGTAATTTTTTTAATCAAAAGGAAAAATGGATTGGTGTTCACTTAAATGGTGAAAAAATCTATGGTTCTTCCCTAAAAGAAATTAGGCATATTATTGATTATCCTAGTTTGCATGCAAAGTAGTTTAAAAGATTATTTTTAATTATCCTGATTATTTTCATTATCTTCAATTAGTTCATTAGCGAGTTTTCTTAAATCTCCCTTAATCGAGACCCATGTAAAGGCGATTATAAAAATTGAAGCAGATATTGCAACAGTGATTTTTTCGACAGGTGACATTCCAAGTGCAATAGCAAACATTTCAAAACAAATACTAATTTTTTATTATATTGAATTTTTTTAAATAGTTAGAATCAAATTTTTTTTTGCAATGATATTTAATTATTCAAAACATAAAAAATAAAATTTAAATTATTTATTTTATTTATTGTTTCTGATTTCAATTTTATTCAGTAAAATTAGATTATGAAAAAAAAAAAGTGCCCCCAATGTAAAAATTTAATTTTAATAACTTCCCCAACATGTTTATATTGTGGCAGACCTAATAAATTTATAACTAAAGAATACGTAAATAAAAAGTGGAATAAAGATAATAATAAAAATGTATTTGATTATATTATTATTAATAAGTATCTTGTATTTATTTTATTTTTAATATTTATAATTGTTATTATATTTAATTAAATAACATCAATTAATTACTTTATTATTGCATCTAATACTTCTTTAGTATTTGTTGATAGTTTATTTTTTTTAATCTGCTTTATTGTTTCTACCATATTACTTTTGTAAGGGTCTGAATAATAATTGTATCTACTAAATACTTTTACAAAACGGGAAATTACGATTGGATTTAATTTATCAAAGTCAATTATCTTTTTTGCAATATATTTATAACCAGAACCATCCATTGCATGAAAAGTACTATTGCTTGTTACGAAAGAATTTAATATAGCTCTTAAAGTGTTAGGTGATTTTGAATCAAAAAACTTATTTTCAAATAATTTTTCAATGCTGTTTGTTTTTTCATCAATTTCTATAGAAGCATTGAATGAGAACCAACTGTCCAAAACGACACTATTATTTTTCCATTTATTGAAGAATATATTTGAAATAGTTTTTCTTTCAGGACAATTAATCCTACTGAAAGAATTCAATGCAGCTTTTGCTAACGTCATCGAATTACTATCGACATAATTAATTATTTTGTATTTAATTTCCTCATCATTACTGTGCAAGAGTAGTTTCCAAATAGTTTCGATTAGTTTTCTTTCATTTTTACCTTCTGGCCAAACTTGATCTAGATTTTTCTCAATTTCTAGGAGCTTAAAATATAATTCTTCTTTTAATTTAGTACCGAATAAATGATTTAATTCGTCAATAGTTTTATAAATCTTTAAAGGGTCTATATTTTTCATCTCTGATTCAACTTCAGCAAATGTCGGAATACTTAGTAATTCTGATAAAAGGGATAAATTAATATCTTTATTTTTTATAAATGATATTAAGGTGCTTATTAATTTTTTTTCAATTTTATGAGCTGGTTTTTCATCTAATCTCCATAAAATGATTTTTTTATAAAATTCTTTTACAGTATTAGATAGTGTAAAAAAATCTTTTTCATATCTTAAGATTAAAAATTTTTCATCCAAGGTAGTGTCTGATTCCCACTCAACAGGTGAAGAGAATTCGCGAAAATAAGTTACCAAGGGAATTTGGAGTTTAGATCTTAAATTCCTAAAAATAAATTCTTGGTTTTTATTTGTTAAAACAACTGTTTTTTCTATTATGTTATTTTCACCGCAAAATATAGCCAGATTTATAGGAATTATTAGAGGTAAATCATTATATGGGTTCTTCTTTATTGGATTACTTTGAGAGACTTGAATTGTAAGTTTTTCTTCTATATGATCCCAAATTCTCTTTAATTTAACTTTTGGGGTGCCATTTTGCTTGTACCAGACTTTAAATTCTTTAGGATCGATTTCCTTATTCTGTTCCAAAATTTTATCGACAAATTGGTCTATTGTTGCTGCCTTCCCATCATATGTTGAGATGTAATTACTAAATCCTTTATAGAAATTTTCATCTTTTACAAGCTTATATAGCATTCTAATTATTTCTGAACCTTTTTCGTATATCGTGGTCGTATAGAAATTGTCTATTTCTTGATATTTATCTGGCATTACAGCATGCGATGTAGGACCAGAATCCTCTCTAAATTGATTTCTTCTAAGAAATTTTGCATCCTCAAGCCTTTTGATTTCATGATTATGAAGGTCTGCAGTAAATTGTTGATCTCTGAATACTGTTAAACCCTCTTTTAGAGATAATTGAAACCAATCCCTACAAGTTACTCTATTACCCGTCCAATTATGGAAGTACTCATGGGCGATCACACCTTCTATTCTTTCTAATTCCTCATCAGTTGTTGTTTCAGAATTAGCGAGTATTAGTTTTGAGTTAAAAATATTGAGACTTTTATTTTCCATTGCGCCCATATTAAAGTGCCTGATTGCAACTATATTGAACAATGACAAATCGTATTCAAGGTTATATTTATCTTCATCCCATCTCATGGATTTTTGTAACGAACTTATTGCATGTTGAACATATTTTTCATCACCATACTCAACATAAATATTTATTTTTACTTTTTTATTCGATTTTGTTATGAAATTATCTTTTACACAATTAAGTTTACCGGCTACCAATGCAAATAGATATGAGGGTTTTGGGTATGGGTCTTCCCAAATTATTTCATGTCGATTATTTGTTAGATCATTTTCTTTTACGATGTTACCATTTGAAAGTAAGACAGGATAATCATTTTTATCAGCTTCAATTCTCACAGTGTATTTGCTTAGAATATCAGGTCTATCAGAGTGAAAACTTATTCTTCTAAATCCCTCTGCCTCACATTGCGTAGTTATAATTCCATTACTCTCATACATTCCTAAAAGTGATGTATTTTCCTTTGGTTTAATTATTCCTTCTATTTTTAATAAAAAATTATCTTTATTTATATTTTTAATTTTTAAGTGATTTTTTTGCTGTTTGTAGTATTCCTTTTCTAGTAATGAGTCATCTATAAATATTTTTTTTATTAATATATCCGTACCATCAAGAATAAGGTTTCTGGTATTCTTATTTTTTTTTTCCAATTTTAGTTTGGTCTTAACATAAACAGCATTTTTATTAATTACGAAGTCCAAAAAGATTTCTGGAATTTCATAATCAAAAACTTTGTAATCTTTAAGTTTCACATATCTTGAAATACTTTTTTGGTTTTTTGGCTTGTCCATCTTTAATATATTTTAGTTATTGAATTATCTAGGATACTTGTCTTGTAATTATAAGTTTGACCTATTATCTTCTGCTTCACAAGAATGAATTTTAATTTTTCCAGAAGGAAGTAGTTCGTATAAAGAAGGATTATTAATATTGGGCGATCCGTCCTTATTGAATTGGTACCTCCAGTCCCATTTTTTATCTGTAAATGAAATGTAATCTTTCCTTAAAGAATATGGAAGCATAAGATTTTTTTTATTCCAATTAATATTAATAAATGCTCCCGGCTTTAACTCAGATATCTTTTCTATTATGGAAAAGTCGCCATTAAAATTATTTCTCATCACAAGATTAAGCTTTGAATTTTCACATACATAGCTATTATTTAAAGCTAAAAAAAGTATTGAGGTAATAAAAAATGAATGAATTTTTTTACTCCTTTTAAAATAAATGTACTTTCAATTTAAATAACTAAATGAATGATCTATTAAATAAATTTAAATCATAATAGATTGCATACTCTTTAAATCTACAAGATTACAATTTAATTCCTCTTCATAATCCTGAACTGAAATTAAATTATTTAAAAAACCTGAATATTTTGCTTCTCCGCCCACGGTACTTGAAAGTATATATTTTGGATTGAATTTGTTAATCAATTTAGGTATCACATCAGCACCTTTTACAAAAGGACCTACTACAGGTAATTTTAAATTTTTTGTAGGAGTAATGACTGCATCAAGATTTTGTTTGCTTAAATTTTCATCAAGATATCCATGGGGTTCTATATAAAACCCATTATCTTGATCGTCTTTAACAATATATCCGTTTTCTATTTGTGGTACTGGAGCCCCAGCAGTAGCTTCAAAACTTAAATTAAATTGAATAACCTTTTCAGTTGGCTTAAGCATTTTAATTGCACTAAAACCAATTTTTTCTAATGTTTCAACAGCACTTTTAGGACAAATTATAGGAATATCCTTTCTGAACATTTCTAATGTTGGAATATGACAGTGGTCAGGTAATCCTTGGGTTAATAAAATAATATCTATTTTTTTATCTAATGAAATTTCTTCTTCTAATGATCCTTTAAAAAACCACTCACCTGGAGGAAAGATTAGATCTCCCTTAAGCCAAGGATCAATAATTAAATTGGTTTTTATAAATTTTATAAACCAACCATTTGACCCAAGGTAGGTCGCTTCAAAAGCCATTATCAATTAATTATTTTACTAGACTATAGGATAATTTTGGCTTTATCGAGAAGTTACTAATTTGTATTAGTTTGCTTCATTTAAAATTTGAAATGACTTTCTTTTTAGATTAAATATTAAAACTTGTTTATCTTTATAACTAATTTTAAAGTTTTCTTTTTCTAGCATTTGTATTGGTATTAGAGCTAATCCTCCTGTTCCTGAAAATATGATTGGCATGGTGCTATTTTTAGTCCCATGCATTTTTTGTAAGTCAATAGCTTGGGAAATTATTTTTCTGGCTTTGTCAAATCCGTAATCTTCTATTAATTTTGGCCATAAAAAATTAACTGATTCATATTTCGAAAACTCAATTTGTACTGTTTTCATTAAAAAATAATATATATGTAGTGATTAATTAATAAAGATATAAACTTAATTGCTATTTTTAAACCTATCCATGACTAGTTGCAACATATCCACTACATCACCATCAGTTAAATTTAAATCCTTCTTTAAATCATTGCAAGTTAAATTCATTTCAAGTGCTGCTTCAGCCATATGATTAACTTTTGGGTTATCACCGCCTAATGAGATAAAGGGATTGAAATTTTCTATCATTTAATACTCGTTGTTACCATCTAGTTCTAGCTAAGAAATAAACAATTATCATTTATTGATACAGAAGCTTATAAATATGTTATTTAATATTCATAAAGTTTTTATTTTTAAACTAAAGATATTGATATTCCTTTTGATATCAATGCGAATCTTCTAGCTCTGACTAGGAAAGGAAATATCAAATTTGTTCGTTTATTTGATTTAAACACTCTAGAAAGTAACAAAAGTAAATTACTTGAGGGATTATTTATCTGTTTGCAAATAGTATTAATTGCATCTGCCCCATGAAAGATATCTTCATCTTTCAGGAGAATAGCTCCTTTATCTAGATCATAACCTTTCTCTAATAGGGATTTAATTAGAGTTAAATTTTTACGACCATCAAGAATTTTAATATTATTTATCTTGCTTTTGATCTCAAGGAGCTCAGCAAAATGATTACAGAATGGGCATTCTCCATCATAAATAAAGGTATAGTTGGGAGTCATTAGAACAAAAAGTTTCGATGGTCTAAAAGAGCACCAGTATAATAGTAATGATTTGATAATAAAATAAATAATAAAAATTTTGTGGATTTTTTATAAATGGATAGTTAAACGATTCTAATAATTACGAAGAAATGTCTCAATATAGGTATATTTTTCATAAAAATCTGTATGCTAGCTCGGAGATATCTATGTTTTTAAAATCATGAATTTATTAGCTTCTTTTGCTATAGGTGGTTTTGTTCCTTCTGCCGCTTACGTTGGAATTGGATCTATGGTTCTTTTTGCACTACTTTGGATTATTGTTGGTCCAAACTATAGTAAATTAGATCCTGATCAATAAATTATCAGATTTAATTTAGATTATAAAAGACTCATTTGAGTCTTTTTTTATGCGGTTTTTTAAATTTATTTTTAGAATCAAAGTAAATTACTTTCCGCCAAAGAAATGTTGTTAAATCCTTTTACCCCATTTACTTTTTTGAAGATCTCTTCTCTTAAAGCCACAATTGTTTTTTTATCAATACTTTTAATTAAATCAAATTTGCTTAGATTAAAAGGGGGACTAATAGGAGGTCTTTTTGCCTTGATACTCATATCCGGGATTTTTGCATCTAGTACGATAGCTTTAGGATCTTTAGTTTATGCTTATCGATTAAAAAAGAAATCTAATTCTGATGATAATCAAATGCAGGATTTAGAAACTGTTAATGTTTAGGATATTTTGTATATCAAGTTCAGTTGGATAACCTAAAATGGAGTTCCAGGTACAAAATGCAAGACTAAAAATCCAAAACCGGCAGCAAAAATTATAGATACTGCGATGATAAGAAGGCCTGATGCCATCCCCCCTTCGTTAAACGCCATTTAGTTAGTTATTTTTAAATTAATAATAGAACATATTTGTTCCAAGATAATAGTTCTAAATACTCATATATCATCCAAATCTATTATTAATAGTGAATAAAAGTAAAAAGATAGAAGTTAATGAGATTATGAAACCAAATATTATTAATGGTTTAGATTTGACGTTTTCTTCTTTCTTGAGCTTATTTTTTGAAGAAGAAAAACTTCTATCATTTTTTTTATAAATAAGATTGGAAAAAGGTTTAATCACGATAAATTTTAGATTTAAGCTAATTACCCTAAAGTTTTGAACAAATCTTTATGGTAATCGACAACATTTTGACAACTTATTACAGGTGTAAATTCCATATGAATGCCAAATTTGGCTCTCCATGGAGCAAAATGCTCAAAAATTTCTTTATCACTCTCTGCCTTACATAAACAAACTACTCTACCCTCCCCTGGAGCATGAACTCTAAATAACATCTCAAATTTATCTGTTTTATCTGATTTTGCAATTTCACCGTTTTCCCAAGTTTCTACAAATAATTTATAAGCTTTCACTTGATTCTCAATATCTGGAAATTGGCAGTCAGCAAGAAATAATTGCATTGGAGTATTCCTAAAAGTTTTATTCATTATCCCTCAAATAATTATTTATTAATGGGACTGTTTGAATTTGAAGATCAGAAAAAAAATATTTTCTTAAATAAAGTGAGAAGATAAAGTCTCAAGGAATTTCCCAATATCTTTTTTATATAAATTATCTGTGATTTTTAAAGAGAATAATTCATAATCATTTATATCTTTTTTTTTATCAAAATTAATATTTCTTTTTAATGAAATATTTTTCATGATTTTATTCATCACTATTTAAAATTTAAACAAATATATGTAAAATACAAATTTCTTTACATTATGTTTTTTATTAGAGAAATTTCAAAGGCTAATAATAGTTAATAATTAATTCATTTTAAGAGTTAATTAATTTTCCTAGGATGTATAAAAAAGAGTTAGTTAAAGAAAAAATTACAGTTAATAGAGATGCAATAACGGGTAATAAATTAAACCATAATTGCGAAGTAGTCATTTTTGAATCAATAGGCAGAAAATTATTCCTTTTTTTAATTCTTATTTGTAACCAAAAAATAGATAATGGATAAATAATTCTTGAGAAAGTAATTATTAATGAAGGCAAAAATCCTTTGTTTGAATATAGTATAAATCCTGAAAAAAAGTATAACGCCCAAATTAGAACCCTTTGAATCAGAATTAATTCCTTGCTTTTGCCAGACATTATTAATTAATTAATTTTTATAATTTTAGTCATTTTATATCTTTCAAATAAAATGTTATTTATAATGACTTTTTCTTTACGTATAATTTTCCATTCATTTTTAAGAAATAATTCATAACTTATTAAGCTCGCTTCAGTATAAAGAAAATCTAAACCTTCTTTCTTTGCTTCATTTTCTAATTTATGAAGTAACTTAGCGCCGTAGCCTTTTCTTTGGAATTTACCTTTACAGTAAAATAGCGCAATTCTATCGGTGGGATATCTTGTGGCAAAAGCAATAATAATTCCTTGTTTACTTATAAGCCATCCTTTTCCTTTAATTATTGACTTAACAAAATTTGGGTTATTCCAAGCTTGGCTTGACCAGGCTCTTTTTTGTTCTTGACTATAAATTTTTTCATCTAATGATTGAATCGAATCAAAATAAACCTTCTTTAATTCCAGTTGATCTTTAATGGTAATTTGTCTTAAATTCATATACAAATCTTTTATTTAATATGCCTAGTAAAAATATAGTCGCAATTGGGGGAGGAGGGTTTGGACGTTCATTGGGTTCTCTTGAAATTGAAAAGTATATAGTTTCTTTAAGTAATAAAAAAAGACCTAAAATTTGCTTTATTCCCACAGCATCTGGAGATAGTAGTTTGTATAAACTAAATTTTTATAGAGCATTTTCTAAACTTGATTGTGTAACAAGTCATATTGATTTCTTCTCTAGAACAGAAAACTTAGAAGAGAAAGTTTTAACACAAGACATCATTTATGTCGGCGGAGGAAATACAAAAAGTATGTTAGCTGTTTGGAAAGAATGGAATTTACATAAAATTTTGCGAAATGCTTATGAAAAAGGAATTGTAATGAGTGGTGTAAGTGCTGGGGCAATTTGTTGGTTTGATAAAGGTATAACAGATTCTTATGCTGTAGAGTTAGCAATAATTGATTGCTTAGGCATAGTTGAAGGTATTGCCTGCCCGCATTTTGATGAAGAGAAAGAAAGGGAACCTTACGTTAATGATGTTGTTCAGAGAGAAATTATTGAATCTTGTATATGTATTGAGGGCAATTGCGCATTGCATATTAAAAATGATTTTGACTATTCCTCAATTGATTTTGGTAATGGTAGAAATTGTTTTAAAGTCACAAAGGAAAATAATATTGTAAAGAAAGAAATTCTTTGAAAAGAAAATATTTTTATATATCTTATATCTCATCATTCTTCGAGATAGAAGTAAATTCAATTCCTTTGTACTTTACAAATGATGCAGTCCATACTTCTTTTGAGAGATTGCCAAGGTATTTTAGAAACTGTTGTGTATCTCCGTCTCTTATCCATTCAGATTTAATGAATGGGAGTTCTTTCTGCATTCTTTTAGGATGCATATGAACCAGGAGCAAACCTTTTTCTTCAGAAGCCCTTTTTAATGAACCTTCATCACTTCTTTGAAACACTCGCATTAGAAGATTTAAGATTACCTCTTCTCCAAGTTTCTTGAAATTTTCTGTTTCCTCTAAATTATCTTTGATTTCTTTACCTCCAAGAGGCATTGCTCTTACTAAGTTTTGCTCTATTAAAGCTATTGCAATTAGATAATCTTGGCTAGCCATATTCTAAAAAAATACTTTTTTTGATATTCTAACCTCTCGAGTTCATGAAAATCTTTAATGGATTAAATATCTGCGATAAGAAGAAAGGAAATAAATTATTTATCATTATCAAATATAATTGAACTATTATTTTATTTTAATTAGTAAAAGTTAAAATTTTATTTGTTAAGAGGTTTTTTATTTTTATTGTCCAGTATTTTTGTAGGTCTATATTTATCATGGCTGGGTTTAGTATTACCCGAAAATTGGAAATTTTTTAATCAAATTATTCTAAAATCTGCAGAAGATAAAATTTCTTTAAAAGCCGCATTAGAGATTTCCCCTATTTATTTTTAAAGGGCTAATAAAAAAAAACGACTTCCAAATTAAGAATCGTAGCAGATGCGTGTTTTCGTTAATATGTTTAGTGATTTAATATGACTTCTAAAAAATGAACAATAATATAAGATTTGAATTATCATTTAAAAGTATTCCTCAGTTGAAAAATAAACTTAATTTTTGCAAATTAAATAATATAAAAAATATTAATATTCCATGCAAAGGACTTATAAAGAAGGATTTATTTAATTCCACTATCAAATTTATATCTAAAAACTATGATGAATTTAATGTGACTTATCACTACAGTCTTTATCATCAATATTCAGGATATAGAGAAAAATCTTATCAGGATTTTTTAGATTTTGTTAAAAATTCTCATATTAATAGAAATTATAAAATTCTCCTTTTGTCGGGATCAAATAAGAAAAAAAACTTTGACACAGTTGATGTATTAGCTTATTTAAAAAAAGAAAAAAATTTAAAAGTTAAATTAGGTATAGCTTACAATCCATACTTAAAAAAATATTATAATATTCCTTCAGAAAGACACAGGTTCGAAAGAAAAATTTCGTCTGGATTAATAAATTCAATTTGGTTTCAATATGGCACAGATATTAAAGTTCTTCAGAATGAGTTGTATTATCTTAAGGAAATAGTAAAAGATGAAAAATTAAATCTTTTTGGAAGTTTATTTATTCCTTCTAAGCAATTTATAGCCCGGTTTAAATTTCGTCCTTGGAAGGAGGTATACATATCAAAAAAGTGTTTATTTGACTTGGATAATTTTTTTGATTTTACTAGTGATTTAGTTAGTTTTTATAAAAATAATAATATTACTCCTCTAATTGAATCTGATTTTTCATCAATAGAGAAACTTGATTCTGTTTATAGTTTCTTAAAAAACGAAAGATAATTTCTTTTAATATTAAACCTATGAAAAGCGACGTTACATATGACTTATTAATAATAGGTGGAGGCATATCTGGGTGTGTTTTCGCTTCAGAGTATCTAAAAAATAATATTGCAAAAAAAGTTGGATTAATTGAAATTGGTCGTGGACTTGGAGGGAGATCAAGCACAAGAATAAGCAAAAAATATAAAGGATGGAAACTAAACCATGGTTCTCCAAATTTTAATATCCATAACAGTAAAAATAATCCTATTTTAAAAAGATATATTGATGAATTATTGGAAAATAAATATATAAAAATTGATGACTCAGACATATTTTTTCTGAATGAAGATTCTCATTTAGAAACCATAAAAAAATCTGAATTTTCTTGCGGAGTTAATTATTTATCTTTAGATTCCATGAATGAATTATCGAAAAAGATAATTGAGTCAAATAATTTAAAAGAGAAAATTGATTTTTTCTTTGAAACTTTAATAGTTGATATGAAGTTTAATGATAAGGAATGGTTACTAACATCAAAAAATGGCGACAAATTCAAGTCAAAATATCTTATTTGTTCAACTAATTTGTTGTTACATAAGAGGTCTTTAAAAATATTAAACGTAAATCAAATTCCATTAAGAAAAGCTATTCCTATTAATTATGATAAAAAAATAGATTTACTATTAAATTTCTTAGAAGAACAAACATTTATTCCCAGGTTAACTTTTTTAATTTATACAAATGAAAATTATAGTTATAAAGATTATTATTTTAAAAAACAAAGGTATTTTTATTTAAAAAATAATTTAGAAAAAAAATATAGATTTGAAAGAATTATTTTTCAGAAGCAAGATAATAATAAATTAGGAATTGTAGTACATTCAAAAAACGCAGAGTTAATTAATTCTTATATAAGTGCAAATGATGAAGAAGTTATTAAACAAAAAATAATTACAAATTTCAATAAACTGTTTGAAGAGAATTCTATAGTAAATAAATTAACTTTTGATGAAAAAATATCTATTATGAAATGGAGAGCATCACAGCCATCTGGCCTTGCTGTACCATTATCTTTACAATTTAGTAGAAAATATAGAATTGGATTTTGCGGAGACTGGTTTGAAGGAGATGGATTTGGTAGAATTGAAGGCTCAATTTTAAGTGCTTTAATGTTAGAGAAAAAATTAAGGACTTAATTTAATAATTTTTTCAGAATTTGATCTATATCAGTGTTTTTTTCAATAATGAATTTATTTGTATTATTTTTTTTGATATTAGGTTTGGATTTTTCGTAATAAATGCTCCATGATTTTAAAAAATCTTTCTCAGCTTGTTTTTTATTCTTCCCCCTTTCTTTTATATCTCTTTGGACAACTCTTTTCATACACTCATTTTTTTTAGTTTTTATTTCTAAAAAAATATAATCCTTATTGTTTAAAGTGTTTGAGAATTCTTCAGCAAATATACCCTCAATAATTAAAAAACTAATATTATTTGTTTCGTTTAAGATATTTTGAATTGTTTTCTTTTTGAAATTATAATAACGATCACAGATTGAAATTCCATTCTTATAAATAAAATCAAAATCTTTTTTGAATAGTTCTTTATTAAAACTAATACTTCTATCAAAAAAACCTTTTATAAATTTTGGTAGTAATTTACTTATTAACCCTGTCTTGTAGTAATTGTCGGTACTTAATACAATACCATTTTTATTATTTTTTATTATTTGATTTGATAAAGTTGTTTTACCGCTTCCGGAAGGTCCACTTATAAAAATAAGCTTCATTTTTATGATCTGTTCTTTAATAAGATTTTAATTTTACTATTAATAAATACCTTTAAATTTTGAATATAAATTTTATCTTTTTTTTAGTTTTTAAAATAATTTATAAAACCTTGCAATGGCTTGTAAACTTGCATAAATATTAAATATGTGTCTTTATATAATTGTAAATAAATTATTTCTATTCAATTAGTTATTTTCTAGTTATTTAATTCCTCTGGAATTTGATAATATTAAATTGAAGAGCTAATTTTATTACTTATATATTGCAATGATTTCTAAATTTTTCAGCAAACTAAAATCAATTTTGTTTAAAAGTGCAGTAACTCCAGAAACTCCTTTAAAGAAAGAAAAAAAAGCAGCAAAGTCTGCAAAAACAAAAACAAAAACAAAAACCAAAGCGGTAAATTCTAAGAAAAATATAGAAACTTTGACTACACTTCCAGGCGTTGGAGCAAAAAGTGCAAAAGCTTTGTATGAGGCTGGATTTAAAACAACAAAGGCAGTTATCGCTGCTGATGAAAAAGATCTTCTTTCTGTTTCAGGAGTTGGAATAAATCTTGTTAAGAAGCTTAAAAAGCTGAAATAATTAAATTTTTTTTTAACTTCTATTAATAATTGATAAATATTAAAATTTAAAAAAAAACTTTAAAAGTTCTAAGAAACTATCTTCTTCTTGCTTTTCGTCTCTGTTGTAATTTTCTTTTGTATTTTTCAATGGGAGTTTCGTGATGTCTAAGTCTTTTTAAATCTGCAAAGATTCCAGATTTAGATACTTGTCTTTTAAATCTTCTAAGGGCTGACTCAATTCCCTCGTTCTCTCCAACTGTTACCTGTGTCAAAATTTTCTAAATAAATATTATTCTAGCACCTTGATTGATAAATTTTAAAATTCAAACTTCAATTCAAGAATTGATGGTTTATATAGCTTATTTTTTTGCCCACTCAACAAATCTTTTTTTATTACTTTTTATATCTTGTAGTGATTCAAAATAATATTTTTCCCAATCATCTTTAGGCAGTCCAAGAAATAACATTAGATTTAATGGGTATTGATCGCTATCGGAACAATTTCTAAAATCATCTCTGAATAAAAAGATTTCCTTTTTTAGGGCTATTGCGATACCTAATTCAATCATTACACCTTCATCTGGTGGATTTCCATTAACAATCGCAAAAATACAATCACATTCTTTTAAATCATGGAAATTACTTCTTGCAACGTGATATGCCCATTGACTTTCTTCTTTTGTTAGTGGTTTTGCTCTTTCAAAAGGTTCATATACTTCTAGATTTAAATCATTGAAGATTTCAATAAATTCATATAAGAGAGTTTTAGTTTGTTTTGAAAATCCATATGGATTTGCCAAATATAATTTCTTTCTCAACTTAAACCTCTTTTTTTGATGTAATCTTCGCGGTCACTTTTTGAATTTGAAGTATTTTCCCAAGGGAAAACTATCCATTGGCTTTTTTTTGATATAAATACGGTATTCCACCATGTAGGTTTAATCTTACTAAATAATACAAAAAACACTGCTCCTTCAATATCTTTGAAGGTCGTTAATGTAAGACCAGTTTCATAAACATCATCTACTATTAGCGAATTTTTTTTTGGTTTTGAAATTAATTCAATTTTTAATTTATGACTTAGTGCTACAGCAAGACATAATCCACCACGTGGAACTCCATATATTCCAGATAAATCCTTAAACCTACATTTATTGGCTATTTCTTCTACGCTTTTGTCAAATTCGCTCCAAGTAAAATAGCTTATCATTTTAAATTTAGTTTTTTTCTGTTTTACTAGTGTAATTTGAAGCAATTACACTTAAAAGTGCTAGTACTTGCTCATTTGGACAATTAGTATTTTTTTTTAAATTTTCACATTCATTTATAATCTTGGCGTATGTATCCTCAACAATCCCGTTCATTTGATCGATACTAAAAGAATATGGTTTATTCATTTTTAAATTATTAGTAATCTTATTTTTACTTAAA
This sequence comes from uncultured Prochlorococcus sp., assembly GCA_902594875.1. Classification (GTDB taxonomy): domain Bacteria; phylum Cyanobacteriota; class Cyanobacteriia; order PCC-6307; family Cyanobiaceae; genus Prochlorococcus_A. The sequence goes on from CACJNU010000001.1 coordinate 72,785, forward strand.
TATCCAACGAAGTAAATATCTTAAATGTTTAAAGATAAAATTATTCCCACATGGGCTCATTTAATTTTTCATTTTTAAGCGAAGAAGGAACATAAGTATGTAAAGTTTCAATTTTTATAGCCCATTTTTTAGAGTTTCCCTTTAAAATTTCGCTTTCAATTAGGTTTGTTAACGGAATCCTTTTTCTAACTTTAAGAAGTCCTAAACAAGCTTCCCAGGCTTCATGATTTTTATAAATATCTAACCAAAAATCAAAAATATTTTCTAAGATTTCCAAAGGGATATCAAATGGAATCCCCATTGAAGGTCTTGCAATTAAGTAATTTTTGTTTCTTAATTCATTTAATAAATTATTAACGTTCAAATTAATAGCTAATAGGATATCTTTTGCTGATTCATTACCTATTAATTCTTTTCTATGGCAATCTAAAAGATTTTCATCATCAAAGATATTTTCATCACAATTTTTTATTCCCACAATCCAAAACCCTTCTCCATTATTGACTCCACTAGCAAGAAACAGATATTGATACGAATTCTCCAAGATTTAAAATTATTTTCCCATTTTTAACATTTTTTGCTTGATATGAAAATAATTAAGCTGTGCAATTAACAATATGAAGTCCTCGTAAAAAAATTTTTGTTGTTATAGTTAAATTTTTACAAGATGTTTGATTTAAGAGAATTAAAACTAATGTTTTTAGACCCTACTGATTTAATAATTAATAATATAAATAAATATCTTTACAGTAATAAAGCGATTAAAATTATTTTTTCTTAGGAAATAATTTTCCTATTTTCTCTTTTTGCAAGTCTTCCTTTTTAGTTCTTATTTTTTTGTCTTCTAGGGATTCTTTATTTGTACTTACAGCATAAATAATATAGAAAATCATGCCAGTAAATATTAATCCTACAAAAATTATGAATATTCCTATAGGTTCACTTGGACTGAATATTTTAAGATCTAAAGCTGTATTTAGGGAAATTATCATCAATAAACTAATTCCTTAAATAAATTTTATGGAAATCTAATTGATTTCCTCGTATCCAAAAAAAGTTGCATTGTCTGAATTTTTATACCCATTAGCGGCTTCCTGTGGGTTTTGACTGTCAATTTTTCTTGCTTTAGCATGAATCATGTTGAATGGGAAAATCACAGCTCCTACAAAAAAATGAAGAATTAAGAAATCTGAAGGTAATCCATTTGTCCAATCAGGAAAAAATAGCAATGTCATCAATGATTCGTACATATTTGAAGTCATATAAACCTCTGACTATTATTACTGAACTTATCGCAATACTTTTAATTATTAATAAATTGAAATTTAATTTGCTTTTAATAATTATCAGATTTAATTGAAAAGATAATTTTAAAATACTATTATATTATTCATAAAGTATTGATTAATAGCTGTTGTTAAAATTATTTTTTGTCTTACTATTATTTATAATTTTTCAATTAAAACCTGCAATAGGTTTAGATTTTGATTCGTCCGATCCTAGTGTTAGTTTGCTACAAAATAGGATCTCTAATAATTTCTCTAAGAAATATTGTAATGCTATCCAAAATGGTCTTTCTAAAGATGAAGCAATGAAATCAGCTATTGTAAAAACTGAAAACATTATATCTTTCTCTTACAATCCTCAGAAAAAATGGATTGAGAAAAATGACTTGGCAAATCATATTTCATTGCAAGTAGTAAATGATTGTGGATGGTCCTTTGGATTAATTGGAAAGGAGGGAGTTGATTATTTTAAATCATATTTTCTAGAAATTTACGAAAAAACTACCCCTGACAAAAATTTTTCAAGATAGATTAGGTGTATGAATAATATTTCAGACAAATTAGTATTGACCATAATTTTGATTACTATTCTTTTTGTATTTGGATTGATTTTTTCAGTAAAGTCTCCAGAGAGAAAGGTTATAGATTCACCAATAATGTGGAAAGATGATTATTCTAATATCTCTATTTTTGAGGGCAATAATATAAATTCAGAAAAAATAAATAATTTAAAAAAAATTGTTTACTTAAATAAAGGATCTCATTCAAGGATATACAAAAATAATTTTTCGAATATCAAATTATAATGGAATGCTTAATTTAAGTATTTCAAAAGAACTGACGCTAATTTTAAATCATCATTAAACCATGCTCGTATGGCCATAGCTCTTCGAGGATCATAAAAATTTTGTTTTCTGTACCAACTAAGAACGTCAGAATCTGATTTCTTCCCATTACATGACAAACAACATGGTACGCAATTATTTGAACTGCTAATCCCCCCTTTTGACATTGGGTGAAGGTGGTCTAGTGATTCTGAAGGTTTACCACAATAAATACATTTATAATTGGTAAGTTTATTAAGTGACTCTCTCCAATTTTTATTACTTATCTTGGGACAAAACTGATCAAGGTAAATTGCATCTTGTCTATGCATAAATTTCTTGATATTTTTTCCTGATAATAACAGTTTTTTTTAAAGTATGATTGAAAAAGACAAAATAAAACTTCTTAAAGTAAATGTTTCTTATGAAAAGAATAATTTTCACTTATTAATACAAAGGGCAATTTATAGCTAATGTTTTTTTCATTAACAATATTCTTAGGAAATTTTGATGAATCTTTATTTAAAAGTATTTATATCTTTTTGATATCGTTTTTTTCTAACACGTTCTCAGCGATTTCTGGAGGGGGAGCAGGATTATTACAATTTCCTGCATTGATTTTATCTGGAGTTCCTTATTATCAGGCTCTGGCAAGTCATAAATTAGCAACAGTAGCACTAGGAATAGGAGGTTCCTTAAGAAATTACAAATCTTTAGGTAATGATATAAGTGTTGCTTGGAAAATCTTAATTTTTGGTTTACCAGGAGTAATTTTTGGAGCTTCTGTAGTTGAATATATATCAGAAAAGTATTTGTACTTAATTTTAGGAATAATATCCATATTATTAGCTTTTTACTCATTCTTTAAACCAGATTTAGGTTTATCATCTGGCAATAAAGCGCTTAATTTTGTTAATAAAATTAGATTTTTAATTTTTATCTTTCTTATAGGTATATTAAATGGCTCTATTTCTTCAGGAACTGGATTGCTAGTAACAATACTATTAATAAAAACTTTTGAAATGGATTTTCTTCGAGCCATAAGTATGACATTTTTTACTGTTGGGATTTTTTGGAATTTTGTCGGTGCGGTTTTTTTGGCAAGAATGGGATCGGTTCCAATAAATTTATTGATAGTTTTAATAATTGGTTCCTTTACAGGAGGATTTTTCGGAGCTCACCTGTCAAAATTAAATGGGAATATACTTATTAAGAAAACTTTTATAACAGTTTGTATTTTGGTTGGTATTAGCTTATTGATTAAATCCATAAAAAGTTTTTTATAAATTAATAGAGAATTACAATACAACTTGTTGGACACGACGAAAAAAGCTGTAATTTAAAAAAAGAAATTCAATTTATTTTTATTCATTATTAAAGTGATTTATGAATAACTTATTTTATTAACTAATACTTTTAAAAAAACTTAGTATAAAAAAAGGCCTCACAAATGCGGGGCCGGGTGATGGGGAACCTTATTTTTAAACCAATTTCATAAAAAATGCAACCCCCTATCTATAGTGCAACCTAACCAGTCTTAATACACTACAGATAGTGCTTTAATGTTATTCTTGTATGTTTGTTTATAAATTCTGAAATAATTTTGTAAATTTAAAGTTTTTGAGTAAAAACTTATTTCATGATTTCAAGTGTTTTGGTAATTTTACTTGTTAAAAATATCATGCGCTGTATCATTCGTATGGAATTTACTAGTAAAGAATTTTTAATGATTGAATTAACTTTACTTACTCTTTTGAACTATGTTGGTGATAATTTCTGTCAATATAGAAATCTAGGTCATGATAATTATAAAGCTTTACTTCTTTCTTATAGTGACGCAAGTAGTAAATTTGGAACATTAAAGGTTAAAAAGGTTATTGAGAATTCAGATAATTTTAAAGTTGCTGCTGTTACTATTGCTGCAATTAAGTGTCCTCAGCATATAGTTAGGTAATGAGGTTTGAATTAAAAACTGAAAATGAAAATTATTCAAAATCATTTTCACACTTTTTTGGGATAATATTTTTTCTCTCTTTAATAATTATCCTTTCTGATGTTGCACTCAAATTAGGAATCATATCTAGAAATCATAAAATTGAATATAATTGTAGGCTTTTATCAGTTGAAAAATCTAAAAATCATTTTAAAAAATTATCTAGGCTTTCTAATCTGAAAAGTAAACAACAAATTTGGGAATTTTGCAGCAAGGTTATTAAATAATACTTAACTAGATGCTGATGAATAGAATTTTAATGCAAATAACCAGAACTTTCTTGAAGTTATAAGAAAGACTGTCGCAACAATAACTTCAAGCAATATTTTCCATAATACAGAAAGTCCTAGAAAAACTTCAGAAGGAATTGTAGTTATAAAGGCAATAGGAATGAAAACACTAAAAAAAATTCTTAAAGAAAATGAAAATGAATTTAAAGGAAATCTTCCAACATAAAGGAATGATCTTAATACTTCTATTGCATTCCAAGTCTTAACAAACCAAATAGTAGTGGTAGAGATAAAAAACCATAAGCTATATAAAATACAAATCGAGCAGCTTATCGTAATGAAGGAAAGGGTTAAAAAACTTAAATTTAAATTGATTTGATTTATTTTTATGCAGAAGAACAACAATAAAAATCCAAGCATTATTTCTAAAAATCCAGATGGATTAATTTTTTTTAATGAAATAAAAAATTGACTATCAATTGGTTTTAAAAGTACGAAGTCTAATGTTCCTTCTCTTATATGTTTGACTATTTCTGTAAGATTAGGATTGAACCATGTATTTGTTATTCCATTCAGAATTGTATAAATAGCTTGGATTATTAGTGCCTGTTCAAATTTCCACCCTCCAATAGATCCATTATTTTGAAAGAAAATAGATAATAGAAAAATACTCCCTACTAAACTTAAAATTGCAGTAATTAAATCAATTAATATATTTGTCTTATACTCCAATTCAGAGGCTAAAGAAGTATGTAAGAATTTTTTATAAACTGTTGGATATTTTCTTAAATTCATGATCCCATTGCTGTATATTTTTTCGTTCCTTCAGACCAGATTTTCTTAAATAATGGGAAAAGTAAAAAAATCCATAGAATTTGCATACTTAAGCCTCCACTAATATTTGTTTCATTACCTGATAGTAAGTTCGCAGGGAAATCAATTAGATAAGGAAAAGGAGTCAAATAAATCCAAGATTTTACATACGCAGGGAAAGAAACTACTGGTGCTAAAAGGCCTGAGAGAAATAAAGTTGGAATAAATAACAATCTTTCTATCGATGATGCTTTCTCTGTCCAAAAACATAGACATGCAACTATTGACTGAATTAAAAATTGAATTAAGAAGGATAAGAAAGTAGATACCAATGATAAGAGTAAAATACCTAAATTTGGTATCCATATACTTTCTGGATTAAAAATAAAAAAGAAAAATGCGATTATTAGTGCGAAAGGAAATCTTGTTATTTGCTCAGCAATATGTTGGGCAAAATACCTGAAAAATGGATTTAAAGGTTGGATTAAATACGGAGATACTTTCCCCATAAGAGAATCCTCTTCAAAACTAAACACAACCCAAACTACAGAAAACTGTCTAACAAAAAAAGCACATAAGAAATACCTAGAAAGCATAATATCACTAATGTTTATTGATTCATTTAGATTATTATTTGTCCAAATGTTTAACATGAAAAAAGGGATAATACCTGAAATTGCCCATAATGCAATTTCTACTCTGTATTCCAACATGTTTGAATATTGGACTTTTAATAAAGTGAATATTTTACGGTTAATCAAATTAGATATCATAATCTTTTTTGATTAATACCTTCCCAATAACCTCATCTATAGGTGGTTCATTTATAAAAAGGTCAAGAATATCAAAATTATTTAAAATAGTTTTTAGTGAAGAGGTAAAAGAGTTGTTTTCAATTTTTATAGTGATTTCATTCTTTATTTTATTTTTAACAGTAAAACCGGAATTTTCTAATTTAATTGCATCCTCTTCAGAGCGACAAACTATTAATATTTCTTTAACAGGAGAAAGTTTTTTTAATAGTAGGTCAAGTTTTCCATCATATGATATCGCCCCTTCGTGCACACATATAACTCTCTTGCACAGCGATGTAATATCTTTCATATAATGACTGGTAAGGCATATCGTTGCATTAGTTTCCTTATTATATTTTTGAAGGAATTTTCTTAAATTTCTCTGTGCATTAATATCTAATCCAAGTGTAGGCTCGTCTAAAAATAGAATATTTGGTTCATGTATCAAAGCTGCAAGTAATTCTGATTTCATACGCTGACCTAGTGAAAGTTTTCTAACAGGTATGAATAGCTCTTCATCAATTTCAAGCATTTCTGATAGTTTTTTTATTCTCTTTTTAGCTTCGAACTTATCTAAGTCATATATTGATGCATTCAAATAAAATGATTCAATTGGCGGAAGATCCCAAATAAGCTGTTGCTTTTGTCCCATTATTAAAGTGATATTCTTTAGGAAATTTTCTTTTCTCCTGAAAGGTAAGTAGCCTGAAACCAAAATCGAACCTTCACTTGGATAAATTAAGCCACAAAGCATTTTTAATATTGTTGTTTTCCCAGCTCCATTAGCACCTAAAAAACCTACTATTTCTCCTTCTTTAATTTCAAAACTTATATCTTTTATAACTTTTAAACTTTTTGTTTGTCTTTTAAAAAAGTGTTTAATTGTTCCTTTTAAGCCTGGTTCTTTGGAAGAGATATCAAAAGACTTAGATAAATTTCTTACATCGATAATATTTTGTACCATTTAAATTTTTAATTACTGAAATTTTATATTTAAAAAAATTTTGAATTATTTTTATTTTAGAAAATTTTTTAACAAATTAAAAAATATCTTTAAACGATACAACCAGCCAAATAAAAAAGTTAATTGGATTAAGTAACTCGTTTACCTTATTTTTATTTTCATAATTTAATCCCCTTAAAAAATTAAATATAAAATCACTATTCTCTTTTTTATAAATATTTTTTTTAATTACATTACCTTTTTCGTCGAGAAGATCAATTTCATCTTCAAAAAACCACTGCTCTTTACCATTAGATAATTGCAAGACAACTCCAATACCTTTGCCATCAGTTATTCTGAAATCACTTATCTTACCCAATGAAGAAACATTTATTGCATCAATAGTTTCTTTGGTAAGTCTATCCTTAGATAGTTCTAGGTTAACTTGAACAGAATTTCCGATCTTAACCTTATCTAAAATTGACATTTTTTAGGTTATTATACCTAGTGATAAGGGATTTATGCGTTTAATTCAGAATTATTGATTTATTTCAATAATTACGATTTTTTGAAAACAGCTTCAAGAATTCTCTTTATTAAGATTGTTAATACTCTCAAAAATACAAAAAATAGTCCTAACCAACCTAATATTACAGCTATTGACAACAAGCTTGAACCTAAATCACGTTGTAGTAAATCCTGCATATAACTTACCAAATTACATACATTTAACTTTACTTTATTAAATTACTTATTCAAGATGAAAATTTCAAAATTTTGAAATTCTTCAATTCTTTTTTATTGGCTTATTTATTAGATATGATTTGTGAGTTAAAATTTAGTTAGAAAATAATTTAATGTTTTTTTGGACCTATCTTTGAACTCATACATAGGAATATTTTTTATCATTTTTGGTCTATTAGTTAGAGTTGACTTGAAATTCTCTATTCAAAAAGATATCAAATAATTTCTATTAAGCTCTTTTTTAGTAGGATTTAAAACTTTCATTGGTTTTGGAACTTTGATTTTCAATTGATATCTGTTTATCTGTTTAATTTCATTTGGAATAAAAAAGCCCCCAAAAGGAGGCTTATTCATTGGTGGCGGGGAGAAGATTTGAACTTCCGACCTTCGGGTTATGAGCCCGACGAGCTACCAGACTGCTCTACCCCGCGTCATATACATAGCATACATCTGAAAGGGGTATTTTTCCTTTTTTTTAGGATTCTTGGAATTTTACTTTACCTTTAACTTCAAGTCGCACTCCTTCAGAAAAATTAAACACCTTTTCTTCAATGTCTTGAATTCTTAAGTCAGATATCCATTCTAACTGTTTTAGTAAGTGAAGACTAACAGCATGCTTAGCTCTTTTTGAACCATCTTCTACTTTTAAAGCTATTCCTATCCCTTCATTTACTTTACATAGGCACTGTATTCCTTCGGCTCCACCTTTACCTATAACGTTCCCATGAGAAGCTGTTATTATTTCTGTATCAAATTTATTATTATCACTTATCATTGTTGGGTTTATTGCCATAGCCCTACTGATTTGTTCTAATTCAGCATTTTCGGAACTGCTCAGAAGTGAATATAACCTTGACATTTCTAATAGTTTTAAATAAAGAGTGGGTGCACCACAATCATCACGTTCTGCATGTATTTCAGATGACGGAATTTCGAGTAATTCTGAAACAATTCTGAATATTTCTATTTGAAGAGGATGATCCCCTTTTAAGTAAGTATCCAATGGCCAATTCATTTTTTTGCATGTAGCTAAAAATGCGGCATGTTTACCCGAACAATTATGTTCTAGTGGACTTGTCTTTGATTTTGGACATTTAAGATTATTTATGTCGATGTCATATTCCCATAAAATTTTAAAGGCTTCCCTTGAATGAAGTTTTGATCCACTATGTGACCCGCATGCTAAAGCGATTGATTTTGATTCATTATTGATTTTTGATGCAGCTCCACTACTAACGAAAGGTATTGCTTGAAAAGGTTTTAGTGCTGACCTTATGAAACTTTTATATTCTGGGTTTCCTGCGCACATTAAAACCCTCCCTTTTTTATCAGTAATAACGGCATGAATCTTGTGGATCGACTCAATATTTGATCCTCTCATTAAGGTTGCTTGTAAGGGAGGATTGTTAGAAGTGTATAGGTTTTTGAAATTAGAACTCATTTAGAAATTGTTGTATTGAAAAATCAAAATACCAGACAAAGCTAAGACTGAAATAATAGAAAAAATTTGAATTAAATTTTTTAAAATAGGTTTTACCTCTATGGAGGCAATAAGTGATTCTTTTTCTTTTAAAACTAATGGCTTTTCCCATACTTGACCGTCATACCAGCCGGACTCCTCGTATTCGATTTTTTCAGATATTAATCTATTAAATATATGATTCCAACCTAGATATAACCTTATTGAAATTAAAAGAGGTATTGATAAGCTGCTAAAAAAACTTAATAGAATATATTTCAAAAGGGAAGTTTTAAAGTATACACTACCTGAAGAAATAACAACAAATAGAACAAAAGCTCCTGCCCAGAACCTTATCAATATTAAAATTAGTGACTTTTTTGTTTTTGGCCAAGAAAAAATTTTAGATTTTGATAATTCTATGAATTCATTTGTGGGTTGCTGCTCTCTAGGGACAGGACATTTAGATTGATTCATAAAATAAAATTATGGAAATAAAAGATTATCTCCATTACTCCAGAATGATTCAAGGTCATAATATTTTCTTATTTCAGGTTGAAAAATATTTACTATTAAATCACCATAATCGAGTAAAGCCCATTTCGCTTCGTTAATCCCTTCTTTTCGTATAGGTTCAATTTTAGCTTTTTCTTTAAGCTCTCCCTCCACAGAGTTGGTTATAGATCTAACCTGTACATCAGATAATCCTTCTGCAATCAAAATCCATTCACTTATAAATGATACTTTGTCAATTTTTATAAGTTTTATATCTCTTGCCTTTTTTTCATCACATGCTTTAGCTGCTATTAAAACCAAACTTTTATTGTCCATAAACATTTTCACTTGAAACTGATTTTTCTGAGCCTTCTTGCTGAGATAATTCTGATCTGGCTTTTTCTGCACTTTTTCTTAAGGCATCTAATCTATTTTCAAAGAAACTTCTTTTTTTCTTTTTTCGTGTCTTTTCTATTAACTCTTTTAATGCTCCTCCAAGACTTTTATAAGCATTTGGTATGCTGTATCCAAATCTGCAAGCAAGATCTATAGCTCTTTCATCTGCATAAATTGCATCTTGAAGTTTTTTTTCGGAATTATTTTTTAAATATAGTCTATATCCTGCAAAACTTGATAAACCAAGAGCAAGCAATAAAAGTAAGCCATCTTGTACCCATAACTCTCCAATTGCTCCTCCAAGTCCTATTGCAAGAGCTGCCATTTCCCATCCATCTCTGGGAATTGTGTCATTTTGAATTTTTCCAACTTCGTGCCAAAATAATAGATTTCTGTGGTCTATAGCAAAGTTATCCCATTCATCTAAATCTATTTGAATTTCTACTTCGTCACGACCTATTTCCTCAAGTGTTATTAAAGGTGGGTCTATAGCCGCAGCAGCTTCAACAAATACCCAAGTTTCATTTTCTGGAGGCAACAAACTTTTAAGTCGCTGAAGTTCGCTCATAAAAAATTAATTTCTTTCAATACTATAGAAACAAATGTTGCTTTTCAAGTAACTTGATTAACATCTGATGATTTATAAGTAGCATGATATAAATGAAGGTTTAAATTATGCCTCAAAGAGGTGATATTAAAAAAATTCTTATTCTAGGTTCGGGACCGATTGTTATAGGTCAAGCATGCGAATTTGATTACTCTGGTACTCAAGCTTGCAAAGCATTAAGAAATGCGGGTTATGAAATTGTCTTGATAAATTCAAATCCAGCATCAATAATGACTGATCCTGATATTGCGAGTAAAACATATATTGAACCATTAACTCCTGAAATAGTTTCTCAGATCATTTTAAGAGAAAAACCTGATGCGATTCTTCCCACTATGGGAGGTCAAACCGCTTTGAATCTTGCGGTTAAATTATCAGAGTCAGATTTTTTAAAACAAAATAATATTGAATTAATTGGAGCTGATTTAAGAGCTATTAATAAAGCTGAAGATAGGAAATTATTTAAAGAATCGATGAAAAAAATAAATGTAAATGTTTGTCCATCTGGTATTGCATCTAACCTAGATGAAGCTATGGAGGTATCAAAAAAAATTAGTTCATATCCCCTAATAATAAGGCCTGCTTTTACTTTAGGTGGAGTAGGGGGTGGAATTGCATTTAACCTTGAAGAATTTGTCGAGTTGTGTAAATCAGGTTTAGAGGAAAGTCCAAGTAGTCAAATATTAATTGAAAAATCACTCATTGGTTGGAAGGAGTTTGAATTAGAAGTAATGAGAGATACTGCTGACAATGTGGTAATAGTTTGCAGTATTGAGAATTTAGACCCAATGGGTGTCCACACTGGAGATTCTATTACTGTAGCTCCTGCACAGACCTTAACAGATAAGGAGTATCAGAGGTTGCGGGATTTGTCATTGAAGATTATTAGAGAGGTGGGAGTTGAAACAGGAGGGAGTAATATTCAATTTGCAATAAATCCATCTAATGGAGAAGTAATTGTTATAGAAATGAATCCTCGTGTAAGTAGATCCTCTGCTTTGGCAAGTAAAGCAACTGGATTCCCCATAGCTAAGATTGCAGCTTTATTATCTGTTGGCTATACACTTGATGAGATTATTAATGACATAACAAAAAAAACACCTGCATGTTTTGAGCCCTCAATTGATTATGTAGTTACTAAAATCCCAAGATTTGCTTTTGAAAAGTTCAAAGGCTCATCTAATACTTTAAGCACTGCTATGAAATCTGTTGGTGAGTCAATGGCAATAGGTCGTTCTTTTGAAGAATCATTTCAGAAAGCATTAAGGTCATTAGAAGTAGGTGTTTTTGGATGGGAATGTGATTCACAAGATGAATTTAAAGATGAGAGTCAAATTAAAAATAGTTTAAGAAACCCTACATCTGAAAGAATTCTCCTAATTAAAAAAGCTATGCAGCTTGGGAAAACTAATAATTTTATTCAAGAAATTACAAATATAGATTTATGGTTTATCGAAAAATTACGTAATATCTTTAATTTTGAAAATGATTTTTTGAAAGATAAGGAACTTTATACTTTAGATAGAGATTTGATGTTGCATGCTAAACAATTAGGCTTTTCAGATCAACAGATAGCAAAGTTAACTAATTCTGAGTTTTTTGAAGTAAGAAGATATAGGAAAAAACTTAATATAATTCCAATTTATAAAACTGTTGATACTTGTTCAGCAGAATTCTCATCCTCAACTCCCTATCATTATTCAACTTACGAAGAATCTTTCATTAATTTTAATTCTCAAATTTTTGATAGCGAGATTTCAGAAAATAGTAAATCAAAAAAAATTATGATTTTAGGAGGGGGTCCAAACAGAATTGGTCAGGGAATAGAATTTGATTACTGTTGTTGTCATGCGTCATATCAAGCTTCTACAAATGGTTATAAAACAATAATGGTTAATAGTAATCCTGAAACTGTATCAACAGATTATGATACTAGCGATATTTTATATTTTGAGCCTGTAACTTTGGAGGATGTGCTCAACATAATAGAAGCTGAAAATCCTTATGGTTTGATTGTTCAATTTGGAGGTCAAACTCCACTGAAATTATCATTACCTTTATTTGAATGGCTTAAATCTAATGATGGGATCAGAACTGGATCAAAAATTCTTGGAACTTCTCCAATATCTATCGATTTAGCAGAAGATAGAGAGGAATTTACAAAAATTCTTGAAGAATTAAGTATTAGACAACCTTTAAATGGTATTGCACGTAATCAAAATGAAGCAGAAATAGTAGCAAAAAATATAGGATTCCCCTTGGTTGTAAGACCTTCTTATGTTTTAGGTGGAAGGGCAATGGAAATTGTTAAAGATGAGAATGAATTATCGAGATACATTTCTGAAGCAGTTAAGGTATCACCTGATCATCCAATCCTTCTTGATCAATATTTGAATAATGCAATTGAGATAGATGTTGATGCTTTATGCGATTCAGAGGGTTCGGTTGTAATTGCTGGGCTAATGGAACATGTGGAACCTGCAGGAATTCATTCAGGAGATTCAGCTTGTTGCTTGCCATCCATTTCTCTTTCAACATCCACAATAGAAAATGTAAGGAACTGGACTAAATTAATTGCACAAAGATTAAATGTTGTTGGTTTAATTAATTTGCAATTTGCAGTAGTAAATACAAATAATAAAGAAAATAAATTATTTATTCTCGAAGCAAATCCAAGAGCATCCAGGACAGTCCCATTTGTTTCAAAAGCCATAGGTAAACCTGTTGCGAAAATAGCTACTCAGTTAATGCAAGGTTTTACATTAGAAGAGCTTGATTTTACAGAAGAATTTTCTCCAAAATATCAGGCAGTAAAAGAGGCCGTTTTACCTTTTAAAAGATTTCCTGGGTCTGATACATTACTTGGCCCTGAAATGAGATCTACTGGAGAAGTAATGGGTTTGGCTAAAGATTTTGGAATTGCTTATGCCAAGTCGGAATTGGCAGCAGGTAATGGCGTCCCTTCAGAAGGAGTTGCTTTTTTATCTACAAATGATTTAGATAAAAAAAATCTTGAGGAAGTTGCTAGAGACCTTTTGAATTTAGGATTTAAATTAATCGCAACAAAAGGTACAGCTTCATATTTGGTGAATTTAGGAATTAAAGTTGAAGAAGTCCTAAAAGTTCATGAAGGAAGACCAAATATTGAGGACCTAATTCGTTCGGGACTTGTTCAATTAATAATTAATACTCCAATTGGTTCGCAGGCTCTTCATGATGATGCTTATTTAAGACGTGCCGCTTTAGAATATAATATTCCAACTTTTACAACTATCCCTGGAGCAAAGGCAGCTATTAAGGCGATCAAAGCTTTGCAATGCAATAAAATTAATACTTACTCTCTACAGGAAATCCATAATTATTAAAATTTTATTCTAAGTTTTTTAGTTTTTCTCTTAATTGATTAACTAGAGAGTTTCGACTAATTGAAAGTAACTTGAGAGTGTCTTGATGCATCTTAAGTTGTGTCTCGGCTATTTGTAGTACTTTTATAGATTCTTTTATTTCATTAGAAAGTTCATTTATTAAATACTTTTTGCCTTCAAAGGTTAAAACTGGATTCGCAGAGTCATTTGTGTTTTCGCTCATGGATTTACTTTTTTAATAAATAAAATAAAACTATAATTTTTTAATCAATTGTTTTTCACATAATTCTTTATAAATTCCAGGTTTATTTATTAAATCAATGTGTTTCCCAACTTCAATAATTTCACCTTTATCGAAAACAACTATTTTACTAGCCTCTTGAGTAGTGGCTAATCTATGAGCAATTACAATAACTGTTCTACCTTTCATAGCTCTATTAAGACCTTTTTGTACTTCAGATTCTGATTCTGCATCCAACGCACTTGTGGCCTCGTCTAAAAGAAGAATTGATGGGTTCCCAAGTATTGCCCTTGCAATTGCTATTCTCTGGATCTGACCACCCGAGAAATTTGATCCTCTTTCAGTAATCTCAGTTTCATATTTGTCAGGAAGCTTTTGAATGAAGTTGTGAGCGTTTGCTTTTATTGCTGATTCTATAACTTCTTCTTTGGTGAAATTTCTGCCCATTCTTATTACATCAATAATTGTTCCTGAAAACAAGAAAGGTTGTTGTTGTACTAGAGCAATGTTTTTTCTAATATCTTTTGTATTTAAAATTTTGAGATTTTTATCATCTATAAAAATGTCTCCATTATTTGGAGTTATAAACTTTAATATCAATGCCAGCATTGTACTTTTGCCAGCTCCAGATGCTCCAACAAAAGCTGTCACTTCACCTTTTTTAATTTCTAAATTGATATTTTTAAGAACCTGATTATCTTTTTTGTAAGCGAAATTTACTTTCTTGAAAATTATTTTGCCTTCAAAATTGGAGATTTTTCGTAAATTCACTTTATCATCTTCGACAGGTTCTTGATTTATGTTTTTCAACCTTTTTATTGAAGCTTCTGCCTGTTTATAGTCATTAAAATTTGTACTTACATGGCTTATTGGATCAATAAGCATTAATATTGCAGCAAAAAAACTACTAAATTCTTCGCTTGTTAGAAGTCCTAGATTGATTCTTGCGGCTCCTAAACCTAATATGGCTAATATTCCAAATGCTTCAACAAATCCTACAACTGGATGTTGAAATGCTAGTAGTTTTAATGTTTTATATTTTGCTTTTTTATTCGTACTTAATCTTTTATAAAATCTTTTTTCAATCCAATTTTCTGCAGCAAAAGCTCTTATCGTTGACATTCCATTTATAGATTCACCTATTAAACCTGCTAAATTACTTGTTGATTCTTGACTTTTTTCGGATGCTATTAAAACTTTTCTTCCAAAACTGTTTACTGAAAGAATGATCAAAGGTGCTAAAACAAATGTTGATACTGTTAGTGACCAGTCTAAATAAAACATGTAGATTATTACCGCTAACAACTGTAAAGTGCATGGAATAGTATCTTGAGCTGTTTTATAAATAACTTCGCTTACCCTGTCGGCATCTTCTGTAAGTCTATATGTGATGTCCCCGGCCGAAATATTTTCAACAGAATTCATCTTTATTTTTTGAATTCTGCTAAATAAATTTCCTCTCATCACTTCACTAATTTCTAAAGATGGTTTTGCTATGAATACATCCTGTCCAAATTGAGCAGTTTTCTGAACTAAAAAAATAAATAAAGACTTAACTATTATGCTAGAAACTTTTGAGAGATCACCTGACCCAATGGCTGGGATTAAGTTTCCAGCTAAATAAGCTAATAAAGGCCAACAAGCTACATAAATAAGCATGCATATAAAACCCTTGATAAACCTATTTGAATATTGTCTGACTGGTGGTATTAGTCTCAAGATATTATATATTTGATTGTTTATCCTACTTTATCAATATCTTTGGGTATAAAAAACAATGAAATTGGATCAATTCTTAAAATGGAAAAATCTGGTATCTTCTGGTGGTGAAGCAAAAATTATCATTAAATCCGGATCAGTTAAGGTAAATGGTGTAATTGAGACTAGGAGAGGAAGGAAGTTAAACAAGGGAGATAAAGTAATATTTCTAAAAAATGAATTAATTTTTGAATAGTTAGCTTATTAAGCTCGCTTTGTATTAGTATATTTTTCTTGGAGATAGTATTTTGAGAAAATCTGTAATTGCTGGTAATTGGAAAATGCACATGACTTGTGCTGAAGCTAAGTCTTATTTAAAAGAGTTTATTCCTTTAATAAAAAACATAAAAGAAGATCGTAAAGTTGTTATTGCTCCTCCTTTTACAGCTATTTCAACCTTTTCTGATCATTCTGATTTTGATTATATAGATATTTCTAGTCAAAATATTCATTGGGAAGATCAAGGAGCATTTACAGCAGAAATATCTCCAAAAATGCTTCTTGAACATGGTGTCTCATATGCAATTGTTGGACATAGTGAACCAAGGAAATATTTTAGTGAAAGTGATGAACAAATTAATAAAAGAGCAGTTTTTGCTCAATCTAGTGGACTTACTCCGATAGTTTGTGTAGGAGAAACATTAGAACAAAGAGAGAGGGGAGAAGCTAATAGAGTTATTACTAGACAGGTTGAACAAGGTTTAGAAAATACAGATCCATCTAATTTAATTATTGCCTATGAACCAATATGGGCTATTGGCACTGGCAAAACATGTGAGGCAGAAGACGCTAATAAGATATGTTCTTTGATTCGTAAATTAATTGGTTTTGATGATGTAATTATTCAATATGGAGGATCTGTTAAACCTAATAATATCGATGAAATCATGTCAATGAGTGATATAGATGGGGTATTGGTCGGAGGGGCTTCATTAGATCCGAATAGTTTTGCGAGAATTGCAAATTATCAATAAGAAAAATCCATGGCCAAAAGGTTGGGGACAAAAAACTTCAATTATGGGAGTTATTAATTTAACTCCTGATTCATTTAGTGATGGTGGGGAATTAAACTCTTCAAAAAAAGTTTTAGATCAAGTAAATCATTTCTTGAGCAATGGTGTTGATGTTATTGATCTTGGTGCTCAAAGTACGAGACCTGGGGCTGAAGAAGTTGGATCTAGTATAGAGATAAAAAGATTGATCCCATATTTAAAATTAATAAAATCTGAATTTCCAAATGTTTTAATTTCTATTGATACTTTTAATTCTGAAGTGGCTTACGAAGCTCTTTTAAGTGGTGCTAATTGGATAAATGATGTCACGGGAGGAAGAAGAGATACAAAAATTTTGGATGTTGTATCAAAATTCAAATGTCCATTCGTCATAACTCATAGTCGTGGTAATAGTCAAAATATGAACCGACTCTCTAATTACCAAAATGTATTGAGTGATGTTAAGTGCTCGCTTGATAATTTAATAAAGAGTGCTTTAGAAAAAAATATATCTGAAAGCAATATAATAGTAGATCCTGGAATTGGTTTTTCAAAGGATATAATTCATAATTTGGAAATCTTGAGGAACTTAGATGTATTTAAAAAATGGAATTTGCCAATTTTGATAGGAGCATCTAGGAAGAGATTTATAGGAGAAATTTTGAATGAGAAAAATCCCAAAGAAAGAGATATAGGAACACTTGCAATAAGTTGTCTTTGTTCTCAATTTAATATTGACATTGTGAGGGTTCACAACGTCAAACTAAATCATCAAATCCTGAAAGTAGCAGATAAGATTTACAGAAAATAATAAATTTTTTATTCTTTAACTCCTTCGATTTTATCCTCTACCTCTTGGTATAGTTCTTTCAACTGTTCAATATTCTCATCTGAAGTTTCCCAATATCCCCTTCCATTAACTTCTAGCAATGTTCCAACAATTCTTCTGAAACTATTAGGATTAAGATCCATTAATCTTTTCCTCATCTCTTCGTCATTTATAAATGTTTCATTAGTTTCTTCATAAACAAAATTATCTACTTGACCACTTGTCGCACTCCAACCAAGAGTGTAATTAAGTCTGTTAGAAAGTTCTCTAACTCCTTCATAACCAGACTTAAGCATACCTTCATACCACTTAGGATTTAAAAGTTTTGTCCTTGAGTCTAATCTGATGGTTTCTCCAAGTGTTCTAACTTGAGCATTAGAAGTAGTAGTGTCTGCTATATAGCTACTTGGTTCTTTTCCATCATCTCTAAGTGTCTTAATCAATTTTGTTGGATCTGAATCAAAATAATGACTTACATCTGTTAATGAAATCTCTGAGGAATCAAGGTTTTGAAATGTAACATCTGCTGTTTTCATTACTGACTCAAATACCTCTCTTTTTTGATTCATCTCACCTGGATTATCAGCATTAAAAGCATATGTTTTGCGTGATAAATACATTTCTTGTAATTCATTTTCTTCCTCCCAAGTTGAGTTTTCGACAGCTAAATTAACATTTGAACTATAGCTTCCACTTGCGTTAGAGAATACTCTTGCTGAAGCTTCTCTGATAGAGGTACCTTCTTTTTCTGCTTGTTCTAGTGAATGTTTCCTTACAAAATTAGATTCCAATGGTTCATCAGCCTCAGCCGCTAATTTGACCGCCTGATCTATTAATGCCATCTGATTTATGAATAAATCTCTAAAAACTCCTGAGCAGTTAACGACTACATCTATTCTTGGCCTACCTAATTCTTCTAAAGGGATTAGTTCTAATTTGTTGATTCTTCCTACAGAATCTGGTTTTGGTTTTACACCAACAAACCATAAGATTTGAGCAAGTGATTCTCCATAAGTTTTGATGTTATCAGTACCCCATAAAACACATGCAATTGTTTCAGGCCAGGTCCCTTGCTCTTCCTTTTGTCTCTCAATTAATTTATCAACAACCGACTTTGCAGCAGCTACTGCTGCGGTAGTAGGGATTGATTGTGGATCAAGTGCATGGATATTTTTACCACTGGGTAAAACACCTGGATTTCGAATAGGATCTCCACCTGGTCCAGGTAAAACATAATTTCCATCTAATGCTTTAATGAGACTATCCATTTCTTTATCAGCACAGACCTGTTCCAAACAGAAAAGTAAGTAATCAAATAATTTATTTAATTCCTTCTGGTTAACTTCATTAAATCCATTTAAGTTACAGACCCTTAGCCAAGGGGTAGGTAAATTCAAACCAAATACTTTAAGAAAGTCAAACAATTTGGAAAGAAGTGATTTTTCTAAATAAACTCTGCCATCAACAATTTTTAAAGAGTTGACCATTGCAAAAATAGACTCTCTTGCTGTCTTTATGATTTTTTCATTTAGCTCTACAAATTTGAGTTCACCTTTATTATTACCATCATAAATTTGTTCAATATTCAGCCCCATTGACTCAGCTAGCAATCCAGGAAGAGATCTTAATCCCTCTTGCTCTCTCTCTAATGATGCAATATTTACAAGAGTTGCGACTGCTTCTTCTGCTGTTGGAGCTTCTCCAATAGTATGAAGACCGCAAGGTAATAATCTACTTTCAATTTCCATCAACTGTTTATAGATATTTCCAACAAATAAATCTCTTTCATCAATTGTTAGTTCTTCTACATCTTTTGAAGGGAGCTCAACATCTTTGTCAAGATTACATTGTTTAGAAGTCTCGACTATTGCATTAACTATTTGAATACCCCTACTATTTTCTCTTAATTGTTGATAAGAACCAACAAGTTCGCTTAGTTCTTTAAGTCCTTTGTAGAGTCCCGCATTTTCTGCTGGAGGAGTTAGATAACTAATGGTTGAGGCGTAACCTCTTCTTTTCGCGATTGTTGCTTCAGAAGGATTATTAGCAGCATAGTAATACAAATTAGGCAATGATCCAATGAGAGAATCTGGATAACATGTTTCACTCATGCCCATCTGTTTACCAGGCATAAATTCGAGTGATCCGTGAGTTCCAAAATGAAGAACAGCATCAGCTCCCCAGATTTTTTCTACATAGGTGTAATAAGCGGCAAAACCATGATGAGGACTGGCACTTCTTGAATAAAGTAACCTCATCGGATCGCCTTCGTAACCGAATGTAGGTTGTACACCTATAAAAACATTTCCAAAATGTTTTCCGTAAATAAGTAAATTTTGCCCGTCACTATTTAGGATTCCAGGAGGTTTACCCCAATTCTCTTCAAGTCTTTGTGAATATGGTGTGAACTCTTCGTATTCTTTTACTGACATTTTATGAGCAATATTTAACTCGGGAGAGCCGTCCATTGCTTCAGGGTTATTAATTACTTTTTCCATTAATTCTTTTGAATTACTTGGAAGTTCATCTATTTGATATCCTTTCGATTTCATTTCAAGGAGTACTCTATAAATTGAACCGAAAACATTTAAGTATGCTGCAGTACCTACATTTCCTTTATCTGGTGGGAAACTAAATACTGTAATGGCTAATTTCTTATCCTTTCTTTGTTTAACTCTTAAAGTTGACCATTTTATTGCTCTTTCGGCTATGACATCAACTCTATCTTGGAGCGTATGTGCCTTACCTGTAGCATCATCACGACCTGAGAGAATAATAGGTTCAATGGCACCATCAAGCTCTGGAATGGCAATTTGAAGTGCTACCTGTACAGGGTGTAAACCTAGATCACTATCTTCCCATTCTTGTGTTGTTTGGAAGACTAATGGAAGTGCAACCATATATGGTCTGTTTAACCTTTTTAAGGCTTCAATAGCTTTAGGGTGATCTTGTCTTGCAGGCCCACCAACTAGTGCAAATCCTGTTAGAGATACAACTCCATCCACTATAGGTTGATCCTTATTTATGGAATCATAATAAAATTCATTAACTGGTTTAGAAAAATCTAGACCTCCACAGAAGATAGGTAGAACTCTCGCACCTCTATATTCCAATTCTTGAATAACAGCAACGTAATGTGCATCATCTCCCGTAACTATATGACTCCTTTGAAGTACTAAGCCAATTGTTGGAGTTTTGTCATCTTTAGGATTTATATCTTTCCTATTATTTTCCCAATTTTGATATTCTTTAAGACTTTCAAACATGCAAGGAGCGAGAGGATGCCAAATGCCTAAATCTGGGAAAGTTTCAGGGTCTTGAATTTTGAATTCCTCTATTTGATCTTTTATGATCTCTGAAACTGCATACTTCTCAGAAATCATTAACAAGAAGTTTTTTAAGTTCTCAGTGGTACCGCCCAACCAGTATTGAAAACTAAGAATAAATGTTCTAGCATCTTGAGCTTTTTCTACTGGTAGATATTTAAGTATTGAAGGCAGCGTATTTAATAATTTCAACATTGAATCTTGGAAACTTGCTCCATCAGATTCTTTTTTCTTTTTTATTAAATCTCCAATAATACTTTTAGATTGGCCAAGTTGGGCCATACTAAATGAACCTAGCTTATTTAATCTCATTACCTCTGGCATGGAGGGGAAAACTATTGATGCTTTAAGTTTGTCTTTAAATGGAGATACTGCATCAACAACCTTTTGAGCAAGGTCTTCAATGAATATTAATGAAGCAACGAATATATCGGCATTGGCTATATCTTCTTTAAAATCTTTAAAATTACTATCATTCCTAAGTTCCTCGATAAGATAGCCGCTAAGGTCTATGCCTATTGGCCCATTCATCTTATTTATCGACTTTGCAGCTTCCGTTAAGGAATTTTGGTATTGTGGCTCAAGGACAACATAAACTGCTTTAATTACAACTTTGTGTTTGTTATCCTCAACAGGAGATACTCTGCGGTTTGCTGAGCGGACCTGCGTAAACATTGATTTTCTTTAAGTATTTCTACCAGCCTACGAATGAAAAGACGTTATTGTGTGCAATATAAATAGCGTGTAACAACCTTTAAAAAAAGAAATTTTTAAAAAATGATTGAAAATTCAAAAAAACCTATACCAGTACTAGTATCCGGAGCTTTAGGCAGAATGGGTAGCGAGGTTGTTAATACTGTATTAAATTCTACAGATTGTGAACTTGTTGCAGCAATCGACATTAACGAAAAGAACAATGGCTCAAATATTTCTGAATTATTGAAGGTAAAAAATTGTGATGTTTTTGTTTCAAATGATTTTGAAGGGACTTTATGTTCCGTTAGTCAAAACTACAGAAATGAAAAAATCAAACCTGTTTTGGTTGATTTTACTCATCCTGATTCTGTATATGAAAATACCAGATCAGCTATAGCATATGGGGTATCACCAGTAGTAGGAACTACAGGTCTAAGCCCTTCGCAAATAAAAGATTTGTCTGTTTTTGCTCAGAAAGCATCGGTTGGTTGTGCAATAATTCCTAATTTTTCAGTAGGTATGGTTCTTCTTCAGCAGGCGGCATCTGTAGCAGCAAGGTTTTACGACAATATTGAATTAATTGAGATGCATCATAATCAGAAAGCTGATTCTCCTAGTGGGACGTGTATAAAAACTGCAGAAATGATTGAAGAATATCCAAAGAAATTTAATCAGAATTTAGTAAAAGAATCTGAGTCATTGAAAGGTGTACGGGGTGGGCTCAGAGATTCAGGAATTAATATACATTCTGTACGATTACCAGGATTACTCGCTCATCAGTTAGTAATTATGGGATCTCCCGGTGAAACTTACACAATTAAACATGACACTATTGATAGAAAGGCATATATGCCAGGAGTTTTACAGGCTATTAAAAAAATTGGTAATTATGAAACTTTAGTTTACGGACTTGAAAAATTGATTTTTTAAAATGATAATTCCAATTAATTCAAATCAAATTTCAAAACTTATTCCTGCAGTTGGTACAGGAAGTCAATTTAAGTACGCGTTGGGGAATCCGAGAAAAATTCTTCAAAGAGTAATAATTTCCTCAATTGGCGGATTTATCTCATTAATTATTAGTTCGACTGGAGATCAAACCAATAATTTCTGGTTATTCCTATGTGTAGGTTTCTTTTTATATATAATCTGGGGCCCAATTCTTGAATCAAGTAGAAAAAATTTGAAATTAAGAAAATATAAATTTTTTTCTATATTTGATGGCTATGTATCAGATATCTATAAAACAGAAAAAATTGAAAGTTCAAGAGAACAATCTAATAGGCAAGGTCGATTAGAAGTTATAGAAAATAAAAGGACTTGGTTAGTACTTGAATTAGAAGATGAAGATGGTTATTTGGAAAAATTAAGTTTTCCTATGGAAAATAAGCACAGTCAAATTAGGCTGGGTTCGAGTATTAGATGTTTAATAACATCTGATAACCGTAATTTTGACAGAGATTTTTATTTGACCGATGCCTGGCTTCCTGAAATTAACTTATGGGTTGGTGAGTACCCTTATTTATTGAGACCGGCATTTGAGGAAATTTGCTATATTTACCTGAATAGATAGTTGATGCTTATACAATCTGATGAAAAATAAATTCAATTTTAAAATTGTTGGATCTGGTCCCACAGGTTTATTACTCTCAATTGCACTCTCAAAATTTGATTGCAATATTTTTTTAACTGATTTATTAACAAAAGATAGATTAATTGATAAAGATAAAACTTATGCAATTACTCACTCAACAAGAAAAATCTTATCTAAATTCAGAATTTGGGAAAAATTAGAACCTTTTTTATTTGGCTTTGATACCCTTTCAATTTCAGATAGCGTAACTTCTGCTTTTACCAATTTATCAACTTCTGACTTAGATGATGATATAAGTTCTGCTGAAAATATTGGCTGGGTAGTTAAACATTCCGATCTCATGAATGTATTTTTTCAAGAGATTGATAATTATGAAAATATCTTTTTTATAACACCACAGAAATTATTACGTAAAAAAATATTATTTGATTATCAATTCTTTTCAACAGGAGCAAACTCACTTGATAAAAAATTCTTTGATTTTGTTGATATAAAAAAATCTTATAGTCAGTCTTGTTTAACTTTTAAAGTTTCTCTTAGAGGTCATTGTGAAAAGCGTGCTTATGAAATTTTTAGAAAAGAAGGCCCACTTGCATTATTACCTTTAGAAAAAAACATATATCAAGTAATTTGGACTTCCAGTACATTAAAGGCAATTGAAAGGTTAAATTCTGATAAGAATTTTTTAATGGATAATTTATCAACAATCTTGCCTGATGAATTTAAGTTGGACCAAATAATTGGCGAATTTAATATTTTTCCTGTTTCATTATCCTTAAATTTACCAGTTTTAAATTTTAAAAAATTAGTTTTTGTAGGAGATGCATTTCATACATTTCATCCTGTTGGTGGTCAGGGTCTAAATACTTGTTGGAGAGATGTTAACACTATTTATGATCTTTTTAATAAAAATAATGCTATTACTAAAATGCAATTGATATTATTTAAATTTAAGTATTTTTCAAGCAGAATTTTAGATATTATCGTCACTATTTTTATTACTGACTCATTGATATCAATTTTTGCTAATAGAAACGTTTTTTTATTTCCAATTAGGAAATTTTCATTTTTACTTTTAAATAAATTTCTTTTTACAAGAAGATTAGTCCTAAATCAAATGACTAAATCTCTCATTTACTCAAGTATCAAATAGAATTCATGAATAATTATTTTTCTAAAGAAATGATAATTTATTTATTTAATGTATTAGGTTTAGATGAATCTACTATTGAACTTGGTATAAAATTATCTATTAAAAATAACACTCCATTACCAATATTATTATGGAGTTATGGAATGCTAACTATTGAAGAACTAGATAAGTTATATTCATTTTTATTTCAAAAAATGGATTAATAATTCTGTTATAATTTGTCCATGTTTTAATAAAGAACAATTACAGTTTTAACCAGAGGAAATCAGGTATCAAGAAAATCTATAGAGAAGCTTGATTTATTATTATTAATACTTGAAACTATTGACTTAAATGGTATCCAATCACTTTACGCCTTATCAAATAGACTTAATCTAAATAATGTATTACCAAATAAAGTGACTATTTGGAAATTAAGGAACAATAATCCACTGAGAAAATCATATGTTACAAACAATATTAAACATAACGAATTTAATGCCTTAATAAGAATTACAGTTGAAATGTCTAAATATTTATATCCTTATATCAGAGAGATACTGAAATCTAAGGAGGATATTAAAGAGAATTCAGTTATTTGGAATGATTTTAATGAGAGATTTATTGAGTTGATTAAAGAGAGATTTAATATAGATAGTATGAGAGTTAAAAAGCTTTTAAATCGAGATGAAAATGATGAGATTATCATAAAATCTTTGCTTATTTTATCTTTTTGCATTTCAAATCAGGGTTATCAAAAGTTGAGGAATTTTTTATACGATTTTTAATATGATGCAAAATAAATTTTCATTTCATCAATCTTCAGTAAGTCTCGAAATAATCGGTTTGCCAGATTATTCCAACAATGAAAATAAAGATCAAATATCTATAATTTCTCAATGGAAATTAACCATAGTTGATAAACCACTTATTGAGGGTAAAATTGAACATTTAGGGCCTATTATGGATGCATTTTATATTTATTCAAATCTTTTAATCAAAAACGAAATCCCAAAATATGAGTCTAAATTAATCGATATAAAAGCCGATAATCTCCACATACATAATATTGTTCTCAAGAGCTCTAAACCAAATGTAAAGCCTTTAGTTTTAAAGATTGGTAATTCATTGCTTTCAGATACCATAAATTGTTTTGATCAGTTAAATGAATCACCAAAAGTAAGAATAAAAAAAACTGATATAACTACTAACATTCCTAAAAAATTAAGATTTAGGTTAAATAAAAAAGTTAAATTTTTCAATTTCTTTATACCACCGTTTATGGCAATTTGCTCTTTAATTCTTTTCTCTTCTTATTTTATTTATTTTTATAGTCCTTTAGAAAATATAGAAAAAAAAGAACAAATAAATCCAAAATAATGACCCATTAGCATCTCAAATACAAACACGATACTATAGGTTAATTTCTTTTTAGAGTAATTTAAATTTATTCTTTGAGCTTTGATGTATGGCAGATTTAAACATCCCAAATTTGAATATTAAATCTGATAAATATATTTTTAAAAAAAAATTAAATTTAAGAAGAAAATCTAAAAAAAGACTATTTACTGAATCTTTCTCTTTGTTTATTTTTAGTCTTTTATTAGTTTATATAAATTATTTAATTCCTAATAAAGATTTGCTGCTACAAAACTTACCTACTACGATTAATAAAATTTTTATATTATTAACTGATCTATTTTCATATCTCATTGAAATATTCTTGGTGATTTTTATCTTTTTCTCTTCTTTTACTGCTCTGATTTTAATGATAGGTTCTATTTATAGGTTATTTAGAATTTCTAAGAGAAAGTCAAAACAAATAAGTTATTAATAATTTCAAATAGGTTGCATTAGGCCACCACTTCCTGAATCTGAATCATCATCATCATTTTCTGTTTCTTCTCCAAATAATGCAAATACACCAAGTACAATAGATGAAAGAATAATTGATAAGGGTAAAATCGAAGTTTGGATTCCGACGTCTATATATTCACCCATAAAATAAGAAAATTTTTATAAACCTAACCGATATCAAACATATTCGCGGATTTTAAATAATTATTTAATAATTTATTCTTTTTTCATGAGAAGTTCTTTCTCGAAATTATTTATTTCTCTTTCAAAAGATCCGAACCACAACATAAGTTGATCAATTTGATTTTGAATTTCAGTTGCACCTAAACCCCTAATAGTGATGGTTGATAATTGTTCGCCTTCATTAAAATTAAATTTATTTTGAACACTATTGGCTAAAGAATTTTTAAGAATCTTAAAAGTAGAATTTTTTAATTTTGTCTCTATCAGGATGTTTGGCTTTTTGAGCTTGATCTTATTAAAACCACATTTTTTAGCGAGTAATTTTAATCTCATTATCATAATTAAGGACTCAACAGGTTTGGGTAAGTTTCCATATCTATTCACCCAGTCTGTAGCTAATTCAGTTAATTCATCATTATTTGAACATTCAGTAGCAGATTTGTACGCCTCTAGCTTCTCTTCTCTGTTTAATATCCATGTTGCAGGTATAAATGCATTTATTGGTAGATCAATTTGAGTGTCGTTAACTTCAGGTATTTCTTGCCCGCTTATTTCTGAAATAGCCTCATGGAGCATCTCTATGTATAAATCATAACCAATAGCATTAACCTTCCCACTTTGTTCTTCTCCTAGTAAACTACCAACACCTCTTATTTCCATATCTTTCATTGCAAGTTGGTATCCACTTCCTAGTTCTGAGAAGTCTTTTATCGCTTTCAATCTTTGTTTTGCAGCATCATTAATTTTATTTATATTTGGATAAAATAACCAAGCATGTGCTTGTACACCGCTTCTGCCAACTCTTCCTCTAAGTTGATAAAGTTGTGAAAGCCCAAATTTGTGAGAATCTTCAATAATTATTGTATTTACTTTAGGGATGTCTAATCCACTTTCAATTATCGTTGTGCATATCATTAAATCTACTTCTCCATTATTAAAAGTAATCATTGCATTTTCTAGCTCTGTTTCGTTCATTTGCCCATGAGCAACAATAAACTTTAAGCTGGGAAACATATTTTTTAATTTGTTTATAGCTTGATCAATATCAGAAATTCTTGGAAGAACATAAAAAATTTGACCTCCCCTATCAAGTTCTTGATTAATGGCAGTTCTAATAACATCCATATCTATTTCACATAAATATGTTTTTATTGATCTTCTTGATGGAGGAGGAGTATTTAATAAGCTCATTTGTCTCAATCCAGATAAGCTCATATAGAGAGTTCTTGGAATTGGAGTTGCAGAGAGCGTTAAAACGTCTATGTTGGTTTTGATTTTTTTAATTTTCTCCTTTTGTCTTACTCCAAATCTTTGTTCTTCATCAATAACAAGTAGTCCTAAGTTTTTAATTTCTATTTCTTTTCCTAAAATTTGGTGCGTTGCTATAACTAAATCAATTTTGTTGTTTTTCAAACCTGCAAAGATTTCCTTTCTTTCATTAACGGTTTTGAATCTATTGAGTAATGACACTTTTATTGGGTAAGGTGAAAATCTATTATTTATTGTTCTCCAATGTTGCTGAGCTAGGATTGTTGTGGGTGCTAGTAATATTACCTGTTTGCCTGATGTAATAGCCTTAAAAATAGCCCGAACAGCTACTTCTGTTTTGCCAAACCCTACATCTCCACAAACTAATCTGTCCATTGGCTTATCGCTTTCCATGTCAGATTTTATTTCTTCTACAGCAGTAATTTGATCTGGTGTTGGTTGATAAGGGAATGATTCCTCTAATTCATTTTGCCAAGGACCATCTTCTGGGTAAATGTATCCCTTTAATTTTTCTCTCTTTGCATAAAGTTTTAAAATATCGACTGCAACTTTTTTGATTTGTTTTTTATTTTTCTCTTTTATTCTTTCCCATTCTGTTCCTCCTAATTTATTTATTTTTGGCTTTATTTTTCCGCTTGATCTATACCTGTTAACACTACCAAGTTGATCAGCGGCAACACTTATCTTCCCGTCCTGATATTGAATGACTAAATAGTCTCTTGAATCTCCAGTTATATTTATTTTTTCTATTTTTAAAAATTTTCCAATTCCATGATTTTTATGAACTATAAAATCACCGGGACTAATCTTATTTACATTTATATTTGAATTTACACTTCTTTTTTTTCTTCTTATGAATACATTATTAAAAAGCGATTGTTGTGAAAATAATTCTTTATCTGTTATCAGGACAACCTTCCATATCGGAAGATAAAAACCCTCGATTTCATAATTGTTTTTATTTTTTAAAATTAAAGGAGTTGAATTGTTAATTGACTTAAATGCTGCATCATAATCACAAGAATTATTTAAGAAGTTAGCACTACATTCGTGCTCAAAAAGTAAAGTCCTAGTTCTCAATGGCTGTGCTGATAATATCCATACTTTTTCATTATTTTTTATATTTTTATTTATATCATTGGATAATTTTCCTATATTTTTAGAATATGAATTTAATCTTTTATCGTTTAACAAAAACCTATTATGAATATTGACTTTAGATTCAAATTCATAAAATTTTATTAAATTAAAATTTTCTAATGTAGTTATTATTTCGTCAAACTTTAAATGCAAATTAGGTTTGACCTCTAAATTAATGTTATTGTTTTTAAGGTTTTCATTTAATTCATACGCACAATTATCAAAATTACTTTCTGAATCTAGATACCAATTATTTGCAAATTTCTTACAATCTTCTAATTCATCAATTACTAGAATTGTTTCCCTATCAATAAAATCTATTATATTTGAGGGTTCATTTTCAATTATTCCTAAATAACGATCAAGATTATTTTTATTTATATCTTCTGAATTAAAAATACTGTTCTTAGATAAATTATTTAACTTATCTTTTATCAGCAAATCAAATCCAGCCTGTATTATTTCAATATTATTGATACTTTCTAATGTTTTCTGTGTATAGGGATCATATTCTCTTATTTTCTCAATTACATTATCAAAAAATTCTAATCTTATGGGAAACTCATTATTGACAGGATAAATATCTATTATTTCCCCTCTCCTACTCCAGAATCCTTCTGTTGAAGTTACATTGTCCTTCGTATAACCCATCAAGGTAAGTTTATTTGCTAATTCTTGAATCTCTATTTGAACCCCTTTTTGCAAATCTAACTTTTTTTCAATTAATATGTTTCTATTTATTAGATGAGGTTGTAGCGATCTCTCAGTTGATATAACAATATTAAGTTCATTTTTATCTTTTTTTATTAATTTAGATAAAACAGTAAGCTGACTAAATTCAATCTCTTTGGATTTATTAATTGATGCGTATGGTAAATGTTCTGTTGGAGGATAATATAAAACTGCTTTATCATTTATACTTTCAAAATAACCAATCCATTTGTAAGCAATTTCTACATTAGGACAAATTAATAATATATTTTTTTCTTCTTTTTTTGCGATACTATCTAAGATTATTGATTTTGCATATCTACTTGTACCAACAATATTTAATTCTTTATTTTTTGAAATTCTTTTTATTAATTCAGAAGTAATTTGTGAGTTTGAAATATAATTAACTAAAGTATTTAAACTCATTTATAGTTATTAATCTTGATTACAAATATCCGACATATTATATTAGATTTTACACTGATTGTGAATAATATTTGATGGATTCTGCTGCAATAAATTCTTTTATACCCACACTAGATCAAGTGGATAGTTGGTACGAAATCTTTACACTTTTACCAATATTAATTGCTTTAGAATTATTATTATCTGCGGATAATGCTGTCGCACTTGCTTCTCTTACTAAATCCCTCGACAGTTCAGAATTAAGGTCAAGAGCCTTAAATATTGGCATAACAATATCTTTATTATTTAGGATTATTCTGATCATATTATCTAATGTTCTTCTAAAGTTTATTCTTATTAGAGTTTTTGCTGGGTTTTATTTAATATACTTATTCTTCTCAAATGTTTTTTTAAATTCAGATATAGAAAACACTGAAAATGGGACAAAAAATAATAAAAATAATTTTAGGTTCTTAAGGGTTGTAGCGCTTCTTTCAATAACTGATTTTGCTTTTTCCATAGATAGTATCACTACTGCAGTAGCTATCAGTGATCAATACATATTAATTATATTTGGAGCAGTGATTGGAGTATTAGCCTTAAGATTTACATCGGGGATTTTTCTAAAACTTCTGGATATATTTTCTAGATTAGAAACAGCCGGTTACATAGCAATTTTAATCGTTGGGATTAAACTTTTACTAAATACATTAATTAAAGAATCTATTCTTCCAGACTATTATTTTTATTTTTTGATTCTTTTTGCTTTCATTTGGGGATTCTCTAAAAAAGAATCTAAAACTTAATCTGAGAGATATTCACCTAATGATGGCTTTAGCTGTTGTATCAATTGCTTTTTGCTAGAAATGTTTTTTCCTTCAAGTTTTGCTTCCAACAAAATAATCGGTTCAGTTTTAGTTGAAATTATTATTCCTTCATTTTCTAGTACAGCAAGAATATTACCTGGTTTTGAATAATTGCTCATTAAAAGGTATTTTTCATTTTTAATTTCATCACTACTCAAAACTTTGATTTTAAGTATTTTTAGGTTCTTACCTCTAAAAGTTGTATTAGCTCGTGGGTATAATCCTTTTATTTTTTGAGAAATTTCAATTGCCTCATTATCCCAATCAACTCTAAAGTCTGATTTTTCAATCATTCTTGCGTAAGTAATTTCTCTCCCAAGGGAATTTTGTTTTGTTAATTGAGAATTAGTATTTTTATAAATATTTTCTTCGAGTAGTGATGTGGCATTTAAAAATAATTTTGCAGATAAAATACTAAGTTTTTCCGATAGTGTATGTAAATTATCGTTATTACCAATTTTAATTTTTTCTTCCAATAATAAGTCGCCAGTATCTAGTCCCTCATCCATTTTCATAATTCCTACACCAGTAAATTCATCGCCTTTTATTAGTGACCACTGGATTGGGGCTGCACCACGCCATCTTGGAAGTAATGAAGCATGTGCGTTCCAACATCCAAATTTTGGGATTTCTAATATCTTTTTGGGTAATATTTTCCCGTAAGCTATAACAATAAATAAATCACAAGATAGTGATTTAAGTTCATTTATAAAATGTATATTGTCCTTGATTTTTGCTGGAGTATAAATTTTTATAGATTCTTGCTCGGCAAAGCTTTTAACAGGTGAGGATATTAATTTATTTCCCCTAGATCTTTTCTTATCGGGTTGGCTAACTACTCCAATTACCTCGTGCTTAGATTTAATAAAAATATCAAGGCTCGGAATTGAATATTCAGGTGTTCCCCAGAATATAATTCTCACGCGTCACCAGTTATTGATAATTCATCTACCCATATATGTGGAGAAATGCCACTTGTTGTTACTTCTTGGTTTGATTCAATATTTACTATATTCTTCAAAAGATATTTAATATCCCCCGCTACAGTCGCAGATTCTATTGAGATTTTTTTACCATTTTTAAATAGCCATCCATCAAATGGAAGAGAGAACGAACCTTGACTTGCTCTGACACCTGCATGGATTGCATTTAATTCTTCAATATAAACAAATTCTCCCTCATAAGTAGAGTGATCTAATGATGTTTTTAGATCTGTGTTTTCCTCTGATTTCTCAACTACTATCCAATCAGGAGATACTGAGACTTTTGATCCTAGGCCAGCATGTCCTGTAGGGATTGTTTTAAATATTCTTGCAGTTGATTCAGAATGTATAAAATTTTCAAGTCTCCCTTTGTTAATTAAACATAGTCTTTTGGTAGGAGTTCCCTCTCCATCAAATGGTGATGAAGAAATATTCTTTTCGTGAAGACCATCATCATAAATATTAAGTGCTTCTGTAGAAAGTTTCTCTCCAATAGAATTTTTATTGGATAAGCTAATTCCATCTAAAATGCTTCTAGCATTAAACATTGAACTAAAGGCATTAATGATCGTTAAAAAAGACTCTGGGGAAAAACATATTAAATATTTATCAGTTTTAATAGATGAATAATTTAAATGAGAAATTGTTTTATTAGAAGCGTCTTTGATACACGACTCTATATCTATATCTTCAACTCCATATCCAAGTTTCACAGAACCCGAGCTACGAGGTTTCTTATTTTTTTCTTCTGCTCTTGCATATAAATAAAGTGCAGCTTGACTTTTGGTATAACTCCGAAAGGCACCATCACTATTTGCATAAACTCTCTCATAAAAACTCTCAGATAGACCATTATACGGAACAGATTTTATGGATTCATGGCTTTCTAATAGTTTTAATTCCGCTTCTCTTAACAGAGTAAGTAATTTTTTTATTCCAACAGGATTTCTTTTTTTTGAGTCCTTAGCTTCAATAGGATCCTTGGCTAATGGTGAGAATTCTGTTCTTTCATTCTTGTTGCCAAAATCTGATGCAATATTTGCTTGATTTAGAGCTTTTTTAATACCAGATTCGCTGATATCACTAGTTGTTGTAATACCAACTAAATTAGATTCGTTCCAAACTCTTATAGTTAAAATTTGCTTTTGTGATGCCTTAAGTTGTTTAGCCTCACCTTTATCTACTTGCACAGAATAATCATTAGAGAAGCTTGCACCATAATCCCATTTTTTAAGATTTAGAGAATCTGCAGCTTCAGAGATTTGAATAGTTATTTCTTTTGAATTCATATCCTATCTTCCGCCAACAGTGATTGAATCAACCTTAATATGAGGTTGGCCAACAGTTACGTTGACACTTCCACTGATAGATCCACAAAATCCAGGAGCTAATTCGAGGTCGTTTCCACACATTGATATTTTTGGCATAACTTCTTTAGCCTCACCAATCAAAGTTGCTCCCTTTACTGGATTAGTTAATTTTCCATTTTTAATAAGATATCCTTCTTCTACTGCAAAATTAAATTGTCCTGTAGCACCTACACTGCCACCACCCATTGATTTGCAGTAAAGACCATCACTAATACTATTGATTAAATCCTCTTTCGAGTGCTCACCTTTTGCTATATAAGTATTTCTCATTCGTGAAGCTGCAGCAAAAGAATAATTTTGTCTTCTTCCACTTCCTGTTCTTTTATGGCCAGTTCTTAATTCACCTGCCCTGTCGGATATGAATTTTTTTAAAATTCCATCTTTTATAAGAACTGATTTTTCGGGTTCCATACCTTCATCATCTACTGATAATGAACCAAAGGATCCTTCTGAAATCCCTTCGTCTATAGCTGTTACAGATTCATGTGCAATTTTTTCATTCAATTTATTCTCAAATGGTGTTGTTCCTCTCTCTATTTGAGTCGTTTCAAGTAAATGACCGCAGGCTTCGTGGAATATAACGCCACCAAATTTATTAGCTAATACAACAGGCATTTGTCCCGCATCGACATAATCTGCATACAACATGTTCATTGAGCTTTCAAATACATCATTAGCTGCTTTTTCGTGATCCCATAATCTGAATTCATGAGGCATTCCTGACGATCCAAATCTTCTACTTCCACTAGATCTATATTGGGCATCATTTGCAATCACGTTGAGTCCAACTGTTTGATGCAACCTAATATCGGATACATAGGTTCCATCGCTAGAGGCGATAATTACTTCTTGCAGATTTCTTGAGTAACTTCCTTTTCTAGTTATTATTTTATTATTTTTTTTAAGAGACTTTGTGCTGACTAATAGTTTTTCACTTATCTCATGAATAGATGGGATTTCATTAATCCATTTTTTCTTGAATAAACTATAATCCCTATGTTTATCTAAACCATTAAATACTTTTATTTTTTTATTATCTGTTACGTCTAACATCTCAATAGCCTGAGATACCGACTTCATCAAGCCATTTATTGTTAAATCATTTGTACTTACAAATCCATCCTTTTTATCTTTGAAGATTCTAATACCAGCACCCCTTCCAAATGATGGACTTACACTTGTGATGAAATCCTCTTCAGCTAGAACGCTTGATTTGTCTGTATTTTCTATAAATATTTCTACAAAATCAGCTCCAAGTCTCATCCCATAGAAAATAATTTCTTCTAATAAATCTTTGTTGCAAATACCAAAAATGATTTCATTTGATTTGATTTGTGACGAAAGCATATGACTTTATAAATCTTCTCCGTATAAAAGATTATCTAATCGAAGGTTGAAAATCTTTGCTATTAAGAGGTTTTAATAAGTATAGTCTTAATAACTGGTAACCGTTTGATAAATATTTAGGTAATTTTTTAATAGTTTTAAATACTTTATTTTCATCACTGCTTGCGATATCGGTAAGAACCTTGTTATTCTCTACTATTTTATCTAATCTTCCATAAAAAGATTTATCATAAACGTCCATTACTACAGGGAAAACTCTAGCTGCCGTTTCATTTGTTTTATTAATAACAAACTGGTCGTAATCTTTGGCATCTAAACCTAGTGAACTGTAGAAATCTTTTTTAATTCCCAAATCCCTTGCATACATAGTAGCAAATACAGCTAATAGGAAAAACCTAGACCATAACTTGGATGTTAATGGCAGATTATTCAAAAAATATCTAAATCTATGGAAGTAGTCAAATAGTGGGTGTGTTAAGGTAGAGCCGCCAATGGTAATTTTTTGACTTAAAGATTTAACAGTACGAGGCTGTGCTTTCATCAGTGCATCAAAGAAATCCCCATGTCTATTTTCATCCTGACACCAATTTTCAAAATAATTAAATAGTGGAAAAATTTTGCTATCTGGATTTTTTTCAAGATGCCTATAAATTGCTATGTATCTCCAATAGCCTATTTTTTCAGATAAATAGGTAGCGTAAAAAATACTTCTTGGTGGGAAATAAGTGTAATCCTTGTTAGCTGTTAAAAAACCTAAATCTAACTGTAATCCAAAATCACTCATAGATTTATTCAAGAAACCTGCATGTCTAGCTTCGTCTCTGGCCATATGGGCAAAACATTCAGCAAGAAGAGGGTTTTTGACTTTAATCCTTTTGCTAAGCTCCTTGTAAAGTAAAAAACCAGAAAATTCTGAAGTACAACTTCCCTCGAGAAAATCAACAAAAAGCTCTCTTGTCTCAGGATCTAATTTTTCTGCAGCGCCTTCAAATTCACTATTTCTTACAAAATGATGTCTATTGTAATCTTTCCTAAATTCCTCACATATAGCTTCCAATTCCTCCTCGTTTATTGATAAATCCATATTTTCCATAGCCTCAAAGTCTGTTGTATAGAATCTTGGGGACAAAATTGTTTCTTTTGCTGGTATCTTTCCATTATTAATATCTTTTTTATTTTTTGATTCAACAGTTGATTGAGCCATCTTTTATTCGGTTTATTAATACTATTATTTACTATGATTTGTATTTTCGAGGGAAAAGTTAACTTGGTGTTATTGTTTTTCTAATTAACTCCTATTAACTTTTGCCCATTCAATCTTTGAAGTACTCTTGAAATTATTAATTTTAGGGTAATTCTTTTTTCGTCAATAAGAAAAGATTCAATAATACTGGGTTTTTGATTGGGTTTTGATAAAGAAATACTTTTTAATGAACTAATGTCATCCTTCTCAAAGGATAACCAAAAGTTACATGTATCTTTAATTTCACAATTTATTACCCAACATTTGTCTCCAGCTATAGGTCTATTTGTGTTAGTGAGGTTAATGTTGTTTATTTCTAATCCTCTTTGATTAATTTCCTCAGTAAGTGAAGGAATTAAATGTATGTTAATAAATTCTTGGAAAGGCTTTTTCTCTACTGGGAGTTCTTTTTTGGGTTTTGTTAAAGGTTTTTCGGGCGTATTAATTTCATTTTTCATAACAACTTTAGTAGCAGAATCACTTTTACTTATATCCATATTGATAACTTCTTCTGATTTAGGTCCTTTTATTTCCTCAGAGTTTGATTTAGTAGCGTTGTCAGATGTTTCTTTATTTACTTCATTATTTTTGTCTAAATTTTCTTCCATAAAAAAAACTATTTTTTCCATTATAAATAAAAAAACAATTTTTAATTAATTATTTTTCTACCAATCATTATCAGCATTATCCCAGTCATCTTTAATATCTTGATTTGAATAACTTTGATCTTTTTTTAAATTATTATCATTCATATTTTTGACTACTCTGTAATTAACAGAAATTGTTGGTTGAGTTTCTCTAATATCCCTTTGTGGCGGCATCTCAACGTTTGGTTCCATTTCTTCCTCATTATTATTAGATACAAAATCATCTTCCACATTAACGAAAGTTTTTTTTCTGAAACTAGTACCAGGAATTGTTGTTTTCAATAAAGTGCTTACAAATAAACCAGAAAAAAACGAAATACTGATTAACTTACCTATACTTACTTCTTGGAGGGTCCATTTAAAGTATCTAAATGAAGTCTTCTGATTATTATTTGTATATAATAAAATTTGAAAAATTATTATTAAAAAAAGAGTTAAAAGTAAATATTTTTTCTTAAACATAATTATAAAAAGTTATCTTAAATTTTTTTTAATATTTCCATAATATATTTTGTGAAAATTTATTTATGTTAATTCTAAATCAATTTGATATTTAAGAATATCGACTTTTATTATTTTTACTTCTATTGCATCTCCAACTTTATATGATTTTTTAGATTTTCTTCCAATCAATAGATTTTGCCTTGACCTGTATTCATACCAATCATTGTTAAGGGTGCTTACGTGTACTAAACCCTCTACATTTAGTTCTGATATCTCAACAAAGAAACCATATGTTTGGACTGATAAAATAAACCCACTATAAATATTACCTAGTAATTTTTCTGCTTTTCTTACTTTTTTTATAGTTATCATATTAGATTTAAATTGGTTAACTTTGTACTTGTATTCATTAAGTTTATCTATCACAAACTTGTTAAATAATATTTCTAGATTTTTTGAAATTAATGAATTAAATATATCCCAATTTACTAGGTCTAATGAATTACTTTCCGATATATTGATTGCATCAATATTATTTTTCTTTGATTTCTTACCATTTATTATCATATTAAAAATACAGTACTGATTAATAAGATTAGTGAAGTCAAATCCAGGAATTGTCCATGGAGAAATAAATAATTTTTCTGATTCATCATTATCAGGATCTTTAGAAATCAACATTATTTCATTGTCCTTAAATTCATTAATTAGAAGTTTATGTAAGATTCTTTTTTTATTATCGTCGTCACATAATTTAATTACTTGACTAAATGTCAAATTGCCATCTTCATTAAGCTCTATATCATTATCAATAAATTCTGAATATTTGATAATTTCATTAGCATTAACGTAATCTATTCCATTTGAGATGTATCCTGCACTTTTTATGCCATATTGATTTGAATGTTTGTACCATATTAAATTAGCTTCATATAGTATTGGTGAAAGGTAAGTTTGGCAATCTTCTTTATTTAATGATTCAAAATATCCTTTTGAATATTCAACTGGATTGTGAATAAAAAATTCTTCTAGTGCTTCAATCTTATTCAATGGCGCTGGAATTTCCACCTTACCCTCCAAAAGATGGTTTTCTCTGAATGAACATGAAATTTCTAGTATTTTGTCTAGATCGTTGACATATTCCTTTATAGGTTTTAATACCCGAGAGGTTATTCTTGATTTGCTTTTTCTAGATAGAAGCGCGTCAGTATGATCACTTCCAACAATAAGAGTGCATTTTACTAAAGTAATATGAAATGACCAATCAATTATTTCATTATCACTATTTAAATTGATACAGAGGCTTATTGCTTCATTCTTTTCACCAAATTTAAATTCAGAATCATTTCTTATGTCTTCACCAAGGTAGTTTTGCCAATCATTTAATAATGGTAATGATTCAAAGCCTTTGAATAATATTTCTAGAGATTTTTTACTATTTAAATCTACTCTTTCTGCGAGATTATTTGTATGTATCCATAATTTAGTATTTTTATTTTTTCCCTGCTCTATTTGAATCATTGGGAGCATTGGAGAATTTTTTGAATTCCAACTTTTGAATAAATAAGAGTTTTTATCTGTAAGGTCTATCCTCTCCCTTTGCTCTGTTTTTTTTGATTCAATATGATTTAAATCGTATGATTTATCGATATTGCTTTTAGATAAAACGAAGTCTGTATCATAGTCTTCATTCTTGTTTAGATTTAGTTCTTTTATCACATGACCTAATCCTTCTTCTTGACCTATGGGGAATCTATCAATCTCAACTTTTACTATATTCTTATCGTCTGGATTGAAAGTGTATTTTTCATTATCTTTTGGAAGTTTAATTTTAGAAAGGATCCTATCGTCTATTGGAATTGCATATACATCTTTGTTTATTATTTCTACTTTAGAAAGAAGTATTTGATTTGATCTCTCAAGAATACAATCAACTATTCCTTCCGGTGATCTTCTTCTATATCCCTCTTTTATTATCCTTACTAAAACTTTATCTCCATTCCATGCATGGTTAAGTAGATTTTCTTTAATGTAGATATCTTCTTTGTCTTTTCCTCTTACAGCAAAGCAATAGCCTTTGCTACTACATCTTATTTTGGCGACAAGATGATCATTATTCTTTATGCAAGTATATTCATCATTTTCATTTTTATTAATTATTTCAAGTGTTTCTAGAGCTGTTAAAGCAATATTTAACTTATCCTTATCAGATTTCTTTGTTATTTTTAATAATCTGCATAATTTTTTATACCCTAACCCATCTGACTGATTAAGATTATCAATTATTGAAGATGATGTGAGCATGATCTAAATGAATTTATAAATCAATTTAGGGGTATATACTTCATTATTACACCTTATTATCCAAGATTAACTAATTATTTTCTTTCTCTTCTTTTTCTTCTTGTTCGATGTTGAAAGAGTTGATAAAAAGCCTTATACCAATAATGAAAAATGTAATGGACGCTATTGACTTAAGAACTACTTCGGGTAAAAAACTTGAAATAGAACCACCTGTTAAAGCTCCTAGCAAACTTGCAAAAACAAGTGCTGAAGAAGATCCTAGAAAAACTGCTAATGGTTTATTTGAAGTGCCACTTATAGTTAAAGTAGCTAGTTGGGTTTTGTCACCTAATTCAGCTATGAAAACAGTTAGAAATGTTGATAGTAATAAACTTAAAACCATTTAAAAATAATTTTTGAACGTTTCATAAGCTAAAAATATACTTATCAATATCATTAAAGTACCAGTAGATAAAGCAAATTTGCTAGGAGATATTTTTTTTGATACCCATTTCCCAATAAGAACTCCTACTATGCTAGAGCTTATTAATGCTAGAGAACTTCCAATAAAAACAACTATTGGCCTGCCCGATTCAGCAGAAAGCATTAATGTGGCTATCTGAGTTTTATCGCCAAGTTCAGCAATAAAAATTGTTGTAAAAGTCGTTATAAATATTGAAAAAAAACTTTTTTCTAGATTGTTTTCTTTTTTTTCTAATTTACTATTCATTTTCCTGAGACAGCAATTCTAAAAGTTTTCATCTCTTTACTTTGGTATCCATAATTTGATGAAATATGTTGTTTGCAGCAATCTATTAAAAATTTATCTCCAGATTTCAAATATCCTTTAAATGAAGTTGAAAATTCACTTACCCGGCAAAAATGTGGTCTGGTTTCATAAATTAAGCATTTTTTATTTTCTCTGTCTAGGTTTTTACACCAACCGTCTTTAGCCGTCATCGAATTTATCAAAGCTATATCGTCTTTGTTAAGTTTGTTAGCCAAATCGCTTCTTTCGTTCAAGTCGAATTTACAACAAGCTCCGCAATTTTCTATACATGTCCATGATTCCATAATTTAATTCAATCTTGTAACGTATCAGTACAGTTTCGTCATTTATTTGTAAAAATAGTATCACAAAACATATTCATTAATCATGGCAACACTTATTCCTTTGGCTGTAGTTGCGTTAGCAGGACCAGCAATAATTGCGCTTGTATTTTACCGTAAATAAAAGAAATTCTTTTTGGTGACTTATCTGGAAGGTGTTTATTGGGATTTAGATGGTACCATCGCAAACACTGAATTAGAGGCCCATTTACCTGCTTTTAATAATGCTTTTAATGACCTTAGTATTGATTGGGATTGGGATACTAATACATATATAGAACTTCTGAAGATAAATGGGGGCAAAAATAGGATTGCTTATTACGCTAAATCTAATAATGATAATTTCTCAGAAGATTTAATTCTCAAAATTCATGAAACAAAGCAGTTTCATTATTTAGAAATTATAAAAAAAAAATGCGTTAGTTTAAAAACTGGTGTTTTTAGATTAATAAATGAATTACATACAAAAAAAGTAAGACAATTTATTGTTACTTCAAGTTCAAGAATTCAAGTAAATCTACTTGTTGATCATCTTTTTAATGGCTTCAATCCCTTTGAGTTCATTATTTCAAGTGAAGATGTTTCATTAAAAAAACCTAATCCATCTCCTTATTTAAAGGCAATTCAATTAAGTGGTATTAACCAGAATAACTCAATAGTTTTCGAAGACTCCAATCCAGGATTGAAATCTTCCCTAGCAGCTAACTTACCTACAATTTTTGTTCCTTCTAATATACCAACTGTTCTTGAGGAAAATATTAAACTAGATTGTATTTTAGACAGTCTTGGTGATGAGAATAATGTGGCAAATGTAATTAAAGGCCCTAAACTAAAAAAATCATATGTTGACTATAGCTTTCTTTTTGATTATTTAGTTTCTTTTAATGATGCAAAAAACTAATTTTTCAAGAATTACCTTCCAGTTAAATAATTTATTTTTTGGATTTCTAAGTGATACTTGGAGGACAAAATCTATTGGTTTAATTTCTGTTTTAACAGGTTATTTTTTGTTCGCAAATTTTATTACAAAATTTATATCTGAAGGTAAAAATGAGTTGATAATGGTCCCAATAATTATTATTTTTATTGAAATCATCATAAGAATTAAACCTAACGCAAGTTCAAAATTTTATTATATGTGGACCGTATTTGATAAATTAAGAATTGGTGCAATTTATGCCGTTATACTTGAAGCCTTTAAATTAGGATCTTAAAAGCTACTCTTCTTCTTCTTCTTCAATAGGATAAACAAATCCTTGAGCTTTCCCAGTTAAAACTGATTTACCTAAAGATATAGCTTTTTGAGCTGCTAATGCTGCTTTTCCTTTCCAAACAGCGTGCCTTTGGTTCCTTTTGCTCTTTGATTTTTTCTTCTTTGGTACAGCCATTCTGTTTCTTTATTTCCATATAATAATATAACCTTTAACTGGTTATCTCCAAAACTTTTGAGTATATTTTGTTTATATACGGCAATTTTTTAAATAAGCATATATGCTTTATTAATCACTTATAAAGATTAGTGTTTAGATCAAAATTCTCATATTCAGATTCTAAATCAAGTTATTCTGATCTTCTAGAAGATATAGAGACGGGGAAAATAGAATCAATATTTTTCTATCCAAGACAGAGAGAAATTGATGTTCTATATAAAAATGGCGATAAATTTAAAATACCTATCCTTTACAACGATCAATTAATCCTTGAAAAGGCTACTGAAAATAAGGTAGATCTTACTATAAACAATAGTAGAAAAGAAGCCTCAGCTGCTAATTCATTTGCTTCAATAAGCCTTTTCCTGATTTTCATATTAGCTATAGTATTAATCTTGAGGAGTACATCAAAATTGGCTTCTAGAGCTTTTGGTTTTACCAAAAATCAAGCTAAATTTGTAACTATTGATGATGTAGAAACGAGATTCGATGATGTAGCTGGCGTCCCTGAAGCAGCTGAGGAATTAAAAGAGGTAATAACATTTTTGAAAGAACCTAAGAAATTTGAAAATCTTGGAGCAAAAGTTCCTAAGGGAGTTCTTCTAATAGGCCCACCAGGAACAGGTAAAACATTATTAGCTAAAGCAATTGCTGGTGAATCAGGAGTGCCTTTTCTCTCAATATCGGCATCAGAGTTTGTAGAACTTTTTGTTGGTGTTGGAGCAAGCCGAGTACGTGATCTATTCTCTAAGGCTAAGCAAAAATCTCCTTGTATAATTTTCATAGATGAAATTGATTCCATTGGTAGGCAAAGAGGGTCTGGGATAGGAGGTGGGAATGATGAAAGAGAACAAACCCTTAATCAGCTTCTAACTGAATTAGATGGTTTTGCTGATAATTCCGGGATTATTGTTTTAGCAGCAACAAATAGACCAGATATTTTGGATGCAGCATTATTAAGACCAGGTAGATTTGATAGGAAAATTGAAGTAATGCTTCCAGATTTAGATGGAAGAAAAAAAATTCTTTCAGTTCACTCACTTTCCAAACCACTTTCAAGCCAAGTTGACTTAGCATATTGGGCTTCAAGAACAGTTGGATTTTCGGGAGCAGATCTTGCAAACTTGATGAACGAGAGTGCTATTCACTGTGCAAGAGACGAATCTAAATTAATAAGTGATTTTCATATAGAAAATGCTCTTGATAAAATTACCATTGGCTTGAGAAGCTCATTAATAACTTCTCCTAATATGAAAAAAATTATTGCTTATAATGAGGTGGGTAGAGCAATTGTATCTGCTGTGAGAAATGGAATTGAATCAGTTGATAAAATTACAATTTTACCTAGATCTGGATCTATAGGAGGATATACAAAAATATCTCCTGACGAAGATGTAATTTCTAGTGGATTGATTTCAAAAAAATTATTATTTTCAAAAATTGAAATTGCTCTAGCTGGAAGAGCAGCAGAAACAATAGTTTTTGGTGAAGGTGAAATTACACAATGCTCCATAAATAATATCTCTTATGCGACCAATATCGTAAGGGAAATGGTTACAAAATATGGATTTTCAATTATTGGTCCAATTTCTATGGATTCTGATAATAATGAAATGTATTTAGGAGATGGTTTATTTAGAAGAAAGCCCCTCATAGCAGAAAATACCTGTTCTAAAATAGATAATGAAATTATAAATATTTCTAAAATTTCATTAAATAATTCAATAAAAATATTGAAAAAAAATAGAGTCTTACTAGATAAATTAGTTGATATACTTTTAAATCAAGAAACTATAGATAAAGAAGTTTTTAAATTAACAACTTCTAAATTGTTGAAAGTTTGATTTAATTGCTTTAAATTAAAAAAAATATATTCTTGATAATTAAAAACAACACAACAAATTTATTAGTTACACTTTTATTTTTACTTATTCTTCCATTTGTACAAAAACAATGGTTAAATTTGTATTCACTCAATATTAATGATATTTCCTTTTATTCAATCCTTTATTATTTGAGCGGTGCAATATGTCCATCTTTGGTGTATATAAACTCTTTAAAAAACTATACATACTATAATTTTTCTAGGGACAAAATACATAATATAAAAATAATTAAAGGAAAAAGATTATTATTCTTAGTAGCAATAAATTTAATATTTCTCTCTTACTTAATAACTGATTATATATATATAAATTTTGATCTTATATTTAAATTATTTCTTGAAGGAATTAATGTACCAAAACCTGATATTCCACAGTTAAGTTTTTTAATATTTTTAATTTCTATCCTATTAATATTTAAGAAATGTAGGTTTCTATTAAAAAATATAATATTGGTAAATTTTGTTTTGATTTCTCTCTATCTTTGGCATCTTCAAATTAATAATATTAGTGTTGATGTTCAGTTTTATATTTATAGATATTTTGGTTTAAATGACTTAAATTTAATTAATCTTTTTATCCTATTCGCCATAGAAATTTCTTTTTATACTTGGTCCTTTTTATCATATAAAACTAATTTGAGCGATTGGATTGTGCCCAAACCTCAAAAAGTGGATTTAATCCCCTTTTTGAATATATTTATTTTTTATTTTTTTATAATTATTTATTACTCAATTCTTACTTAAACGTTTTTGATTCTTCTAGAG
Organism: uncultured Prochlorococcus sp.; assembly: GCA_902594875.1. GTDB lineage: Bacteria > Cyanobacteriota > Cyanobacteriia > PCC-6307 > Cyanobiaceae > Prochlorococcus_A. Next base: position 117,240 of record CACJNU010000001.1, read on the forward strand.
CGCAGAAAAATATTCCTTACTACCTTTAGGGTCCTCTAACATTGTTTTCTCCCCTGGGGTCCAGTTTGCTGGACATACTTCATCGGGATTTGCCGCAACGTATTGATAACCTTGAAGAATCCTTAGCGTTTCATCAACATTTCTGCCTACAGGAGCCTTGTTAACAGTCGTATGCATAACTACTCCTTCAGGATTGATAAGAAATAAACCTCTATCAGCCTCCCCATCATCATTCAGAACATTGTAAGCCTGGCAAATTTCTCTTTTTAAGTCAGAAACTAACGGATAGTTGATATCACCTATACCACCTTCATTTCTTGGGGTTTGTATCCAAGCCAAATGACAGTGTTTGCTATCAACTGATACCCCAAGTATTTCCGTATTAAGTTTCGAGAAATCTTGGTATCTATCACTAAATGCAGTGATTTCAGTTGGACATACAAATGTAAAATCTAGTGGGTAAAAGAATAGAACAACCCATTTACCTCTTAGACCTGAAAGTGTAATCTCCTTAAACTCTTGATCATATACTGCTGTAGCACTAAAGTCTGGTGCTTCTTGGCCAACTCTTAAGCTCATGAAAAAATTTGTCCTTATTTAATTTATGTATGGTCTGATTGACCGTAATAAGTATTATAATTTTATTAATAATGAATTAGCAAGTTTTTTTTTAATTCAATGAAATGGCACTATTCCTTTACCAGGAAATTTACAATTTTGAATCACAATAAACTTTTAAAAAATCTCAAAAAGGAGTTAATTAAATATCCCATTAACAGGCTTGACAAAAAAAATTCGAATTAAAAGAAATTTTATTTTATTTAAGATTACTTAAAATTTAATTCTCTATAATTAAAGATATTCTTTTTAATATTTTTAATTATGGCTAAATATATTGAAAGACTAAAAGAAAAAGTTAGAATAAAAAAATTTGATTCAAATCAGCCAATTGGAGCTTGGATATTCGTTGTAATTTTAAATATAGTTGGATTTGCGGGTTATTATTACCTAAAGGTAAATCATATACAACTAGGTAGTTAAAAACTTATCTTATTTCTTTCTTAATTGAGCGACAAAAATTTTTTAGTCTTTCATTTCTCGTTAAGTCAGGTAAAGTCCAAATTGATTCTGTCTCAGGTAATGGATCTTTGCTCCATTCTTTGAATTCTTCCATTATCGAAGCATTATTTAATTTTGATGTATACTGTTTTCGTTTTTTTAAATATTTTCTTATCACTGTAAGATTTGCCTCAATATATTCCCTCATAATAAGTACCTAGTCTTATATTAATTTATCATCTAGGAAGTTCTACTTTATAGAAAAGATTAATTAGACATTTTGAACAGCTTGAAAAAGTCCAAACGAATAACCCCCTATTAGAATCCAGCCAAGTACGCTTGATATTATTGTAGATCTTCTATTATGTCTTCTTAAAGCTGATTCAATCATTTCATTAACTTCGTCTCTGTTAAGGTATTCATTCTTGTGGTTTTTTTTCATTTTTTTTCTTTTTACAATAAACGAATTTATAAGAAAGTGAGCTTAAGATATTTTCTCATAAGTTATAGTTTTATTTTTGATGATTTTATAAATATTTTTTATATTTAGCATAAATACATAATGAAATTTTTAAAATTTTAAGATAAGGTATTTTAATTAAAGGATTAAAGTTTTTTATTCAAACAATGAATATTAATGATATATCAGTTTTAGAAATGCTTAATAAACTTATTGTTATTAATAGGCTAAATAAAAGTCAAATTCTTCAAATGGTTAACTTAGTTTCAATATCAAATGATATCAATGATTTAAAGGATAACTTGAGATGGGAATGTCCTAAATCATTTCATCAAAATACTTAAAATACATAAACGCATTGTTTGATTATTATTAATTCTTGAAATTTACATAAGAGATACTTAATAGTTAATTGAATTAATTAAAAAATTTTATAAAAAATTTATATAAGCTATTCAAATAAATTTTTGATAGTAATTTTTCTCGTAAGAAAATTGCTCTTGATTACTATAATTCAGTGTTGTTTTCTTTTCCTTGCTAAATGATTTAATTAATATTGTAGAAGAGATTATTATTAATAGTATTATTAGTAAATCTCCAACAGTAATCCCTCTCTCCTTTAGATTCATGATAAAACATATAGATTTTGTTTAAATATAGCCTTTATTATTTAATAAACTAATATTTTTTACAAACGTGCTAAAAACACATATGAAGGAAATATAAAAAGAATATAAAAATATTAAGACTATAACCTTTTAAGTCATATAAAAAAGAAAGATAAGTTTAATTTATGGAAGTCAAAAAAAAAATTAATAGTTCTAACACTCCTTATTTTTTCTCTTCAGAAATGATTATCACAAAAAAATCACTTAACGAAAATCAACTCAAATTTACTTATCAAAAACAGTTAATCTCAGATTTAGATAATAAGCACAAGGAATGGTCGAAATCGATTAACAGAAAATTTTAAAAGCTTTCGTTGATTATATTTAAAAGTTTATTTCTTTTAATTGTATTTTTTTCTTCCCAATGAAGTGTTACCTCATCATTGATAATAGGTTTTGCTTCATAAGCTAGATACCAAAGAATAAATCCGACAGGAAATAATAAAATATGCATAGCAAAATTAGTTGACTTAAATCAAATATAATGCAACACTTATAATGTGCAAGTGTGACACTAATTTTTTTAATTATGCCCTCACCGAGGAAAAGAATTGGTTTTTTGCCAAGTGAAGAAGTTCATGAAATTATTGAAAAATTGTGCACAGCTAATGAGTTTAGTCAGTCAAAAGTCACAGGTTTATTGGTTGAGGAAGCGTTAAGGTCTCGAGGTGTGTTAAATGAATCTTATGGTCAAAATCAAAATGATAAAGGGGATTTTATAAAATTTTCTTTTGATCACGGAACATTTTCTGAAGATAATAGATCTCCACTTAATGTAGACGAATATGCAGTTAATAAAAAAGTATTATCTGATGATATCAAAATGATGCATGAATTTATTGAGTTTAAGTATTTCAAGAAAGTTATGAAGCGAAATAACAACATTATTGAATAAATAGTGTCACACTATTAATGTTTATATGAGAATACTTTTCAATGGAATTTAGAAATTGAGCAGAGATAAATATTTTTGAATATTTCTATTCAACTTTATAAAGAAGTATCCAAAATAAATTGATTCTTTAAAAATTCAGCGGACTAAATCCTCGTGGAGATATGAACCTTAGCCCGCTTATAAAAAATAGCAATAAAAAAATATAAATACAATAAGTATGTAAATTTACTTTTGATTTAAAATTGGATTATAAAAACTCTAAATATAAATGGAAGTAAATGAATTAAATGAAGATAAGCAGCTTCAAATATGATATCTACTTGAAAATCTTCAGTAAATAGAGAAATTTAAAAATAAAGATATACGAATTTTGCTTTATTAGATAGTTGGAAAATATAATGGAAAAGTAGTAAATAAATGAAACGCCTATTAATCCCACTGTTAGTTTTGCTTACTTTACCAAGTGTTGTAAATTGCTCCCACTTAAATAATCAGAGAGAACTTCTAATTACCTTAGAAGGTACTAAGGAATCAATTGAGTTGGCAAATTATCTTATAGATAATGGAATAGTTAAATATTCAGCATATTGGTGTCCTAATTGCGTTAATCAAAGTGAATTATTTAGTAAGCAAGCTTATCGAGAACTTAATGTAGTTGAATGTGCAGAAGATGGCATAAACAGTCAAACACAATTATGTATTGATAGAAAAATTAAAGGGTTTCCTTCATGGGAAACAAATGGAAAATTAATTTTAGGTGTACTTTCACTAAAAGAGTTATCAAAGTTGACTGGTCTTAAGAATTAAGGAAAATGTAAGATGATTAATGGCTAGATATCAATGGTTATTTCTTGTGTATCTTTCATGCATCTTCCAGCTGGATAGTTAATTACTTTTTTTGATATTAATCCAATGCTTATAGCAAATATTCCAATACCAAATAAAGCTCTAGATCTTTTGCTTGAGATGAGATACTTCATTAAATATTTATAACTATTTAATAGTAAAGATTATTAAATTATAAAGTGGAAGTTTTTTGATTAAAAAAAAATAAATAGTAACCCTAAATCTATTATTTTTAAAAATAAGTATTAGATATTAGATTTATTGAAAATCCTGAATCAATAAATGCTCATATATCTTTTTTTAGTATTTTTAGTTTGGATTTGACAGTCTTTTTATAATTAAATGAGACTTTAATTTTTTTATGAAAAAAAAAGAATTTAATGTGACTCAAGGAATGGCTTTGTTACTTTTGAAGCCTTTAAATTTACCCGCTAACTACGTCCTAAATCTCATAATTTACATAACTAATCCTATTAACAATATTGGATACTAATAATCTTCCCAAACTGGTTTTGTTCTCCTCCAACCTTGAGCTATTAACTTTCTCCATTCATATCTAGCTTTATCAACTTTAAGTTCTTCTCTGGTTGTCATAAGAGGTGGTTCTTTTCCTAAAACACCATTTTTCCAGAGTCAATAAACATATATTCAAAAAATTTATCTTTATTTTGATTATTCTTTGAAAACCTTTTAACCCTTGAACGATTCGAATTTATAAGCCAAAAATTTTCTGTCAAACTTACTTATTTTATGTTTTCTCAATTGGAGCCATTGTTAATCCTTTGCTGAATAGTTGCTCATGATATAGCTCTGCCTGTTCAAGATTGCCTCTCCAAACCTCTGCAGATCCTGTCTTGTCAACTATGACGGTTAGATCCCATGCCCTTTGTTCACTCATGCTTGGGATTATTGTTAGAAGGCAATTTGCGACATGGTGAAAAGTATTAAAATTATCATCAAGAACTATAACTCTTGCTTCTGGATATTTTGCTTTAGATTTTTTTGGATCTAAGATAGTGCCGAGTGAATTAACCATACTTGTCTTAAATAGTTTAATTAAATTAAAATTCCTCCTATGTTTTTCAATTGAATATTATTGAAAATGTCTCGAGCGTGACTTGAACACGCGACCTGCGGGCTATGAATCCGCCGCTCTAACCAGCTGAGCTACCGAGACATGGGAATATTGTAAGACATTGGTTGTACTTTAATTGCCATTTTGAAAATTTATTTGTTTGTGGGCCTCATATATAGCAATTCCGCATGCTACAGAAAGGTTTAGACTTCTAACACCTTTTTGGTCATTTTCCCCAATCTGTAAATTAGGCATAAATATTGATATTAAAAAGTCGCTTTTATTAATAATGGAATCTGGTAATCCTGAATCTTCTCTCCCAAATAGCATAATATCATCTTGCTTAAATTTAAAATCTCTCAAGTATAGTCCATTTTTTTTACTAAAAGAAATTATTCTTTTTGTTGATTTTGATGTTAAAAATTTTTTAAAATTCTCATACTTATTAACAGTAACCAGAGGCCAATAGTCTAATCCTGCTCTTTTTAAATATTTATCTTCTAGTTTAAAACCCAAAGGCTCTATAAGATTTAAAGGTATATTAAATGCAGCACATGATCTGGCAATATTACCAGTATTTTGTGGGATTCTAGGTTCAAAAAGAGCGACTTCCAATTTTAAGTAGGTATTTCAATACTTATTTCATCTATTTTGATTGCTCTGCCATTTATTGCCAGCCAATTATCTTTTGATATTTTGGTTATTCTCTTTTGAAGTTCGCCGATTCTTTCAATATATTTATTACCAATTTTATATTCAGAGACCAGACTCCAACCTACTTGTTCTCCAACAATAATTGTTATGCTTCTTCTTTTCATTAATAGACTTATGAGTGAATTCATTTTTGTTGACCATTCATTTTGTTCCTTGCAAATACTTTTCATAACAAATCCGCCTATAGAATCTATTAATAATGGACCTTCTTCTTTCCTTAATGTATTTAATAGATCTGTCGTTTCTATTAATTTCCAATCTTTTGGTCTTCTTTTTCGATGTAGATAAATTTTATCTTGCCAATCTTTATCATCCAAATTGTTTTCAGATAAGGCAACATATGATAATTTTTTTACCTCCTTTGCAAGATGCTCAGCGAATTCACTTTTACCACTCTTTGTCCCCCCTGTAATAAAAACTATATAAGATGAATATTCGCTAATACTTAAATTCTTTGCATTCATAAATTCTCTATTATTTAGAGAAATACCACCATGTTGCTAAAGGAATAATTGTGGCAGCAATTAACAAACCTATAACTATATAAGTAGCAGTTGAACTCTCGGTATCTTTTGATCTCATAGTGTTAAAATTTGGATCCACTACAGGGTTGTCTATAGATGAAGGCTGACTTTTTTCGTAATTTATAACAGTCTTTTGTTGAGTAATGCCAAAATATTTATTTATGCTAATGATTTCGTTTGCGTATGTAGTAGAGGGGATAATAATAAAAATTAAGCCAGTAAAGATGAATGAAAGTATATATTTATTGATTTTTAGGTTCATTTTGAAAGGTTTTGGTTAATTATATATTAAAAACCATATTTTTGAGTAATTTTAAATGTACTAAACCATATAATATTTGCATAATTTAATTAGAAATAACCTATTTAAAATATGGGATTTAATGGGAAATCATTAATATTAATTGGTTCAATACTCTTTATTTTTCAGATAGCAAATTTCATTTCAATAGAAACAATCACTCCTGAGCTTGAAAGAGCACAAGTGTTAGCCGCAATAGCTTCATTAATTATAATTTTGATAGGTTTTTTATTTAAACAATTCGAACCATTAGCTGGCGAGAAAGCTGCTTTAAAAGGAGAAAATAAGTTTCTCTTCGATAGAAATATGCCAGATGAAGTTATTGATGAACTTGCATGGGGGTCTGAAGCAATATTAACTTCTACAGCAGCAGCAGCAATATTAATCCACAATGATGGCGTTAATATATTGAGGAGGGGAATCACTTCAATTAATGATTTTAAACCTGGGGAAACTTGTCTGAGATCTATAAAAGATATGAAATTAATATCATTAGCAAACACTAAGTTTTATCCTGGAAGAGATGAATTTATTAATTTTTGTGCCGAAATTCCATCTATTTTAGTGGTACCTATAAATGATAAGGCTTTTATATTGATTGGAGGCTGGAGTGCAAAGTGTTTTACGAAGTCTGATGAAAAATGGATTAATAACTGGTCCAAAAAAATTAATAATATTTTTTCAAAAAATAAAATTTAAAAATAAATTATTGAACGAACTCTTCTATCATTTGATCCAAAGCTTAAAGATTCGGTTTTAATATTGTAGTAAGCATTTTCTGCTTTTGTTTCAGATTTATTATTGTTATTTTCATCTTTAATTATATATTTTACTGGATTAAAAAATTCAATTATGTCATCTTTACTCAACTTGGCTTTTGCAGAATTTAATATAATATCGTTATTCTCAAATCTTACATTTCCTTTCAATAAATAGTCTGTTTCTTCTATATTCCAAAAAAATTTATCTCCTTCAAGGACATCCTGATTTTGCTTGACTGTTTTTAATTTAACATTTCCTTTCAAATTCAGGAGTTTATTATTATCTGATAATGTAGATTCATCTGAATTGATAATATACTTTATTTCTTTACCTTCAAAAAGGTTTATAGACGTTTTTTTTAATTGGAATTTATGTTCAATATTATTGTAGGTTGAATAAGGACTGGTTACAGAATAAATTTTATCTCCATTTTGAGAGATAATTTGCATATCTAAACTCTCTATTATTTGAGTTACTTTATTTTCTTCAATTACCTTTGGGGAACAACCAATCATAAAAATTTGAAGGAAAATTATTAATCTATAAATGTTGCTCATACTCCAGCTTATTTATGATTGGAGTGGGTTTAGGAAGACTTGAGTTACTAACTAGTAATCCCCAACTTAATTGTTTTTTCCAAGCAATTTGTTCATTGTATATAGAACCAAGTTGTTCATTAATTTTTGTAGATAATTCAGGCAATAAAGGTAGTAACAGTAATCCTATTATTCGAGTACTTTCTAAAACGTTATAAATAATTTCTTTAACTTGAGGTAAATTATCTTTTTCTTTTATTAACATCCATGGCTGATTATCATTTAAATACAAATTTGTATTAATTGCTAGGCTAAGCACTTCATGAGCTGCTAGATCTAATTTGTAGTTATCATAGTTATGAAAATATTTTTCAACTGCAATTTTGGCATAATTCTCTAATTTATTTTCACTTAAAAAACTTTCATTATTTGGCACTCTATTATCAAACCATTTTCTAGACATGGATAATGTTCTATTTAGTAAATTACCAATTGTATTAGCTAAGTCATTATTGATGATGTCAACAAATCTTTTATCTTGAAAATCTCCATCATTTCCTAGTGATATGTCTTTAATAAGGAACCACCTTACAGGATCATTTCCATATTTTGAAAGCAATAAGTCAGGGTCAAGCACATTTCCCAAGCTCTTACCCATTTTTTGCCCCTCTCTAGTAAGAAACCCATGTCCAAAAACTTTTTTAGGAACTTCCATGTCGGCAGAAATTAGCATTGCAGGCCAATATACGGCATGGAACCTCAGTATATCTTTGCCAATTAAATGAATATCAGCTGGCCATCCTCCATTGATTGACTTTTCCAATGAATAATCTGTCGCATCAGAACTAATGGCACTTACATATCCAAGTAAAGCATCAAACCATACATAAAAGGTATGGTTATCGTAACTAGGAACAGGAATTCCCCATGAGACATTAGTTCTTGAAATTGAAAAATCCTTTAAACCTCTAGAAACAAAATTGATAATTTCATTCCTTCTCTCTATTGGCTCTATAAAAGAAGGTTCGTTGATTAAATTTTCAATTTCTTTTTGATACTTCGAAAGCCTAAAAAAAAGATTCTCTTCATTTTTCCATTCTAAATTTTTTTGATGTATGGGACACTTGTATGTTGATGAGTTTTCTGGATTATCTTTAAATTCTTCACAACCGACACAATACCAACCTTTTTGAACGCCCAAATAGATATCATCTGATGCTTTTACTCTTTCATAAAATTCATTAACAACAAATTCATGATTTTTTGAGCTTGTCCTTATAAATTTATCAAAGGATATATTCCAATTTTTCCAATTAATATTAAAAACTTCTGAGATTTCATCACAATGTGATTTTGGTTCAATACCTTTTTCATTAGCTGTTCTTTGTATTTTTAAACCATGTTCATCAACACCAGTGATGAATATAACTTTTTCACCTGTAAGCCTTTTATACCTAGCTATTGAGTCACAAATTATAGTTGTATATACACTTCCTAAATGAGGTTTATCATTAACATAGTATAAAGGTGTAGTAATGACAAAAGTCATAAAGCTTTTTTATTAATACTAACAGATTTTTTTTAAACTAATAACAACCTATTATATATATTATCTTATTAATAAATAAACTCTAAAAGATTACTATCATTTATAATATATTTAACTTTATATATTTTATTACTATATATTTCTATTGATACAAAAAGAGTAATAAGCATTTCTAGTGAATAATCTGGAAAATAAACCAAGGCAATATTTTTTTTATGATTAATCCACTTAACAAATATTATTTTATAAAAAGGTTTTTTTTCATTCTTAAAAAATAATGTTAAAAACTTAAATTTATTATTTTTAATTATATTATTATTTTCTGATTGTCTATTTTTTGAATAATCAATAATCTTAGAGACTGAATCTTTGCTTAGAACATCGTAATTATTAATTTTGTTATAGACTTGCCTTTGTATAATTAAATCAAGATATCTTCGTAATGGTGATGTACATTGTACATATATTCTAAGGCCTAACGATTCATGTATTCCTGGCTTAGTAGTTATGTAACTTCTTCCCATATATTGTTTTAATATTATATATTTAATATCACTATCATTGTATCTATTAAGTATTTCAGATGGATTGCAGTTTATTTTTTGAATCCTAAATGCAGCCGCTAAATCATATTTATCCATAAATAAACTTGTTACATAACCCATTAATATCATTGATTCTGCAACTATAATTTGCGATATTGTTTTCTCTAATTTAGTTAGTATAATCTTATCCTCATATAATTTAATTTTATTATTAGGACTTTCAAAAATAATTGCCCCTTGTTTCTTTCTGAATGCAATACTTTTTTCTAATAAATTTTTAATCTCAATTAATTCTATTTCTTCTTTAGGTTCTATTTCTAATATTTCATTTGCATCTTCATATGTTAATTGATATTTTGGTTTTATTAATGCTTCAGTTATTTCATATTTATTTATTGATCCATCGTCATTGAATTCTATTGCTGCACTAATAGTTTCTGAAACTTTATTTTGAGCTAGATTTGCCTTTTCAAGAATATCCTTAGGGAGCATTGGGATATATTGATCAATTAAATATAAACTGCTATTTCTCTTTCTTGCATTTAAATCAACATTAGAGTCATGCAAAAAGTGTTTGCATGGATTACTAATATGTATCCATAATTTTTTTTTATTTCCTTCTTTTATTTCTAATGAAATAGCGTCATCAACCTCATGTGGAGAATCAGAGTCAATAATATATGTTTTTAAATTAGTTAAATCTTTCAAATATTTGAAATATTAATTATAGTTCCCACTATATTCAATATGAAATTATCCTTCAGGGTTTACGAAGGGTAAAAGAGCTACTATTCTGGCTCTCTTAACAGCTAATGTGAGATCTCTTTGTTGCTTAGAGGTTAAACCTGTCATTCTTCTTGGTAGGATTTTGCCCCTCTCAGTTATGAATTTTTTTAGTAGTTCTACATCCTTATAGTCGATAGGATCTCCAGGTTTGATTGGTGATAATTGTTTTTTAAAAATTGAATTAGGCATGATTTAATTTAATTTGATTTGATTACTTAATTTCTTTATGAATTGTCATTCTGTTTAAATGAGGATTAAACTTTTTTAGTTCTAATCTTTCGGTTGTATTTCTACGATTTTTTTCAGTAGTATATCTCGAGACACCATTTGATCTCTTAGGATCTGTGCTTGTCCTAGCTTCAGTACATTCCAGGGTCACTACAACTCTTGTCCCTTTTTTAGCCATTTTAATTAGTACTTTATTGTATAATTTTCTATTGTACATCTTCAACAAACTTTTTTGAAGATATACTCATTTCTTTTATCATCATTGATTAAAAAATACATATGAAAGTTTCTCAAAATTGGTTGAAAAATTTAGTAGAAATTACTTCTACTCCTGAAGATCTTTCTGAGAAATTGTCTATTGGTGGATTTGAGGTTGAATCATTAGAAGATTGTTCAAAAAATGTAAATGGTGTTGTTTTAGGTAAGGTATTATCTGTTTTAAAACACGAAGGATCTGACAAACTTTCAATTTGCCAAGTCGATATCGGTAATTCAAAGAATTTACAAATTATCTGTGGTGCGCGCAATATTAAACCAAATATTTATGTTTATGTTGCTACTGTCGGCGCGAAATTAAATGCAGTTGATTTAACTATTAAAAGAAGTGAAATTAGAGGTGTCATGAGTGAAGGAATGATATGTTCACTGCAGGAACTGGGTTTAGAGGATTCTAGTGAAGGGATAGAGATTATTGATGAAGATTTGGCCCTAAAGTATGAATTGGGCACTCCAGGGTCAGACTTGCTGCAATTAAATGATTTTATATATGATTTAGCCATTACAGCCAATAGACCTGATGGAATGTCCGTTATAGGTATAGCCCGTGAAATTTCTGCACTTTTAGAATCCTCCTTAAATTTTCCAGAACTAAACCATAAATACAGTATTCATTTACTTAAAGGAATTAAACTTTGTCCAGAGGCTATAGATTCTAATTGCATTTATACAATAAGCTGCATTGATGGAGTAATTGGAGAGAAATTATCGCCAAATTGGCTTAAAGACCGTATTGAAAAATCAGGTATAAAATCTATTAATCTTCTAGTTGATTTGACAAATTATATTCTTTTAGAACAAGGTCAACCTTTGCATGCGTTTGATAAAGATAAACTGTCAAACTTAATTGGTAAGGAAGTTTCTCCAGAAGATTTCTCTGTAAGAAAAGGTAAGGAAAACGAAAGCCTTATTTGCTTAGATGGTAAAGAATATGACTTAAATGACAATATCACAGTCATTACTTGTTGTGATAAACCGGTAGCTATTGCTGGCGTTATAGGCGGTTTAGAGACTTCTGTAAGTAATACTACTTCATCTATTTACCTTGAAGGCGCTGTTTTTAATCCAGTTACTATAAGAAAATCTTCTAAGGCTGTTGGCATAAGAACAGAATCTAGCAGCAGGTATGAAAAAGGGATTTCATCAAAAAGTACAATAAGTGCAGTAACTAGGACAATTAATCTTTTAGAAGAATATTTTTCTATTAAATCACCAATCATCAATACTTCAAATTTAATAAGTAATGAGGATATATTTATTAAACTGCGGAGAAATCGAATACATAAAATTCTTGGTCCATTAATAATTAACGATCAACTTGAAAAAAGAAATTTATCTGATAATCAAATAGTTGATAAATTAACACTCATAGGATGTACTTTAAAGAATAAAGAATATGGCTGGGATGTAGCAGTAATTCCTAATAGATCACATGATTTAACAAGAGAAATAGATTTAATTGAAGAAATAGCTAGATTAATAGGGTATGACAGATTCGACTTAAAACTTCCTAATCCAATTAAGCCTGGAAAATTGTCATTAGAACAGTTGGCATTAAGAAAAGTAAAAAATGGTTTTACAGAAAATGGATTTAACGAGGTACTAAGCTACTCTCTTGTTCCTGAAGATGATGAAAAACTTATAAAGATTTCTAATCCTTTGTTATTAGAAACAAGTTGTCTTAGAGATAATATCTGGAAAGAACATTTGGAGATAGTGAACCGTAATATAAAAGCTGGACAAGAAAGTTGTTATATATTTGAAATTGGAAATGTTTTTCAAAAGAAAACTGAGTTCATTCAAGAAGAAGTCCTTAATGGCGCGATTTATGGAAATAAAAAATTTGGAAAATGGATAAATTCTGGAAAAGATAACGATCTTAATTATTACCAGGCCAGAGGAAAGTTAAAGGAGGCTTTATTCTCTTTGAACATAAAAATAGATGATAAACCTACTGATTCAATTGATTTTCTTCACCCAGGCAGAACAGCGAAATTATTTATTGAAGGGAAAGTTGCAGGTTATTTTGGTGAAATACATCCTAAACTAATATTAGAAAGGAAGTCATTAAAAAAAGTTTATTTATTCTCCATAAATGTTTCTAACCTCTTGGGAGCTAGTACAAGAAAAAATAAATGGATTCCAATATATAAGCGATATCCAATTGTTCCGAAAATGCAAAGGGATATAAATTTTGTTTTTAGTAAGAAATTTTTAATTAGCGAAATAACATCACAAATAAGAAAAACAGGAAAGAATCTTTTAGAAGATGTAAATTTACTTGATGTTTTTGAAGATACTAAATTTGGAGATGATCATATTAGTTATACATTTAGATTATCTTATAGAGATAAAGATAAAACATTACTGGACTCGGACATTACATCAATACATTCAAATATCATTTCTAATGTTGAAAAATGTTTTAATACTAAATTGAGGAATTAATTGTATTGCTATTCTTATATGAGACTATAAACTAGTCTATTTATGATTCTTATATAAGATAAATAATAATCCTTTAAAAGTAATTAATGTTGTATGATAAAGTTCATGATCAATCTGCTTTCTCTCTTTCTATCTTCAGTGCTGTGGGTACAAGTTCCTCAGTGGTCAGATGATTGGTCAAAATGTGCTGTTGACATACCAGATGCATCATGTCATTGGTATATAACTGCACCAGATAATACTTTTGGCGAAGGATTTGATTGGGCTAGTGCCCCTTGGTTTGATGCTAACGGATTAAGTGATGTCCCAAGTATTGATAAGCAAACTGCCATTGAAAAGCTACAATCTAAGTAGTACTGTCTTTAAGGCAGTACATGCAAACTTAAAAGCACCTAATAGCAGTGTATTCTAATCCCTATTAATTTCTTGGACATTTAAAGGACATATTTTATTGATTTATTATTCAATTTTTAATTTTTCTATGCGATAAACAATATAGGTAGGATTTATTTAAATTGATAAATTAATCTATCTTATCTATCTATTTTGAGACTATATAATAGACTTATAATAAGTCTCATAAGATAATCACTATACTTATAAATTTTTATATTTATGATTAAATTATATTTTGATTTTATTTATAAATAATTATTGTTTCCATAAATTTGAATAAAAATAATTAATTTAAATTAGAAATTTGTAACTTAACATTTATCTTATATGAGACTATTAATTAGACTTATAGTTAGTCTTATTTGGGAATTAGTATACTAATTTCTATATAGATTTTTTAGCAATTGATACGCTTCATTTAATTTTCTCATTTGATCTGTTGATCCTCCAGCATCTGGATGTGTCTCTAAGGCTATTGATTTATAGGCCTCCCTAATTTTTCTGAACGTATGAGCGGATCCTGCGGATGTTGATAAATTCAATAATTTAAGTGCTCCATGTACTGTCATTGTTGAGTCTAAAGTTTCAAACGAATTTGATCTATTGTTTCGCTTAAATCTACTAATAAACCTTCTCATAAGTGTTGGTATTCTATTTATCAGATCTGATGTTGCAAAAGGGTCTTCTAGAACGCCAATCATTAATAAAATAATTTCAAGCGATGGATTTTTCTTTATCCAAAATGGGCATAATTCTGACATTAATTTATTGGCTGCACTCCACGTAAAGGGTAGATTTTCAGTTCCATCAAGATTTGGCCAAATATCCCTTTCAAACCAATCCATCGAAGCTTCTACTACATGATCATTAGGAACTGATCCATATAAGGTTTTCCAATGACTAATTAACTCAATTCTACATTTTATTAATTCAGTTTCTTTTATTGAATTAATTTGAATATCATTAATATTCTCCTTTAATTTTTCACTATTAATACTTCTTCTTAGATTCTTTACTTTTCTTTCAACAAAATTGGGAAGGCTTATGTTTGAGTTTGCTTTTTCTTTAAATTGATTGTTGTTTGTAAATCTTTTATTCAAAGATATCTCATTATCTTCTTTTTTTACGTCTGATTTAATTAATACCAATGCAGTATCTTCATCAATACTTAAATTTTCATTATTATTATTCTCGTTAAAGTCTATTTCTTGCTGTTGGTTCTTAGGTAGTAAATCATCTTCTTGTAGAAGTTCTTTAAGTATCTTTTCTATTACAGGTCCTCTTGCTCTAAATCCCCACTCTTTTCGTAATTGATCAAACCTGGAAATTAGTTCCTCAGGTAAATCAATTGAAATTCTTTTTGTATTTGAATTTTCAGGAATATTCAATAATATTTTTTTGAATAGTATGGAATTTATTTAATTTTATTCAAAAAGAATTGAAAGTCCATACGGAATATTGTTTTTAAATTAAAACCAAATTATTTTTATGTCACAAGTCAATTAAGTATCTTTTTATAATGGTTATAAAAAAATGTTTAATTGTTATTTCAAGTCATCTAAAGAAAAAAAGAGTTTTTATCAACATAAGAAATTAGAAATGCTCAATTATATTAAGGATTCACTTGAACGTAAAATTGCCTCCGTCACAGCATCTATAGAAGTTCTAGAAAGCCAAATAAGCAGGGATAAGGAAGTTGAAGTAACTAATTAGTATTCAAACAAAACTTTCTAAAAGTTTTTCAGGGCCAAATTTCTTTAAGTAATTAATATTTGAATTTTCAGTTACTAATAGATATCCTGCAAATCCTAAACCGTTAATACTGAAACCATGAATATGATCATTTTTTCTTTTTACAATAGCGATCCATTTGTTAGTTATTAAAATATTGTAAGGATATATCGGTTTCTTATCACTAATAGGGTCCCCTAGTCCTAATTTCTTACATAATTCTAAGTAAAATTCAAAAAGACATGATGGATTTTCTAAAAAATTAAATTTGGATACAATAATATTTTTTTTCAGCTTACTATCTAGATCTTGATATGAGTTCATCTCTAAAAACCACTTTTCTCTAGGGCATGATATTTCACCTTTAGATCTACGCAGAAGTTGAAAATGCCTGTGAGGTTGACTTGCTCCCGCAATTGGGGAACTATTGAAAAACCATAATCCACTAGTATCTTTATTAACTTGTTGGATCGCTCTCCAATCATTAATATCTAACCATCCATTTTGAGGTTTCCATTCATTTGTAATAAGTAAAATATGACCTTTTTGTACAGGATACTTATTTAATATTAGTTGATGATTATCTCCAATTTTATCAATTTCTAGTATCTTGTCCCAAGGACAAAATGGATTTTGCTTAGGACCATAAATTTTTTTTTTATTAAATTTTGAAGTATCGAGTTTCCTAATTATGAAATCGTCTTTTTCATATAAATCTCTTGTAATAATATCAGTTTTGAGAGGATATAATGATTCATTATCAATTGATAATCGAGTTTGTTCTATTGCTTTTTTCCAATATATTTCTAAACTCATTTAAAAAAATTTATCATTATCATTTTAAAAAAAAAAATAAACTTGTAATTACTTTTTATTAAATTGATATTCTTTCAATTTTTCCAGAGGTACCGATTCTAAGACTACAATATTCGTTGATTCTAATATGACTTTTGGTGCAAGACCGTCTAATAATGCTTGCTTCCACCTATCAAGACAAATACACCAATGATCACCATCCTTTAGTCCTGGGAAGGAATAAATAGGCATGGGAGTTATTAAATCATTACCTTGTGATTTACTATATTTCAGGAAATTATCATCCATTACACAACATATGGAATGATTTCCCCCATCATTTTTGTCATAGTTGCAAAATCCATCTCTGAACCACCCTGTCATAGGTGCGCAACTACAAACTTCAAGTTTTTCTCCTAGGACATTCAGCTGATCTTGATTATTTATGGTCATAGATTTTTTTAATAATAATAAAACACCAACATTTCTTTAAAAAAGGTTGACGAGTATGGGGGGTAAGGAGGTAATAATTCTAATAAGGTTTTTTTCATTATGGATTGGGACTTTACTGAAAACATAGCATTTAAAGCTCTTTATGAAGCTTTTAAAGATAGTGATGAAACTTCCGCATTAGAATTTTTATCTAGTGATGGTGCTTCATATTATCTTGAGTTAACACAGGACGCGGCTGGTGAGGGACTTGATCTTGGTGATAATGAAACGATGGAAGAACTACAGGAAGAAGTTATTGAATATTTAGAAAACAACTAAAGATTTAGGTCAAGCACTGAAATATTTAGCTTTTGAGTGCAGTGAAATTATAGCTGTAGTACTTTGTTCTGGATGAAGTTGTTCAGATTCGTCCATGGTCAAGTTTATTCTTTTTGCATCCAATAATGATAATTGTATGTTTGAATCAGATACTTTTGGACATGCAGGATAACCAAAAGAATATCTAGCTCCTCTATATTTTTGAGCTAGTATTTCTCTATTTTTGTCTGGTTCTTCAGTCCTAAAACCACATTCAATACGAATTAATGCATGGACATACTCAGCAAGAGCTTCTGCTAATTGCACTGTAAGTCCATGGAATAATAAATAATCACTATATTTATCTTCTTTAAATAATTTTTGCGAATATTCACTAGCTATTTCACCCATCGTTACTGCCTGCATAGGAAATATATCTATCGGTTTATCATTTTTTAAATCACAATAAAAATCAGCTATGCATAAATTATTCCCAGATTTTTGTCTTGGGAAATTAAATTGGGAAATCTTGTTTAATGATTTATCATCAAATAAGAAAATACTATTATCTTTTCTCCCGCATCTGAAATATCCATAAACTGCTTTGGGTGAAATAAGTTTATTTTCTATAATTGTCTCTAACCATCTATCTAACAATGGTTTAGCATATGAATCCAAATAGTAATTGTATTCATCTACGCTTTGGTTTTTTCCTTTTTTTATTTGCCATTGTCCGCTAAATAGAGCTTTTGTATCTAGATAAAAGATTAATTTATTTAAATCTATATCAACGACGTTCAAGACTTTCGTTCCCAAGAAAGGTGCTTGGATTGGTTCTTCTTCATTTATAAATTTAGATCTTATAAAATTTTCTTTTAAATTTAATTTGGAAGTCTCGGTATGTAAGGATATTGATTTTTTAACAGCTTGAGAGTTGGATTTTGATGAGGCTAAATTAATATTTATACCTTCATTGTTTATAAAACCAGCTGTATTTGACCAATTACCCTTTTTTTTACTATCCATATATTCATTCATGAATTTAAGATCAGTGAACGCATCTTTTCCGTACAATATTTTCCCTTTATATATTTTGCTGCAGTCCTCATTTACAAATTTTGGAGTTAAGGCTGCTCCTCCTAATATTACTGGTACACTAATATTCTCATTGTTAAAAGCCTCTAAATTATCTTTCATAAATGCAGTTGATTTAACAAGTAATCCACTCATAGCGATGCAATCTGCATTGTACTTTTTTTGTGCATCTATAATTGCTGAAACATCTTGCTTTATTCCAAGATTTATTACTTCATAACCATTATTTGTAAGTATTATGTCAACCAAATTTTTTCCAATATCATGAACATCGCCTTTAACAGTGGCTATTAAGAGTTTTCCATTTGATATGTTTTCATCTACAGTTTCCATATATGGTTCTAAAATTGAAACAGCAAATTTCATTGTTTCTGCTGATTGGAGTACAAATGGCAATTGCATTTGACCTGAACCAAATAAATCTCCTACAACTTTCATCCCATCAAGTAAAAAAGTATTAATTATTTCAAGAGGTTTATATTTTTTTAACGCTTTTTTTAATTGATCTTCTAAACCTATTTTTTCTCCATCAATAATATGATTTTTTAGACTTTCTTCCAGAGTTAGGTTTTTATTTTCTAAAGATGCTTTTTTGAAATCTTGAATAGATAAATCTTGAAAAGCCTTTGTTAATTCTACTAACGGATCATAAATACAAATATCATCTTCAAATTCTCTTTTGTCATATATCAAATCTAAGCAAAGCTTTTTAGTTTCTTCAGAAATTTTTGATAATGGTAAAATTTTATTTGGTGCGATGATAGCAGAATCCAATCCTGCGTTAATGCATTCATCTAAAAATATTGAATTTAAATTAATTCTTGATAAAGGTGAAAGACCAAAACTAATGTTTGATATCCCCAGTATGATATGAATATCTGGGAAATTTTCACGAATTTTTGATATAGCAGTAATTGTTTCTTTAGCGTTTAATCTATCTTCTTCTATCCCAGTAGATATTGGCAGAGCTAATGGATCAAAAAATAGTTCATAATCTGACAAGCCACATGCTCTTGTTCTATTAAGTGCTCGTTTTACAATGTTATATTTTTTATCTGCATTCCTTGCCATTCCATCTTCATCTATAGTTCCTACAACAAGACCTGAACCATACCCTAAGGCTAAATTTAGTACTTGATCAAACCTTTCATTGCCATCTTCGTAATTGGTTGAATTGATAATACATTTACCACCAACTGACTTTAATCCACTTTCCATTTTGTCAGAATCTGTAGAGTCAATCATTAATGGCAAATTAATATTTGTAACTAGTCTTGAAGTTATTTCTTTCATATCTCTCACTCCATCTCTCCCAACATAATCAACATTAACATCAAGAACGTGTGCATTTTCTTTTTGTTGTTGCTTGGCAATTGATACTAGTCCATCCCAATCGTCGTTATTTAATAACTCCCTTACCTTTTTTGATCCACTTGCATTTAATCTTTCTCCTACTATCAAAATTGAATTGTCTTGTTTATATGGGACAGAGTTATAAATTGATGAGGCAGATGGAATAAAACCGCTTGAATTTTTCTTGACATTTTTGTTAGTCCTTTCATTATCAATAATTTCATCGATTATTGAAGATAGGTATTTAATATGTTCAGGTGTTGTCCCACAACATCCACCTATTAATTGAACATTAAAGTCATATATAAAATTCATTAACTGCATCTTTAATTCTATTGGCTTTAACCTATAGTGAGCTACACCACCAATATTTTCAGGAAGACCTGCATTGGGAATACAGCTTATAGCGAAGGGAGAATTTTCAGACAAATATTTAATATGTTCCTTCATTTGTTCTGGACCAGTTGCACAATTAAGTCCAAGGATATCTATATTAAATGGCTCTAATATTGTTAATGCAGAAGCAATATCAGATCCAACAAGCATAGTACCTGTTGTTTCCATTGTAATAGATACCATTAAAGGTATATCAATATTTTTACTTTCAAGAATTTCTTTTGATGCTAATAAGGCAGATTTAATTTGCAAAACATCCTGACAAGTTTCAATCAAAAGAAGATCAACTCCTCCATCTATAAGACCATAAATTTGTTCTTTATATGATTGCTTTAATTCATCAAAATCTATATGTCCTAAGGTGGGTAATTTAGTTGTTGGCCCAATTGATCCTGCTACAAACCGTGGTTTATCAACTGATGAGTATTTGGCAGCAGCTTTTTTTGCTATAAATGCAGCATTTTTATTTATCTCATAAGCTTTATCCGCAATATCATATTCATCCAGTACTATTGATGAGGCTCCAAATGTATTAGTTTCTATAACATGACAACCTGCTTCTAAAAATGAATTATGAACCTTCTTAACTACCTCTGGCGATGATAAAACAAGGTTTTCATTACATCCCTCTAATTCTTTTCCTCCAAAGTCATCTGCAGTAAGATTTAAGTTCTGAAAAGATGTACCAGTACCTCCGTCAAAAATAATTAATGGTTTTTCATCTCTATTTAGATAGGTTCTGAAAGATTCCATTTTTAAGGTAAAAATTAATTTATTTTAGTGAAATTCTTGTTACCCAATTATCATAATCTTGAGAACGACCTTCTGTTATTTCTATAAGCTTACTTTTTAATTTATTCATTATTGGTCTTTCAACATTTAATTCAGTTGATTCAATTTTTTTTACTGGTGTAATTTTTGCTGCTGTACCAGTTAGAAAAACTTCATCTGCTATTAATAATTCTGTTTTATCAACAGGCCTCTCAATTACATTTATTCCAAATGATTTTGCTAATTCAATTACACTAGCTCTAGTAATCCCCTCAAGGATATCTTGATCAACACCAGGAGTGATTAAGTCTCCATTCCTTACAATAAATAAATTCATACCACTAGCTTCACTTACCTTACCACTTGAATTTAATAGCAGGGCTTCATCAAAACCCGATAAACTAGCTTCTGTTTTGGCTAATGAACTAGTAATATATGCTCCACTTATTTTTCCTCTTAAGGGGAGAGATCTATCTTCTTGCCTTGTCCAACTACTCATTCTACAAGAAACACCATCTGGAGATAGATAGTCTCCTAGTTCAATACAATAAATAAAGAAATCTGTTTCAATATTGTGTAACCTTGGAGCTATTCCTAAATCGCTTGTATACACAAATGGTCTTATATAGATAGGTTTTTCTGGCTTATTCCTTTTTATAACTTCCTCTAAGGCTTTAAAAATATATTCTTCAGAAATTTCAGTTAATAGTAATTTTGCACTTTGAGATAATCTTTTTATATGTTTATCAGTTCTAAACAAAAGGAATTCTTCTTTGTTTGTTGGGTTAGGTATCGCTCGCATTCCTCCAAATGCAGCAGTACCGTAATGTAGTGCATGAGTAGCTATTGATATTTTTGCTTCATTAAACGGAATACATTTACCTTCGAACCAGGCGTATGGAAGAAATTCATGCATATTTAATTTATTTAATTAAGGTAAACTTGTTTTATCCTACTTACCTATTCTAAACCTTATTTATATATAAAAATGCACAGGATATTAAATATAGCAGGAAATGAAAAGAATAAGGATGATTTAATTGAGCAACCAGCTGCAGATTTTATTTTTATAACAAGTGTTAAGGCTGATTTAAATCTTATATCAAATTTATTGTTAGAAAAAGAATTTGCTTCATTAAAAAATAATATAAGAGCTTTAGAAATTTCTAATTTAAATTCCTCAGCTCAAATAGATAATTATTTATTAAAAACAATTAATTATGCAAAAGTTGTCGTACTTAGAATATTTGGAGATAAAGGTACATGGAACTATGGAATTGAACAACTCTTAAATTGGCAAGCAGTTAATAAAAAAAGGAAGTTAGTAATCCTATCAGGTACCATTGATCAGGAAATTTCCTTATGTGAAATAAGTAGTATAGATAAAAAAATTGCATTAAATTTCTCTAGATTACTTAGATCTGGAGGAATGGATAATTATAGAAAGTTTCTTAATTGTTTAAATTACCTAATAAAAGATGAAACGTTAATTCCTGATGAGTTTTTGAATATTACTTTTTATGCAGACCCCTATTTACATGATTGGAAAAATGAAAAAGGCGAAAAGATAGGAATAATATCCTATAAATCACTTTTTTTGGCTAATGAAATTGAAGTAAACGAAAAACTTAACTTGCAATTAAGAAAATGCGGACTATCTCCTAAAACATTTTTTATTTCAACACTAAAAGATCATATTATTCAGAAGAAATTAATAGACATTTTTAAAAAAGAAGATATTAAACTAATAATTACCACAACTTCATTTTCTTCATCTCAAATCAAAAATAACGATTTAATTGAAAATTCAACAAATATTTTTACTTCTCTTAATATTCCAATTTTACAGCTTCTTTCTTCTAATAGATCAAGAAAAAAGTGGTTAAATTCATCGATTGGAATGAATTCATCTGATTTATTGATGCAAATAATTATTCCCGAATTTGATGGAAGAATTACTACATGTCCTTCAGCATTTAAAGAAATAATTTCTAAGAAAAATACACTATACAGTGAAATAACTAGTTACAAAGCTGATCAAGTAGGTATTCAATGGATTTCAAAATTTGCAACAAATTATGTGAAACTTCAGAAACTTAATAATTTTGATAAAAGAATTTGTTTAGTAATAAGTAATTATCCAGTAAAGAACGGTAGAATAGGTAATGGCGTTGGTCTAAATACACCATCTTCAATAATAAATATTCTTAATTGGTTAAAAGAAGAAGGTTATGACCTTGGAACTTGTAATTATCCACAAGATTCTTCGGAATTAATGTCAATGCTTATAAAAACTAGAACTAATGATATTGAATCTCAAAATAATAAACCATTAGATTACTTACCACTTACTGAATATTTAAAATATTGGAATTATTTAGAACTTGATCCCAAAAATATTATTGTTAATCGTTGGGGTAAACCATCTGATGCGATAGATCTAGATAATAAAGGATTCTCAATAAATGGTATTAGATTTGGAAAAATAATATTATTGATTCAACCTCAACGAGGTTATGACGCTTTCACTGATAGAGATATTCATTCTCCCGACCTCCCACCTCCCCATAGATATTTAGCACAATATTTTTGGATTGAAAAAGTTTTTAATGCAAATGCTATGTGCCATATTGGTAAACATGGGACTGTTGAATGGTTACCTGGCAAATCTATAGGTCTCAGCAATAAATGTTTCCCAAATATTGTTTGTCCAGCAATACCAAACATATATCCCTTTATCGTAAATGATCCTGGAGAAGGATCCCAAGCTAAAAGAAGAACTGCTGCAACAATTATTGATCATTTAACCCCTCCTTTGGATAGGTCAGAATTATATGGAAAATATTCAATATTAGAAAATTATTTAGACGAATATTTTGAAGCAAAATTATTAAATTCTAATCGGATTGAAATAATAGAAAAATCCATTTTTGAATTAATTAAAAATGATTTTTGTGAAATTACTTTAAAGAATAAAAATAATAAAATAGAAGAAATTGATTCCTTTCTTTGCAAAATAAAAGAATCTCAAATTAGAACAGGTTTGCATATTTTTGGAAATAGGCAGAATGACATTAATGAAATAAATTTATTCTTGTGTATTGCTAGAGTACCAAATGCCAACCGAATTGGTGTTATTCAATATATAGCAAAACATTTAAAACTAGATTTGAATCCTTGGACAAATAAATATGATCAAATTTTAACTGATAAGGATAAAAAAATATTATTGACTTTTTCCAAGAAAAACATTCTAAACTTTAGAATGGCTATTGATTTTTTGGAGCAACAAGCAAAGTATTTAATATATTTGTTTTTTTACAAAAAGAATACCAATATAAAAAATCTAGAAAAATATAAAAATCAGAAAATAATAGACTATTTCTTTAATGAAAAAAAACATAATAAGTACTTTTTATTATTAAAAAAAGAGATTCTATATCCAATCATAAATTCTTCATATAATGAGAAATTATCATTTATTAATTCATTAAATGGACAATATGTAAAAAGTGGTCCATCTGGAGCCCCTACTAGAGGTAAAACTGAAGCTTTGCCCACTGGTAAAAATTTTTTTTCAGTTGATTCGAGAGGACTGCCAACTGAATCAGCATGGAGTGTTGGTTGTCAATCCGCTTCACAAATAATTGATTTATACAAACAAGATAATGGAGAAGATTTAAAAAATATAGCAATATCTGTATGGGCAACATCCACAATGAGAAATGGTGGTGAAGACATTTGTCAAATACTATATTTATTAGGAGTACAACCTATTTGGGATGGGCCTTCAAGAAGAGTAGTAGATCTAGAAATCATTCCTTTATCTGTTCTCGAAAGACCAAGGGTTGATGTTACTTTAAGGATTTCGGGAATGTTTAGAGATGCATTTCCACAGTTAGTTAAATTAACTTCTAAAGCAATAAATCTTGTTTCTAATCTAAATGAGAATTATAAATTTAACCCTCTTGCTGGGGCATCAAGGGATGGTGATTCAATTAAACGTATATTTGGTTCAGCGCCAGGTTCATATGGAGCTGGTCTGCAAGAACTAATTTCAAATTCTAATTGGGAAAATATTGATGATTTTGGAGAATCTTTTCTTAATTGGAGTAAGTGGATTTACAGTGATAATCTTGAACCTATAGAGGATAAAAAATCATTAGAAAATGCTCTTAAAAATGTGCAGTTAGTTGTTCATAATCAAGATAATAAGGAACATGATATTCTAGATTCTGATGATTATTATCAGTTTCAGGGTGGATTATCTTCAGCCGTAAAAAAATTGAGCGGTAAATTACCTGAAATGTATCATGGTGATTTATCAAAATTTGGATTATCTAAAATTGCAAAATTACAAGATGAAATTAATAAAGTTGTTATCTCAAGAATACTTAACCCTAAATGGATTAATGGAATGAAGGGTAATGGTTATAAAGGAGCGTTTGAATTTTCAGCTACACTAGATTACTTATATGCTTTTGATGCTTCTACTGAAGTAGTCTCAGACTGGTGTTATGAGGAAGTTTATAAATCATGGTTATGTGATCTGGATCTTAGGAATTTCTTTCTAGAGAATAATCCATGGGCTTTAAGAGATATTGCACAAAGATTTCTTGAAATTGCCAATAGAAAAATGTGGAACAATTGTCCATCAAATGTCATTGAAAATTTAAAGAACATAATTATTAATACTGATTCAATAATTGAAAAAAACGAATTCTGAATTATCTACCTAATAGGGAAAGTCCATGACTATCTGTTCCGCATGTTTTTAGCATTGAATATTTATCTGCTAATTTATCTATTTCTGAACATACAAATAAACTAGGATTCCATACTTCATTAAGTTCGTAATCGTACCAAACCTCTATTCCATCAATACCTTGTAATTTGGCCTCTGGAATTAATTTATAAAAGGGAATCCTGTATCTCGCTGGATGTGCAAGAAATGATAAACCACCAGCTAAATTTATTGCATTAATAACTGATTTAATATTTAAATCATTACCTATTGGAGACTCTCCAAGGATGTAGGGATTTAGGTATTTACTTTTTATATCTATTCCTAATCCTATTACATGTACTAAACATCCTAGAATCAAACAATTAATTTCTATACCCGAAATTAATGTAAAAGAATCTTTAGGATAATTTTTGAGTATATTATTTTTTTTTATATATTCATGAGCTTTAATTGTATGATGATCGGTTATTGATAAAAATTTCAAGTTATTTTTATAAGCTTGTTCTAAAAGTTCATATGGTTCTAGACTTCCATCACTAAATTTTGTATGACAGTGAAAATTAATATTTTTAGGACAACTATTTTTATTAATATTGGAAGTTAATTTTACTAAGTCTTCTCTATTCATTACTTAATGAATTCTCATTTTTCTTTCTAATCTTTGCATATAATTGTATTGAAGCCAACATGAAAATAATTAGTCCAACTACGCTCCATGTAGCAACACTAGTTGGAAAATTATTTTTAAAAATAACTAAAAGTACAATTATAAATAATAATAAAGTAGGCAATTCATTTAATAATCTAAGGTTTTTTGCTGAAATGGTTGAAGTGCCATTTTGTAATGAATACATTATTTTGTAACAATAAGAATGATAAATTACTAATCCTAAAACAAAAGAAATTTTAATTTGCAACCACTTCTCACTTAACCAACTTGGTTGCATAATAACCATGCATATAGCCATACTTAAAGCTAGTATCATCCCAGGTGTTGTGATTATATTCGCAAGCCTTTTTTCCATCAAGGTGTATTGTTTATTAAAGGCAATTTTTAATTCACTAGTCATATTTTTAGATTCTTCATGATATATGAAAAGTCTTACTAAATAAAAAAGTCCTGCAAACCAAACGATTACACCAATAATGTGAAGTGATTTAAACCAGAGATATGCTTCAGCTGCCAAATTACTAGATTAATTTAAAATATATATTTTTAATATAGTTATATTTAATTATATCAAGAAATCTATATTTCAAAATTTAATTAATATTTATAACTCGTTAAAATAGTCAAATATATCTTTTACTGAATTTTTTCCAAGTCCTTTAACTTTTGATAAATCTTCTTTACTAGCTATTCTTATCGCGTCTATTGATTTAAAATGCTCAAGCAATTCTCTTATTCTTGATGGTCCTAATCCACTGATTTGGGACAATTGAGATCTATTCATTCTCTTAGATCTTTTGTCTCTATGAAAAGATAATGCAAATCTATGTGCTTCATCTCTTACCCTTCTTAATAGAAGAACTCCTTTTTGATTTTCATCAGTATCAAGAGACTTAGTAAAGCCTGGAATAAATATTTCTTCATTTTTTTTTGCTAATGAACATATAGTAACTTCTTCCTCAAGATTTAATTCTTTTAATGCTTTAATAGCTGCATTTAACTGTCCTTTTCCTCCATCAATCATTATTAAATCAGGCCAATCTGATAGAAGTTCATTGTCTAATTTACTATTCGTTTTATCATTTAATATTGAAAAATCCCCTCCGCTTTTTTTAAATCTTGACCATTTTTTAAACCTTCTATGTATTACTTCATATATCGAAGCAAAATCATCACTATGTCCTACAAAAACGTTTGGATCGTTAATTTTATATTTCCTATAATGCTGTTTAGAAGGAATCCCATCAATAAAAACGACTTGTGATGCTACAGGGTCACTACCTTGAATATGACTTATATCATAACCTTCAATTCTTTTAGGTTGTTCGCTTAATTCAAGTATTTGGGCAAGATCCTCAATTGATGATTCATTATCTTGTATACCATTTAATATTCTATCTAATTCCAATTTCGCATTTTTTAAAACCATTTCTACAGTTTCATGTTTTTTATTTCTTTTTGGGATTAAGATTTTTACTTTCTTTTTTCTTAGCTCCGTTAACCAATCCTCTATGGTTACTTGTTTTGGAAGGTTATATTGAATAAGAATTTCTGATGGTATTTCTACAGCTTCAACATTCATATAATGTTCTTCTAATATCTTTTGTAGAATAAGATTCTCATCTTCATTATTTAATTTTTGACTATAGCCAATTCTCCCAATAAGCTTACCAGATCTCATTTGGAAGATTTGTATACTAGCTACATTTTTTTCTGAAACTATTCCAAAGATATCTCTATTAATTGAAGAATCTGGTATTGATATTTTTTGTGATTCAGTTAATAATTTTAAACCTGAAATTTGGTCCCTTATTTTTGCTGCATTCTCATAATCTAAATCATTTGAAAATTGAATCATTTTTTTTTGTAAAAATATTTCTAAGTCATCATTTCTTCCCTGAAATATCATAGATACTTGTTTCATTATTTTTTTATAATCATCAGATGATATAACCTCTTGGCAAACACCTGGACATCTTCCTATTGAATAATTCAAACAAGTTCTATCTTTATAGACTGGCCTTGGTCTTTGTCTAAGTGGAAATATTTTTTTTATCGTAAATAATGTTCTCCTTAATAATCCGACATCAACATAAGGTCCATAATATCTATCTAAATTATTTCTATTTCTTCTTCTTCTTGTAATAAATATTCGAGGATATTTTTCACTCCAAGTTATACAAAGATATGGATATTTCTTATCATCCTTTAAAAGAATATTAAAGTATGGTTTGTTTGTTTTAATTAAATTTGACTCTAAATTTAATGCTTCATATTCGCTATCTGTGACTATTATTTCTATTTCAGTTATTTGACGAACCATCAAACTTAATCGAGGAGTTAAATCTGAATAATTATTGAAATAACTACTTATTCTACTGCGTAGTTTTTTAGATTTACCGATATAAAGTAAGTTATTATCAATATCTTTAAAAAGATAACAACCAGATGTCTTTGGAATTTCGGATAATCTTGATTTTAATAACTCCTTATTATTAATTAATTTATATTCAATTTTAAAATTATATTTGTTATCTATTTTTTCGATAGAAGAATTACTCATTTATAGTGGTTACCCTCCATAATTCCAGCCAGTTGAAGATAAATTTAGTGAGTCAACATCATTATTTAGATAGGCAGATTGAACCTCTCCTACAAAAACGGTATGGTCTCCATACATAACACTTCCAACAACATTACATTCAACTCCACCAACACTATCAACTAAAATAGGTAATCCAAGCTCACCTAAATTAAATTCAACAGATTCAAATCTACCTCCTAATGCTTTTTGAGGTTTAAAGAAAACAGCTGCTAGATCCTTTTGATCACTTTTGAGCACATTTAATGAGAACTTATTGGTGGATTTTATTATTTCATGACTAGAACCTTCTGCTCTAACAGCCATTACAACTAATGGTGGGGTGAAGGAACCTTGAGTCACCCAACTTGCAGTAAATCCATTCACTTCATTTTTATCCTCGTCTCTAACGCCACAAATAAATAATCCATGTGGTATTTTTCTTAATAAGATTTTTTTTGCTTCTAGATTTAATGTCATAATTGATTTATCTAATAATCCTATTTTAACTAAATTTCTTATTCGATCATAATAAATTCATGAAAATTCTTTATCCAGGTACTTTTGATCCTCTAACAAACGGGCATCTTGATTTAATAGAAAGGGCTGAAAAAATATTTGGCAATATAGTAGTTGCTGTTTTAGAAAATACTTCTAAAACACCAACATTTAATCTTGAAAGAAGAATAATACAAATTAATAATTCTCTTTCTCATTTACCTAATATTGAAGTTATTTCTTATTCTGGTCTAACTGTTGATTGTGCAAATGATCTAAAAGCTAATCTTATTCTAAGAGGCTTAAGAGCAATGAGTGATTTTGAGTATGAACTTCAAATTGCTCATACAAATAAATCTCTTAATAATGATATTGAAACTATATTTTTATCGACAAATACAAATTATAGTTTTCTTAGTAGTTCTTTAGTAAAAGAAGTTGCAAAATTTGGTGGTGAAATTAATCACATGGTACCCCCCTCTGTTGAGAGGGATTTAAAAGAATATTTTAAATAATATTTTTATTAACAAGATTTCAAGTAATAAAGATCACGTAATAATTTAAAAGCTTTTTCTTTATCAATTTTATTAGAATTTTGGATAATGCTAATAATTATTGGCTTTTCATTTTTATATAAAAAGCCAGATAATGCAAACACATTTGAAAGAGTCCCAGTTTTGCCAAAAAATTTCCCAGATAATTCACTATTTACAAATCTTTTAGCTAATGTTCCTCTTACTCCAGTAATTGAAAGTGTAGATTGATAAGCTTTAAAATCATTAAAATATCTCATTTTATCTAAAAACAATACAACTAACTTTGTTGTAATTTTGTTTTTTCGAGACAATCCACTAGCATCTGCAAAGATTGCATTAGTTGCTGGGAGGCCTTTATTTTCAAGCCATCTTTTCAATTTTATATAGTCATTATCGTTCCATGTATTTGAGGCATTTTTAAAGAGAGATTCAGCTGTAAAATTATGGCTTTCAGAATTTGTTAGAGTTAATAATGAAAGGATTGGAGTTGAATATATTTTATTTATCTCTTTAATATTTTTTAAATAAAAAGTTTTTTCTGAATCAAAAAAATCTATATATATTTTTGAATTTGGAAATTTATTTATTAAATAATTTTTAATAAAATTTTTTAATGCATAAATATCATCATATTTATTGTGATTACTTTCTATTGCAAGAGATGTAATTGGAGATCCATATTCGTAAAGTTTATCAGTATTTGTCCAACCATTAGGCCAATATAATTTTGAATCAATTTCCACAATATTAAAGTTAATAATTTTATTTTCTTTAACATTTGAAATTAGTTCGATTATATCTTCATAATCAAGATCTGGATCACCTTGACCGTGTAGATAATAATCGTTTTTATTTTTAAATAAGGAAGTTTTTAAATTATTATTTAGTTTATATTTACTTAGAACATATGCTGATGAGAATAATTTTTGATTAGATGCTGGCAACCTTGGAACATCCTCATTGTAAGAACTTATTTTTTCCCCTTTATTATTAATAATTGATACACTAAAAGATTCATCAAGCGTTTGATTTAATAAAGCATCATAAGTAGGACATACTTTGTTTTTAGTAATTATTCCAGGGAAATTAAAATAAATACTATTTAAAATAGTTATTTTCTTATTTGCTAGTAAATATCTTATTAAGAAAGGAGATGTTACTAATACAAGAACAATTAAGAAAAATGAATAAATTTTTTTTATCACCTTCAATCTATAAATTTACAAAAATTGATTCATTGTCGGGTTTAATTTCAAATTCTTTTTTAAAAAAATATCTTTTATTTTCTTCTTTGAAAAGCAACCAGTTATTTGGATAAATATGCATTAGAGCAGCTTTATTTAAAGGCTGAAGAAAATAAATATTTTTCCAAGTTTGGACAAAGTTTTTTCGTCGCTCTCTAATAACACTTCCTATACCAATATTGGCATCTTCAAATTTCGGATTTAATGAATAATGCATACCTTGATAATTATCAGACATTGGTTCAAATGAATCGAAATCATATGGCTGAGGTAGTATCGATATCATTGCACTATCAATATTATTTATATTATTTGATTCATTAAATGATTTAAAAGTAAAGATTTTATCTTTGATATCTGGATAGTCTCTTTGAGCCAAAGCCACAGCACCTTGATCAGCAAATGTTATGAATACATTATTATTCTTAGACAATATCTTGTAGATAGTTATACCAATTCTGTTAAATTTCAATCCTTCAAAATTAAATTCTATAGTAAATCTTTTTTTTGAATCTAAATAACTTTGAATAATTGCATCCTCCATATTCTTAAGAGATTCATTTAAATCTTTAGGTAGTTTGTAATTGGTTTCCATTAAAATTTTTCA
Source organism: uncultured Prochlorococcus sp. (assembly GCA_902594875.1). GTDB lineage: Bacteria > Cyanobacteriota > Cyanobacteriia > PCC-6307 > Cyanobiaceae > Prochlorococcus_A. The sequence goes on from CACJNU010000001.1 coordinate 149,082, forward strand.
ATACAAATTTGAATAAGTTCTAAAAATTTATCTAATTCTGACTTATTGTTAGTTGAACCTAAAGTAACACGAATATTTGAATATAGTTCATCATCTTTTAAACCAATATTTTTAAGTGTTGAGCTAGGTTTACCAGATGAGCTTGAACAAGCACTTCCACTACTAATGGCTATTCTGTTTTCTGACATGAAATTAACAATCTTATAGGCCCTTATAGGCTCAAATAGTTTATTTAATAGTAGAAAAGAAATATGATTTGGAAGTCTCTGGTTAATACTACCCGTAATCTTTATATGATTATTATCCTTAATTTTTTGAAAAAAATAATTTTTAAGTTTATCAATATTACTAGAAGGAAATTCAGTTACGTAATCATATAATTTTATTTTTCCTTTAATATTCTTTAATGATTCATACATTCCAGCAATTAATGGCAAAGCTTGTGTACCTTGTCTAATTGAAAATTCCTGAGTAAGTGAGATGTCTTTATTTTTTAAAATTTGTCTACTCTTTTCCTTTGTTAAAAGAATACCGATACCTTTTGGACCTCCAAATTTATGAGCAGATAAACTTAAAAAATCGCATTTAAGATCTTTCCAACTGAATATTCCATTACTTAATATTTGAGTTCCATCTAAATGAAACATTATATTTAATTCTTCACATTTGGAACCTATAAATCGAACAGGTTGTATTGTCCCAATTTCACTTTGTCCCCAAATAATTGATACAAGCTTAGTTTCATTTGTTAAAATTTTATCGATATTATAAATATTTAAAATTCCATCATTATTTACCTTCCATTCATATATATCCCAATTTTGTTTTCTTAGTTTATTAGCACAAATAGTTGTTGCTTGATGTTCAACATTCGAAATGACAACTCTACCATTATTAAAGTTCTCATAAATATTATTAAATACAATATTTGTTGATTCCGAAGAACCAGATGTAAAAATTATATCCTCTGGATCTGCTTCAAATATATAAGCAATTTTAGATCTAATTTTTTCAAGATATGTAGAGCATTTTATCCCTAGCTCATATGTAGATGAAGGGTTATGCCAATAATTTCTATAAGTTGAATTCATTATATTTAAAACATTCTCAGATAATGGAGTTGTAGATGCATTATCTAAATAGATAAAATTATTTTCCATTAATTTACTATCATTGATCCTGAGAAAACCTTTTTAGCTTTACCGGTCATCATGACTTCACAATCGTCTTTAGACCATTCAATTTTAAGATTACCTCCTGGTAAAGTTACTATTGTTCTTGAATTACAAAGGCCTAATTTATAAGCTGCCACATGGATAGCACAGGCACCTGTTCCACAGGCTAAGGTTGGACCTGCACCTCTTTCCCATACTTTTACTTTGATATTATCTCTATTTAAGATTTGACAAAAATGTACATTAGTATTTTCTGGAAATAATTCATTTTTTTCAAATATAGGACCAAGTCTGGAAAGAACAATTGAATCTATGTCTGGTACAAAGAATATTAAATGAGGATTTCCCATTCCTACGGCATAACCTATATTATTAAAATTTTTCTCAATAAATTCATGTGAAGGAATTGAATTGAATTTTTTTTCAATTTTTGTTGGAATATTTTGACTTTCTAAAATTGGAACCCCCATTTTTACTGTAATTTCATCATTTATATATTTTGCAATTTTTAAACCTGCTTTAGTCTCAATTTTATATTCTATATTTTTATTATTTATTGAATCATTTAAATGGAGATACTCAACTAAACACCTAATTCCGTTTCCACACATTTGTGCTTCAGAACCATCAGAATTAAAGATTATCATTTTTGCATAATTATCTTCATTAGCTTCTTCTATAAAAATCACACCATCTGCTCCAACGCCAAATTGCCTGTTGCAAATTTTTTTTATATCAAATATTTTATTTGCCTTGTAATTTTTAAAAAAATCCTTTCCTCTAGAATCGATTACTACGAAGTCATTTCCATTACCTTGATATTTTTCAAAAGTTATATATTTCATTTGTAGATAATATATTTTAAATCTTAATTATAAATTATTCCTTTTAACAATCTATTTCTATTTTATACAATGGATATTAAAATAATATTTTAACAAATAAAAATTAAGTGATTTCACCCGATAAACAATATGAGGCCGATACCAATTTGTATAATCCATCTGAAATAGAAAAAAAATGGCAGTCAATATGGGCAGAAAACAATTTATATAAAACTGATGAATTAACTGCGAATAGCGATAAATTTTATGCCTTATCAATGTTTCCCTATCCTTCAGGTAATCTTCATATGGGACATGTTAGGAATTATGTTATTACAGACTTAATAGCTCGGTTCCAGAGGTTTAAGGGTAAATCTGTTTTACATCCAATGGGTTGGGACGCTTTTGGTTTGCCTGCTGAGAATGCAGCGATTGAAAGAGGAATTAGTCCAAGTGTTTGGACTAAAAAAAATATTTCTCATATGAAGTCACAATTAAAGCTTTTGGGACTATCAGTTGATTGGGATAGGGAATTTGCAACTTGTGATGAAAATTATTATATTTGGACACAATATCTATTTTTAGAGTTATACAAGTCAGGTCTTGTATATCAAAAGGAATCAGAAGTTAATTGGGATCCTATAGATAATACAGTCTTAGCAAATGAACAAGTTGACTCAGAGGGTAAATCTTGGAGATCTGGTGCAGTAGTTGAAAAAAAATCATTAAAGCAATGGTTTTTAAGGATTACAAATTATGCGGATGAGTTATTGAAAGATTTAGATAAATTAGATAACTGGCCAGAAAGAGTAAAAATAATGCAAGATAATTGGATTGGAAAGTCAATTGGTACAAATATTAATTTCAATATCAATACCAATCCAGAAATGAAAATAACTGTATTTACCACAAGGCCAGATACTTTATTTGGAGTTACTTATTTAGCAATTTCTGTTAATCATTCATTAACTAAAAAAATTTTTGATAAAGAAACCATACAAGATATAGAAAATCTTAAACAATATTTGAAAAATAATAAAAATAATGAACTTGAAAAAATTGGAATAAAAACTAACCTAATAGCAATAAATCCGGTTAATTCTGAACCTATTCCTATTTGGGTTGCAAGTTATGTCCTCGATGAATACGGAACAGGGGCTGTTATGGGAGTGCCAGCTCATGATCAAAGAGATTTTGAATTTGCAAAGAAAAATAATATTGATATTAAACAAGTAATAATAAAGGATAAAAGTGAACAAACTAAAGAGCTTGATGAAGCTTATGTTGAAAATGGATATCTTATTAACTCATATCAATACAATGGTATAGCAAATACTATTGCTAAATTAAAAATTTCAGAGGAGGGTGTAAATAATGGATGGGCCGAAAATAAAATTCAATATCGTTTAAGAGATTGGTTAATATCTAGACAAAGATATTGGGGATGTCCGATTCCCATCGTTAATTGCAAAAAATGTGGATCTGTTCCTTTAAGCCAATCGGAATTACCTGTTGTATTACCAAAAGATATAGATATCTCGGCAAACAAGATTAATGCTTTAGGTGATAATAATAATTGGATAAATACAACATGTCCAAAATGTGGAATAGCGGCAAAAAAAGAAACTGATACTATGGATACTTTTATGTGTTCATCATGGTATTTTTTAAGGTATCCATCTTCAAAATGTTCAAATAAGCCATTTGAAAAGATGGAAATTAATAAGTGGTTACCTGTAGATCAATATGTTGGAGGAGTAGAGCATGCAATATTACATTTGTTATATGCGAGATTTTTCACTAAAGCTTTGCGGGATAATAAACTATTTGAAATTGATGAACCATTTAAAAAACTATTAACACAAGGAATGGTTCAGGCTGCAGCATATAAAAACAATAAAACGGGTAAATATGTTTCTCCTTCCGATATTAATGACCTAACAAATCCTACAGATCCAATTGACAATTCCAAACTCGAAGTTCTTTTCGAGAAAATGTCTAAGTCAAAATATAATGGAATAGACCCTGAATCAGTAATTAAAAAATATGGAGCAGATACAGCAAGAATGTTTATATTATTTAAAGCACCGCCAGAAAAAGATTTGGAATGGGGAGATACAGATGTTGAAGGACAATTTAGATTTTTAAGCAGGATTTGGAAGCTTTATATTAATTGTGCAAAAGATATAAATAGTAAATCTAATTATTATCCAGATAAAGAAAAAAGTTTAATAAAGTCAATGAATATAGCCATAAAAGAAATTACGAATGACATATTAAACAACCAATTTAATACTGCGATTTCAGAATTAATGAAGTTTTATAATTCATTATCAAATTCCATTAATTACGTTAACAATGATTTAAAAATTGAGGCTTTAAAAATATTTTGCATTTTGTTGGCTCCATTTGCACCTCATATTTCAGAAGAAATATGGCGTCTTTTAGGATATAAAAAATCTGTGCATTTAGAAGAGTGGCCTTCATTTAATGCTGAAGCACTAAAGGAAGATTCATATGAACTAGTAATACAAGTGAATGGAAAAGTGAGAGACAAAGTAAATATTAATTATGAAATGAATGATGATCAAATTAAAGAATTGACTCTTAAAAGACCTAATATTTTAAAATGGACTCAAGATAAGGAAATAAGAAAAATAATTATTGTTAAAGGAAAAATTATGAATATTGTTGTTTAAGAATTGGTTTTTTTAATAACTAATGAATTTGGATTTGACCAATCGCCCCTAACTAAATAATCATCATTTCCGAAACACATTTCACGGAGTATAAAAAATATAGGTTCTCTCACCGAATTATCAAATAATGTTGTTATTTCATTTATAGAATATTCTCCTCCTTCGTCTAATAAATTAGTTACTTTTTGCTGATACTCAATAATATTTGCGGCTGCTTTCTTTCCTGCTTCAACTCCTGGTTGATCATATGCATTTATATTTACTAATTCAGCGTAGAAGGATACAGCCCTCTCAAATAATGCGATTAACGCACCTAGTGAAAAACAATTTAATTTTTCTAATGTGATAGTTATACTTTGTCTATTTTCACTAGAGAGTGCAGATCTTGTTCCTTGCAAAAAACCAGAAAGATATTCTTTAGGATTCTCTTTTTCATCAAAAATATTAGTAGATGGAGAATCTAATAATTCAATAAAAATACAAAAGAAATTATCAATACCATCTCTCAGTTGCTGAACATAAGCATGTTGATCTGTAGATCCTTTATTACCAAAAACGGAAATACCTTGATTAACTACTTCACCATTCCTATTAAATTTCTTACCTAATGATTCCATTACTAATTGCTGAAGATATTTACTAAATACCTGTAGCCTATCTCTATATGGTAATACAACCATATCTCTCTTTCCAACTCCATCCCCAGTTAAATACCATGCAGATGATAATAATGCTGCTGGATTATTTTGAAAATCACTTATACGGGTGGCTTCATCCATTAATGATGCACCTCTAATAAATTCAAATATATTTTCATTAATAAGAGCTAATGGGAGTAATCCCACAGAGCTTGTAATACTAGTTCTTCCTCCAACCCAATCTTGTAAATTAAATATTTTTAACCAATTTTCAGAAGTAGCCTTTTTAAATAACTTACTTTCTTTCATTGTTATAGCTATAGCATTAGAATTCCATTCAAGTGAATTGTTTTCACAATGACTTTTAATAATTTCCATAGCAATTCTAGGTTCAGGCGTACCACCTGATTTGCTTACTACTACAAATAATGTTGTGGATAATTTTTCAGATAACTCTTCTAACTTTTCGCTAATTAAAAATGGATCAACATTATCGATATAAGAAAAATTTAAGCCTTTAGAACACTTTTGCAAAGACTCAGTAATAAGTAGTGGGCCTAATCCACTTCCACCAATTCCTATCCATAGAACATCAGTATAGTTCTTGTTATTCTTATTTTTAATATCTCCATTTAAAATTTGTTTTCCAAATTCAGAGATAGCTTTAATATCTGCGCTAATCTCCTCTCCAATTATTGAAGATGGAGAAATCGACGGATTTCTAAGCCAATAATGACCAACTTGTCTATTTTCATCAACATTTGAGATTGCACCATTTTCTAATTCTTTTATTGATGAAAATACATCTATAAATTTATCTTCTAAATTTTTTATCTCTTTACTAGTGAAATTAATTTTGCTTATGTCTAACCAAATATTTAATTTTTTATCAAACCAAAGATAATTACAAAATTTATCCCAAGAGTTTAATTCAACATTCATTTTATATATTTGTTTCCTTTATTTATTATCTAATTATATCTATATGAATAGTATATAGATTTGAATCATTTAAATTTGTTTAAATTTTATATTCAAATAAATATGTTTTTAATATAAATATTTTTACTGGAGGTTTTTTTTTATTTCATATGAATTTATCATTGGTTAAAAAAACTTTGGATAAATCATTTAATTACATAATTTCGCCTGAGTTATCTGCATTTAGAAGATTTTCCCCGAAATTAAAAATTGGTGTACTTGCTTCTGGAAATGGAACAAACTTTCAGGAGTTAATAAATCTTTCAGAAAAAGAAGAATTAGATATAGATATAAAAGTTCTTATAACTAACAAAGATGATGCAGGTTGTATTAAAAGAGCCGAAAGTGTAAAAATACCTCACAAAATAATAAGAAGTAAAGACTTTTCGCAAAAAGATCAATTTGAATTAGAAATTATAAATACTTTAAATAATTTCGATGTTGAACTTATTGTAATGGCAGGATGGATGAAAATTGTCACTCCCTTATTTATCAATAAGTTTAAGAATAAAATTATTAATATTCACCCTTCATTACTTCCTTCATATAAAGGGGGTTCTGCGATCAAGGACGCTATATTAAATGGATCAAAAATAACTGGTTGTTCAGTACATTTTGTTGAAGAGGAGGTCGATAGTGGATCATTGATAATGCAAGCTGCATTGTCAATAAGAGATGATGATAATATTGAATCGCTTTCCAAAAGAATACATATTCTTGAGCATAAAATTTTACCTCACTCAATCTCTTATGCTGGATTTTTGATAAGAAGTAAATTTATGGAAAATTATTAGTTAAATCAAGACCTTCATTCATTGAAAATCCGCTCATAATATTTAAATTTTGAATTGCTTGCCCAGTCTGTCCTTTTAACAAATTATCAATTACAGATAATAGAACTATCCTTCCATTTCGAATATCAACTTTAACAGAAAGGAAAATTTGGTTTGTATTTTTAACCCATTTTGTTGATGGGTACGTGTCTTCAGGTAAGACTTTAATATTATTGAATTTTCTATAATAGTTATCCAAAAGAATTCTGCAATCATCAGAAGTTAGTCCTGGGTCTCTTAATCTCCCATATATAGTCGAATGCATACCCCTTGAAATTGGAACTAAATGAGGTGTAAAAAGTAGTTCAATTTTATTTCCAGAAATTAATGATGCTACTTGCTCGATCTCTGAGGTATGTCTATGGTTTATCAATCCATATGCTGATAGACCTTCGCCACATTCTGATAAGAGTAGCTTTTGATTTGGTTCTCGACCACCTCCAGAAGTTCCGCTTTTAGAATCAATTACTATACCTTCATTTTCAATAATTCCCTGTGAGAGATAAGGAACTAATGGAATAAGGGCAGATGTTGGATAACATCCTGGACATGCAATTAATCTTCCTTTTGAAATGGCTTCTTTATTTATTTCAGGAAGACCGTAGACCGCCTCTTTACATAAATCATCATCATTCCTTTTATAAATAGCAGCTTCTTTGGAATATACTTTTTTCCATTCATCCAAAGACTTATATCTGTAATCAGCTGATAAATCAATAACTTTAAGTCCTCTATCTAATAATTTCCTCGTCAAAGTTGAAGATAGGCCATTTGGTAAACAAAGCAAAGCAACATCTGCATTTTTTGAAATATTATCAACTGAAATTTCTTCTATGTAAGGATCATTTTCTAGATAAATAAAAGGGAAATTATCATTCCACTTTGAACCAGATGTTTTATTACCTCCTAAAAATGAAATTCTGTATTTTTTATTTTTCTTTAAAAGATTTACCGCTTGAATACCGCCGTAACCAGTAGCACCTACTATTGCAACATTCATTTCTTTGAATTGGCAGACTTTGAGATAGGATTATAAAGTGTTGAATTTAAGGTAACTAAAACACTTTTTTTCTATATTGATAGGAATAATGAAAGAAACAAGTACCAAATCAAATAATGGAACAATTTTGGATATAAATGAATCTTTTAAAATTGATTTTGATCCTATTAGCGATGCGTTAGCAGCTATAAGAAATGGTGAATGCATAATTGTTGTAGATGATGAAAGAAGAGAAAATGAAGGAGATTTAATATGTGCTGCTCAGTTTGCAACTCCCCAGCAAATTAATTTTATGGCTACTGAGGGACGTGGACTTATATGCCTAGCTATGCAAGGTGAAAAACTTGATTCTTTAGATTTACCATTAATGGTAGATAGAAATACTGATGAAAATCAAACAGCTTTTACAATATCAATTGATGCTGGACCTGAAAATAATGTTACTACTGGAATTTCTGCTGAAGACAGGGCAAAGACAATTCAGGTTGCTATAAACCCAAATACAAAACCAGATGATTTAAGGAGACCAGGACATATTTTTCCATTAAGAGCTAAAAAAGGTGGAGTATTAAAAAGGGCGGGACATACCGAAGCGGCAGTAGATATTGCGGCAATGTCAGGTCTTTACCCCGCTGGAGTGATTTGCGAAATACAAAATCCTGACGGTTCCATGTCAAGACTTCCACAACTAAAAGAGTATGCAAAGCAGTGGGGAATGAAATTAATATCAATAGCTGATTTAATAAGTTATCGTTTTCAAACTGAGAGATTTGTATTTAGAAAATCTGATGCTGTACTTCCAAGTATTTTTGGTAATTTCAAAGCTTATGGGTATGTTAATGAACTTGATGGTTCAGAACATGTTGCTTTAGTTAAACAAAAATCATCAAAATTAAACGAGCCCGTACTAGTAAGAATGCATTCAGAGTGCTTAACAGGCGATGCTTTTGGATCTTTACGTTGTGATTGTAGGCCGCAGTTGGAGGCTGCTTTATCAAGGATAGAAAAGGAGGAAGAGGGAGTTGTTGTTTACTTGAGACAAGAAGGTAGAGGTATTGGTCTAATAAATAAATTAAAAGCTTATAGTTTACAGGATGGTGGATTAGATACTGTAGAAGCTAATGAAAGATTAGGTTTTCCAGCTGATCTCAGAAATTATGGAGTTGGAGCACAGATATTAACGGATCTAGGTATAAAAAAACTGAAATTACTTACAAATAATCCTAGAAAGATTGCTGGATTAGGAGGTTATGGAATAGAGGTTATTGAGAGAGTTCCATTAGTAATTTGCCCAAATGATAATAATGCAGAATACTTGAGTGTAAAAAAAACGAAGTTAGGCCACATGATTGATGTAGATAATCCTAATTCCAGGAATATCGATCCATTTATATCAATTTTTCTTGATGGGAAATATAAATCTATTGATCTAGTTCCAATAAAAAATAAAGTTATTAAATTCTGTAGCTTGAAGAACATTAATATTAAACTGGAGAGTACTCCAAGGTTATTGGCTTTTTGGAATCAACCAAAATTAGTTTGGCGAATTTTGCATGATCAGAGTAGAACCAATTCCAACATTACTGATGAAGAAATAAGGAATATAGAATTATTTATTCAGTTTTTATCCGATTATGAAAATAGTACAAAGATTGGAATTATTGTTTCAAGAAACATTGAACAAGCTTTACACCCAAAAAGCAGCATCAAATTAATCAATACTAAATTTACAATAAATAATGAAATCTTATATTCATCTACAAGAAAATTTAATCTAGATAAAGAGACATTTAGTATTGTTTTTGAAAGCTAAAAACTACTTTAAAGTTGCCTTTAAAATTTTTGACCCATTAGTAAGCTTTAGCACTACATCCATATCATCAGTCTTACCAAAAACTGTATGAACTCCATCAAGATGAGGCTGTGGTTCATAAACTATGAAAAACTGACTACCACCTGTATCCTTTCCTGCATGAGCCATAGAAAGTGAGCCTTTTAGATGTTTATTGGAATTAATTTCACATTTTATATTATATCCAGGTCCACCAGTTCCAGGCATGCCTGATGCTCCATCTCGAGTATTTGGACATCCACCTTGAGCCATAAATCCAGGAATCACCCTGTGAAATGCTAGACCATCATAAAAACCATCACTAATTAGGCTCGTGAAGTTTTTAACTGTATTAGGTGCGTCGTTAGAGAAAAATTCAATATTAATGTTTCCAACTTCTGTCTCAAATAATGCAGTTGTCATGTTTTATATGTTTAGTAATTAATAAATATTTTAGTAGCTAAAGCAACTTTTCAAGGTTTTCCTTAATAGTGTTTATATCAATGCTATCTTTATTACTATTTTTCTCTTCCTCCCAATTTTCAACTTCTAGGTTTTTTTGGGGTGGTGAAATTAACAACCTATCTTCTGCGGTTTTAGGTACAAAATTTTTTGCTACTAATTTGAATTCATAATCTAATTTAATACAGAAATCTTTAATTTCCTGTATGTTAATCATCTCAACTGTTGGCAAAGGAAAATCTTGAGCTTCTAGAAGACCACAATATCTTGTTGCATCATCCTTATCTTCAAACATAAGAACGATTGTCCTTCCTTTAAGTTCGATTGAATGAATTCCTTCCTTATCTGTTCCTGAATTATATAAAAGAACAAACACGTTCATAAGTATGAATTTTTCTATTTATATAATATTTGATTAAGAATCAGAAAGTGATAATTCTTGTAATCTTGTATATAAAGCAATTTCTTCATCATTAATATCAGCTGGTATCACTACAAGGATTTCAACATATTGATCACCTACATTATCTTCGAAAGTTAAACCCCTCCCTTTCAAACGTAACATTCTTCCCGTAGATGATTTTGGTGGTACTTGAAGTGTGACATTTCCATCAAGGGTAGGAACCTCTACTGCACAACCAAGAAGAGCATCATGAGGAAATAACTCTAATTTATATAGAACTCTTAAACCATCAATTCTTAAACCACTTTCCGTTTGAACTTTTAACTGTAGATAATGATCTTTACCTCCTCTTGCAATATTTTCAAGTCTTAATCGCCATCCATCTCCAGCGAAAGGTGGTGTATCAACTTCTACTACAGTTTCATCTTCGAGCTCAATTAAAATTGAAGCTCCATTTAAGGCCTCAGCAGGAGTTAATTCAATGATTGTCTCGATATCTTGGTGGAGTTTAACTGGAGGTGGCTCTTCTGGAGAGGTTGTAGGGTATTGATAATTGTTAAATTCATCATTATTTGTATTTATCGATTCATCATCAAATGATTCATCATCATATTCTTCGTAACTCTTTGGTGAATATTCATATCCAAATAATGAATCAAGATAATCTTGAAAATCAGGAAAACCTTTCTCGAAATTATTATTTTCTTTTTCATCCTGGTTTTTTTGATCCGAACTATTTTTACTTACATTAGGATCACGTAGATATTCATATGCTTCGTTAATTAATTTAAATCTTTCTTCTGCATTAAGATCATTTTTATTTAAATCTGGATGCCATTTTCTTGCTTCTCTTCGAAAGGCTTTTTTAAGTTCTTTATCATCGAAGTCAGGGGATAAACCCAATATCGACAAATAGTCTTTTTTAGAGGAAGTAGTCATTGTCCCATGGATCATCGTCCCTAGAATTACCATACCTCGAATTTCTATAATTTCTATTCATTTGATTATCCCAAGGGTCATCATCCCAATAATCATCTGAAAAGAGTTCATCCTTTAATGATCCAAATGTATTTTTAATGCTTTGTAAGGGACTATTTTCAGTTTTCTTTTCTGCAGCAAATTTTCTATTTAAACCGAATAATGCTTCTTGAAGAGCACTTACTGATATTTCTAATTCTTGAGGATCATCGTCATCTATATAATCTTCAACATCTTGAATGGCTAATTCAACAGCTCGTTGTTGCCTCTCAGCACCATATGGTCCAAATTCTAATGAAGCATCCCTAAGTCTTCTCTCAGCTTGCGCAATAAGAGTTAAAGCACTGTTTTTCCTATCAATTACAGATCTTCTCTTCCTATCTTCATTAGCTTTTGCTTTAGCATCTTCAATTATCGAATTTATTTCTTGTTCATTCAAATTAGAACCTCCTGAAATTGTAACTGTTTGCTTTCTTCCAGTTGTTCTATCAGTTGCACTTACTTCTAAAAGGCCATTAGCATCAATATCAAATGCTACCTGAACTTGGGGTATTCCTCTTGGAGCTGGAGGTATTCCTGATAGTCTAAATTTACCAAGTGATTTATTTTCAGAGGCTAAAGGCCTTTCGCCTTGACGTACTTGAACAACTACTGATGATTGATTAGCTTCTGATGTACTAAAAACATCCGATTGTCTTACTGGTATTGGTGTATTACGAGGAATGAGTACCTTCATAAGACCACCAATAGTTTCTAAACCTAAAGATAAGGGAGTAACGTCATTTAGGAGTAAATCTTGCAAATCGCCGTTGATTATTCCGGATTGTATTGCTGCACCAATTGCTACAACTTCATCTGGATTAACTGATTGACAGGGATCATTAGGAACAAGAGTCTTTACTAATTGTTGAACCATTGGAATTCTCGTGCTGCCACCCACAAGAACTACCTCATCTATATCTTCTGGGTTCCATCCGGAGTCATCTAATGCTATTTGCACAGGCTCTAATAATCTATCTAGAAGATCTTGAGATAATGATTCAAATACCTTCCTATCTAAGGTCTCCTCAATATGTAATGGACCCTCTTTACTAGTGGTGATAAAAGGTAAGGATATTTTTGTTTTTTGCAATCCAGATAATTCACATTTAGCTTTTTCGGCAGCTTCAGTTAATCTCTGTAAAGCTTGTCTATCCCTTCTTAGATCAATTTCATATTTAGCAAGAAATTTTTCAGCAAGCCAATCTACTATTTTTGAATCAAAATTGTTTCCACCTAGCTGTGTATCACCACAAGTGGCTTTAACATCAAACACACCATTAGAAATTTTCAATAATGAAACATCAAATGTTCCTCCTCCTAAATCAAAAACCAAAACATTATTAGAAGAACTTTTTTCAAAACCATAAGCTAGAGCAGCAGCAGTAGGTTCATTTAAAATTCTATCTACTTTAATACCAGCTAATATTGCAGAATCCTTTGTGGCTTGCCTTTGAGATTCATTAAAGTAAGCAGGGACAGTAATAACTGCAGAATCAACAGTATCTCCAAGATATGTTTCAGCATCATTAATTAATTTTCTAATCAATGAGCTCACTAATTCTTCTGGTGCGTACTCTCTTTCTGTATTTGGACTAAGAACTCTAACGCTTCCATTGGTATTAGCCTTTACGTTATAAGGAACAGAAATACTATTCTCATCTAATTCATCCCAGTCACTACCAATAAATCTTTTGAGGTTATAAAAGGTATTTTTAGGATTTAGAACAAGTTGTCTTCTCGCTTGATCTCCGATAACTATTTCCTTATCTTTTGTAAATCCAACTATTGAAGGTGTAGTCCTAGAACCCTCAGAATTTGCAATAACAATTGGACGGCCAGCTTCTATAACTCCTACAACAGAGTTAGTGGTACCTAAATCAATTCCAACTATTTGCCCCATGATTTTAGATCGCTAAATTAAAGCAAAATTTACTAATAATTTAATTAATTTTTATCTTAGATATTTACATATAATAGTAAAAATCAAATATTTTCAACTTAATTTAAATAAATAAGTTTATTTATCACTTGTTAAAAATATTACTATCTATTTTAAAAATTCTTTAATGACAAAGTTGTTGATGTAGTTAAACAAAGTAAACTAATATAAAACGGAGAGAGAGGGATTCGAACCCTCGATAAAGTTGCCCCTATACAGCATTTCCAGTGCTGCGCCTTCAACCACTCGGCCACCTCTCCCAAGATAACCATTTTAACCCTTGATCATCCCATTTTAGAGGAAAGTTATTTGAAAAAGACTTTCACAGTCACGATTAAAAATAAAGAAACCGGAAAGGTCTACCAAGAGCAGGTTAATAGTGACGACTACATACTTAAGGAATTTGAAAAGAAAGGTTTCAAACTTGCATTTTCATGTAGAAATGGTTGCTGTACAAGTTGTGCAGTTAAAATTAAATCTGGTACTTTGCATCAACCAGAAGCCATGGGTGTATCTCAGGCATTAAAAGACAAAGGTTATGCACTTCTTTGTGTCGCTAAAGTAACTTCAGATCTTGAGGTAGAAACTACATATGAAGATGAAGTTTACGATTTACAATTTGGACAATATTTTGGCAGGGGTAATACAAGAGTTGCCCCGCCTTGGGAATTTGAGGAAGATTAACTATCATGTTTGAATTAAGTGAAATAGAGGAACTTGTAAATCAAGTAAACTTATCCATTTTGTATGAAATAGCCAAAAATTCTGCTCAAATTGGTAATGAAATTTTAAAAGTTAATTATAATAAAATTCAGAAAATATCATCAAAGGGTAGGAAGGGTGATCTAGTTACCAATGTAGATTTGGAAGTTGAAAATAAAATAAAAGAATATTTATTAGAAGAGACACCAAACATATCTATAAATGCAGAGGAATCGGGTAAATTAACCAAATCTTCTGATTTAACGTGGTGTATAGACCCATTAGACGGTACAACAAATTATTCCCATGGATATCCTTTTTTTGGGACTTCTATTGGTCTTGTGTATAAAAATAAGCCAATAATAGGCGCTATATCAGTACCTTATTTAAATGAACTATATTCAGCCTGTATAGGTTTAGGTTCATTCTGCAATGATAGTGAACTTAAAGTATCGAATCCTTCTAATCTTTCTGATAGTTTACTTGTAACTGGTTTCTCTTATGACAGATTTGAGACAGAGGATAATAATTATGCTGAATTTTGTTATTTAACACATAAAACTAGAGGCGTTAGAAGAGGAGGTGCAGCTGCAGTTGATCTAGCATTTGTTGCGGCAGGTAAGGTAGATGGATATTGGGAAAGAGGATTGGAGGTATGGGACCTAGCGGCCGGTGCTATTATTGTTAAAGAGGCTGGTGGTATTATTTCTGATTATCCATCAGGCGAATTTAATTTAAGTTCAGGAAGAATTTTAGCTTGTTCTCCCAGCCTTGAGAATGAATTAAAAAATGAACTAGATAAAGTCTCTCCATTTAAAAAAAATCTCTATACCTAAAATTAGTCAACTATTAAAATGTCAGATATAAAGGAAATTAAATTAGTCGATGTAAAAAATAATTCAAACATAATAAATAACTTAAATAGTATTTATAAACTTTGGGGATATGAGGAGGTTTCACCCTCATTTATCAATACTTTACAGACCATAAAAGGCCGTGGCGTTATTGACGAAAATCAGGTTGTAGGAATAGTAAGTAATAATTCATTATGTCTTAGGCCAGAAATGACAACATCTATTGTTAAATTGTCATCTACTAGATTAATTAATAAGAAAAGACCTATAAGATTATTCACCAATGGAATGGTTTTTGATAAAAAACAAAATAATAAAAATTCATTTAAGTTACAAGAAAAATTGCAGAGTGGAATTGAATTAATTGGATATGATACAAAATACCCAGAAATTGAAGTTATAAATATTTTGTTTGATTCAATCGATAATATTAATTTGAAAGATGGTTGTAATTTATTTTTACTAGTAAGCACCACAAAAATAATGGACTTGATACTGAACAAATATAAGAATAATAATTTTGAAGAAATTAAGAAAAGTCTAGTCAATTTTGATCAAGATAATTTATCTAAATTAGTAATAGATGAAGATGATAAATATATTCTTAAAGATCTTTTATTCACACGAGGAGAGCCAATTGCAATATTAAAAAAATTAAAAACTATATATGGTACTAGTAAAACATTAGATGACTTAAATTTTTTATTTGAAACATTATCAAAAATATCAAATAAATATGGTGTTAAATTACAACTTGATCCCACTTTTCAACCTCACTTGAATTTATATGAAGGAATAGTTTTTCAACTAATAGGGGATAATGGTAAAAATAAAAGCATCATTGCAAAAGGCGGAAGATATGATGAGTTGGTACGATCATTTAGTCCTAATGAGAAAATATTTAATGGTATTGGATTTACAATTTCAGTGGACATTTTAAGAAATTTAATTAAGGAAGAAAAGACAAATAAAAAAAGGATTTTATTGATGTTTAAAGATTCTTATTTGTTAGAAAAAAGTATGAATGAACAAAAAGAACAACAAAAAAGAGGAAACATTGCCGTTTTACATTTAAATCCATGTGATGACTTAGCTAAAGCCAATCAAATTATGAAAGAAAACAATTGCACTGAAATTTTGTGGGTTAAATAAAACCTTTTAAAAGTTTATTTAGTTTTAAAATTCAGATATTGTACGGACAATACTCCTAATTAAACTTGATTAACAAGTTTTTAAGAAATAGTATTTAATATGTTTGATTTTTTTTAAATGGAAAAAGGCGAAATTCGTATTAATACCGAAAATATTTTCCCAATTATCAAGAAGGCAGTATATTCTGACCATGAAATCTTTTTAAGAGAACTTGTTAGTAATGGTGTTGACGCAATTAGTAAAAGAAGAATGGCATCTATGGCAGGTGATTGCGAGAATACTGAGGAGGCTCAAGTAAAAATTACAATTAACCGTGAAAAAAATACGTTAACAATTTCCGATAATGGAATTGGAATGAATGATGAAGAAATTAAGAAGTACATAAATCAAGTTGCATTTTCTAGTGCTGAAGAATTCCTAACAAAATACAAAAAAGATAATGATGAATTCATAGGTCATTTTGGACTAGGTTTTTATTCAAGTTTCATGGTGGCAGATAGGGTTGATATATTAACTAAGTCGGCAATTGGGGAATCAAAAGCTTTCAAATGGTCTTGTGATGGATCACCAAATTTCACGTTAGAGGAATCTGAAAGAGAAACAATTGGTACAGATGTTATTCTTCACCTACTTGAAGAAGAAAAAGAGTTTATTGAGCCTGAAAGGATTAAATCACTGATAAAAAAATATTGTGATTTTATGCCAATAGATGTCTTATTAGAAGGAGAGACAATCAATAAGAAAAATCCTCCTTGGAGAAAACAACCTAGTGAATTAAAAGATGAAGATTATATTGAGTTATATAAATACCTTTATCCTTTCCAGGGAGATCCACTGTTATGGATTCATCTAAATACAGATTACCCATATGACATACAAGGAATTTTGTATTTTCCAAAGTTGTCAGGTAGAGCTGATTGGGAAAAGGGAGAAATAAAACTATTTTGCAATCAAGTATTCGTAAGCGATTCAATTAAAGAGATAGTTCCAAAATACCTTTTACCTCTAAGAGGAGTTATTGACTCTACAGATATTCCTCTAAATGTTAGTAGAAGTGCATTACAAACAGATAGAAAAGTAAGGTCTATTTCATCATTTATCTCAAAAAAAATCGCTAATAAACTGAAGGATTTGATAAAAAATTCTCCAGAATTTTATGCAGAAATTTGGGATTCAATCTCTGCTTTTATTAAAATTGGTGCTATCGAAGATGAAAAATTTGCTGATTTAGTTAACAACAGTATAATTTTCGAAACAATTTTAAATTCAGAGAAAGACGTAACTAAAGATATTGAAAATAAATCCCTCATCAAGTCAAATGATAAATATTTCACAACTCTCGCAAATTACAAAGAGCGAAATAAATTAACTGATTCTAAAAAAATAATTTATTGTTCAGATTTGATTGCTCAGTCTAGTGCATTAAATATCTGTTTATCTGATAATAAAGAAGTTATTAAATCAGATCCCTTAATTGACGCACAATTTCTTCCTTGGTTGGAAAGTAAAAATGAAGATTATCAATTCCAAAGAGTAGATTCAGAAATAAATGAACTAGATGATAAAGAATCTAAAGAAATTGTAGATAAGGATGGTAAATCAAATACAGATAATCTTAGAGATACGATAGTTAAGGCCCTTAATAATGAGAAAGTAACAGTTAAAGTTCAGTCACTTTCAAGTAAAGATGCTCCACCAGCGATGATCTTGCTTCCAGAACAAATGAGAAGAATTAATGATATGGGTGCTTACATGGAACAAAAGATGCCTGGCTTACCTGAATATCATGTGCTCTTAATTAACAAAAAACATCCACTTATTGTTGGTCTTAATAAAATTACAGGCAACAAAATAATTATTGATAAAAAAGATACTAGTGAGAATCCATTAGCTTCTAAAATTGCTAATCATGTCTACGATATGGCTAAGCTTTCCGTTGGTGGATTAGATCAAGAACAGATAATTAATTTACAAAATAATAATGCTGAATTAATTTCAGAATTACTTAATTCAACAAATTGAGTCATGTGTTAGAATTTTTAAAGATATAACTCAATAAATATGTCAAGAGTTTGCGAACTGACAGGTGCAAAAGCTAATAACGGGATGGCAGTGAGTCACTCACATATTCGTACAAAAAAATTGCAACAAGTTAATCTCCAAAAAAGAAGACTTTGGTGGGAAGAAGGCAAAAAATGGGTTAATATTAAAATTAGCACTAAAGCACTAAAGTCTATACAAAAAGTAGGTTTAGATAAATTTGCCAAATCAAATGGGGTTGATTTAAAAAAATTCTAAATTTGATGAGAAATTTAGTAGTAAGTATATTTATATCTTTTATTTTTTTATTTAATTGTAATTCATCAATCGCTTTTGACTTTGCTCCTGAAGTTGGAGATATTGCTCCAAACTTTCAATTAGAAGGTTTTAATAAAAACGTAAAATCAAAAAATATTTGGGAATTAAATGATTTTCAAGGTAAGTGGCTTGTTATGTATTTTTATCCAAAGGACTTTACAGCAGGTTGTACTCTTGAAGCTAAAGGTTTTTCGGAATTAATAAAAGATTTTTCAAAATATAATGCTGAAATTGTTGGTATTAGTGCTGATAATCAAGATTCTCATGAAAGTTTCTGCAGCGAAAAATCTATAAACTACACATTATTATCAGATCCTGAAGGAATTATTAGCGAAAAATATGGTTCTTGGATTCCACCATTTTCTGATAGAAATACTTTTTTGATTTCTCCAGAAGGTGAAATTTCTTATAGATGGATAAGTGTTTTACCTATAAATCATGCCAAAGAAGTACTTAATGTACTAAAGAAAAAAATTTAAATTTTGCACGAACTTTCATTTGGAACTTGGTTAATTCACATTTCTTCGGTCATTGAATGGATATTTACCATCTTTGTTATATACAAAATTTCTACATATAAAAAATACAATTTATTTTTTTGGTTAAGCTTAGCTATGGTTCCAAACTTAATAGGAGCTATGTGCGCTATTACTTGGCATATCTATGACAATCAAGATGTATTGTATGGATTAGTAACGCTTCAAGGGATATTTACATTTATTGGTAATTCAACATTAGCTCTCGCATCATTCACTATTTTTTATAAGGAAAAGACTTATGAATGATTTATTTTTTAAATTTGTAGAAAAATTAGGTTCTATTGATAACACATTATTGTTCGCAGTATCAATAATTCCATATGCAATATTTTTGTTTTACTTATATAAAATCAAATCTGTTAATATTTTTGTAAAAACAGGATTTTCATTAACTGTTTTATTCGTATTCATAACTATATTAGTATCTATCTTCACACTAAATTACTATGATAAAACCCTTGTTGAGATTGACTTCCTGCATGGCTTTGCAGAAGCATTTCTAACTCTAAGTGATTTTGTTATTTTGTTTGGATTTATAAAGTTATTAAATAGCTTAGAAGTAAACAACTCTTAAGACCTTTTACAATTTTGTGTTTTTTAGGTAAAAGTATTAGAGAATATATGAAAATAACGATTTTTTATGTTTACTACATTATTTGCAGCTGCAGATCCAGCAACTTTTTCTTGGTCTCCAAAGTGTGCCGTCGTAATGATTGCATGTAATGTTTTTGCTTATGCAATTGCTAGAGCAACAATAAGAAAACCTAATGAAGGTTTTGAAATACCTAATTCAAAATTCTATGGTGGTTTAAGTCACGCATCAGTAGTAGGCGCTAATTGCCTAGGTCATATTTTCGGAATTGGAGCAATCTTAGGATTAGCCTCACGAGGTGTTTTATAAATATTTATTTATTTATTAAATATTTATTTATTAAATTTTTAATTAACTAACTTAAATTTCTTAACAATTTTATCTGCCATCTGATCAGGCATAAGTCCTAGTTTTTCTTTACTCTGATCAGGTGAAGCATGATCAACTAAAACATCAGGTATACCTATTCTGTATACAGGCATGTTTATCTCATTATCGTTAAATAATTCAACTATCGCGGAACCAAATCCACCTATTAAGGTTCCTTCTTCCATGGTTACAACTTTTTGAATCTTACTTGCTAAAGGCATAATAAGATTTTTATCGAGAGGTTTAACATATCTTGCATTAACAATGCATGCATTAATGTTCATATTTTTTAAGATCTTTGCTGTTTCGATCGCTGATGCGACCATTGAACCATAAGCAATAATTAGGATATCTTCTCCTTCTTCAAGTATTTCAGCTTCGCCTATTTTCAAAGGTTCCCAACCCTCATCCATTACAGCCACTCCTAATCCAGAACCTCTGGGTATTCTTAGAGCTGTAGGACCATTATGGTTTATTGAAGTTATTAACATTCTCTGTAATTCAGACTCATCTTTTGGAGCCATCAATACAAAATTAGGTATAGATCTCATATAACTAATATCGTACTGACCTTGATGAGTAGGGCCGTCAGCACCAACTATCCCGGCTCTATCAAGTACAAATGATACAGGTAAATTTTGAATCCCTACATCATGAATTAATTGGTCGAAAGCACGTTGAAGAAAAGTACTATAAATAGCTACAACAGGTTTTAGACCATCGCAAGACATTCCTGCCGCAAGAGTAACTGCATGTTGTTCTGCTATTCCTACATCTATGTATTGTGCAGGGATATTTTTTTGCAATATATCTAAACCAGTACCTGTAGCCATTGCAGCTGTAATACCAACGACTTTACTATCTTGCTCACATATTTTTAATAAGGTTTGACCAAATATTTTACTATAACTAACAGGTTTAGGTTTCTTTGATGGAATAGATTTCCCAGTTGTAAGATCAAATGCAGACTGCGCATGATATCCAACCTGATCTGCTTCTGCATATGGGTATCCCTTCCCTTTTGTTGTGACAACATGAACAAGTACAGGTCTTTTTAGTTTATGGGCAGCGTTAAAGGTCTTAACTAAGTTACCAATATCATGACCATCAATTGGACCCATATATGTAAATCCAAGTTCTTCAAAAACAGCTCCAACCTTAGGTACAGATAGTCTTCTAACGCTTCCTTTAATATTTTTGAGATCTTCTGGGATATCCTTACCAATTAATGGAATATTTTTTACACTTTCTTGAACACTATCTGACAAAAATTGCAATGGTGGACTTACTCTTACCTTATTTAAATAAGATGAAAGGGCTCCAACCGGAGGTGAAATAGACATGTCATTATCGTTCAATACAACAACTAAAGGGGTATTTGGTAAGTGACCTGCATGATTTATAGCTTCTAATGCCATTCCTCCAGTTAGTGCTCCATCTCCAATAACAGCAACACATTTATAATTATCACCTTTTCTATCTCTTGCTATTGCCATTCCTAAAGCAGCAGAAATAGAAGTACTTGCATGTCCAGCACCAAAATGATCAAATTTACTTTCACTTCTTTTTAGATATCCAGCGACTCCATTTTGTTGCCTTAGAGAATCAAATTGACTAAAACGTCCTGTAATTAATTTATGAGGGTAACCTTGATGTCCTACATCCCAAACAACTTTGTCAAAATCAAGATCAAGAGTTTGATATAAAGCCAATGTCAACTCCACTACACCTAATCCAGGGCCAAGATGTCCACCGCTAGTAGAAACTACTTGAAGATGTCTTTCTCTAATTTGACAAGCAATTTCCTCTAATTGTGAAACTGTTAAGCCATGAAGTTGATTTGGATGACTTAACTCACTTAAAAGCATTTAACAAAAATTGGTATCTATATAATCTAAAACGCCGAGGTGCAAAATGAGTATTTTTTTTGAAATAGATCATGTAATGTTTTATTAGATTAATAATTAATGCTAAAAATATATATATGAATGATTATTTTGAAAAAATACTTCAAGCTGAAGTCTATGAAGTTGCAAAAAAAACACCACTAGAGAAAGCTCATAATTTAAGTAATACACTTAATAATGAAGTTTTTCTTAAAAGAGAAGATCTTCAGGATGTATTTTCATTCAAAATAAGAGGTGCATATAACAAAATGAGTAAGCTCACTAATTCACAGCTTGCTCAGGGAGTAATTACTTCTAGTGCTGGTAATCATGCTCAAGGGGTTGCACTGAGTGCCCTTAAGTTAAATTGCCAAGCAACCATATTAATGCCTATTACCACACCTCTAGTAAAAGTTAATGCAGTAAAAAATTTAAAAGCAAAAGTTATATTATATGGCGATAACTATGATGAAACTTATAAAGAGGCAATAAGGATTAGCCAAGAAAGAAATTTATGCTTTATTCATCCCTTTGATGATCCAGAAGTAATAGCAGGACAAGGAACTATAGCTATAGAACTTGAACAGCAGCTTAAGGAAAAACCTTATGCAATATATATTGCCGTAGGTGGTGGGGGATTGATATCAGGAATATCCTTATACGTTAAAAAAATATGGCCTGAAGTAAAAATAATTGGTGTAGAACCAGAAGATGCTGACGCTATGACGAAATCTTTGGAAGAAGGAATAATTGTGGAACTATCTTCTGTAGGACAATTCGCAGATGGAGTGGCTGTTAAAAAAATTGGTAAAAATACTTTTGATATTGGTAGAAAATATATAGATAAGATGATTAGGGTTAATACTGACGAAATCTGTGCTGCTATAAAAGATGTTTTTGAGGATACTAGATCAATCTTAGAGCCAGCAGGTGCCTTATCAATAGCAGGGATGAAAAAAGATATTTTAAATTCTAATCATTCAAATAGAAAAATGGTTGCGATTGCATGTGGTGCAAATATGAACTTTGAGAGGCTTAGATTTGTAGCAGAAAGAGCAGAACTTGGAGAGTGTAAAGAAGTAATGATGGCTGTTGAAATTCCTGAACGGGCTGGTAGTCTAATTAATTTTTGTAAGTTACTTGATAATAGAAATTTAACTGAATTTAGCTATAGGATGTCAAATTCTAGGAATGCACAGATCTTTGTAGGTGTTCAAGTCTATGGTTTAAATGATAAAAAAAATCTATTAAATGTATTTAAAAATTCTGAGTACTCATTTATTGACATAAGTGATGATGAATTATCTAAAAATCATCTCAGACATATGGTAGGAGGAAGATTACCAAGGGATTTTAAAGAGATGGAATATACGAACTTTATAGAACTTTTATACAGATTTGAGTTTCCTGAAAGGCCTGGCGCATTAATAAACTTCCTAAATAGTATGAAATCTAATTGGTCTATAAGCGTATTTCACTACAGGAATTATGGAGCTGATGTAGGGAAAATTGTTATTGGAGTTTTGATCGATAAAAATGAGATTTTAGAGTGGAAGAATTTTGTAAGAATTCTAGGCTATAAATTCTGGGATGAAACTCAAAACGATACATATAGATTATTCCTTGGTGCATCAGACTAAATTTAAGGTAAATTAGGAAAGATTTCGGTAATTAAAATCAATCAATCTGATCTAAATACCACGCCAATATCTGATATAGATCTAGTTACCAAAGTTGAAGCTGTTCTATATTTGAAAGGCAGACCAATAACAAAAAAGGATCTTTCAGAAATTACTAATTCTGATATAAACTCAATAAATGATGCAATTAAAGATTTAAAAAATAAATACTCTAATCCCAACTCAGCTATTGAATTAAATGCAGTTAATAACAGTTTTTCTCTCGAACTAAAATCTAGTCTTAATGAATTCGTCGATGATTTACTCCCTTCGGATTTGAAAACATCCGAATTAAGGACATTGGCTACTATTGCGATCAAAAAAAAGATCCTTCAATCGGATCTTATACTTCTTAGAGGTTCAGGTGCTTATGATCATATTAAAGAATTATTAGAAAAGAAATTTATTGTCAAACGAAAGCAAAAAGATGGTAGATCATATTGGTTATCATTATCAGAAAAGTTTTTTCAAACTTTTGCTGTAAGTAATGAATATCTTTCAAATATAGGAAGCAGTAATAATAAGCAGCAATAATAAGTAAATGTTAGGATATATTAAATTACGACAAGATAATGTTATCTGAGATTTTTGCAGTTCTGGGCCAAACTTTATCAATTTATTCTTTCATATTGATAATAAGAATTTTACTAACATGGTTTCCAGGTATTGATTGGAGTAACGGTGTTTTATCTGCATTAACTTCTATCACAGATCCTTATTTAAACATTTTTAGAGGTGTTATCCCTCCAATAGGTGGATTTGATATTTCATCCTTATTAGCTTTTTTACTTTTAAATGTTATACAAAATTTAATTACAAATCTCCAGTATGCAAGCTTAGGTTATAGCTGAACTTATCTATCATCTCCAGAACCTTTTATCTTCCCTTTAGCAGCTCTTATTTTTAATTTTTCAATGTTTTGTAATGCAACATCCTCTAAATTGAAATTTAATTCTGTACAAAGATTTGATATGTACCACAAAACATCTCCTAACTCTTTTTTAATACCTAATTTTGATTCGTTATCAAATATTCCGTTTTTATCTCTTATAACTTTTTTTACTTTTTCTGCCACCTCACCAGCCTCTCCAACTAAACCAAGAGTTGGATAAATATTATTTGAGCCTAAATCTGGATATTGTGCTGTTTCTCTAGCTTTTTTCTGATAAGTTTTAAAATCCATGACTTAAATAACTAACTTTGGGTATGTTAAATTTATTTATATCTAGCAATATTATCCATATATGTCGAATATTGATTTAAAAAGAAGAACAAAAATTGTAGCAACTATTGGACCTGCAACACAATCTGAAGAGATAATTACAAATTTAATTAAAGCTGGAGTAACAACATTCAGATTAAATTTCTCACATGGAGATCATAAGGATCATGCTGAGAGAATAAAAACCATAAGGGAAGTATCCAAAAAGTTAGATATAGATATTGGAATATTGCAAGATCTTCAAGGACCTAAAATACGATTAGGGCGCTTTAAAGATGGGCCAGTTAAAGTTAAAAAAGGGGATAAATTCACTCTGACATCTAATGAAGTCGAATGTACGAATACTATTGCTAATGTAACCTATGACAAACTTTCTCAAGAAGTTAGCGAAGGTAAAAGAATACTTTTAGATGATGGGAAAATTGAAATGATTGTAGAAAAAGTTGATAAAAATGCAAATAATTTGGAGTGCATTGTAACTGTAGGAGGGGTTCTTTCAAACAACAAAGGTGTTAATTTTCCAGATGTTCAATTATCAGTAAAAGCATTAACAGATAAAGATAAAGTGGATTTAAAATTCGGTTTATCTGAGGGCGTTGATTGGATAGCACTAAGTTTCGTAAGAAATCCATCAGATATAAATGAGATAAAAGATTTAATAAACAAAAATGGGCATTCAACTCCTGTAGTCGCAAAAATAGAAAAATTTGAAGCTATTGATCAGATTGATTCAGTATTACCCTTATGTGATGGGGTTATGGTTGCAAGAGGTGATTTGGGAGTAGAAATGCCTGCAGAAGAAGTTCCTCTTTTACAAAAGGATTTAATAAGAAAAGCTAATTCATTAGGTATCCCAATAATTACTGCGACGCAAATGCTTGATTCTATGGCTTCTAACCCAAGACCAACTAGGGCCGAAGTTAGTGATGTTGCAAATGCAATTCTGGATGGTACAGATGCTGTAATGCTCTCAAACGAAACTGCAGTTGGAGATTATCCTGTAGAGGCAGTTGAAACGATGGCAACCATAGCAAGAAGAATTGAAAGAGATTATCCACTTAAGGCTATTGAAAGCCACTTACCCAGTACGATCCCAAATGCTATTAGTGCAGCAGTAAGTAATATAGCTAGACAACTTGATGCAGGAGCCATAATCCCTTTAACTAAATCTGGTTCTACCGCTCGAAATGTAAGTAAGTTCAGACCTCCAACACCTATCTTGGCAACTACTACAGAGAGAAGTGTAGCGAGAAGATTGCAACTTGTTTGGGGAGTTACTCCAATAGTAGTTAAAAATGATCATAGAACAGCAAAAACTTTTAGTATAGCTATGCAAATTGCTCAGGAGATGGGGATCTTAAATCAAGGAGATTTAGTAGTCCAAACCGCAGGTACATTAACTGGAATTAGCGGCTCTACAGATTTAATAAAAGTCGGTTTAGTAAGAAAGATTGTATCAAGAGGAATTTCAATAGGGGAAACCGGTGTAACAGGTAAAGCCAGAATAATTAAAAATAATCTTGATATGTCCTTAATTTGCCCAGGAGAAATATTATTTGTTCCGAAGGAATTAATGCAAAATATTCCACTGAGTAAAAATATTGCCGGCATTGTTACTAACCAAAATGTAAATGATGTTTATGCTTTGTTCAACAAAAATAATAAAAAGATTTCTACAATTTGTAATTTAGAAAATATCGATAATCATCAAATCAGTAATGGTGATCTTATTACACTCCAACTTAATGAAGGTGTTATTTACATGGGACAAATTGAAGATGATGATGCAATAGATAAATATAAATATGTCTAGGAATATCTCAATAAAAGAAGCATTAGGCATGGCCACAAAAACTTTAGTTTCGAACAAATTGAGAAGTTCGTTAACAATGCTGGGGATAATTATTGGAAATGCTTCAGTTATTACACTTGTTGGACTTGGTAGAGGTGCTCAAACATTAGCAAGAAACCAATTAAGTAATTTAGGCGCCAATGTTCTTTTCATTGTTCCTGGAAATAATGACACAAGAAGAAGAGGTATTTCATTTCCTAAAAACCTTGTCTTAGAAGATGCAATAGCAATAAGCAATCAAGTACCAACAGTTAAAAAAGTAGCTCCTCAAATCTCTGCTAACGAAATAGTGCAATCAAACTCTAAAAGTTTAAATATATCAATTGCTGGAGTTACTCCTGAATTTCTTGAAGTAAGAAGCTTTGAAGTAGATAAGGGTAGATTTTTATCAAAAAGTGATGTTAATAGTGCAAGAAGTTATGTTGTAATAGGTCCTGATCTTAATGACGAATTTTTCAATGATAAATCTTCATCACTAGGAAAAAAAATCAGAATTAAAGACCACACTTATGAAATTATCGGAATATTAAAACCAAAAGGTGCTGTATTTGGAAGTAATCAAGACAAAAATGCATATATTCCATTAACCACCATGGTCAATAGAATTACAGGGAAGGACCCTAGTTATGGAGTAAGTTTAAGCTTTATTAGTGTTGAAGCGATAAATAAAAATGCAACTAGTGCAGCTAAATTTCAGATTACTAACCTATTAAGGCAAAGACATAAAATAATAAGAGATGATGACTTTGCGGTTAGATCACAAGAAGATGCATTAAATATAGTAACCAACATAACAAGTGGACTAACGTTTTTATTGGCTGGTATTGGGGCAGTATCTTTAGTGGTTGGAGGCATAGGGATCATGAATATTATGCTCGTTTCTGTAAGCGAAAGGACTGAAGAGATTGGACTTAGAAAAGCAATAGGAGCTAAACAGTCAGATATATTAGTTCAATTTTTAATTGAGGCATTGATTTTATCTACAATTGGAGGATTAATCGGAACAACGACTGGATTATCAGGTGTTTTTCTTTTATCTCTGATAACACCTCTTCCTGCATCAGTAGGAATTACGACTACTTTTTCTACCATGATCATTTCAGGATCAATAGGTTTAATCTTTGGCGTTTTACCTGCAAAAAGAGCTTCTAAGTTAGATCCAATTGTTGCATTGAGAAGTTTATAAATTAAATTTATAATAATGCTCAATTTTTATAAATTAATTGAGATACTGGTGAGCATTCAATCACTCGTAATAACTTCAATGTTACCTGTTTATATTCCACTACCTTTTATATATAAATCTAGTAATAACTTTGAGTTGCCAATCACATGGCAAATCCCGACCATAATTTTATTAACACTTATATTTCATAAAAAAGTTGTTTTCAGAGCATTTTCTATATATATAATTTTGGGGGTATTTATGTTTCCTGTCTTTCATCAAGGAGGTTCTATAGGTTATCTGCTCACTCCAAATTTTGGTTATTTATTAGGTTTATATCCATTAATAAAAATAATTGATAATTTAAATAATAGAAATAAAATAAACGTTGGAAACTTTTTAAAAAATGGATTTTTAGCAATATGTGCTATGCATTTAACTGGGATCTTTTACAACTTCATACAAATTATATTTTACAGTCAATTTAACTTATTTTTATATAATTTAGGGAAATACTCATTAGGTAAGATTGGATATCATTTTTTAATGCTTTTTCCACTTTTATTACTTATTAAACCTATAGAACGTTTAAAACATAGTAAATAATGATTAATAAATTACAAACTAAAATATATTTTTTATCACTAAGTATTTTTATTGTTCTAGTAGATCAATGTACGAAATATTTAATGTTTTATAATAAAAGATTATTTATTAATAAAGATTTTCTTTTATTCAAATTAGACTTTGTAAAAAATTATGGGGCAGCATTTAACATATTTAGTGGTAGTAGAATATTTTTATCATTTATAAGTATTTTGTTTTCAATATTACTTATTTATTTAATATTTAGGAAAAATACTTTAAACTCTTTCGATCTATATTCTTACAGCTTTATACTTGGTGGAACTATTGGTAATGGTATAGATAGAATATATAAAGGTTTTGTGATTGATTTTATAAATTTAAATATTATAAATTTTCCAGTATTTAATATTGCTGATTTATCAATTAATATTGGGTTTATTTTTTTACTTTACAACCTTTTTAAAGGTAATCGATAAAATGAATTACTTGAAATTTAAGTATATAAAATATTTATTATTAATATTATTTTTATATATTTTAATTTCGATATTTATAAAAATAGTTAATTTTTATACCCTTATATTTTTAATAGTAATTATTTATATCTTTTATAATATTGATAAAAAGTTATTTAAAAAAATAGTTTATAAAGTTATATATAAAAATAAAAAAAATACACTTTCATTCAAAAATACATACGGAGCTGCGAAGATAAGTTTGGAAGGGGTCGAGAATATTAATAAAAAAATTAACGATAAAGTAAAAGTTGAACTTTTAAATTACCAAAAAAACAAACTTGAGTCCCAATTAAAAATAGGAGATTATAAAGTTACTCTTTTTGGAGCAGGTTCCTCAGGAAAGACTTCTATAGCAAGATCCTTATTAAAAAATATTGTCGGACAAACATCTGCAAAAATAGGTACAACAAAGCAAATTATTAGCTATAAAATTCGCATCCCAATTTTAAAAAGAAACATTAATATAATTGATACTCCGGGTTTATTCGAACCATCTAAATTAGGAGAAGAAAGAGAAAAAGCAACAATTATACAAGCATCAAATTCAGACTTGGTTCTCTTTGTTTTAGATCAAGACATAAATAAATACGAATACTATTTAATAAATGAATTATTAAAATTAAGAAAAAAAATAATAATAGTTCTAAATAAATGTGATTTGAGGTCTAAAGATGAAAATAACCTAATCAAAGAAAATATAATTTCTATAACTTCTGCTAGAAAAAATAATATTTCTGTTGTTCAAACAATTGCTGTACCTCAACAATCTCCCTATATAAAATCAGATACTTTAAATTTAGTACCAGATGTAGGAAGTTTATTTAAAGAAATAATTGAAACACTCGATAATAATGGTGAAGAGTTATTGGCGGATAATATTCTTTTTCGCTCAAATAAGTTAGGTATTAAAAGTAAAAATCTCGTGCAAGAACAAAGATATTTAATGTCAAATAAAGTGATTAATAAGTACATGTGGATAACAGGAGGGGTAATACTAGTTAATCCATTACCAGCTGTTGATTTCCTAACTACTACCTCAGTAAACCTTCAAATGATAATGGAATTATCAAAAATATATGAAATAAAGCTTACAAAAAAAGATGCAAAAGATTTAGCGACTTCATTGCTAAGCGCATTGGCTAAACAAGGAATACTAAAAGGGGGTCTCGCCATTCTTTCTCCTGCTTTAGCTACAAGCCTAACTAAAATTATATTATCTAAATCTATACAATCAGTTACAGCAGGCTGGTTAATAAGAATAGTAGGACTAAGTTTGATTGAATATTTTAAAAATGGGCAAAATTGGGGAGATGGAGGAATCCAAGAAGTAGTAGATAAGATCTATAGAATAAGTAAGAGAGAAGACATTTTAAACAACTTCGTAAAAGAAGCTATTTCAAAAATTGAAATGAAAAAGTATTTTAAATCAAATAACAGTTTGCCTCCATCTACTATGTAAAATTGGATAATTGATCATTGAGATAAGTTCTGAAATCAAAGATAGTTATTAAGAGTAAATAAGCAATACAAATAGCTATAGATATAAAACCTGTTACTATTGCAATTATTTTTGGTCTACTCATATTCATAAGTTAGGCATCTAATAGTCTTAAAAGTTCTTCAATATGAGATTCCTTTGTATTGTAATTTCCCATGACAACCCTTAAAAAATATCTACCTTTAAATTTTGGTCTAGAAAGCATAAAATTACTGTTGATTAATTCATTAACTTTAGTATGAGTCCATTTATCAGAGTCTTCTGGCCCAAGTTTCTTCGGTATAAATGAAACAATATGAAGAGGCCCTGAGTATAAATCAAATTTATTCTTTTTAATGTTTTTTATAAAAAAATCTTTTCTTTTAATTGATGATTTTAATATATTTTCTATTCCACTCAGACCTAAAAAACGAAACCCAAGCCATAGTTTGATAACCTCTGCAGGTCTAGAACCTTGTATGCCAATTTCTCCTCTATTTATAATATTTTCTTTAGATGACATATATGGAAGTCCAGTATTAAAAGTATTTTCTAAAGTACTCATATTTGAAACCAATAACAAAGATGATGTCTTTGTAATACCAATAATTTTTTGTGGATTTATCGTTATCGAATTAGCTTGATTAATATCATTTAAACCTTTTATTGGAATTGAGGTTACAGCAAAAATTCCTCCAATAGAGCCATCGATATGTAGCCATATATTTCTTTCTTTGCATATTTCACTTATTTCTTTAATAGGGTCAATGGCTCCTCTTACAGTTGTCCCAAGGGTGGCAACTATAGCAAATATTTTTTTATTTTCAACTATACATTTATCTAAAGAGTTTCTGAGGTCGTTTATATCCATTCTACCTTGATTATCAGTTTTAATCCTGACAAGATTGTTTATATCTAGACCCATTACTCTTATACATTTAACGAAGGAAGAATGAGCATCTTCACTAACAAGTAATACAGAATTCGGATTTTTACCTAATCCAGCATTATTTCTAGCTGCTATAAGGGCATTCAGATTACTTAATGTACCTCCGCTGGCAGCTATACCTCCTGAGAGATCATTAAAACCTATTTTCTTGGCAAACCATTTGCATAATGATTCCTCAAGCAAAGTTACACTTGGTGATAACTCGTAAGCGAGGAGATTATTATTTAAACCAGCAGCAATTAAATCTCCCAAAATAGAGAAAATTAAAGGTGGGGGATCAAGGTGAGCTAGTGAACCAGGATGAACGGGATTAAATGAATTATTCAAAAGGGATTCAATCTCAGAAAACAAATCTTCTTCAGAGTTACCAACTTCCGCAGGCATAATGCACTTGAAATTCTCATCAAAAGGTAAAGGACCAGTTTTATCAGCTTTAGAGAACCAGTCACAAAGAGTTTGACTCGCTCTATTCAGAAGAGTAATCAATTTGTCATTAGTCCCTAAATATGAGGGGAAATATATATCCTTATTATTAATTAAATCTTCAGCCATCAGATAAGATATCTATTATCAATTCTATTCTCAATATTTGTAAATGAGATATTTTTTTGAAAATGGAAATAGTAATAAAGATCAACAAAAAAAAACAAATAATTCTAATTACACTTTTTGGATGAATTCGATATTAAGAAGATCAAAAGAGATTGGAAAAGTTGAGCTGCCAATATGTTCCATAATTTTAGATGAAAGAGGAAGATGTATCGGTAGAGGAGTTAACAGGAGGTATATAAATAAAGACCCATTAGGTCATGCTGAGATAATGGCACTTAGGCAGGCATCTCTAATAAAAAATGATTGGAGATTTAATGAATGTACCATTATCACAAATCTAGAACCTTGTACTATGTGTTCCTCTGCTCTTATTCAAGCACGGATGGGTAAAGTTATATTCGGTGCTTACGATAAGAAAAGAGGCGGATTGGGGGGCTCTATCGACCTATCAAAACATGAAAGTGCTCATCACAAAATGGAAGTAATTGGAGGTATCCAGGAAGATGAATGTAGTGAAATTTTACAGATTTGGTTCAAAAAGTTGAGGACTCAAAAATAGAAAATTTCTTTAGCTCAGTATCAAATAGGTTTAATAATCTATCAACATTCTCCTCACATGAATTAAAACCCATTAGCCCTACGCGCCACACCTTACCGGATAATTCTCCTAGTCCATTTCCTATTTCAATTCCAAAGTTTTTTAAGAGGTGATTTCTAAAACCATCCCCATCAACTGCTGGAGGAATTTTAACTGTGGTTAAAGTTGGCAATCTATAATCCTCTGATACATGTAATTCAATTCCAAGACTTTCAAAACCATTCCACAGTTTCTTTGCATTATTATTGTGCCTATCCCAAACATTTTCTAAACCCTCATTAGCAATTAACCGTAAACCTTCACGAATAGCAAAATTCATATTAACGGGTGCTGTGTGATGGTAAACACGATCTGAACCCCAATATTTATTTAATAAAGATAAATCTAAATACCAGTTAGGTACTTTTGTTTTTCTTGAACTTAGTTTTTCTTCAGCTCTTTTATTGATTGTAAAAGGGCTTAAACCTGGTGGACAACTTAATCCCTTTTGACTACAACTATAAGCTAGATCTATTTTCCATTCGTCAATTAATAATTCTAAAGCACCAAGTGAAGTAACTGCATCAACTAAAAACAAGCAGTTATTTTTTCTACATATATCACCAATCCCCTCAAGAGGTTGTAAAACACCACTAGATGTTTCAGCATGCACAATTGCAAAAATGGCTGGTTTCTTAGTTTCTATTTCATACTCAATTTCCTCATATGTAAAAGCCTCACCCCATGGCTTTTCCATGACGGAAACTTGAGCTTTGTATCTAGTTGCCATATCGACTAATCTGTCTCCAAAATACCCTTTTTTAGCAATCAATATTTTTTCTCCTTCTTCAATAAAATTAGCTATAGAAGCTTCCATCGCAGCACTACCAGTACCACTCATTGGAAGAGTAAGACGATTATTACACTGCCACGTGTACCTTAAAAGTTTTTGTACATCAGACATCAATGAAATATATGCTTCATCTAGATGACCAATAGGATTCAAAGAAAGAGCGCTTAAGACTTCTGGATGAGCATTTGAAGGACCAGGACCTAATAAAAGCCTTGAGGGAACATAAGTCTTTGAGAAATGAGATAAATTCTCATTATTTATAGCCGGAATAAGTTTTGCTTCTGTCAAAGCATTACATTCAATTATCTTTAAATTAGACTAATATCGTCGCTTAAGCGATATTTATTTAAAGAAATTAATTCAATTTAAATAATTAAGTAAATAATTATTAAAGTTATAAGTTGAAACACTGAAAGAAGGCATCAAGTGTTGAAAAAAGTGACGATTGATACATAATAAGAATCATCAAGTAATTAATTTCATAAAAGGTATCTTATAAGTTATGTCTAAGTCTCCACAAGATGTTTTAAGTCAAATTAAAGATGAAGGAATCGAACTGATCGATTTAAAATTTACTGATATCCATGGTAAATGGCAACATTTAACTCTTACATCAGACATGATAGAAGAGGATTCATTTACAGAAGGTCTAGCATTTGATGGTTCATCAATAAGAGGTTGGAAAGCAATTAATGCCTCAGATATGTCAATGGTTCCTGATGCAAGTACAGCATGGATAGATCCTTTTTATAAACATAAAACTTTAAGTATGATTTGCTCTATCCAAGAGCCTAGAAGCGGTGAGCCTTATGATAGATGCCCAAGATCATTAGCTCAAAAGGCACTAAAGTACTTAGAATCCACTGGAATTGCTGATACAGCATTTTTTGGACCGGAACCAGAATTCTTCTTATTTGATGACGTGAGATATGACTCAAAGGAAGGTTCCTGCTTTTATAGTGTAGATACAATTGAAGCTCCATGGAACACTGGAAGAATTGAAGAAGGTGGAAATTTAGGATATAAGATCCAATACAAAGAAGGCTATTTCCCAGTTTCCCCAAATGATACTGCGCAAGACATTAGATCTGAAATGCTACTTTTAATGGGTGAATTAGGCATACCCACAGAAAAGCATCACCATGAAGTTGCTGGTGCCGGTCAACACGAACTTGGTATGAAATTCGATTCGTTAATAAATTCTGCTGATAATGTAATGACTTATAAATACGTTGTCAGGAATGTTGCTAAAAAATATGGGAAAACTGCAACGTTTATGCCCAAGCCTGTATTTAATGATAATGGAACTGGAATGCATGTTCATCAAAGTTTATGGAAAAGTGGGCAGCCATTATTTTTTGGTGAAGGAGCATATGCAAATTTATCTCAAACAGCAAGATGGTATATCGGAGGCATACTAAAACATGCTCCATCATTTTTAGCATTTACGAACCCAACTACAAATAGTTACAAACGATTGGTTCCAGGATTTGAAGCACCTGTAAATCTAGTTTATTCTGAGGGTAATAGATCAGCTGCAGTAAGAATACCTTTGACAGGTCCAAGCCCTAAAGCTAAAAGATTAGAATTCAGATCAGGTGACGCACTTGCAAATCCTTACTTAGCATTTTCTGTAATGATGCTTGCTGGTATTGATGGAATTAAAAATCAAATTGATCCTGGTGATGGAGTTGATGTTGATTTATTTGAACTTCCAGCTGATGAACTTGCAAAAATTGATACAGTACCTTCATCTCTAAATGACTCACTTAATGCGCTAAAAGCAGATAAGGATTATCTATTAGCTGGTGGAGTATTTACTGAAGATTTTATTGATAACTTTATCGATATAAAATACGAAGAGGTACAACAACTAAGACAAAGGCCACATCCACATGAATTCTTTATGTATTACGATGCATAATTAAAAAAACATAATTTTAGATTAATCAATTTGAGAAATATCACAAAATATTCTCAAATTGATTTTTTTTTTGTTGGAATATACATATATAAATTAAAAAATGGCCAGGGAATCTATTTCAAAAATTGCATATAAAACGCTACAACAAAGTAAAAGCATTGCAGGTTTTGCTCACAAGCAGATAAGTACAAGATTAATGAATTTTATTCTTCCGGATTCGAAGCTCGAAAATTTTGATATAGATAAGAATCTCCTAATGCAAATCCAAAATTCAATGGACAAATTAAGAGAAGAAGATTGGAATGATGCAGAAAAAAATATATATCCAAAAAAATTATTATTTGACGAGCCATGGCTAAGGTATTTAACTCAATATCCTAAAATTTGGCTCGATATGCCTAATACATGGGATAGACGAAGAAAGCAAAACTTTGATGATCTTCCAAAATCAATTGATAAAGATAATTATCCTCAATATTACTTGAGAAATTTTCATCATCAAACAGATGGTTATTTATCAGATTTTTCAGCTAGCATTTATGATCTACAAGTAGAAATACTTTTCAATGGAAGTGCTGACTCAATGAGGAGAAGAATAATTAAGCCCATAAAAGAAGGACTAAATATTTTTAGCGATAGAAAAAAAAGTTCTATAAAAATACTGGATGTGGCCACAGGATCAGGAAGAACATTAAAACAATTAAGAGCCGCATTTCCTAAAGAAAAAATTACTGGAATTGATTTATCTGATTCATATTTAAAAGAGGCAAGTAGATATATTTCAGATTTAGATGGAGATTTAATTCAGTTAATAAAAGGCAATGCTGAAGAATTACCTTTTGATAAAGATAGTTTTCAATGCATTTCTTGTGTTTACTTATTTCACGAATTACCCAGAGCAATTAGAGCTAAAGTATTAAATGAATTTTTTAGAGTTCTTGAAACTGGGGGTACATTAGTCTTAGCTGATTCAATTCAAATTAGTGACTCACCTGACTTTACATCCGTAATGGAAGGCTTCTATAAATCTTTTCATGAGCCTTTTTACTGTGATTACATAAAAGAGGATATAGATTCTAAACTAGCGGAGGTAGGGTTCAAAAATGTAAAATCAAATTCCTTTTTTATGACCAAAGTATGGTCTGCTGTAAAGTAAAAAAAAACTTCTATGACCTATTGGGATAAAGATACTATTCAGCTTGTTCAAAATCTTAATGACAAATTAAAGATAGATCATACTAAATGGCATAAAGATAAAGGAAATAAATATAAACGATCTTCAGAACTAATTTCTGCGGGATTATGTCATTTAATTATTTCTTGTAATGAGAAGGAAACTATTGAGTATTTAGAAGAAAGTATTAAATGGCTAAAAGAAATTAATGTAGATCAACCTTGTCCTAGTAAAAATCGCCTCTTTAAAGCTAACTGAAGCCTATTACCTTTACTACTCCATCTAATATCATCAAAACATTCATTGATAATAAAAAGGCCTCGGCCATTTACACTACTTATTTTTTTTGGTAATTTGTAGTCTCTTTTTTTTATTTCTAAACCATTACCTTGATCTTGAATTTGCCAAACACACCAATTAGGAGTAATAATTCTTCTTACTCTAATATTTTTTTTAGGATCTAATTTATTTCCATGTTTGACTGCGTTAACTAGAGCTTCATGTAAACCAAGTTTTATAAGATAGCTTGATTGAGAATTTTTAATAGGTTCTAGTAATTGATCGACAAATTCATTTAACTGTAATGATGATTCGAATTCATAGTTTGACCAGTTAATCTTTGGTCTTTTAAAAAATTTTTTTAAAATATTTTTGCCCCGAAATAAGGACATAAAATAATATTTTGAAACTTTTTTAATTTTAACTTATTAAATACCCTAATTTAAAGAATATTATTATGTCTTTCTGCAATAGCAGGATGCCGTAGGATAGAGTCCATAAGTCTTACTCCTCTTAGTTGATTTATTAAAGGCATATGTCCATCAGGAGCTTCCAATGACCAGCAAAAAGATCCAGGATATCTAGTCCATAAGCCCTCTTTTTTCCAACCTATTTTCGGCCACATTAATTCATATTTTTTCCCTACCGATTTTAATATCTTTGCCTGAATTGAGAAACCAAATCTACCAGTAGAATAGATAGTCCATAATCTATCTATTGTTTCTAGATCTTTACCTGACATATTCTTGACTTCACTATAGAAAACATACCCACGTTTTTCAGCTAATTTTCCAGCTAATTTTCGTAAATAGGAACTTGTTAATCTATCTGCCTCTTCAAATTTTTGCTCAACCAACATCAATTGCAAATCTTCATAATTAATATCAATATCTGAATATGTATTAAACCAATTATTGAATTTGGAGTTTTCAAAGAATTCAGGCTTAAATTTTTTTAAAACTTGCAATATCCAACCAGCAGCCCAGTCATCTCCATCATTATCAAAAATATCAAAAAGTGAAGGGCCAAGATCAAAAATATTTTCGACTTCAGATTCTATTTGAATTAATGAATTTATTCTTTTTCTTTGATTGGAATCAACAAATTTTTTAATCAAATCTAATGTAGCATTATTATAGTTATCTTTTTCTTTGTTATTCATTTTAAAAAATCAATCTAAAAAAATAAAAACTATCAATGTATTTCAAAAGAAAAGAACTAGAGAAATTTAGAAGTTTTAGAGGACCACTCATAGATGTTAGAAGCCCGAGTGAATATTATAAAGGACACATGCCTAATTCTATTAACATTCCTCTATTTGATAATGATGAGAGATCTATAATTGGCACTATTTATAAAAAAGAAGGAAGAAAAAAAGCTGTCATAGAGGGATTAAACTTTTTTGAAAAAAAAATGGAATTACTTCTTGATAATTTATTCATGAGTATTGAGTCTTATAAAACTTTTGTTAATAAAAATGCTGAATTTGATCTCAGAATATATTGCTCTAGAGGAGGAATGCGTTCACAAAGCATTGCTTGGCTACTAGAAAAATACAATTTTAATCCAATAACACTTAAGGGAGGATACAAAATATATAGAAGATGGGTATTAGATAGTTTCTCAAAAAAGTATAATATAGTAGTATTTGGCGGAAAAACAGGAACAGGAAAGACAAGATTATTATCATTACTAGAGAAATATAAATATCAAACTATTGATCTTGAAGGATTTGCTTGTCATAGAGGAAGTACATTTGGAGGTTTAGGAATGAAAGAGCAACCTTCAAATGAACAATTTGAAAATATTATTGCTGAAAAATTAAATTCTTTTAAATTTTCTAATAATATTTTTGTAGAAGCTGAAAGTGCAAATATAGGGAAATGCAAAATTCCTCATGAATTCTTTAATCAGATGAAACACTCTAGGAGAATTGAAATTTTAAGAAGTGAGTCTAACAGGTTAGATGAGTTGATAGATACATATAGTGTTTTTAAGAAAGAAGAACTTCAAGAAGCTGTTTTAAG
Organism: uncultured Prochlorococcus sp.; assembly: GCA_902594875.1. GTDB lineage: Bacteria > Cyanobacteriota > Cyanobacteriia > PCC-6307 > Cyanobiaceae > Prochlorococcus_A. The sequence goes on from CACJNU010000001.1 coordinate 188,175, forward strand.
GATAAAAAAAAGATTAGGACCGCAAAGAACAAAAACAGCTCTCGAATCAATTAATAATGAGAGATGGGATTTAGTTTGCAAATCAGTCCTTGATTATTACGATAAATGTTATGAATATGAAAAGGTTGGTAAAACAAATGTAAAGATATTAGATTTAACGGATAAAAAATATGATGAAAGGATCCTAGAGTTAGTAAATAATGTTTTATAAAATAAAACACAAACGAATATGAAAAATATTTCCTAAGATAAAAAATTATTAACCGCATATTATGACAGAAAATAAAACTGCAAAAATACAATTCTATGAAGGAACAGATGAACCAGTAGTACCTGAAATAAGACTCACTAGGAGCAAGGATGGAACCACCGGCCAAGCTTTATTTTTATTCGAAAAGCCTCAGGCATTATCTTCAATTACGGATGGTGAAATCACAGGTATGCGTATGATTGACTCAGAAGGTGAAATATTAACTAGGGAGGTTAAAGTAAAGTTTGTTGATGGAGAACCAATATTTTTGGAAGCAGTGTATATATGGAAGAACACATCTGACTTTGATAGATTTATGCGATTTGCAAATAGTTATGCCAAATCAAATGGATTAGGATATTCTGAAAAGAAGTAGACTATTGTGAAAATTGAGTAGTTCTTCATATTTCAAGTTAGTAGTATTTTTCATAACTTCATTAATAGTTTGGAATCTAAGAGATTTTCTCCTATTAATAATTTGTTCCTTAGTAATTTCAAATATTGTCTGTAATTTATGTAATCAAATACAAAATGGTTTGAAAATTCCCCGACCGCTGTCATTGTTTCTTGTTTTAACTGTTATCTCAGTAATAGTATTTACTATTTTTATTCTTGTATTGCCTCCGTTCATAAAAGAATTCAATGAAATACTAGTTGATATTCCAAATGGTTTATCAAAAATAAATATCTTGATTAATACAAATCTTAATAACTTTAATGTTTTACTATATGGTGAACAATCAGAAAATGTTATAGACATTTTCAGTCTTATAAATAATGTAGTAACTATTCCAGATGCCTCAACTATTGCAAAAGCTATTCAAGAAAGTTTTAGAAATTTAATAAATATAGCTGGTAATCTTGGTTCAGGTCTTTTGAAATTAATATTCGTATTAGCAGTGAGTTTGATGATTTCTATTGAACCAAAACAATATAAAGAAAATATACTTCTATTAATTCCAAAAAATTATCGCAACAAATTTAGAAATATTCTGGAAAAATGCAATACCGCATTAGCAAATTGGACTTTTTCTATGGTCATAAGCTCATTATCAGTAGGTCTATTATCATTAATAGTTCTGTCTATATTAGACGTTAAATATGTTGTCTCAAATGCTTTAATAGCAATGGTTCTTAACATTATTCCAAATATAGGTCCAGTTATTAGTGGGATATTTCCAATCTCAATTGCACTACTAGATAATTTTTGGAAACCACTTGCTGTTTTAGGAGCATATGTAATCATTCAAAATATTGAAAGTTATATAATAATGCCATCTATCATGAAGAAAAAAGCAAACTTACTTCCTGGTTTAACATTAATATCACAATTTGGATTTACCTTCATTTTTGGTCCATTAGGCTTAATACTTTCTCTTCCATTAGCTGTAGTAATTCAGGTTTTAATCAAAGAATCATTTAAAGATATTTAAAAACTACTTTATTTTTTTATATAAAAATGGATATGAAAAAAGTATAAAGAAAGCTAAGGGATGTTTACCAATAGCAAAATATAGTGAATTAAAAGTAAAATGATCAAATAATATTCTTAGCTCAGTAGAAAGATCTATTAAAACTAAAGAAAATAAAATTATCAAATAGTAATTCAATTTCATACAGTAAGAAGCCTAATGTCAGTCTTTAAGCAACAAAGATGGAGCCAATAAAATACTTGAATAACTTCCAACTATAATTCCTAATGATAAAGCCAAAGAAAACCAAAATAACGAGTAAGATCCAAACAAAATAATGCTTAATAGAGGGATTAGAGTTGTAATACTGGTAAACGTTGTTCTCCTAAATGATTCGTTTACTGATAATTGAATTGTTTCGTTATGGCCTTCTTTTTTAGATTTTAAATTTTCACGAATTCTATCAAAAATAACAACAGTATCATTTACAGAATAACCAGCAATAGTAAGCAAGGACACAGCAAATAAACTATTTACCTCGACAGAGAATATAATTCCCAACCAAGAGAATATGCCGAAAACAATTAATAAATCATGGAATAAAGCTAACAATGCAAATAATGCATATTTTTTATCAAATCTAATAGTTATATATAAAGAAATTGCAAATAAAGAAACTAACAATGAAGTAACACAATTAGTAAGTAATCTTTTCCCAAGCTTTGGACCTATTAATCTTGAATCCTTACTCTCATAATTTAAAGGTCCAATAATATTATCAAGATCACTAATAAGATTATTTGATTCTTCGATACTCAAATAAGGTGTTCTTATTGAAATCAATTTATTATTATTTTGAGATTGTAATTTAATATTGTTTAAAACGGTTTTATTTTTTGAGATCTCTCTCAGATTTTCTAAAACCGAATCGGGAGAAAAGTATGAACATTCCTCCTTACAAATTCTATCTATTCTTAGTTCATTTCCTCCAACAAAATCCATCCCTAAATTTATTGGTTTCTTATAAGAAGTATTAAAAGTAGAATATAAAATTCCTAAAAGACTCAACAAAATAAGAACAGTTGAAAAAACAATTATCTTTCTTTTATTTTTTATTAATTCAAGATTGTATTTCATGAGAAGTTTAAAATAAAAAATTTTAATTTGAAAAATTATTCCTTGGCAGATAAAGATTTTTCTGTCTCAAAGATTGATATGTTATAAAAAATCGCAAAATTGTTTTAGAGCAATTTAATGAGGTAAACAAGCTTATTAAGACCCCAATACCTAATGTTGCTGCAAAACCCTTAACAAAATTTGTTCCTAATAAAAACAATACAAAACAACTAAGAAGAGTTGTAATATGGCCATCAACGATGGATGAATTAGCTCTCTGAAAACCGCTATCAATAGATTTTGTAAGAGTATTACCATCATATAATTCTTCTCTAATTCTCTCAAATATTAGAATATTTGCATCTACAGCCATACCAATGCTAAGTATAAGGCCGGATATTCCAGGTAAAGTGAGAGTTACAGGAATTAAAGAATATATGGCTAAGTTAAAGAAACCATAAAGTACTAGAGAAAGAACTGAAACAAAACCTAGAACTCTATAATTTAAGATCATAAAAATACCAACAAAAATTAACCCACTAATTGCTGCATAAAGACTTTTTAAAATATTTTTGGATCCCAACAGAGCCCCTATTGTGTTAGTTTCTACTATTTCAATTGGCAATGGCAATGACCCTCCTTTAAGTTGAACTTCTAATTCTCTAGCATTTTCAGCACTAAAATTACCGCTTATTGTTGCTGATCCACCTGTAATCCCAGTACTAGCAAACTGATTACCAACACTGGCTTCACTTATTGATTCACCATCCAGAATGATAGCCAATAGTTGATTAGTGCCAGCAATTGACTTTGTAATTTCTGCAAACTTTTCACCTCCTGAATTATTAAAAGTTAATAAAACTTCCCAATTATTATTTGTTTGTTCTTGTCTTCTTCCTGCGTTAATAAGATCCTTACCTGATAAATTTGTTTTAATAAATAAATTTGTAATTTCTTTATTAACATATTTTTTTATTTCAATTAACTGCCCATATAAATCATTACTAGTAGATGAGTAATTCAATTCTTGCTCTATATCATCTAGATTGTCTTGAATAACTTTTAAGAAATTATCATCATTTTGACTTTTTTCTGCAATGGAATATTGTTCAATTAATTGTTTAATACTCAATCTCTGTAATTGCAGAGTTTTTAAATCTGTAGATGTTCCTTCTTTTTGAGTTCTAAATTCTAATAATGCAGTCTTACCTAATACCCTTGAAGCAACTAATGGATTTTGTTCACCTGGTAATTCTAAAATCAATTGATCTCCACCGAGGGTTTGCAAATTAGACTCAGAAACTCCTAAATTATTAACGCGCTTATCTATAACCGAATTAACTGCTTCAAGTTCATCCCTTGTTACCTTACCTTCCTCTTTAATAATTTGTAGTGTAAGTTGAGAACCACCTTGTAAATCTAATCCTAGCTGTAAGGGATAATTTATTAATAGATAAACAGAAAAAGTAAGTAGAAATATAATAAAAAAAAGCCAACCTTGCCTTCTTTTCATTGCCTAAATACTCCCACTAATTAAATCTTCTACTTTTTCAACTATTTGATGTGGTTGGATTATTGTCAAATTCTCAAGATTTCCATTATACGGAGTTGGAATATCCTGACTCGATAATCTAATTGGTCGGGCATCAAGATCATCGAAACATTCTTCTGTTATCAAGGCAATTAATTCGGCACCTATACCTCCAGTCTTCATACATTCTTCAACAATAATTACTTTATTTGTTTTTCTAATTGATTTTGAGATAGTTTCCATATCAAATGGTTTTAAACTTATTAAATCAATTAACTCAACATCTATTCCTTTTTTTTCTAATTCTTCAACAGCTTTAAGGGAGTGATGTCTCATTCTTGAATAGGTTAATAAAGTAATATCTTTACCTTCTTTTACAACGTCAGCCTGATCTAAAGCGCAAGTGTAATCACCCTCAGGTAATTCTTCAGATAAATTGTATAGAAGAACATGTTCGAAGAACAGAACAGGATTATCATCTCTTATAGCTGCTTTCATTAAACCTTTAGCATTTGTAGGTGTACTGCATGCAACAATTTTTATACCGGGAACTGCATGAAAATATGCTTCAAGTCTTTGACTGTGTTCAGCACCGAGTTGACGACCAACTCCTCCAGGGCCACGAACTACTGCTGGTATCTTATAATTTCCACCACTTGTATATCTAAGCATACCCATATTATTTGATATCTGATTAAAAGCTAAAAGCAAAAAACCCATATTCATTCCTTCTACTATTGGTCTTAACCCAGTCATTGCTGCGCCCACAGCCATACCCGTAAAACTATTCTCTGCAATTGGAGTATCTAAGACTCTAAACTCTCCATATTTTTCATATAAATCCTTAGTTACCTTATAAGATCCTCCATATTGACCAACATCTTCCCCCATAACGCAAACGTTTACATCGTTTGCCATTTCTTCATCAATAGCCTCTTTCAAAGCATTGAATAATAATGTTCCAGCCACAATTAATTACCTAATTAATCACATATATAATCCTACCACTTTGAATAATTCAACCACCTTCAGCGAAGGTTATTAGTAGTAATATTGATAAAATCATTCCAGGTGAAAGCAAAAGTATTAAAAGCCCTAGGTCATGTAAAGACATTCAAAGAAAGTATTTTTTTTATAATATTGGCAATTCAACTTTTCTTCAGAAAAAAACTGCGAATAAATACAATAAAAAGCCCAATACCAATAAAGCCAAAAGAGAAAGTTAGCAAAAAAGATAATCCAATTATTAAGGTATTAAGACTAGAAGAAATATTTTGGACTATTTCAGAAGAATTAGATGGTTTATGTACTGAAAAATAAATTGCAATTTTATTACTTAAAAAATAAAAAAATATAAATAATAGAAAACTTGTTAATGATCCTACAATAAAATTTAATGGTCCTTTTTCGGGAATTTTTTTTTCAATATTCTCATTACTATTATCAGCCACAATAAAAATTGAATAAAAAAATTTTTAAATGAATGTTATTCCCTTTTTAAGGAAAGTGCAAACCCATGAATCGTAACCTTTATTTTTAAACATTTTATAATTTGCAGATAGTTCTTTTTTGGCAGTCTCTATATCTTCAAAGAGTGCAAAGCATGTAGGGCCTGATCCACTCATTGAAAATGTGAGACAATTTTCTAATTTAGAAAGTAAATATAATGCCTGCTTTACAGAATCATTTTCATTTTCAACAACTAACTGCAAATCATTTTTAATACATAAATGTTGATTATCAAAATTTAAGTTATTTAAACCATTATCTCTTAAATTTTTTCTAATGTTCTCAATCATTTCGCTATCAATAAGATATTGATTACAAAATCTATTACTATATTTTTTATAAGTTTCAGCAGTTGATACTGATACATTCGGATTTTTTAAAAGAATTACTCCATATTCAAGGGTTGATTCTAATTTCTCCAAAATTTCGCCTCTTCCAAAACATAATTGAATACCACCATTTATAAAAAAGGGAATATCAGATCCTAAATTTGATGCTAATGAACATAAAGCTTCTTGGTCTAATTTCAAATCCCATAAATTATTAAGACCAATTAATGTTGCTGCTGCATTACTTGATCCACCAGCTAATCCTGCGCCAATTGGGATATTCTTTCTTAAAAATATATTCGCACCGTAATCTATATTTGATTTATTCTTTAAAAGATTTGCCGATTTAACAATTAAGTTATCATCAGATAGGCTTAAATCATTACAATCAGACTCAAGTTTAATTAAACCTTCATTATTAATTTCAAACTCTAAATAATCAGCAAGATCGATATTTTGCATAATCATTGCTAACTCATGAAATCCATCCTTTCTTTTTCCAATAACTTCAAGGTGCAAATTTATTTTTGCAGGAGATTTTATATTAATTTTCTTTTTAGATAAATCTTGCATATAGTTAAATTTTTTATTTTTTAATTTTAATACAATTTTCTGCAAGCTTAATCCATTGGTCAATTGAAACATCTTGTGGTCTTAAATTAAAACAAACTTTTGAAGATTCAGTTAATTCATTTATCTCTTCATTTGAAAGTATTGAATTAAGAGTATTTCTAATCATTTTTCTTCTTGAATTAAATGAAATTCGAAGAAGTTTATCTATATATTTTTCTAGACTAACGTCTAATCTTAAATCATTTTTAATTGGTTCGAAAACTACTAAAGAAGAAAAAACTTTTGGAGGCGGACTAAATGATGAAGGGGGCACATCACATATTCTTTTTATTTTTGATAAAAGTTGCATTCTTATACTAAGCGCACCAGCATTGGGACTACCTTCTTTTGACAAAATCCTATCTACAACGTCTTTCTGCATTAAAAATATTATTTTTTCGTAATTATAGTTTCTTAAAATACCCAATCGACCTATGAAAATATCCAATATTGGGCCAGTTATATTGTAAGGAATATTTGCAATCACTTTTGTAATCTTCTTATTTAATGAATCTAAATTTACAGAAAGAATATCTCCCTGCTGCAGTGAAAACTTATCATTATTATTGAATTTATCATTTAATAAATTTATTAAATCTTTATCTAATTCAATTGCATGTAATTTTTTAATTTCTGAATCTAACAACTTAGATGTTAAAGCTCCTTTACCAGGACCAATTTCTAAAATAAAGTCATTTTCATTAAGAACAGCAATTTCTTTAATTTTTTCTAATATTTTTTTATTTACCAACCAGTGTTGTCCAAATCTTTTTTTTTGATGATAGTTTTTAGAATTCATCTAAAAGATAAATAATATGTTTAAATTAAATATAAATTAATTAATACTTTATATCATGAGCTTATCAAAAAAAAATTTAGATAAACTCAAGAAATTAAAAAAAAAGAAAAATTTAAATAACGAAAGTAAAAATATAAATAATTACACAAATATATCTAATAATGATAATTTAATCTCCAATCCGCTTAATTCAGAAGATCCTAATAAAATTTTTTATTCCTTAATTGACAATTCAGAATCTTTAGAAGAGACTTCTAACGTTAATAATTCACTAAGAATAAGTGAGATAAATCAAATTAATTTGAATCCTAAAAAAGATAACTTTTCCAAGAAATTAACAACCGAAGAGGAGCTATATGATGAATTTAATTATCTTCTTGATGAATAATTAGTTTTGATATTTACTTATGATTCAGAGTAATAGATTAACAATTTATGCTATCGGCAAAATAAAGAAACTTTGGATTAGAGATGGAATTAATCAATACAAAAAAAGAATGCCTGAACTTATCATTAATGAGTTAAAGACTTTTAATTTAAATAATCTTAGATCCAATAACAATATTATTATCTGCCTAAGTGAAGAAGGAAAACAGTTTAATTCAGTTGAACTATGTTCCTTACTCTTGAATTTTAAAAATAAAAAAATTAATTTCTTAATCGGTGATACTGATGGACTTAGTTCAGATATAAAAGAAAAATCAGATCTTGTACTAAGTCTTTCTCCTTTAACTTTTCCTCATGAATTAGCTAGATTAATTCTAATCGAGCAAATCTATAGAGCTATTTCTATATCAAACAACTCCCCTTACCATCGTTCTTAAAAAGATTAGATTCAATCTAAAATTAATCTATAAAAGTTTAATAACTAACTATTTTTTGGTTTTTGTTATATAGTACATATATACTATTAAATTTAATCTTGGATTCTTTTGATTCAACTACTAAAACATTTAAAATCCCTTTATTAGCTGATTCGGTATCAGCAGGGTTCCCCTCTCCTGCAGATGACTATACAGAAGAAAATATTGATTTAAACGAACATTTAATATCTAATCCTTTTAGCACTTTTTTTCTTAGAGTTAAAGGTGACTCAATGATAAATGCAGGAATTAAAGATAAAGATTTAATAATAGTAGACAAGAGCTTAACAGCCAGGCCAGGGAATATCATCATTGCAATGATAGACGGAGAATTTACAATAAAAAGATTATCTATAAAAAATAATGAATTATATTTAAAATCAGAAAATCATAATTATCCTGATTTTAGATTTAAAAACCATATTGATGTACAGATATGGGGAGTTGTTATTTATTCAATACATAGCTATTTATGAGAATTTCAAATATTGATGCAATAGCTCTTATAGATGCTAATAATTTTTACGCGTCATGTGAACAAAATATTAATCCTCATTTGAGAAATAAACCAGTAGTAATTTTATCTAATAATGACGGATGTATCATTGCAAGAAGCCCTGAAGCGCGAGCTTTAAAAATTAAAATGGGAACTCCATATTTTAAGGTCAAAGAAAGACTAAATAAATTAGATGTAGCAGTCTTAAGCTCAAACTACTCGCTTTATGGGGATATGAGCAGAAGGCTAATGAATTTACTGAAAAACTACTGTGAACAGATAGAAATTTATTCCATTGACGAAGCATTCGTCTCGATTTCTAGACCTAATGATGAAAATCTATATCCTTGGGCTAGAAGCATAAGATCATTAATATATCAGAATCTAGGGATTACCATAACAGTAGGAATAGCAGAAAATAAAGTAAGAGCAAAAATTGCTAATAAACTAGCTAAAAATATTGCTTATTCAGCTGGAATATTTGATTTAGCTAAAACCGAAAATGAGAATAATTATTTGAAAAGAATTAGTATAGATAAGATATGGGGAGTCGGGAAACAAACCTCTAATTGGTTACAAAGTAAAGGTATTAAAAATGCGAGAGAACTGAGAGATATGGAAGAAAATGAAATCATTAAGAAATTAGGCATCGTAGGGAAAAGACTGCAATTAGAACTGAAAGGCCATAGATGCCTGCCCATAGAAAAAGACAAGAAATCAAAAAAAGAAATTCAGGTGAGTAGGAGTTTCGGCACGCCTATCACAAAATTAGAAGACTTAATTCAAGCACTGGCAACTCACGCAATAAAAGCCTCTGAAAAAATGAGAAGTCAGAATTTACAATCATCTAATATTAGAGTATTTGCTAGAACCAGTAAATATTCAAGTCAAAATTATCAAAGAAGTGCTCATAGAAAACTTACAAATGCAACAGATGATACTAACAATATTTTAAAAATAGTAGTTGAATTATCTAAAGAAATTTATAATCCCGAATATAAATTCTCAAAAGCTGGTGTTTTAATGCAGGATTTAACAAATAGCGAATATTTACAGCAATCATTTATCAATTACAAATCTCAGAAAGTCTTAAAAAAATCAACAAATCTTATGAAAACGATTGATTTATTAAATAAAAGATTTAATAACAATGCAATTACATGGGCCATTACAAACAATCCACAAAGTTGGAAGATGAATAAGAATTTCTTAAGTCATTCATCTACAACTGATATAGAACAAATCCCAACTATAGTAAAGTAAACAAAATAGAATGGAATTTATATTATTTTTGAGCAAATTAGATAAAGAGATTCTTAACTTGTTAATGAAAGCAAACTACATAGTTGAGGAAAATAAAATTGAATGTCTGTTAAACAAAGAAATAAAAGGGCTGCATAATTTTAAAGAAAATAAAATAATAATATGTACTGAAAATGCAAAAAGAAAAACAAATTTTAGAAATAAGAATCAACAACCAAATAAAGATAACTTCAAAACAGAAAGGGCGATAAGAAAAGCATTAAGACACGAAGCAACTCACGCGATACAAAAATGTAATAACAATAAAACGATAGGGGATGTAAAAAAATTAGAAAGTAAATTGCATCAAAGTAAAAGAAAAGCATTAAAGTTCTCTAGTTCAAATTTTTCTGGAACTTATGCGAAAGAAGTTGAAGCTTATGTTCTTGAAGATAAACCCAAAAAAGTTAAAAACTTAATTAAAAAATACTGCCTTTAAATAAAAAAATTTTATATTAACTAGCAAGGAAATTGCCACAACGTTGTTTGTCTAAGAAATTTATATGTTGTCTTTCTAGGTAATATAATTCCTGAAATTTAATAGCATCTGAGTTTAAATCCTTAAAAAGATCATCTATCTCTTTGTTTGTATTTGAAGAACCTGAAGAAGTATTATCAATTAAGATAGATATACAATTTTCTAAAGTTTTTAATCTTTGAGATCCCCAAGATTCTATTAAGTGTCTACATCTTTTCAGAGAATTATATTTCTCAAGAAGTGATAATGTTCCAAGTAAATTGTCCTTAGGATTGCTCAGCAATGTTAAAAACAACTCATTTGGATTAATAAAAATATTAATTTTATTTAAAGATTCATGATTATTAAGAGCTAAGTAGTCAGGCAGGAGTGAAATTAAGTTAATAGAAGAAAATTCTTTTTGAAGATTTTGACTATTTGATTGTTTTAATTCATTTAAGTAATTTAAACCTAAATTATTTTGTTCAATTTTTGAAATAACTTCCCATAGAGTTTGAATATAACTAGTATTAAAAACATTAATTTCTCTTTTGAGAAATTCATCACGAATAAATAGCCTAAGATCTGGACAATGTAGATAATAAAAAATTATTTCCGATTCATTTTTCTCCCGTCGGGAAATTTCATTTGGTTGTTCAAATTTTTTTGATCTACCATGCCAACGAAATCCCTTTACTTGATTTCTTAAATCTTGTTCAAACTGTATTGCTAACCTAGCTTGACCCTTACTTAATTGTTCGGAAACTTTTTGTAAATAATGTGTTCTGGTTGATGATTGAGGTAATTTACTCAACAATTTTACCAATGAAGAAATAACACTTTGGAAAATTTCAGACTTAGTTAAATCTTGATCCTTAAAGATCTGATCAATCTCCCAATCAATCCAAAAGGATGAATTATCAATTAAATTAAAATAATCTTCAGGTGTATGACTATTCAAATATTCGTCAGGATCTTTAAAATGACTTAGTTGAAGTATCTTAAGATTAATTTGATCATGTAGAGATAAGCTTTCTACTTCTTTTATTACTCTTTTAGTAGCTAAAATTCCTGCATTATCAGAATCAAAATTCAAAATTATATTTTTATTATCTGTACATCTACATAGTTGAGAAATTTGATACTTATTTAATGCGGTACCGAGAGAAGCCACAGAATTAGTTATACCCTTTGAATGAAGAGAAATAACATCAAAGTAGCCTTCAACAATAATAGCTTTATCTCTTTTTCTAATATCACTAGAAGCTTTTTCGAAGGCAAACAACATTTTTCCCTTTTCAAATATCTCTGATTCAGGAGAATTAAGATATTTAGGTTCTTGACCATCAAGAGATCTTCCTCCAAAGGCAACTACTCTTCCCTGCATATCATGTATTGGAACAATTAATCTATTTCTAAAACGATCATAAATCTTGTCAGAATTATCTTTAGAAATTGCAAGGCCTGAAGCTAATATTAATTTGATGGGAAATTTTTCTACCTTGGAAAGATAATTAAATAAATCATTCCATGAATTTGGGGCAAAACCTAATTCAAAGTTATCAATAATTTTGTTACTCAAGTTTCTCTTAGATGTTAAATATTTCATGGCTTCAAAACCAAGAGAATTATTTAATTGAGACTTAAACCAATTTTTAGTGACTCTTAATATTTTATAAAGCTCTTCCTTTCTAGATAGTTGTTTTTTATAAGCTTCTATTTGGGGACCCTCAAGATTTTCAACATTAATATTATTTTTTTTAGCGAGTGAAAGTACAACATCTGAAAAATTTGCACGAGTAAATTCCATTAAAAATTTAATAGAGTTTCCACCTGCACCACAAGAAAAACAGTAATAGAATTGTTTAGTTGGCGATACTGTCATAGATGGCTTAGTATCATCATGAAAAGGACATATCCCAACAAATTCCTTGCCTTTCTTCTTAAGAACAATATGTTCAGATATGACGTCAACGATATCTGCTTTTTCCTTAACCTCTTGAATAGTTCTTGGGTGTATAGAATGAACCATTGAGATTTTTGTCAAAAACAAATAATGATTTATTTGTTATAGGTCAAAATCAAATAAGAATCTACTTAATTTCACAATAAAACTATTTTTAAATGATAAATATCGAAGAATTAGAAAAAAAATTTAATTCATTAAATAAGTTTAATTTGGTATTTGCTTCATTCTTCTTTAGTTTGATGACTTTATGCGTAAAAAATATTGATAAAAGGATACCTATTTATGAATTAGTTTTATTCAGATCATTGATAAGTTTAATTATTACATTATTCATAATTAATTTAAAAAATATAAATCCTTGGGGCAACAATAAACCATTACTAATATTAAGAGGTGTTTTAGGAACATTAGCCTTAATTTGTATTTTTTATGCGATAAGAAATATGCCCCTTAGTATATCTACTGTCATTCAGTACACATATCCTATCTTTATATCTATATTCGCTGGCATATTTATAGACGAAAAAATAACTCGGAATATAATTTTTGCTTTAATTATTGGCTGGATTGGAATATTAGTAATATTAAATCCAAGTCAATTATCAAATATAAATGTTGAAATTGAAAATATTTCGATTTCGATCGCATTCCTTGGGGCAATCTGCACTGCATTGGCTTACGTTACAGTGAAAAAACTTTCATTTACTGAAGATGTTTATGTAATTATTGAATATTTTCCACTTGTTTCTTTTATAGCTTTATTGCCAATTGTATTAATGAACTGGGTAACCCCAACTTGGAATGAATTAGTTTGGATAATTGGCATTGGCTTATTTACTCAATTAGGTCAGACTTTCTTAACTGTAGGATTAAAAAATTTGCCTGCTTCTGAAGCTTCAACAATTAACTATTTGCAAGTTTTATTTGGATCAATTTGGGGGATTTTGTTTTTTAGTGAAATAATCAATATAAATTTTTTATTAGGAGCTTCACTAGTATTATTAGGAACTATTATATCTACTACCAAAATAATCAAAAGGACATAGAATATAGTTAATTAAAAAAAAAAGTGAAATTTTTCTATTTACCTTTATTATTTTGTTTTTCTCCTATTGTTCAAGTTAATGCAACGACCCCAAAGTCAGTAACTTGCACAAGAACTGAATACCGTGAGGAATACATTCCTGGAACCAAATCAAATCCAGGCTATGTGAAAAGTTATGAGGTGGAAGTTGAAATACCTTGTGGAGGTCAAAGTACAGCTGAAAAAATAGATGATAATGACTGTAGTGAAGGTTCTTTTATAGGAGGACTTCTTGGTGCTGGATTAGCACTCTCTTCCTCTAGAGGGAAAGATAGATTTTGGGCAGTACCTGCTGGCGGAACGGCAGGAGCACTAATTGGTTGTCAGGTGGATGGTGGTTAATTGATTAGTTGGATAAATGGAGAATTGGTTGAGTTATGGCAAACTAATCAAAAATTTTTTGTTTTAATAAATTGTCAAGGATTAGGATACGAAGTACAAATACTAGAATCCTTTTTTCTCAAATTAAAAACAAATCAGATATCTAATAAAAAAATTACTCTTTGGTTAAAACATATTAAAAAAGAAGATTCAGATTTATTATTTGGCTTTACATCAAGGGAACAAAAGAATTTCTTTATTGAAATTTTAAGTATCCGAGGTGTTGGATCTCAAATTGGTATGGGGATATTAACTAAATTCTCTATTGGTGAAGTTATCAATGCAATAAATACACAAAACAAAAAATTAATTTGTTCCGTACCTGGTATAGGTCAAAAAATGAGTGATCGGTTAATTTTAGAACTAAAAAATAAATTTAAAAGTGATATTCAATTTGAAGAAGAAAAAGCAAAAGATGAATTTGAGATTAAGGATCCAGTAATTAATAAAATGATCGAAGATCTTCAGTTAACTCTTCAATCTTTAAATTACAAAAATAAAGAAATCAAGACTATTTTGCCAATTATTATTAATGAAGTAGATATCCCTGCAAAAAAAGAAAATAATTTATCATTTGAAAATTTATTGAAATTAGCTATGAATTATCTAGATAAAGAAAGTAGTAATATAGAAAGATGACGTAGTATCATAGAATATAAGAAAATTAATTTTATGACGTTAAATACAGCTGAAAAACAGATGTTAATTGAAAATCATCAAGTTCATCCAACTGATACAGGTTCAGTTGAAGTTCAAGTGGCAATGCTCTCTAAAAGAATATCGAAATTAAGTGATCACCTCCAAGGAAACATTCATGATTTCGCTTCAAGGCAAGGATTATTAAAAATGATTGGTAAAAGAAAAAGATTATTATCTTATATAAAAGACAAAAACATTCAGAGATATCAAGATCTAGTTAAAAAAATTGGAATCAGAGGATGATCTCAATTAATGAAAAAAAAACAATCTAAAAAAAAGATATCAAATAAAAAGAAAAAAAATTATTCTGAGAAAACTTCGTTTGCGAATCTAGAAAAAACATCTAATACTCTTACCACCTCAAAGCGACAAACAAGTGGGATACCTAAATACGTTGCTGATAGAATGGCAAGAAGAATATTTTTCACAGCAGGAATACCAACAATATTAGGTATGTCGGTTTTCGTAATTAGCTACATTATAGTAACAAGAAATATTGCTGAAATACCTCCTTCATCAACAATTGCAATTTCAGCATTGTTTTTTTTGTTAGGCCTAGCAGGATTGAGTTTTGGAATATTATCAGCTAGTTGGGATAAAGAACCTGGATCTTTTTTTGGTATTGAAAATATTCCAATGAACATACAACGCGCAAAAGCAGCCTTCAAACCTGCAACACAAAATTTCGAGGATAAAAGTTAATCTAGGAAACTAAAGATTTCAAGTTAACTTGGAATGAATTTTCTTCTAGTAATTTACATGCTCCTTGTATATCTCCAATACAGAATTGATCACCAAATTTAACGTAAGTAACACAATGCTCATTTCTTACTGCAGCTAAAACTGGAGTCTTGATTCCACATCTATCTTTATCTGGTTTAAATTTTGTTAAACAGTTTCTTAAAGTATTTTGTACTCTTACATCTGATGCTTGAGAACTTTCAAGATTAATAATAAGCAATTTAAGGTTATCTATTTCTCTGCAATCATCAATTATTAATTGAGTCTTATCACTTTTTTTATCTATTGTGCCCCAAAACAATAATCTTGTATCAGTCAAAAGAAATTCAGATAATCTGACATAGGTTTTTGGAAAAACTATTGCTTCGCAACTTCCAGAAAGATCTTCAAGCTGAACTATAGCCATCCTATCTCCTTTTCTCGTTGTAATTTGCTTTAAATCAGGGATCATTCCAACTAAAGAGACTTTGGTTCTATCTTTTGTTTCTTCTAACTGCGAAATGCTTATAGGTGATAAAAGTTTTGCGGGTTTAGTTAAGTGCTTTAGAGGATGGTCAGATAAGTAAAAGCCTAATAGCTGCTTTTCTAACTTTAATTTCTCAATAAGTGAATAATCATCAACCTTAGCTAATTGTGAATCTGAAAAAGCAACATTAGAAAATTCTTCTTTAGTGTCAAATAGATTTCCTTGCCCTGATAACCTATCACGATTTCTTGAAGAGGCCCACTCAATAACATGTTCAAGATCTGACAATAACTGAGCTCTATTATTATCATTTGAAAACTCATCTAATGCTCCACAATGAATTAGAGATTCAAGACTTCTTTTGTTAAGAACATTTGAAGGCAAACGGTCGCACAAATCTGATAATGAATTAAAGGTTCCAAAACTATTTCGGTTTTCAATTATATTTCTTATTGCAGAATCTCCTAAATTCTTAATTGCAGATAACCCGAATAAAATCTGATTATTCTTAATAGTAAAATCAACACCAGAAAAATTAATACTCGGGGAAATAACATCTATTCCCATGGAATAACAATTAGAAATATATCTTTGCATCTTGTCGCTAGAGCCAGAATTAACGCTTAAAAGGGCTGCCATATATGCAACAGGAAAATGGGCTTTTAAAAATGCAGTTTGATAAGTTACGGCACCATAAGCAGTTGAGTGACTTTTGTTAAAACAATATTCTGCGAATAAAACCATTTGATCAAAAAGATCATTAGCTAATATTTCATTTACACCTTTCTTCCTGGAACCGTCTACAAAAATATTCCTATGCTTTACCATTTCAGAAACTTTCTTTTTCCCCATTGCCCTTCTAAGTAAATCAGCATCACCCAGAGAATAACCGGCTAGGTCTTGAGCAATTTTCATGATTTGTTCTTGGTAAACCATAATTCCATAGGTTTCAGTGAGGATTGACTTAATAAAAGGATGAGGGAAATCAACCTTTTCGTTCCCATTTTTTCTATTTATGAATTTAGGTATAAGGCCTGCATCAAGAGGACCAGGTCTATAAAGAGCCAATATTGACGAAATATCCTCTAGAGAGCTAGGTTTAAAATCCCTAACGACCTGTTTCATCCCGGAAGATTCAAGTTGAAAAATACCTTCAAGATCTCCTCTCCCAATAAGATCAAAGGTTTTACAATCATTTTGTGGTAACTCATCAATTTTTATTTTCCTTCCAGTAGATTGATTAATTAGAGAAACTGTTTTTTCAATCATTGTAAGATTCTTAAGACCCAAGAAATCCATTTTCAATAATCCAAGTGATTCGATATCGTCCATAGAATATTGGGTTATTATTTGCCCTTCATTATTTCTTTGAAGAGGTACAAGTTCGTCAAGAGGATCTGATGCAATAACAACTCCAGCAGCATGAACTCCATATGTTTTATTAGTTCCTTCAATTCTCAAAGCCAAATCAACCCATTTTTTCACCCTATTATCATTAATATACTTTTCTCTAAACTCTTGGCTAGGAGAATTCTTGTCAATCATTTCATTTAATTTATAAGGTTTCCCTCTTACAACCGGTATTAACTTAGCCAATTTGTCCGCTTCTCCATATGGTATGTCTAAAACCCTTGCAACATCTTTTAAAACCGCCTTAGATGTCATCTTATTGAAAGTAATTATTTGCGCAACTTTATCCTCTCCATAACGATTAGTAACATAATCTATAACTTCATTTCTCCTATCAATACAAAAGTCGGTGTCAATATCTGGCATTGACTTTCTTGCTGGATTTAAAAATCTCTCAAACAACAATCCATGCTCAACAGGGTCTATATTTGTAATTTGAAGTGCATAAGCTACTAATGAGCCTGCTGCAGAGCCTCTACCTGGGCCTACAGGGATAGAGTTATCTCTAGCAAATTTGATATAGTCCCAAACAACCAAAAAATAATCTGGGAAGCCCATATCTTTAATAATTTCTAATTCGGAAGATAGTCTTTTTTTATAGTTCTCATCAACTTCTGTAAGATCATTTTTTTTAAGTCTTTTTAAAAGGCCTTTATTAGATAATTGTGTAAGGAAAGAAAATGAATCTGTATCTTCGTTAAGAGGGAATTTTGGCATTCTATAATTACCAAACAAATCAAATTCTTCAACTTTCTGAGAAATTTCTACTGTATTGTTAACTGCTTCAATAATTGATTCATCATCGATATGATCTTTAAAAAGTTCAAGCATTTCACTTTCACTTTTAATATATTCTGTACCGGTATATCTCAATCTTTTTTCATCACTTATTAGTTTTCCTGTTAATACACAAAGCAAAGCGTCATGTGCTTCAACATCCATACTTGATAAGTAGTGCGCGTCGTTGGTTGCGATGACTTTTATTTGATGCTTCTTCCCAATTTTTATTAATTCAACGTTAACAATTCTATCCTCAATAGAGCCGTGATCTTGTATTTCTAGATAAAAGTCATCTGCAAATAATTTTTTATACCAAATAGCTATATCTTCTGCTACGTCTAATCTACCTTTTAAAATAGCCTGAGGTATCTCTCCACCAAGACAAGCTGTAGAAACTATCAAACCATCACTATATTTGCTTAAAAGAGATTTATCAATACATGGTCTAGAAAAAATGCCTCGACCTCTCATCCCATTTAGGTGACTAATTGTTGTTAACTTCACTAGATTCTTATATCCAGTATAATTTTTCGCTAGCACCACCAAATGATATCTTTTTTCTTTTTTTGGTTGAGGATCTTCGATAGAACCATTAATCACATACATTTCATTACCAATGATTGGTTTTATACCTTTCTCTTTACACTTCTTGACCAAATCAAGAACACCATACATAACTCCATGATCAGTAAGAGCTATCGATTCCATTCCAAGATCACGAGCTCTATCAACAATTTTTGAAATTTGACTGGCACCATCAAGCAAGCTGTAGTCACTATGATTATGAAGCGGAACGAAAGCCATATTCAAATAATTTATATATATAAGATAGAGAAAATTTTTAAAAGATCTATACTTTGTGATTACAAATTAATTATTAATACAAATTTAAAACAAAGGTCTCTTTTTAATTACCTGAGCATCAATTTCAAAGATATTTGCGGCATTCAATATTCTATCTTCTTCTAATACATTGCCTATTAATTGCATTCCTATAGGTAATCCTTTATTATCAAAACCACAAGGGATACTGATTGCTGGGAGGCCTGCTAAATTTGCAGGAACAGTTAATAGATCAGACAAATACATTGAAAGTGGATCATTTACAAAATCTCCCTTTAAAAAAGCAGTTGTTGGGCAAGTTGGAGTTAATAAAACATCTACTTTCTTAAAAGCATAATCAAAATCTTTTCTTATAAGTGTCCTAACTTTTTGTGCCTTCTTGTAGTAGGCATCACTGTATCCAGCTGACAAAGCATAAGTACCTATCAAAATTCTTCTTTGTACCTCATCTCCAAAACCTTCAGCTCTACTTTTTGAAGTCATATCAATAAGATTCAAACCTTCATTGGATCTGTAGCCATATTTGACTCCATCATATCTAGCTAAATTTGCGGAGGCTTCAGATGGAGCAATGACATAATATGTCGCTATTCCATCGTTAAATCTAGGACATTCAACTTCAATAATTTCAGCCCCTAAAGCTTGGAACCTATCGACTCCAGAAAGAACAGATTCTTTAACTTCTGTATTAAGCCCTGGGTGTTCAAAGCATTCTTTAATGATTCCAATTTTTAAACCCTTTATAGATTTATTTATATTAGTCAAATAATTAGGTACAGGCATATCAAGACATGTTGAGTCAAAGGGGTCCTTACCTGATATTGAATAAAGAATTTCAGCCGCATCTGAGACAGTATTTGTTATTGGGCCAATTTGATCTAGGGAACTAGCAAATGCTACAAGTCCCCATCTGCTAACTCTTCCATAAGTAGGTTTAAGACCTACAACGCCACAAAAAGAAGCTGGCTGTCTTATTGATCCTCCTGTATCAGAACCTATAGCCGCTGCAGAAAATCCAGCGGCAACTGAAGCAGCACTACCGCCTGAACTCCCGCCTGGGACTCTATTAGTATCCCAAGGATTTGAAGTGACGCCAAATACAGAAGTTTCCGTTGAGCTACCCATTGCAAATTCGTCTAAATTTGTTTTTCCTAAACAAATTCCCCCTGAAAACCATAATTTACTTGAAGCGGTAGATTCATAAGGGGCAACAAAGCTTTTTAGCATTTTACTTGCACAAGTTGTTAAAACTCCTTTAGTGCAAATATTGTCCTTTATCGCTATTGGTATCCCCGCAAGAGGTGGAAGTTTTTCTTTATTTTGAATTAATTTATCAATTTTCTCTGCTTGCGCGATAGCATTGTCTCTTGTAGTACAAATATAAGAGTTAATTGCAGAGTCTTTATGATCGATTTTGGCAAAGATATCATTAACTAATTCCTTAACAGATGCATTATTACTGGTAATTTCTTTTCTTAAAGAATTAAAATTCATTTCTTTAATTTATTTTTAAAAGTCAAAGTTATCAAACAGTTAATGGTTCTTCTTTTTTGCAACGGACAAAGCTGTGTTTAATATTTTTAGAACCTTCATCAGAAAGATCTTTAATAAAAGAAGACATATTTTCTTTTAAACTACGTTTAGTAATAAATGGGCCGAACCAGTAGATACTACTAGGATGTTCTGTCTCAATTTTAGCCCACCAAGCTAAACCGAGTTTGTTTCCAAAATTTCTAATCAATTTTTTTGGCCTGTTAAACCATCAATTCTTGTTAAATTCTATACAATTTTGTAGTGAAAATTCAATAATTTTTTATTAATCATATAAATGTATTGAAACAACAACATTTTAGTGTTGTTTAAAAACAGTGATTATTACCAATAAAATTATTTACCAGTCAAGTGAAATAGAGATATGGCAGCCGCCACAGAGGCATTTAAACTTGAAGTCTTACCTTTTAGAGAAATACTTAATATAAAATCACATTTTTTTTGAGTCAGTAGAGAAATGCCTTTATCTTCAGAGCCAACTACAACTACCAAAGGTGCTTTTTCTTGAAAATTTGAGATAGATATTTGACCATCTCCAGATAAGCCAACAACAAGAAAACCATTTTTCTTAAGTTCCTCAAGTGCTCTATTTAGGTTAACAACTCTACTTACATGAATGTACTCTAAGGCTCCTGCAGCTACCTTCGCGACTGTTCCAGTCAATCCTGCAGACCTTCTCTGAGGAATTATTACACCCTTGCAATTAAATGCTTCCGCTGATCTTATAATCGCACCAACATTATGAGGATCTGTTATACCGTCTAACGCGACTATTACAGGATTTCGTGAATTGTGTTTAGAAAAGTCGATTAACTGTTCGAGAGATATTGTTTTAGAGCATGCTAACTGCATTGCGACACCTTGATGTGAAGCGCCATAGGTAAGTTGCGAAAGCCTGTTCCAAGAAACTTCTTCAATAAGAACTCCTTTTGATTTAAGTTCCTTAAGCAAAATATAAAATTTGTCTGAAGAAAAAATTTCCGAAGTACACCAAATCCTATTAACTGCTCTATCACTACTAAGAGCCTCGTAAACCGAATGTTTACCCCATATCCAATCGTCAAAATTTCTCTTGTTAGCAAACTCCTGATGAGTATCAGAATTTTTATTAGGAAATTCTTTATTAGATTTAAATTTTGCATTTCTGCTTTTTAAAGACGAAAAAGTATTTTTTTCATCACTTTTTTTATAATTTTCGACTTTCTTATTTTTAGCAGAATTGTTTAAAAAACTATCATTTTTTTTTGAACGATTTGTATTTTTTGAGTAATAACCAAAATCTGAATTTTTTTTGTGCACTTTATTGTTTTTTTCGTGAAATTTATTTGAGGAGTTTTTCATAGCTTCAATTTATTTTTAAATCTAAATATTCAAAAAGTTTTGATAGTCTTTGAGGATCTTTTAAAAATAGCCAGCCAATGAGAGTTTCAAAACCAGTTGCTCTAGAATATATGGCGGGGTCCGAAGATTTTGGATATCTCTTGGTTTTATTTCTTGCACGCCTAATTAGATCAATTTCATTTGAATTTAATAAATGTTCAATTTGACTTAATGATTTTGACTGAGATTTTGCCTTTACTTCATTGACTACAGATAAATGGAGATCTTTAGATTTTAAAGGGAAATGAACATGTCTTAATCTTTGGTGAAGCTCCCATACCGAATCCCCAAGCCAAGCAAGTTGAATAACACCTATATCCTCAGGAGATCCATATGGAACTAAGTTTTGAATCCAATAATTCAATTTTTTAAATAATTTAAAGCATCATCAAGGCTTGACTTCAAATTGAGAAAATCACCTAAACGAACAAGTTTAATTGTTTGAGCTACTCTCGAATTACCAACGACAGAGAAACCAAGTTTCGATTTTTTGCATTCTTTAGCAGTCTGAACAAGGGCACCCAGTCCTGAAGAATCTAAAAAATCTATTTTTGTAAGATCAATAACGAATGGATGTTCATTTTCTAAGTTATTAATAACAAAATTCTTAAATTGTTTTTCTGAGAAAGCATCAAGTTGGCCTTTAAAAGTGAAAACAATTATGTTTGTTTTAAGCTCAAGGTTTCCTCTTAAAGAAACCGTTAACTTCTGAAAATCTTCTATGATCTAATACCTCCAAAAAATTAATATATCAAATGTAATTATCAAATCAAAAGAAAACAATATGTCAACATCTTTCTAACATTAGAGAAACAAATTTTTTAAACAAATAATCTGAATCATGTGGGCCAGGTCCAGCTTCTGGATGATATTGCACACTAAATATTGGCTTATTATTAACTTCTAGGCCAGCAACAGTATTATCGTTAAGGTTGTAGTGGGTTACTCTAACTATCTCCTTTGAGAGGGAATTAGGATCAATCGCAAAACC
Organism: uncultured Prochlorococcus sp.; assembly: GCA_902594875.1. GTDB lineage: Bacteria > Cyanobacteriota > Cyanobacteriia > PCC-6307 > Cyanobiaceae > Prochlorococcus_A. Next base: position 211,146 of record CACJNU010000001.1, read on the forward strand.
ATGGTTCTGACTAGTTATCTCAATTTTATTATTTTTACCGCAAGGATGATTTAAACCTCGATGTCCGAATGGTAATTTATAAGTTGAACCTCCTAATGCTAATCCAAATATTTGGTGACCAAGGCAAATACCGAACATAGGTATTTCACCATATTCAATAAGTGATTTTGCTAATTCTATACCTTCAGAAACAGTAGAAGGATCTCCTGGACCATTTGAGAAAAAAATACCATCTGGGTTGTTTAGTAGAACATCTTTTATAGAAGATTTAGAAGGCAAAACCAAAACTTCACAACCATGAGATACTAGTCTATTTAGAATTGAACTTTTAATCCCAAAATCAATTGCTACTATTTTTAACTTTTTAGAAGATTCATCACATCTTTTTCTTAAATCAAAAATTGTTTGCGTGTGACTTTTCCATAAATATTGTTCCTTTGTTGAAACAACGTTTGATAAATTTAATCCCTCCATTTTCGGGATATCACGAATTATCTTTAAACAACTTTCATCATTTTTATCCAGAGAGGTAATAACACCATTCATCGCACCACTTGATCTTAAAATTTTAACAAGCGCCCTTGTATCAATCCCATATAGACCAATTATGTTTTTCTCTAGTAACCATTGATTAAAATTCTTTTTAGATCTCCAATTGCTGGTATTAGATGAAAAATTTCTAACAATAATACCTTTAACATTAATATTAGACTCTGAATCTTCAAAATTAATACCAGTATTTCCAATCTCTGGATAAGTGAATGTTAATATTTGTCCATAATAACTTGGATCAGTTATGACTTCCTGATATCCAGTCATTCCCGTATTAAAAACTATTTCACCAATGGCTGTACCAGAAGCACCAAAAAAGAATCCTGGAAATACAATGCCATTACTTAAAACTAATTTCGCATTTTTCTTGTATTGATTTGTCATCAATTTGAAATTAAATCATTTCCGGATAAAAAATTTTTTAAGAGTAAAAACTTTTCCCAAGGATCTCCTTGATTAATCGAAAATAAAGATTTATTAAATCCTTCATTTAAATCATCCTCAATACCTGCGGCCCAAAGCACTAAAGCAGAGTTCAAGGCAACTACATCAATGTGAGATTTTTGTCCGGAACCATTTAAGACAGACTTTAATATTTCCTCGTTAGACTCAGAATCAGAAACCACAAGCTTTTCGTTAGATATATTTTCATGGTTAAAGTCTGTAATATTTAATTCTGAAAACCGTAATTCACCATTATCAACAAATACTAATTTATTTTCTCCTTGAAGCGAAGCTTCATCAAGGCCACCAGACCCATAAACAACTATTGCTCTATTCATACCCATTTTTAAAAGCGCGCTTCCCATAGGTTTCAAAAGATCCTCAGAAGCAACACCCAGAACTTGTGCGTTGGGTCTTAAAGGATTTACCAAAGGTCCAAGTTGATTAAATACTGTTCTTATACCAAGGGTCTTTCTTAATGGAGCAAGTTTTATTAAAGATTTATGCCAAACGGGTGCGAATAAAAAAGTTATTCCAATTTCACTAACGGCTTTGATTACTTTTTCTAATGAACAATTTAAATTCAAACCTAGATTCAACAAAACATCAGCAGAGCCAACTTTACCACTAGCACTTTTATTTCCGTGTTTTGCGATTTTTACCCCACAAGATGCTGCTACAAATGCAACTGCAGTTGAAATATTGAATGTATTAGCTCCATCACCCCCTGTTCCACAAGTATCTACCAAATGTAAATTTGGTCTTGCTACTGGCAATTCGCACACATTTAAGAGTTCCTCAGCCATAGAACTTAGTTCGACACCTGTAGTACTCTTTGCTCTCAAAGCACTCAAAAAAGCTCCTGTTTCAACATCTGAAATTTCATCATTAAGCCATCTTTGCATTAAAGATCTAGAAGTTAATTCATCGAGGTTACTACCCTCCAACAAATTATTTAGGATTTCTGGGTTAGTTAGATTAGAAGACATTTATTTATGTAAGAAAAATTATGCGCATAAAATTCAATTTGAAGTATCAAAACCTGATCCAACTAGATTTTTATTTGTATTAGAAGGTCTGAAACTTTTTGTCCAAATATTTTTTGTTTTTAAAAAAAGTTCGTTTTTATTAATCTTCCAAAATTTTAAAATTTTTTCAATATCGTTTTTAATTTCAATTTCACCTGGGAAATTGGTATAACGATTAATTAATCTAGCTAAATTTATATAGTCAAGATCTTCTGGTATTTTTTTAGTGATAAGGGAATCTATAATATTTTTGTCTGTTTCATGTAATGGATGCGTTTGCTCGTTACCCATAGATAAATACTGAATCATTTATAAAATTAGCTCACATATTCAAAAATGAAACATTATCTTAATCATATCGGCAAAATAAAATGAAAAACTTAAAAATAAAAGTTATATTTAAATACTTAAGACCTTACAAAAAAGAATTTTTATATGGAGCTCTAGCTCTCTTGTTGGTAAATATACTTAGTGTTGTAATACCCTTAGAAGTAAAAAATATAATTGACCAATTACAAAATGGTTTTTCTTCGGACTTTGTTATTTCTAAATCTTTATGGTTAATATTTTTAGCAACTTGTATGGGTTTAATAAGATTATTTTCAAGACAGATTGTCTTCGGCATAGGTAGAAAAGTAGAAGTAAATCTTCGTCAAAAACTATTTGACCATTTACTTATTCAAGATCCAGAATGGATTCAAAAAAAAGGTAGTGGAGACATTATTAGTAGAGCTACCAGCGATGTTGAAAACATAAGAAGACTTTTAGGTTTTACAGTTTTGAGTTTGTGCAACATTGTCTTAGCTTATTCATTCACTATTCCTTCAATGTTTTCGATTAATAAAATATTAACAATTTCTGCTTTAATGATATTCCCATTAATCCTTGGAATTGTAAGTCTATTTGGCGGCAAAATGGTTAAGCAAAGAAAAGCTCAACAAGAATCATTATCAAAACTTAGTGATCTAATACAAGAAGATCTATCTGGTATAAGCGCCATTAAAATTTATGCACAAGAGAATGCTGAGAAAAAAGAATTTAACACATATAATAATCAATATCGAAATTCAGCCATAATACTTGCAAGAACAGCAAGTACCCTTTTCCCCTTGTTACAAGGCATTTCCTCAATTTCATTATTGATTTTATTATCTTTAGGAACATTTCAATTAGAGAGTGGATTTATTTCGATAGGTGGTTTAGTAGCTTTAATTCTGTACGTAGAAAGACTTGTCTTCCCAACAGCTTTATTAGGTTTTACCTTAAATACTTTTCAACTTGGTCAAGTAAGTTTAGATCGTGTAGAAGAAATCTTTCAGAACAAACCAAATATAGTAGATAGAGAAGAAACTAAATTTTTAAAAAGAAAGGTTAAAGGATTCATAGAGGCAAAAAATTTAACAATTAAGTATCAAGGATCAAAATTTAATTCATTAAATAATCTCAATTTTAAAATTTATCCTGGAGAACTTATTGCAATAGTTGGCCCAGTGGGTTGTGGAAAGACAACACTAGCAAAGTCTCTAGGACGGACTATTGAAATTCCAGACAACCAATTATTTTTAGATGAAATTGATTTAAAATCTTTAAAATTAAGTGATCTTAGAAAAAATATATCAATCGTTCCACAAGAAGCATTCTTATTTACTTCTACAATTTCAGAAAACTTAAGTTTTGGAAAACCAAAAGCTTCTAAATATTTAGTTAAAGAAAGCGCTACAAAAGCAGGATTAATTGATGATATCAATAGTTTTCCACAAAGGTTCAAAACTATTGTTGGTGAAAGAGGTATTACATTAAGTGGTGGACAAAGGCAAAGAACTGCATTAGGAAGAGCACTACTTGTTAATTCTCCTATTGTTGTTCTTGATGATGCTTTAGCAAGCGTAGATAATAAAACAGCCGCAAGAATAATAGATGAAATGAGTAATAGAAGTAATAAAACAATCATTATGATAAGTCACCAACTTTCTGTTGCAGCTACCTGTGATAGGGTTTTAGTAATGGATAAAGGAGAAATAGTACAGGAAGGGTCTCATAAAAATTTAGTAAAAGTGAATGGGCTATATAAACAACTTTGGGAAAGAGAATTAGCTACCAGGATTGTTAAGAGCTAAAAGTAATTTTTTTACCTATAATAAGAAGATTTTAATTATGTTTAAATTTCTGAAAAAAATTATGAATAATGAGGAGATAAATTTTACTAATGATGCTTATTCATTACATAGAATATTAAAAACGGATATCAAGAAAGGTCCTAATTTAGAAGAAGATGAAATATTTTTTGGATGTGGTTGCTTCTGGGGAGCTGAAAAATGTTTTTGGAAACTTCCTGGAGTTGTAACAACTTCGGTAGGTTATGCTGGAGGTGAAAAAAACAATCCAACTTATTATGAAGTGTGTTCTGGCTTAACAGGTCATACAGAAGTAGTAAGAGTTATATGGGATAAGAGGGAAATAGATGTAAGTGATTTATTAAAAATGTTTTGGGAATGTCATGACCCTACACAAAAAAACAGGCAAGGCAATGATATTGGAACACAATATAGATCAGCGATATATTACAAAAATGAAAACAACATTAATACTATTCTAGCCAGTAAGAAACAATATCAAACGGAACTAAGCAAAAAAGATCTTGGTTTAATTGAAACGGAAATAAAAATGATTGATTCATTTTTTTATGCGGAAAAATACCATCAACAATATCTTGCATCAGATGGAAGCAGGCAGTATTGTTCCGCTTCACCTACAAAAGTCAAGCTAGGAGTTTTTACTGGAAGCAACTATAAATTAGAAGATCATATATGGGAAAACTTTAATTGGGAAGTTGACAAGTGTGTATTGAGATCTGATAACAATCCTATAAAGAATAACACTTAAATCAGTCTAATCTTTATAGTAAGGATACGGGGCGTAGCGCAGTTTGGTAGCGCACCACTTTGGGGTAGTGGGGGTCGTGGGTTCAAATCCCGCCGTTCCGATTACTTATCGTCTTCATTTATAAGCGACTTGTATAATTTATATGAACTTATGCCTACTGCAATGAATGTAAAAGAAGAAAAAAAAGCTAAAACCAATATAGTAAGATTTGAAACTTCCACTTCACCTAATTGGAAAGATATAAAAATGTTCATTAGAAAGAATTTTTTAAACATTAACACAATTGCAAAAAATTTTTCTCACCCAATTATAAATTTAGAAGAATTACAACACCAAAAATAACTCGATAGATAATAAATATTTTCAACCCATTTGAAGAAAAATACTTTAATAAGAAATCTATTGCTACTAAAGAGGACAAAAATGACGTAATAAGACCAACAAAAAGAGGGATGAAACCTAATGAAAAAAAATCATTAAAAGAAGAAATAAACTCAACAATCGCAGCTAGAGAAATAGCTGGCATCCCTAAAAGAAATGAAAATTTCGCAGCATCTCCTCTTGCCCATCCTGAGATTAGAGCGCTAGAAATTGTAATGCCCGATCTCGAAACGCCTGGAAAAATAGCAAATGCCTGAAAGAAACCTATCAAAATAGTATTTGAATAATTATGGTTTTTAATACTAATAGAACCTCTTTTAGAATTATCTGCCAAGTACATAAAAAATGCCATTAGGATTGATACAAGGGCTATTGATGTATTAGAACGAAGAACGTTAAGAAAATTTGGGGCAAATATTTTTATACTCCCACCAAGTAAAACAATTGGGATAGTGCCAATCAGAATAGACTTTATTAACCTTTCATGTAAAAGATATTCAAGAAATCTTTTGGAGTTTTGACTTCTGAAATTAAAAATATCATTCCTAAAATACCAAGTTATAGCAAAAATACTTCCAAGTTGCATAATAGCCGACAAAGAAGTGCCAGGATCATCAATACCTAAAAAAAGAGATATAACCTTCAAATGAGCTGTACTACTTACAGGAATAAATTCCGTCAAACCTTGAATTAAACCGTATAAAATAAATTTTAAATATTCCAAAGAATTATAAAATTACCTAATTTATTAATAGCAATTTACATTTAATTCTTAAAAGCTAATATAGAAAGATGAAAAAAAAATTTATTTTAATATTATTTTTTCTTTTTGCAATAATCTTTTCTGATTCTGCAAGAGCCAACTATTGGCTAATAATTGGAACCTATAGACAAGGGCCAGGAAGAAGGCCAGAGGTGAGTGGAATTACGAGCCCTTCATTACATTCTATTCCTATGAAAGATTTAGATTCTTGTAATAAGGCCGGCGAAAAAATTACCAATGAAATATATAAACCTGTTTGGCAATTTGATAGTAGATGGACTTGTGTCTTTAGAGGCTATTAATAAAGTTACCTTTTAACATCGTGAGCACAACCGTCACCTTTATAATTTTCACTTTCGTAAAAATCATTTTTTGTCCCAAAGTAAACCGTTAATAATACGAAAGGTAAGCTTACTACAAATAAAATAGTTGTTAAATCCATAGTTTTAACTTAATCGTTAATTTTAAAAAAAAAATAAAATTACCATTTGTTTATTGGCTCAGTTTTAATAATCTGTAGGTCCTTTAATACCGAGATAAAAGAAGGCTCCTAAACCAACTAAAAGTAAAGCTCCAGCAACGGCTGCAGAAGGAACAAATCCTCCTATTGCAAAGGAAGAAAAATAATACATCAATAAAACTAAAACTAGTTAGATAATATCAATAAAAAATAGGTATTTGTAAAAAATATTGACTCGAAGACAATTAGAAGATATCTGTTCTAAGCCACTAAAGTCGAATCTTCATTATCATTAGAAATTCTTATTCTCTCTTCCAACTTAGGGCCATATAATTCATTTCCCCAAATTTCAACTCTTGAATCATTAGGAGCCATAAAAGTAAGAATGTCAGTAGGAAATAAAACTCTTTCTAAGAAAAAATTTGATGGGCCAACACATCTCAGCACAACCATTCTACAACCTTCATTTTTGTAAGAAAACTCAACCATCCCTAAACAACAAAGAATTACAATTAAACACCATTAGGAGCAAAAAAAAATGTATAAAAAATTACTGAAAAAAAAGAAAATTAGAAAATGCTACAAATTTAATCCAGCCTCAACTAAATTTCTTTCCTGATCAATTAATAAAAGCGCATAAGATTTAATAACATCAAAACTATTATGAGGAATTGATACATTAAGCATTCTCAAGAAATTAGATAATTTTTCATCTTTAAGGGCGTTACCTTTCTGTAAAAACATTTCTTCTTCTTGATTTCTTTTCCACATATTCATATATTCAATCTTCAAGGGCTTTAAGTGCCAAATATTATCTATTAAAGTCCAAATATCTAAATATTCGTTGAGATTACTTTGAATTTTTTTTAAATAAGAAGATTCTTGAAGACTTAAATTTATTCTATTTATGGGTGAATCATTTATCTCAATAGGTTGAGGTTCAATTCCTAAGAACCATCCCTCAAGAATTAATAAATCAGGATTATCTAATCTCCAGTGAGATCTATCTCCTAAACCATTTCTTAAAGATTTATCGAAAACTGGTACGTTTAATTCTCCATTTATCTTCCAATTTAATAATTTTTCATGCATTAATTGCACTGAGTGACTACCAGGAAACCCTCTTGATACATTCCAAGGATTATTCTTAATTGCTAATTCCATTTCATCTGATGGGAGATAAAAGTCGTCAATTGAAATAACCGCAATTTTAAAGTTTAATTTTAACGATATGGCTTCGAGCCAATTTCCTAATGTTGTTTTACCTGTGCCAGGTAGAGCAGAGATTCCAATAATTTTTCTATCATAAAAATTATTTTGATATTTATAAGCCTGAGACAAAATAGGTAAAGCTAAACCCCAAATCCAATCATCATTTACTTGATTGTTCCAATATTGATCTATAGAAATAATATTTCTTTTATTATTCCAAAAATTGAACCAATCATCCAAGGATTCCCAACCTATATCAATAATTAATTTTTCAAATTTATCAAGAGGAAAATTAATATTTAAATCTTTCATATTTCTAACTTAGTACTCGCTTATTTATCAATTTATTGATTTCAGTTTTCCAACCATATCCATTAGGTTCAGAAGCTAATATAAATTCAAAATCTTTTAATTGATTTAGTAAATTTAAGTTAG
>CACJNU010000002.1 GCA_902594875.1 uncultured Prochlorococcus sp.
CAATATCTGGGCAATTTTCTTCTGTAATTAACTTGGCTCCATGAAAGATATTCATTGGTAATTTAAGTACATCTACATATGGAAAACCAATTTGGAGTGTTGGGTTAGCTGGAAATAATTTATAAATAATTTCTAATGATGTATGCAATGCAGACATTCCAGATGAAGTTAAGTGAATATCATTAGAGTTAATTTTTGTAGATTTAGAAATTCTATTTTTTATTCTTTGAGAACATTCATTTACGTAAGATTTCGGAGGGCGATCTTCAAGGCCGAGTTCTATAGCAGCAGCTCTTGAAGATATACCAAGACCAGTATGTTGCCAAAAATATTTTGCATAAATACTTCCTTCTTTTTCAGTTATTAAGAAAGCTAAATTATCTCTTTTTTCTATTAATGAGAATTGTTCAGAAGTATTTCTATCAATGTATTTTTTTGCTTTAAAAGCTATGCTTTCATTCGGATATGGCCAGATACTTTTATTGCTGCAGTAATTCTCCTTTTTTACTTTTTCGCATAACCTTTTCACGATGGGGTTTAGCCCAAACCTTGGGTAAATGGACTTCAATAAATTCATGCATTCTTGATTTTTTTCCTCGTAATTTATTACATCATTCCAAGTTGGTAAAGCTACAGAAACGGCATGAATACTATCAGGGATTGCATATCCCAACTCTAAATTTTTCCATATAGGGTTTTTAAGTAAATCTCTCAATTTTCAGAATTTATTCAAAGCAAATAAAATGTCTGAGATTAAATCGTTTGTATCCTCACATCCAATTGATAATCTGACAAGAGCATCATCTATCCCTAGAAGATTTTTTGTTTTTTCATCAACAGAGGCATGAGTCATTGTTGCTGGGTGACAAATTAAACTTTCAACTCCTCCAAGGCTTTCTGCTAGCGAGAAATATTTGAGAGATTTGCAAAATTTAAAAGTATCTTCCTTATTTAAATTTAATTTTAGGGTGATCATCGAACCTCCATATCTCATTTGCGATTTTGCTAAATTAAATTGTGGATGTTTTTGATTAAAAGGATAAATTACTTTAATAATTATTTTATGATTCTCTAATTCTTCAGAAATTAATTTTGCACTTTGCGTTTGTTGTTCGATTCTTAAAGGAAGAGTTTTTACTCCTCTCGTAATGAGCCAACTATCAAAAGGAGATGGTTGAAGCCCTAGAGCTTTTTGAGAGAAAAGCATCTTAGTATTCCATGCCTCATTATTTGTAAGTACTGCTCCACCAAGAGCATCACTATGTCCATTAATGAATTTTGTTGTGCTTACGAGTGATAGTGTTGCACCAAGATCTAATGGTTTTTGAATTAGTGCCGTAGAAAAGGTATTGTCTACAACTACTGGGATTTGTAGTTTATTCGCTTCATCACAAATCGCCTTAATATCAAGTACCTTCAAAAGTGGATTAGTTGGACTTTCTAGCCATATCAAGGTTGGCTCGAAGTTTGAAATCTTTTTGATATTATTTTCGTTTGTAAAATCTGTGTATAAAACTTCTAGTCCAAATTTCTTGAAAACTTTTTCGAACATCCTCACTGTACAACCATAGAGATTTGACTCGCAGAGTATCTTATCACCAGATTTTAGTGTTGATGAAATTGCAGTTACCGCGCTAATTCCAGATCCAAAAACTGTACAATATTTAGAATCTTCTATTGATTTAAGGACGCTTTCTAGAATTCTAAAGTTTGGATTACCTGATCTTGTGTAGTCGAAATTATCTTTATTTCCATGTTTGAAAGTAGATGTAGAAAAAATAGGTGGCATAACGCATCCACTTTCTTCAGCAAATGTTTCCTCATGGTGAATTGATAAGGTCTTAAAACCTGGCTTTTTTATATTATTTTCCTTATTTCCCATTATTTTTAAAAATAAGAATTAAATTAAATCTCTCATTTTTTTTAATGAGAGATTTAACAATCCAAAGAATAAGTAATATTAAACTTTTCTTGAATAATATTCAACAACTAGTAGTTCGTTTATTTCAAGAGCCACCCATTCTCTATCGCATTTTCCAGTTATTTTCCCCGTTAATTTAGGCTTGTCTAAATCAAGATGAGGTGGGACATTTGCTAAACCAGGGAATTCTATATTACCTTCTACAAGTTTTTTGCTTGCTTTGTTTTCTTTAATTCCGATTACATCGCCTGATTTGCATTGATAACCAGCAATATCAAGAACCTTTCCATTAACGGTTACATGGCCATGATTTACTAATTGTCTTGAGCCTGGAATGGTACCTCCAAAACCTAATCTAAAACAAACATTATCAAGTCTGTTTTCTAAGAGTCTTAGCAGGTTAGTACCTGTAGATCCTTCTTGAGCTCTAGCTTTTTTCACATAACGTACTAGTTGTTTTTCAGAAACTCCATAATTAAACCTAAGTTTCTGCTTTTCTTCTAGACGAATTGCATATTCTGATCGCTTGCGACGGGCTTGGCCGTGCTGACCTGGAGGATTAGACTTCTTTGAAGCTTTCCTGGTGAGACCTGGTAGTTCTCCCAAGCGACGCGTAACCCTTAATCTGGGGCCGCGGTATCTTGACATAATTTTAAATTAAATAGAAAATTGCAATAAATTGGATAATTGATTAAATTCAATTAAACTAATTACTACTGGAAATATTATTTTACATCATTAAAGTGTTCAAAACTATTAATAAATCAATTACTTCTATACTTCTTTTTATGATTTCGTTTTATCAAAAGTGGTTTTCTCCTTTTTTTGGACCAAGATGTAGATTTATTCCAAGTTGCAGCTCTTATGGATATGAGGCAATTACTAGACATGGTCCTTGGAAGGGAGGGTGGTTAACTTTAAAAAGATTAAGCAGATGTCATCCTTTAACTCCCTGTGGATGTGACCCTGTGCCTGACTAAATGAATGAAAATATTTATTTTTGTTAGGCAGGGTTGTTGCCTTTGTGATTCATTAAAAAACAAACTGGCAAAAATAAATCTTAATGAGTTATTCCCTAATCTAGAGGAGCTTAAAGAAATTGATATTGATAGGGTCGATTTATATAAAGATAAATATAAAAAATATGATTATGAAGTACCTGTTATTGCTGTTGAAGGAATTAGGTCCGAGGAGATTATAGAATTGCCTCGCATTTCTCCAAGATTAAAAGATGATCAATTAAAGAATTGGTTTCAAAAAAATATTACTACCATTATGGAGAAATAATTTTTCATATGAGATCTATAAGATTACATAAACTTTTAGATTTGGTAGGAATTATTCCTTCATTAGATTTAATAGATCATGAAATAAATAATATTTCTTTTAACTCTAAAGAAGTACAAAAAGGAACTTTATTTTTAGGTATGCCTGGTTTAAATGTTGATGGAGGAAAATATTGTATTGAGGCAATTGAAAATGGTGCAGAGGCTGCCATTATTGGGTCTGCTGCAAAAGAGAAAATTGGCTTTATTGATCGAGAAAGGATTTTAATTATTGAGGATAATTTAGATTATATTTTTGGTCAAATAGTCGCTGAGTTTTGGAATAGGCCTTCAAGAAAACTTAAACTTATTGGTGTTACAGGTACAAATGGAAAAACGACAATTACTTTTTTATTGGAATATCTTTTAAAAAAATTAGGGAAAAAGACTGCATTATTTGGGACCTTGGTCAATAGATGGCCTGGCTTTTCAGAAGTGGCTCTTCACACAACTGATTTCGCTGATAAACTCCAAAAGAAATTAAATGCTGCTGTTGAGGCAGAATCTGAATTCGCGATATTAGAGGTAAGTTCTCATTCTATTGCTCAAAATAGGATATCAGGATGCGAATTTGAGGCGGCTATTTTTACTAATTTAACTCAAGATCATCTTGATTATCACTCAGATATGGAATCATATTTTCAAACAAAAAGAAAATTATTTTTCCCACCTTACTTAAAAGAAAAAGATGGGATTTGTGTATTAAATCATGATGACCATTGGATATCTAAATTATCATCTGATCTTGAAAAAAGATCTTTATTAGTCTCTACAAAGATTACTGAAAGTGAATTTAAAAATGATGATTTTTTTTTCGTAACAGATAAAAAATTTACTCAAAGTGGTTCCTCCTGTATGTTTCATACACCTAGGGAAAAAATTAAACTTTTTGTTCCACTTGTCGGTGAATTTAATTTAATGAATGCGATTCAAGCAATAACAATTTTGTATAAACTTAATTTTTCTTTAAAAGATCTATCAAAATTAATACAATCTTTCCCTGGTGCTCCTGGGAGAATGGAGAAAATACAAATTGATAATAATGACGTTTCAAAATCTCTTCCAACGGTAATTGTTGATTATGCCCACACTCCTGATGGATTAAAAAAAGTTTTGCAATCAATTAAAAAACTTTGTGAAGGTAAGCTAATAACTGTTTTTGGCTGTGGCGGAGATCGTGATCGTAGTAAAAGGCCTTTAATGGGATCAATAGCTGAAGAGTTGTCTGATCAACTTTTTATAACTTCAGATAATCCAAGATCAGAAGAACCAGAAAAGATAGTAAATGATATTTTGATGGGTGTAAAAAAAAGAGAAAAAATAACAATTGAAATTGATAGATTTAAAGCAATAGATGAAGCTATTAAATTTGCCAATAAAAAAGATATTGTTTTAATTGCAGGAAAAGGACATGAAGACTACCAAATTCTCAATGATAAAGTTATCAATTTTGATGATAGAAAAATAGCTTATAAATTATTAAAAGAAAAAAATAAATCTCAATAAAATTTCCTAATCAAATAAGAAAGATCTTTACGCAAATCACAAGAAAAGTTTCTTAGAATAAATGAAGTTATTTTTAATAAAATGAAAGGCTTAGCCTTAGTTGTTGGCGCAGGTGGAATTGGAACACAACTAGCTAAAGATCTGAATGAAAGTGAAAAAGATTTAGATGTTGTTTTGTGTGGAAGAAAAAGTGAATTTAATCCTTTTTGGGAATTAGATATAGAGGATTCTCAATCCCTTTTGCAGTTAAAAAATAAAATATCAAATCATCCTTCAAAATTAAGGCTTGTTATTAATGCTACAGGTAGACTTCATAGTGATTCTTTTCAACCAGAAAAAAGATTACAACATCTTGAAAAAAAAAATATGATGGAAAGTTTTTCAATAAATGCCTTTTCTCCTATTTTATTAGCTAAAGCGATTGAAGAATTTATACCAAAAGATTTTGATTTTAATTTTGCAAGTATAAGTGCAAGAGTTGGTAGCATTGGAGATAATCAAACTGGAGGTTGGTATTCATATAGAGCTGCAAAATCTGCGCAAAATCAGTTTTTTAAATCTTTAAGTATTGAATGGGCTAGACGTTTCCCAAAGACTACTATTACATTGCTTCATCCAGGAACAGTAGATACTGATTTATCTAGACCTTTTCATAAATTTGTTCCAGAACATAAATTATTTACTAAAGAAAAATCATCCCAATTCTTGATCAATATTATTAAAAATCAATCACCAGAATCTACAGGAAAATTTATTGCATGGGACAACTCTGAGATACCTTGGTAAACTAAATTTTTTTATATCAATAGATCTTTAAGTCAATATTTTTTTATTTCTCTAGCAAGTAAATCAATCTCATCTTCTGTAGTCATTTGATGTACGCATGCTCTAAACCATTTTGGATCTTCTAAAACTCTAATCCAAATTTTCTTTTCTCCAAGTTTCTTTACAAATTTATCCTTATCTTTAATATTTTCGATATTAAAACTAACAATCCCATTTAAATATTTTTTTTCTAAAACTAATTCAACATCCTTTGATTGATTTAATTCATCCCAAAGTTTTCCACTTAATTTTTTGATATTTTTGTTTTTTTCTTTTTCATGGCAGTCTTTATCCAATAGATCTAAAGAATTCCGGAGGCCAGAAAGTAAAGGAATACAAGAAGTAGCTATTTCAAATTTCCTGGCATCATCATGAAAAAGATTATCTGAAGGCTCATAAATGCCTTGTTCCTTTTTTAATGATTTCCAACCAATTATTGTTGGATCTGTTTCATGTATAAATCTATCTGAAACATAAATGGCTCCAAGTCCTTCTGGTCCACATGCCCATTTATGAGAAGTTATTGAATATAAATCAGAATAAAAAACTTCTTTTTCAATATTTATGTGCCCAAAGGTTTGAGCACCATCAACAATTAAATAAGAGTCTTCTCGATTATTTTTTAATTCTATAGAAATTTGTTTTAAAGGAATTTTATATCCAAAGTTCCATAAGATATGAGAAATAATTAGGATTTTAGTCTTACTATTTAGATTTTTCAAAATCTCTAAAATTATATTTTCATCGTTAAGATTTTTAATTTTTTGGATTGGCAAAATTTTGAATATTAATTTATTTCTTCTACAAAATTCTCGACTTGCAGCCACTACTCCAGGATGTTCACAGTCACTTATTAACAACTCTTCTCCCTCTTCTACTTTTATTCCCCAAAAGGGCAAAATCATACCGGAAGAGATATTTTCGGTAAAAGCTACATTCTTTGAATTGACACCTAATTTTTGAGCAATGATTCTTTTTGTGGTCAATATTTCTTTGTAAATAAAAGGCCACATATCATTGGTAAATGGTCCTAAATCTTGAATAATTTCCCAAGTTTTAACTATTGCTTCTAGAGAAGATTTTGGTAACGGTCCTTGACCGCCATAGTTGAAATAATACTTATTTTTTAATGCGGGTATTTGATCTCTTAGATTATTTCTCATGGAAATTATTATTATATTTTCAAATATTGAATTTTTTTAAATATTGCCAACTAAAGTTACTGTTCTAAATTCAATATCCTCAATTACTTTCCAAGGTTCAGCACTCCTTTCTGCAAATTTTAAATTTTTAAATCCTAGTTCTTTAAAATCACTTATAAAGTCTGGCTCATACCATGCTCCACTAATACATCCTGTCCATAAATCATGATCATTTTGCAATCTTAAAGGAACTTTTTTGTTAGAGACGATATCGCTAATTGCAATTCTTCCATTATCGTTTAAAACTCTTTTTATATTTCTTAGAAGGTTATTTCTTGATTCTGGACTTACCAAGTTTAAAACGCAATTACTTAAAATAACATCAACTGATTTGTCGGCGATTAATGGATTTAAATCTTTATCTAATTCATCAAGTTTTTCAATTGAACCTTCTAGAAATTCTGTATTGTTGAAACCTATATTTTTTGTAACTTCTTTAGAAGCTGATCTAGATAATGAAAGCATATCAGGATTCTGATCAACTCCAATAACTTTCCCTTCTTTCCCAACAATTTGGGCACAAATAAAAGCATTTTTGCCGCTTCCACTTCCAAGATCTAAGACTATATCATTTTTTTGAACATATTTTGTTGGATCACCACATCCATAGTCTCTTTCTATAACCTCTTGAGGAAGTGCTTCAAGTAAAACGGGATTAAACCCAACTGGTGTACAAAGACAACTTTCTTTTTCTAGTGCGGCTGAACCATATCTTTCTTGAATCGCATCTTTATGATCGAATTGATTAGATGCTTTATTAGATGTGTTTGTATTACAGCAACTTTCAGACATATTTTTAAAAGAACTCTTGATAAATATAACCAAAAAAAAACCCCTGAAAAAGGGGCTTTTAATTTGTTTAATTAAATTATTTAGTGTAATTAACACCTCTGTAATTTAATTCTGCTTTTTCATTACTTGAAGAAGCGTCATCCATTCTGTTGGTGTATACGTTTCTTCTGTAGGTAAGTTCAACAAGTTGCTTTTTAGCAGCTTCTTTGTTCTGAACGTAGTTTTTACCTCTGTAAGTTAAAGTAGTCATGTTTCGATGTGACAACACGGCCATCCCCCGTTCCATGGTATGACTCGAACTGCGCCCTCAAATGAGGGTGAACGAAAAGTAGCGATTGCTACAAAATTATTATAAGCCTATTTTCCTAGGTATGTCTAGCTTTTACAAATAGAAACGAAGTTTTAATGTTTTTTTAATTATTATCTTAGGTAAATTTTTTTATAAATAGTCTCTAAAAAGGATTATGTTTATATTTGGTTTAATCTTCATTTAACTATTTATTTATGACAGGTTTTTTATATTTTTTGGGAAATACTTTAAGGTGGCCAGTGTTAAAGCCAAAAGAATTTTTTTCGCTACATGCTTATTTTTTAATTATTTATTTGATAACTTTTACTTTGAGTAAATATGATGTAAGCCAATCAAATTTAGTTTTTACTTTAGGAATTCTTGCACCTCTTTTAATCGCTATTGGTCAAGGACTTCCAACTGATTGCCTTGATATGGAATCATCTTTGTTGAAGGAATTAAAAACTAAATAATATATTTCAGTTAAAGATTTTTATAAAACCTGGACAACTTCGCTTATTTCAGGAATCATTTCTTTTAACTTTCTTTCAATACCCATTTTGAGAGTCATAGTGCTACTTGGGCAACTACCACATGCTCCTTGAAGTCTTACTTTGACAATTGGACCATCTATTTCTGCAATCTCTACATTACCTCCATCAGAAATTAAAAAAGGTCTTAGCTCGTCAAGGACTTTTTCTACATTTTCGTTTGTCAGCGAGAGTGTTTCAGTACTCATAATTTTGGATTAACTTTATAATAAGCCTAGAAAGAAATCTGATTAATTGCAAAAAAGATAATTTTCTGTTGTGACTTCATCTAAAAATCCCACTAATGACAATAGCTACTTTGATGCAGTCTTAGTAGGAGCAGGGATAATGAGTAGTACTTTAGCCCTTCTAATTTCAGAAGTTTTACCAGATATAAAATTTCTTATTATAGAAAAATTAAATGCTCCAGGAAGTGAAAGTACTGGCGCTTTTAATAATGCAGGTACAGGACATGCGGCTAATTGCGAATTAAACTATACCCCTTTAGATGAAAAAGGAAATCTAAAAATAGATAAAGCGCTCTCAATAAATCGTTCTTTTGAAACATCCATGTCTTTATGGGCCTCATTGTATGAAGCAGGGAAAATTGATATTAAGAAGTTTCTAAAATTTATTCCTCATATTAGCTTTGTATCTGGTCAGGATAATATTTCTTTTTTAAAAAAAAGATTTCAGAAAATGACCGAAAATCCTGAATTTATCGATATGGAATTTACTACATCTTTTGATGAAATTTCATCATGGGCTCCTCTAATAACAAAAGATAGAAATCCATCTACTCAAATCGCTGCTACCAGAATAGGCAGAGGAACTGATATTAATTTTGAGGCTTTAACTAAAGAGTATTTGTCATTAGTTTCCTTAAACAAAAATGTTGAAATAAGATACAAAACAGAATTAGTAGATTTAAATAAAATTGATAAAAAACAATGGGAACTAGAAATCAGTTCTGAAGGCAGAAAAACTTCAATTAGAACTAGCTATGTTTTTCTTGGTGCTGGTGGAAAAACAATTAATTATTTACAAAAATCAAAAATTCCAGAAGCAAAAAGTTATGGTGGATTTCCTGTTAGTGGGAAATGGCTTATTTGCGAGAAAAAAGATCTAACAGACAAACATAACTCAAAAGTTTATGGTAAAGCTGATATTGGATCGCCACCAATGTCTGTGCCTCATTTAGACACCAGATGGATTGATAATAAAAAACTTCTTTTATATGGACCTTTTGCTGGATTTACAACGAAATTTCTAAAACAAAGTTCATACTTTGACTTATTTAGTTCAATTAAAAAGAATAATATTTTTTCTATGTTAGATGTTGGTTTCAAGAACAACGATTTAATTAATTATCTAATATCACAATCATTAAAGAACCATAACTCAAGAATTGAGAATTTAAAGAATATGATGCCATCAGCTAATCCTTCTGATTGGTATTTAAAGAATGCTGGTCAAAGAGTCCAAATAATTAAAAAAACTGAAGGTGGTGGTTCTTTGAAATTTGGAACTGAGATTGTAAATTCATCTGATGGATCATTATCTGCTTTGTTGGGAGCCTCTCCGGGAGCAAGTACTGCGGTTTCAATTATGGTTGAGGTGCTAGAAAAATCTGTTTTATTTTTAAACGATAAGCATAATCTTCAGAAAAAAATAAATGACTTAATTTATCCAGAACTATCAGTCTCTGAAAATTACAGTACCTTCATAAAAGAAATTAAAAAAAGAAATAATTCCATTTTTGGTTTCCATCCATAATCCTAATTAGCTAATATTATTCAAGATGTAATAAGTGGAGAATTTTTCTTTATATATGACTGATATATCGGTTTCAAAAATTAGAAATTTCTGCATAATCGCTCATATTGACCATGGTAAATCTACCCTTGCAGATAGGTTGCTTCAAGATACTGGTACTGTGCAGCAAAGAGATATGCAAGAACAATTTTTGGATAGTATGGATCTTGAAAGAGAGAGAGGAATTACTATCAAGTTACAGGCCGCTAGGATGAAATATAAAGCTGACGATTCCCAAGAATATGTTTTGAACTTAATAGATACTCCAGGGCATGTTGATTTCTCTTATGAGGTTAGTAGATCTCTTCAAGCTTGTGAAGGCGCCTTACTTGTCGTTGACGCAAGTCAAGGAGTAGAAGCTCAAACCTTAGCTAATGTTTATCTTGCCTTAGAAAATAATCTTGAAATAATTCCTGTTTTAAATAAAGTTGATTTACCAGGGGCTGATGCTGAAAAAATAAAACAAGAAATAGAGGAAATTATTGGACTTGATACATCTAATGCAATAAATTGTTCAGCAAAAACTGGAGTTGGTATTAAAGATATTTTGGAAGCAATCGTAAGAAGAGTACCTCCTCCTCAAGATGAAATTAAACTACCTACAAAGGCACTGATTTTTGATTCTTATTATGATCCCTATAGAGGAGTGATTGTTTATTTCAGGGTGATATCTGGATCTCTTAATAAGAGAGAAAAAATATTATTAATGGCAAGTAAAAAAAATTATGAACTGGATGAGATAGGAATAATGGCGCCTGATCAGCAGCAAGTTGATGAATTACATGCAGGAGAAGTCGGTTATTTAGCTGCTTCTATAAAATCAGTTGCTGATGCGAGAGTGGGAGATACGATTACTCTTTTAAATTCACCTGCCAATGATCCTTTGCCTGGTTATAAGACAGCTAATCCTATGGTTTTTTGTGGCTTATTCCCGACTGATGCTGATCAATTCCCAGATTTAAGAGTATCACTAGAAAAATTACAATTATCTGATGCAGCTTTAAAATATGAGCCCGAGACCAGTAGCGCAATGGGCTTTGGATTTAGGTGTGGATTTCTAGGACTTCTTCATATGGAGATTGTTCAAGAAAGATTAGAGAGAGAATATGACTTGGATCTAATCGTAACGGCACCATCAGTTATTTATAAGGTTAATTTAAATCAGCAGGAACATATCTTTATTGATAATCCTTCTACAATTCCTGATCCACAACTTAGAGAATCAATAGAAGAGCCTTATGTGAAGATGGAAATTTATGCTCCCAATGAATTTAATGGAACATTAATGGGTTTATGTCAGGAAAGAAGAGGAGTATTCATTGATATGAAATATATAACAAAAGATCGAGTTACTTTGATTTATGAAATTCCATTAGCAGAAGTAGTTACAGATTTCTTTGATCAAATGAAAAGTAGGACCCAAGGTTATGCATCAATGGAATATCACCTGATTGGCTATAGAAAGAATGACCTTGTTAGATTAGATGTTCTAATAAATTCAGAAAGAGCAGATCCATTAACTTCGATCGTTCATAAAGATAAGGCTTATGGAATTGGCAGAAGTTTAGTTGAGAAATTAAAAGAACTTATCCCAAAACAACAATTTAAAATACCTATTCAAGCATCAATCGGTAGCAGGATTATTGCAAGTGAAAGTATAAGTGCTTTGCGAAAAGATGTTTTATCTAAATGTTATGGAGGGGATATTTCTAGGAAAAAGAAACTTTTAAAGAAACAAGCCAAAGGTAAAAAGAGGATGAAGGCAATGGGTAAAGTTGAAGTCCCTCAAGAAGCTTTTATGGCAGTCTTGAAATTAAACCATTAATTTCTTTGAATTTAAAATAAATAGCTATTTATTTTTAAAAGAATTAGATATATTTCAACTATATCTTTAAAAAAAAGATTTTGGATATTAACTCATTTAATCGTGTCGGCGCAAATATCAGAAAAGCTGGTTTTTTAATTGTACTTTTTTATCTTCTTGTTGTTTTAATAATGAAATTTTTAGAGGCCAATAATTTTTTTGGCTATTCATTTTCAATGTTAAGTAATGATATCTTTGCCCCTCCTTCTCTTAATCATTTTTGTGGCACAGATAGATTAGGAAGAGATGTTTGCTTAAGAACTTTGCAAGGATCATCATTAGCGATAGAAGTTGTATTCTTAGCTATTCTTTTTTCATTAAGTTTGGGTTTACCATTGGGATTATTAAGTGGATATTTTGGTGGTTTTTTTGATAAATGCTTATCACTAATAATGGATACTATTTTTTCAATACCTGTAATTTTGCTTTCAGTTGTTGTGGCTTTTGTATTGGGTAAGGGTATCCTTAACGCGGCTTTGGCTTTGTGTATTGTTTACTCTCCTCAATATTTTAGATTAATCAGAAATCAAACAATATTGGTTAAATCCGAAACTTATGTTGAGGCAGCTCAAGTTGCAGGAGCTGATGTTAAAAAAATTATTTTTAAATATATTCTCCCAAATGTAATAACACCATTGCCTATTCTGCTTACCCTAAATGCTGCAGATGCTGTTTTGGTATTAGGAAGTTTAGGATTTTTAGGCCTTGGCGTTCCTGCAGATGTCCCAGAGTGGGGAAGTGATTTAAATCTGGCTCTTGCCGCTTTACCTACAGGTATCTGGTGGACGGCTTTGTTCCCAGGTTTGGCAATGTTTTTTTTGGTTTTAGGTCTTTCTTTTATAGGAGAGGACCTTGAAGAAATTTTTGATAGTCAAAATTCTGAATAAATTTAGTTATCTGTAATAGGATCAAGTTCTCCTTGATCATTCAACTTTGGATATCCTTTAGCTGATTTTTTATACACCGCAGCTAATTCTGGGTAACACCATTCAAAAAGTGTTTTTTGATATTCATCCATATTTAACCCTTCTCCATTAGAGGGCAATATACCTTTATTCTTTCTTTGGCGAACAGCTTCAAATAATAATATAGAAGCAGCAACTGAAACATTCAGAGATTGAACCATACCTCTCATAGGTATAAAAATTGATTGATCAACCATTGATATAAGTTCATTACTTAATCCCCATTTTTCTGCTCCTAAAACAAAACATGTATTTTGAGAATAATCAAAATTTCTATAATCTACTGATTCAGTATTAAGAGTCGTTCCATATAATTTAAAACCCTTATTCTTTAAATCAGATATTGCCGTGATAGTGTTTTCATGATCATTAAGTTTTACCCATTTTTGACTTCCTTGAGCAGTACTATTAAAAGTCTTAACGGTATTAGTTTTGCTAATAAAATTTGCTTCGAAAACTCCTGCCGCATCGCATGTCCTTAATATCGCAGATAAATTATGTGGTTTATTGACATCCTCAACTAAAACAGTCAAGTTTTTCATTCTGCAATCTAAAACACTTTTGATTCGTTCAAATCTTCTTGGCAAAATTGACATTTATAATTTTTTCACACTTTTAAATTATATTCAAAAAATATTGATTACCTATTAAATCTCTTGGTTTATAATATTTTGGTAGTTTAAACTAACTCAATGGCATACATAGAATGGGACTATACAGTAATAACAAGTATGGTAGAAAAACAAGGGTGGGATTTACCTGATCGTGAATCGGAAAAGTGGAATAAATTTAACGATGAATTAGGAGAAAAAATGAGAGGTGTTGGACTTATTTTTGAAAAGTATTGTAAATTTACTCCTGACATAGGAGAAGGAGTTCATCTTTTAGATGACTGATCATAAATAGTTTTAAACCATTGATGTATCCCTTAATCAATGGCTTATTAATTATTAAGATAATATAATTTCACTAAATTAGAACTGGAAATTATTAAGGCTTTATAAAGCTTGTACTCTAAAAAAAAATTTTTATTCCACAAAAAAGTTATTTAATTTCTATATTTGAATAAAAATATGAAAAATAAATTAACCTTTTTATTCGATGGTGCTTGTCCACTTTGTTTGAGAGAAACAAATTTTCTTAAAAAAAGAGATACCTTAAATCAAATTGCATTTATAGATATTAATAGTAAGGATTATGATCAAAGTCTTTTTAATGACATCTCATATTCAGAAGCTATGTCAAACCTGCATGGGATTATTGAAAATGGTGAAATTATTAGGGGACTAGATGTACTTGCATATTCTTATGAATTAGTTGGTTTAGGTTGGGTTTATTATCCCTTGAAGATTAATCTCTTATCTCCATTATTGAGATTGGTTTACAGATATTGGGCAAAATATAGACTTCAAATTACAGGAAGATCTGATATTGAAAAACTTTGTACCTCACAATGTGAACAATAAATATGGAAAGTATCGATTTAGACAGAATAATAGAAATGTGTTGGGAAGATAGAACACCCTTTGAAGCTATCGAGTATCAATTTGGTTTAAAAGAGGAAGATGCGATAAAAATTATGCGTCAAAATCTTAAACCCAAATCTTTCAAAGTCTGGAGAAAGAGAGTTTCGGGAAGAAATACAAAACATATGGCCCTAAAAGATTCAACTAGATTTAAATCTACTCATAAAAGAAAATTATAAATTTTGAAAAATCTTTCTACTAAAACTTGTCCTGTTTGCAATAGGCCTTTTGAGTGGCGTAAAAAATGGAAAAACTGTTGGGATGATGTTATCTACTGTTCAAAAAGATGCAGTAACAGGAAGTCGCAAAGATGAAACAAATATCAATTATTTTCCCAAATCAACTTTTTAGAGAAAGCCCAATCTTAAAAATAAATTGTGAAGTTTTGATCTTAGAAGACTCATTATTTTTTGGAAATGATAAATTTCATAAATTAATTAACCATAAAAATAAGTTAGTTTTTCATAGAGCATCTATGTTCGCTTATAAAAATTATTTAGAAATATCTGGCTTTAAAGTTTTATATATCGAAAACAAGAATAATTTTTCTACAGTTGATTACTTATCAGAATTTATTAAAAATAAATATCAGAAAATAAATCTCATTGACCCTCATGATTTTTTAATAATGAAGAGGATTAAAAATTTTGTTGAAAGTAATAATTTAGCTTTAAATATTTTGCCTTCTCCTATGTTTATGAGCAGTGAAGATTTAAAAGACTTATTTGCATCAAATACAAAAAAACCTCTTATGGGGAGATTTTATGAGAATCAAAGAAAGAGCCAAAAGATATTAGTTAATCCTGATGATACCCCTGAAGGTGGTAAATGGAGTTTCGATGAAATGAATAGAAAAAAATTACCAAAAAAAATAAATATACCAGATACACCTAAATTACAAAAAAATAAATTTGTAGTTAATGCAGAAAGGTCATTAGCCAATTTTGATATTGAGTTTATTGGAGAAAGTAATAACTTTTTATATCCAACTAATTTTGAAGAGGCAGATGAATGGTTAAATGATTTTTTTAAAAATAGATTTTTCTTATTTGGAGATTATGAGGATGCAATTTCTAAAGAAAATTCTTTTTTATGGCACAGTTTACTTTCTCCTCTTTTAAATAGCGGCTTATTAACCCCAGATATAGTAGTAAATAAAGCATTACTTTTTGCAAAAAATAATAATGTTCCTATTAACTCTTTAGAGGGTTTTATTCGTCAAATTATTGGATGGAGAGAATTTATTTGCCTAGTCTATAAAAAGTACGGAACAAAGATGCGAAATAGTAATTTTTGGAATTTTGAAGATAAGCCAATTCCAAAATCTTTTTATCAAGGAAATACAGGAATTGAACCAGTAGACGTTGTTATAAAAAATATTATTAAATTTGGTTATTGTCATCATATTGAGCGGCTAATGATTGTTGGCAACTTTATGCTTCTATGTAGAATTCACCCCAACCAAGTTTATAAATGGTTTATGGAAATGTTTATTGATTCCTATGATTGGGTTATGGTACCAAATGTTTACGGAATGAGTCAGTTTAGTGATGGTGGTATCTTTTCAACAAAGCCATATATATCAAGCTCTAATTATGTAAAAAAAATGTCTAATTTTAAAAGTGGCCGATGGTGTGAAATATGGGATGGCTTATTTTGGAAATTTATTAAAGATAATGAAAGCTTTTTTAGAAAGCAATATCGTCTGGCAATGTTAACGAGAAATATCGATAAAATGTCAGAGGAAAAATTAAATAATCACTTAAAAACGGCCGATAAATTTTTAAGAGATATTCAATAAATTAAGAGTAATAACTTACAGCTTTCTTTGAAAAATTAAAAGAATATTATGTTATGAAGAAATATTAAATACGGGTGTTAATTTAGTTAAATATTAGATTTATCTAATGGAAATTGGAACACTTTTTTTAAAAAGTAATTCGACAGGAATTATCACTTTTTCTGAATTAGATTGGATAACTACCCATCAATCTAATTTCACTAGGTTGGAGGAATCCATAGCAATTAAATTAGGCAGAATGCTTGATGCCGGATCTATCAATATTGGTTGCCGTTTGAAATCCTGAATAAGTTTTTATTTTAATGATGAAGTATCAAAAAGAGAAACAAATATTTTTTTCGGGAAAGAATCCATTCTTTAAATATCTTTCTTTTTTTAGGATTTAATCTTTCACTTATTTCTATCTTAGGTTTTATTTGGTTTAATTCTGCAATTGAAAAAGTAGTTTAAATTTTTGAATTTTTTGTATATTAAAGTTATCTTTTAAAAATTAATTATATTTTGAGCATAGGATATTTACAAAGAAAGGCAGCTTGGGAAATTTTGTTAAAAGTTAGTTCTGGTGATTTTTCTGATCATGCTCTTGAAAAAGTTTTAAAAAATTATCAATTTAATCCTCTTGATATAGCTTTTATTACGGAATTATCTTTTGGATGCATAAGGTATAGAAAATTTCTTGATCTTTGGACAGATCATACATCAAAAATTACTCATAAAAAGCAGCCTCCAAAGTTAAGATGGCTTCTACATATAGGTTTGTATCAACTATTGAAAATGGATAAAATCCCATTTCCTGCTGCTATTTCTACCACTGTAGAAGTAGCTAAAAAAACAGATTTAAATGGTTTAGCGGGAACTGTAAATGCGATATTGAGAAATGCATCAAGAAAATTAGAACAAAAAATCTTTCCGGAATTATCTTCTGATAGAAAAGAAAGAATTTCATATATTGAATCATTTCCATTATGGCTTGTGAAGGATCTTTATAAATGGGTCGGCAATAGCGAGGCTGAAAATATCATTAAGGCATTTAATAAAAAACCATCTATTGATTTGAGAATTAACCAATTAAAAACTAATTTAGATAACTTTTTGAAAGTACTTCATGAAAATAATATTGATGCTGAAATTATTAAAGATTTACATAATGGAATTACTTTAAAATCTAATCCAAGATCCATAAAAAATTTACCAGGATATAGTGATGGACTTTGGACAATTCAAGATAGATCTTCTCAGTGGATAGCACCTCTCTTAAATCCAAAAGAAGGTGAAAAGATTTTAGATGCTTGTGCAGCTCCGGGAAGTAAGTCTACCCACCTTGCAGAATTAACAAATGATAGTGCTGAAATCATTGCCGTAGATAGATCAGCAAAAAGATTGAAAATACTGCAATCAAACTTAGAAAGATTAAATTTGAAATCTGTTAATACCCTTAAGGCTGATGCTACGAGTTTGATTGAATTAAATCCTAAGTTTATATCTTATTTTGATAAGATTTTAATAGATGCTCCTTGTTCAGGCATTGGAACTCTTTCCAGGAATCCAGATTCTAGGTGGTCTTTAAGTAAAGAAAAAATAAAATCTTTAACTTTATTACAGGAAAAACTTTTGGAGAGTATTTTCCCTCTTTTAAAAAAAGATGGCACTTTAGTTTATTCAACTTGTACTATTTGTCCCGATGAAAATAATCTATTAATTGAGCGATTTATTGAAAAAAACAAAACTTTAAAATTGGTTAGCCAAAAGCAAATTTTACCTAGCTTGGATTATCCTGGTGATGGATTTTATTCTGCAATAATTTCTTATAAATCTTAAAAAATATAATTTATTTTTTAACTGGAATTTTATAAATTTCAGATATGAACTTCTTCCATAAATAAGCTGCATTCCCACTAGATAATTCAGATTCCTTGTTATCGTCGTAACCTATCCAGATCCCTGTTGTAAGGTTATCAATAGAACCAATAAACCAGAGATCTTTATTTCCATCAGATGTTCCTGTTTTCCCATAAATTTTCTTTCCTTTTATAGAGGCTGCTTTTGAAGTACCTTCTTTTACAGATTTTTCAAGAAGTTTATTTATTTTCTTGTTTATTTTTAAATCTAATATTTTCTTGGAAATAGATTTATTTTCCCAAATAGGTTGTTTTTTAAATGATTCTATTTTTTCTATAATTTCAGGGCTTTGAATCTTCCCATTATTGTTTATTGCAGAATATGCATTTGTAATGTTTAAAAGATTATCTCCGTAGGCGCCAATAGCCAATGATGGGAATTCCTCAAACTCTTGCTTGTAACCTAGTCCAAATGAATTCGCTAAATTAATAATATTTTTTAAGCCGATTTTTTTTGTTATTGATATTGGAACGATATTTGATGAACTTTTAAATGATTCAATCAAAGATATTGAACCTCTGTAGTCTTCTGAAAAATTTCTTGGGCAATAACTTTCCCAACATATTGGTAAGTCTTCAAATTTATCGCTTAATTTTATTCCTTCTATTAATGCAGCAGCATAAGGGATTATTTTAAAAGTAGAACCTAAAGGTCTTACAGATGAAATCACTCTATTGTATTCATTAATTGATGGATTTTTGCTGGTTATCATTGTCCTGATTAGTCCTGTGTTTGATTCGATAGATAACAGACTAAATTCCAGTTCTTTAGGCCCTGCATATCTTGATATTTTTTGACCTTTTTCTTGCCAATCTTTGTTGATAGAAGATTTAATTCTTAAAAACTTATAATCATTTTTACTTCCAATTTTTTTATCTGTTTCCTGAAGAATAAAGTTTATTAGTAATTTATCATCTAAAAAATTATCAGCTGTTTGATAATTTAACTTTATTTTTTCTTTAATAGCCTTATTCTTATTTCCAAGAGAAATATATCCATCAACATACATTGATTTAAGGACTTTATTTCTATTTTTAATAGCTAGTTCTAAATTTTGATAAGGTGAATAAATTGATGGAGCTGGAGCTAATCCTGCAATTAATGCGATCTCTGATAATGTCAATTCTTCTATAAATTTTCCAAAATAAACTTGGGCAGCCTCATCTACCCCGTATGCTCCTGATCCTAGATAAATATTGTTTAAATATAATTTTAAAATTTGATTTTTGTTATATCTAAATTCAAGTATGAGTGATATAAATATTTCTTTGATTTTTCTTTGAAAACTTAAATCATTATTTAGAAAAAGTAATCTAGCAACTTGTTGTGTAATCGTACTTCCTCCCTCTTTAACATAACCACTTCTAATATTTTGAATAAGGGCTCGTGAAATACTTTTTAAATCTATTCCATTATGTTTATAAAATCTTTTATCCTCAGAAGATATAAAAGAATGTTTGAGAAAATAGGGAATTTTATTTTTACTATTATCTATTTCAAATTTGTGGCTTAATTTGCTTATTATCTTATTATCAGAAGATGATATTACGTAAGAATATTTGGTTTCTCGCGATTTTTTATTTTTAGAAACGTCAAATTTTAAGGTACTAAATATTAGACTAAAAAAATAAAAAGATATTCCAGAAAAAATTAATATTGGAATTATTAAAACAAAAGATTTGAATTTAATCTTTTGCACTTTAAGCAACTAAAAAACTATGTCCTATCGCTAAAGCTGTAACTAACATTCCAGTTATAAGGAATGGTTGGGCACTTGCTTGATATTTGACATCAAACTTTAGAGGATCTCTTAGTAACCACATATCTTGAAATGTAATTTGTGGAATTACCAATAAAACCAAAATTACAGAGGCTAAATGTTGACCAATAATGACTAATACTACAACCATTGCTAATTGAAAAATATCAATCAGTCCTGCACTTATTCTACTTGCATTTTTAATTCCAAATACTACTGGAAGAGAATTTAAGCCTAGCTTTGAGTCTCCTTCAACACTTTTGAAATCATTAATAACAGCAATTCCAAGTCCTGAGAGGCTATAAGCAAGTGTTAGTATCGCCGTCAAGATTGTTAATTTCCCAAACAAGGCTTGTCCTGCCCACCAAGGTAAAGCTATATAAGATGCTCCTAATGCATAATTTCCAAGCCAACCATTCTGTTTTAATTTAAGTGGTGGAGCAGAATATATATAACTAACAAAGGAACCTCCTAATGCCAAAAGTAATACGGAGGGGAAGGTGTGCTTAGCATATAAATCTAATAGAAAAGCAACTATTAAACCCGCTATAAGTAATACCCAGATTTGTATTTTTACATCTTTAATTGAAATTTTCCCAGAAGGAATTGGTCTATTTGGTTCATTAATTGCATCAATTTCTTTATCAAAGAAATCATTTATGGTTTGTGTATAACCTGCCAGAAGTGGCCCACTCATTAACATACATGCTAGTGAAGCTAAAACATTACTAAATGTCCATTCAAAATTTCCACTTGCGGCTGCTCCGCAAATAACTCCCCATATCAAAGGTATCCAGGTAATTGGCTTCATTAACTGTATACGAAGTTTCCATATACTTGAAGTTTCAGATGCGCCCTTAATTCCTAAAAGTTGTTTTGGATCATTCACTTTACTCTTTAACCTTTCTCAATTTCTTCTGGGAAAAACCAGTTTTGCTCACCATTCTGAAATTTTGCGGTGATTCCTATACTCCTGCCGTCTGTCATCTTATAGCCTGTTATTACGGCTTTAGGATTAGAGGATATTTGATCAATTAATTTCGCTGGTAGTCTATCTTTTACTTTGTTAATGTTAATTTTGATTTTACTACCTATTTTGGGTAATAATTTTGTTTCAGCCATAAGAGGTAAAATGGAAGCTATTATGCAAGATTAACAGCATTTGGACAATTTTTACTAAAATGGTAGCTCTTCGTTTAATTCCTTGTTTAGATGTCGCCAATGGCAGAGTAGTTAAAGGTGTAAATTTTGTAAACTTGAGAGATTCAGGTGATCCTATTGAATTGGCTTGTAGATATTCTGATGAAGGCGCAGATGAATTGGTATTCTTAGATATTAGAGCAAGTGTGGAAAATAGGAATACATTAGTTGACCTTGTTTCTAGGACAGCAAAGTCAGTAAAAATCCCTTTTACAGTAGGTGGAGGAATTGATTCTGTTTCTTCTATTAATGATCTTTTAAGAGCAGGAGCGGATAAAGTGAGTTTAAATTCCTCAGCAGTAAGTAATCCTAATTTAATTTCTGAAAGTTCTAGAGAATTTGGTACTCAATGCATCGTTATAGCAATTGATGCTCGAAGAAAAGTTAATAAGGTTGGTGAGTGGGAGGTATATGTAAAAGGCGGGAGAGAAAATACTGGCATAGATGTATTAAGTTGGGCAAAGATGGTTGAGGAACTTGGCGCAGGGGAAATATTGCTTACTTCAATGGATGGTGATGGAACACAGAATGGATATGATTTAAATTTGACAGAATCTGTTGCAAATATTGTTGATATCCCAGTAATTGCTTCAGGAGGGGCAGGCTCTCTAGAGGATATCTATGATGTTTTCAAGGAAGGAAGGGCATCAGCAGCACTCTTAGCATCATTACTTCATGATAAGAAACTTACTTTAAAAGAAATAAAAACTTTCCTCCTAGAAAAAAAACTTCCAATAAGACCATATGAATAAAAAATTTAATTTAATCCCAAAAAGAAATAAGTTTAAAATTTAAAAATGAAATTCACAAAAACTATCGAAGTCAAAAATATATTTAATAAAATTTCTTATAAATATGACTTTTTAAATAATTTATTAAGTTTTGGGCTGCACAGATTATGGAAAAGGAAATTAGTAAATTTATTAGAACCTTCAAATGGTGAAGATTGGGCTGATTTGTGCTGTGGAACTGGAGATTTAGCATTTTTAATTTCTGAGAGAGTTAGTCCAATGGGCTCAATTACTGGGATTGATAGTGCAGAGGATATCTTAAATATTGCAAAGAAAAAATCAGATCTAAAAAAAAATAAATTTATTAAGTGGGAAATTCAAGATGTATTAGAAATTAATAATTATGCAAAAAATTTTGATGGGATTTGTATGTCATATGGACTAAGAAACTTGAATAATGTTGAAGAAGGAATAAAAAAAGTTTTTTATCTTTTGAAAGATAAAGGAAGGGCAGGATTTTTGGATTTTAATCACTCCACAAAAAATTCTTTATCCAACATTTTTCAGAAAATTTATTTGAGATTAATTGTCGTAACCATTTCGCGGTTTTTTAATTTAGGTCCAGAGTACGCATATATTGAAAAAAGTATTAGTAATTTTCCAAAGAAAAATGAGCTTATAAATATTGCTAAGGAAGTTGGATTTAAGAAAGCTGAATATAGGACTATTTTGGGGGGGCAAATGGGAATACTAATTTTAACTAAATAAAGAATTTAGTTTTTTATTTTTCTCCAACAAAAAGAACACTTTCCCCATCTTTTGATTTCGCCCTCAGGAGTAGGGGAATTACAAAAAGTACAAATGCACATATTATTTTGATTGATTCTACTTGGATGATTTGCCCAAACTATCTTTGCATTTGTAGCTTTGATATTTTTATTTTTAATTTCATAATTTTGTATTATTTTTATTTCATTCAAAGTTATTCCAATTTTCTCGATTCTCTCTTTTAATTTATGCTTGTTATAGATTAGAGCTTGGCGCCATTGTGGATGATTTACTGCAATAGTAAGTATCTTTTTTTCAATATTTAATGGTTTACATTCTTGAAATAGTTCTAAGCCGATTAAGTTCTTCCAGTTTTCGTTGATTTTAGAAAGTTTATCTAAGTCTCCGCAGGATTTTTTGAAATTATCAAGACAATTTTTTAATGGATGTGGATTCCTTCTATTCACTATTGGCAAATACTTTTTGTCCAATTTGTAAAATTTACTTATTAAGATTAAAGTTAATCTAATCTTTAAAAAGATGCTTGTTGTTTTAATAAAGAATTTGTGAAAGTTATTGGACCTGCAGCTAAGACAGTTTTTTATTTAAAAAAAATTCAGGGTCAATATCCAACCTGGACACTTTACTACAAAATAAAATGTAAAAGTACCGAAAATGAGCTAACACACTTGCTTGAATATTCTGAAATAAAGAAAAACCAGCCAGTAGCGATAATCGCAAGAGAACAATTCTCAGGGGTTGGCCAAAATTCAAAAACTTGGGTGTCTCCAAAAGGTGGGATTTGGTTAAGTGCAGCTTACCCAATATTTTCAAAAGAATTTGAATATCAAATATTTAATTTGTCTTTAGGTATTAAGTTATGTGAAATGCTTAGACAAGAGAATATAAATGTTTGTTTGAAATGGCCAAATGATATTTTTTTTGGTTCAAAAAAGTTGATTGGATTTTTACCAAGGGTGATAACGAGAGGCAAAAAAATTATCTATGCAAGATTAGGACTTGGCATGAATGTTTTAAATTACACCCCATCAGAAGGTATTTCATTATCAAAAGTACTTCAAACTAAGAGTATTAATCAATATTATTGGACAGCTAAAGTTCTTAAAGCTTTTAACGATTCAATTGAATGTAACAAGAAAAAAGAATATGTGATTAAATCTGCAAATAAGTTTCTTACTAAAAGTTTTTTACCTAGTGGTTATTGTCCTGATTCATGGAAAATTAAAGATATTGATTCGAATGGGAATTTAAGAATTGAAAATGAAACTCAACTAAAGGTAATTAGAAGGTTTTGAATTTAATTAACTTTTAATTCAACTATTCTTCCATCCTTAAATTTGGCTATTTTTTTTGCGCGATTTGCAACTTCATCTTCATGAGTAACTAAAACTATAGTTATTCCAGATTCATGCAGTTTGTCAAAAAGATCTAATACATCTTCAGTAGTTTTTGAATCTAGTGCTCCAGTAGGTTCGTCTGCTAACAAAATTGCGGGGTTATTGATAATAGCTCTCGCAATAGCAACTCGTTGTTGTTGACCTCCGGATAATTGGTTTGGGCGATTATTCATTCTTTCTGAAAGGCCAACTTTTTTTAGGGCATTCTTACCTCGCACTAATCTTTGCTCAGGCTCAATACCAGCATAAATCATTGGCAAAATTACGTTTTCAAGTGCAGTTGCGTCTGAAAGAAGATGAAATTGTTGAAAAACGAAGCCTAATTTTTGGTTGCGTATTTCCGCGAGCTCATCATCAGATAAATTTTCAACAGGAATACCATTTAATTTATAAATACCTTCAGATGGTCTATCTAGACATCCAATAATATTCATAGCTGTACTTTTGCCTGAGCCACTTGCTCCCATTACAGCTAAATAATCACCTTTATAAATTTCTAAGTTTATGCTGTCTAAGGCTTTAACAGTTAGATCTTCTTTCCCATATGTTTTAGATATATTTTCTAAACTCGCGACTTTCTTGAACATTTATTGAAGAATTCTTCTAAGAAATATTGTTTGCTGTAGCAATAATATCTTGTAAGAAAGGAGTTTCTGAAACTGCTGTATTAGCTAATTTAAAAAGAGGATTAGACAGTATTCCTCCAAGAGCAGTTACTGCGACACAAGTATAAAGTGCAATTCTCAAGGGAGGTAATCCTACAATTCCCCAATTAATTTCAGGATATGATTTGACTATTTCAGAAGCTTCCTGTGGTTCTTTAACTACCATCATTTTTATCACTGAAATGTAGTAATAAATAGATATAACTGAAGTTACTAAACCAACTATTACTAATAGATATTGATGATTTGCCCAACCTGCAAAGAACAAGTATATCTTTCCAAAAAATCCTAACATTGGAGGTAAACCACCAAGAGATAGAAGACAAAGGCTTAAGCCTAATGTAATTAGAGGATCTTTTTGGTAAAGTCCTGAGTAATCAAGAATTCTGTCAGAACCAGTTCGTAGTGAGAAAAGTATTACACAAGAAAATGCACCCAAATTCATAAACAAATATGCAGCCAAATATAAAACAGCTGCTGATAAACCATCTTGTGTTCCAGATACTATTCCAATCATTACAAATCCGGCTTGTCCAATAGAACTGTAAGCTAGCATCCTTTTCATTGAGGTTTGAGCTAGAGCTACAACATTTCCTAGAGCCATGCTCAATATGGCCAAAATGGTAAATAAAAGTTTCCATTCTTCGTCAAAGGAAGAGAAAGTTGTGCTTAATATTCTTATTGCAAATGCAAAGCCCGCTGTTTTTGAACCCACAGATAAAAAAGCTACTACAGGTGTAGGTGAACCCTCATATACATCAGGAGTCCATTGATGAAAGGGAACAGCAGCAATTTTAAAGGCAACTGTTGATAAGACAAATACAAGAGCTAGTGAGGTAATAAAGGATGGCTTATTGATAATTTCTAAACCTATGGTCGCTAAGTTTGTTGAACCACTTAATCCATAAAGAAAAGAGGATCCATATAAATAGACCGCAGCAGCAGCTGATCCAACAAGGAGGTATTTTAAGGCCGCTTCTGAACTTCTTGGATCTCTCTTGAGGTAACCAGAAAGTAAGTAACTTGCTACGGATAAAGTTTCCAGAGATATAAATACACTAATAAGGTCAGTGGATCCACACAAAAGCATTGCTCCAAGGGTGGCCGAAAGAACTATCGCAGCAAACTCGCCAATTGGGCTACCACTTTGTTCTGTATACCGCCAACTTATAAGTAAAGATACTAAGGTTGATAAAGAAATTATTGCTCTAAATGCGATTGCCAAATTATCTGAATTAAAGGACCCGAGGAATGCACTTTCTACAGGATTACTCCATTGCAATGCCAAACTAACGAGGGAGCTGCCTATTGATAAATAGCAAATTATTGGTGCCCATTTTGATGCAGTTTTTTCTCCAGCTAAATCTACAAGAAGTGTTCCAACAATGCCTAATAAAATAAAAGCCTCTGGAATAATGGCTTGAGCATTTAAATTAATTGTAAAGATTTCGTTGGGCACTTTATTAAATTGGATTAAATTAGATGTTTGATTGTAAGGGTCTAAGAGTTAATCTTAACTTGATTATAATTTGTGAGTATGATTTTTGAAATTTTAAGAAGAAGTTACTTGAAAAAGCTTCAAATAATCATAATATGCCCTAACTGAACAAAAACACCAATTTTTGAAATAAACCTTGGATCACACACTTGTTATTGTTGAAAGTCCCACCAAAGCAAAAACTATAAAAAAGTTTTTGCCTTCTAATTATGAAGTTTTAGCTTCAATGGGACACGTAAGAGATCTTCCAAAAGGAGCTGCTGAAATACCTGCTGCGGTTAAAAAGGAAAAATGGTCAAGGATAGGAGTTAATACAACAGAAGATTTTGAGCCACTTTATATAGTTCCAAAAGATAAGAAAAAGGTTGTTAAAGAGTTAAAAGATGCATTGAAAGGTGCGACCCAGTTGTTACTGGCAACTGATGAAGATAGAGAAGGAGAGAGTATTAGCTGGCATCTCTTGCAAATACTTAAGCCTAAAATACCAACCAAGAGAATGGTTTTTCATGAAATTACAAAAAAGGCAATTAATAAAGCTTTAGACCAAACAAGAGAAATAGATATGGAACTTGTTCAAGCTCAAGAAACAAGAAGAATCTTGGACAGGCTTTTTGGATATGAATTATCTCCTTTACTTTGGAAGAAGGTAGCTCCACGATTATCTGCTGGTCGTGTTCAATCAGTTTCTGTAAGACTTCTTGTTAGGAGAGAGAGAGAAAGAAGATCCTTTAAAAAAGCTAGTTACTGGGGAATTAAAGCTTCACTTCTAAAAGATAATGTTACTTTCGAAACTAAATTATTTAGTCTAAACGGTAAAAGAATTTCTAATGGTTCCGATTTCGATGAACAGACCGGCAAATTAAAACAAGGAAATAAATCTTTAATAATTGGAGAAGAAAAAGTAAATGACTTATTGAAGATGTTTTCCACTGAGGATTGGTTAGTCTCAAAAATCGAAAAAAAACCATCTACTCGTAAGCCAGTACCTCCATTTACAACTAGTACATTGCAACAAGAAGCAAACAGGAAGCTTCGTTTGTCTGCAAGAGAAACAATGAGATGTGCCCAAGGACTATATGAGAGAGGTTTCATAACATATATGAGGACTGATTCAGTTCATCTTTCCGAACAAGCCACAAGAGCTGCTAGAGAATGTGTCAGTTCTATGTATGGAAAAGAATATTTATCTAACTCACCAAGACAATTTAATTCAACTGCAAGAAATGCTCAAGAAGCACACGAAGCTATTAGGCCAGCAGGTGAGGTATTTAAAACACCTAAGGAAACTAATCTAACTGGTAGAGACTTATCTCTTTATGATTTAATTTGGAAAAGAACTGTAGCTAGTCAAATGGCGGAAGCTAGGCTAACAATGATTAATGCTGAAATTAGCGTTGGGGACGGGTTATTTAAATCGAGCGGGAAAAGTATTGATTTCGCAGGATTTTTCAGAGCTTATGTAGAGGGAAGTGATGACCCAAGTTCATCCCTTGAACAACAAGAAATTATTCTCCCAAATTTAACAACTGGAACATATCTCGAAGTTACTAATAAGGAATCTACTTTTCATGAAACTAAACCTCCTGCAAGATATACAGAGGCTGCATTAGTTAAAGTACTTGAAAAAGAAGGGATTGGAAGACCCTCTACCTATGCAAGCATTATTGGGACAATAGTGGATAGAGGTTATGCGAATATATCCTCCAATAATTTGGCTCCAACGTTTACTGCTTTTGCTGTTACTGCTCTATTAGAAGAACATTTTCCTGAACTTGTTGATACTACATTTACTGCAAAAATGGAATCTTCATTGGATGAAATATCTTCAGGCAATCTTGAGTGGCTGCCATACCTCGAAACTTTCTATAAAGGTAAAAATGGTTTGGAGGTAAAAGTTCAGAAAACTGAGGGAGATATTGATGGTAAAGCTTATAGACAAGTTGATTTCGAAGACCTTCCTTGTGTAGTCAGAATAGGTTCCAACGGACCTTGGCTAGAGGGTACAAAAATTGATGAATCTGGTAATGAAATTCAGGCGAAAGGTAATCTTCCAATGGATATTACTCCTGGAGATTTAGACATAAAGCAAGTCGATCAAATTTTAAGTGGCCCATCAGATCTTGGAACTGATCCAAAAACTGGGGAAAAAGTCTTTTTAAGATTTGGACCTTATGGACCTTACGTGCAATTGGGAAATAATGATCTAGATAAAGCTAAACCAAGAAGAGCTTCATTACCCAAAGAGTTGAAAACTGATGATCTAACTTTAGATGAGGCTCTTGTACTTTTAAGTTTGCCAAGATTGTTAGGAGTTCATCCTGAAGGAGGAGTAGTTGAGGCTGATAGAGGAAGATTTGGTCCTTATATCAAATGGATTAAAAATGAAAATGAATCTGAAAACAGATCCTTAAAGAAAGAGGATGATGTTTTTACAGTTGATATAAAACGAGCATTAGAAATTCTTGCGATGCCAAAAATGGGTAGAGGTGGTCAAGAGGTACTTAAAGATTTTGGAAAACCAAAAGAATTTAAAGAAAAAATCCAAATATTAAATGGAAGATATGGCGTCTATTTAAAATGTGGTAAAACTAATGTTTCTATTGCCAAAGATACTGACTTAGAAAAATTCACCATAGATGATGCTGTATCTCTCTTAGAAGAAAAACTAAAAGATAAAAAAGGCTCAATTTTAAAAAAAACGAAGATAAGTAATAAAAAAAGCAAAAGGAAAACGAAAAGTTAGAAAAAAATATGATTTTTAAAAAAAAAGAATTTTTTTTATTAATATTTTTATTTTTCTTACAATCATGTTCTGGAGGGAGGATTGGAAACTTTCTTGAAAGTAGTTTTAATGATTTAGAAAAAATAAGCAAAGATGAAAATTTACAAAATAATTTAGTAAATAAAAAAAAATTATCAAAAGAAAATAAAGAGATTAATGATAAAAAAAATAAAAAAATTAAGAAAGTAGAAAAGCCAGAAAATGTTATCGAAAATAAAAAGGATATTTATTCAGAAAAAATACCAAAACAAAAAAATAAAAAAATTAATAATCTTTCAAAAAAAAGAAAAGTTGAGCTTCAATCCTACAAAATTATATTTATCTTAAAAGATGTAGATCCAAAAGATCCCACGGAAGAGTTAAGTTCCATATTAAGTAATTCTGAGGTAAATTTTGAAATAGAAAAGATTGAACGTATCCTAGATTCAAAAAATAAAGATATGAATAAAAATTAATTAAAAATATTCAACAAAAAATGAAAATTACAACAAAAACTGAAGCATTAAACATTGTAGAGACTTCTTATTTAGCATCTCTTTCGTCTTTATTATGGGTTGCGTTATATTATTTGCCAATTGGGGGAGCTTTATTAAGGTTGATTTTACCCCTCCCAATGATCTTGTTGCACTTGAGAAGAGGAACTAAAACTGCATTGGAAGGACTATTAATACAGTTTCTTCTTTTATTCATAATTATGGGTCCTGTTAGAGGAACTTTATTTTTATTTCCTTACGGGATCTTGGCCTTTTGGTTGGGCTGGTGTTGGTTTAGAGAAAAAAGTTGGAGATTTAGTCTAACTGTAGGAGTTATTATTGGAACTCTTGGCTTTTTCCTAAGAGTAATAGCGTTATCTACATTGGTTGGTGATAATCTTTGGGTGTTAATTACTAGAGCAAGTTATGGTCTACTAGAAAAGCTCATTGGATTATTAAATTTACCTTTTCCCCCCTCAATTTTAAGTATCCAATTAGGTGCAATTTTCTTAATAATTTTTCAAGAAATAGTTTATGTTTTAACTGTACATGTAGTTGCATATGCTCTGTTTCCAAGATTTAAATTAAATATCCCAGAGCCTCCAAGATTGTTAAATAGCCTAGTCGATTTAAATAATTGAAAAAAGTAAATATGTTTAGTATGGAATTAGGGATAAATTTTTTTGGTAATGAATCTAATAAAAAAAGACAATTTAATAAGATAGAAATTCTGAAAAAGAATATTAATAACTTTAAAATATTTCTTGTAATTGCAGGCACTAATACATCTCAAATTTCAGGAATTTCCGCTGCAGGCATTAATGCAAAATCAAGGAGGACAACTGCGCTCGCAGATGCTGAGTTTTTGCTTGAGGGTGCTTCAAAAGATCATAAATATAAATTGCCTCTTCTCAATGCAGGAGTGACTCCGGCCCTAATCAGTCATGTTTGTACAAAGCTTATAAATATTTGTCCAGTTATTATTCCTCTGGGAATAGGAGCAAAGCCTTATTTCAATCATTGTGTTGTAGAAGATAGAGATTTAGGACCATCAAATTGTCTTACTACTGGTAAATCAATGACAAAAGAGAGAGTTTTAAATCTCTATGAAAAAGGTCTTACTATAGGAAAATCCTTAAAACAACCAGTTTTAATTTCTGAATCTGTACCTGGGGGTACAACAACAGCTCAGGCAGTAATGGAAGCTTTTGGGTTGGAGGTGTCAAATTTAGTAGGAAGTAGTTTATTCAAAGCTCCAAGAGAACTGAGAAGACAAGTAGTTAAAAAAGGACTTTTCAATGCAAATTTTAAGCCTGATTTCGACTCTTTTGATGTTGTCGCGGCGGTAGGTGATCCTTTCCAAGCTTTTTCAATGGGTCTACTAATTGGTGCTAGGTTAGCAAAACAAACTGTAATATTGTCTGGCGGAAGTCAGATGTTAGCGGTCATTTTGCTTGTATTAGAATTCTTAGATAGAAAAAATAAAGATGAATTTATTGAAGATGTTTTTATTGCAACAACTGGGTGGCTTGTGAAAGATAATTCTCTAAATGATTTAGTGAATCTAATTAATGAAAAATATGATGTCAAATTATTAGGTTTAGCAAGTCCTTTAAATTTCAAATCTTCAAAATATAAAGAATTGAAGGATTATGAATTAGGTCATGTAAAAGAAGGTGTAGGTGCTGGTGGAATATCGTTGCTTGCTTTCTTAAATGGATTTAAAAATGAAGAAATAGTGTCCTTGTGTCAACAAAATCTGGAAATGATGAAGGGATTAGGTCAAATTTGTCTAGAGAAGGATTGCTGAATGTTTTCAAAATTTGTAAACAGAAGAGAATTTTTAGATTATGGTAAGCTTTCGCTTTTATTCTTCTTAAACTCTTGCAGTAATCTTCCTAATAAAGTAAAAATTGCATTACAAAGTTCTTTTTATCCAGAATCTTTTAAAGATACGATTCCAAAAGATTGGAAGCAGGAAAAAATTAATTTTGAAAATATTCGGCTACAAAAAAATAGAAACAAAATTTTCAATTCTGACTTTACTTTAATTAATGATGGATGGATTACTAGTATAGATTTTGCAGAATTTGAAAAAATAAATGAAAATGCACTGATCGAAAATTTGGATAAGAGATCGATAGATTTTTTGGGAAGTTTTAATCAAAATCAGAGAAATAAATTATTTCCTATTGGGGTAGTACCTTATACAATTATCATTAAAAATAATAAAGAATTAGTAAATACCGCCAGTACTTCTTGGGATTTTCTTCTTTCTAAAAAATTAACCGGGAAAATCATTTTTCCACAAAGTCCCAGAATAATATTATCCATTGCTCAAAAAATTAATTCATCTAATTCTTTAAAAAAACTCAATAGCCAAGCAATGTTATTTGATGACAAAAATACTCTCAATTGGTTGATTAATTCTGATGCTAGTGTCGCAATAGCTCCTTATAGTCTCTGCTCAAAATATTTAAAAATAGATCCCAGGCTTTCTTTAGTTTTCCCAAGCCAAGGAGTACCTTTAATGTGGCATTTTCTAATTAGTCGATCAAATCTTAAAAATGCAATATTAATTAAATGGATTAAATCTTTAGAAAATAAATCGATAGTAGATAAATTAGTCAGCCAGGGTTGGTACCTGCCATTTAATAGTGATTATTCTCAAAGTAAATATAAATCTGAATTGGTTTCCATTTCAGGCCCATCTGAAAAATGTTGGAAAAATAGTTGGTCTTTCCCTGTCCTATCAAATGAACAAAAAATTAATTTTAAAAATTTCTGGGATGAGTCTTTAACCCCATAATCTTTTTGTCGGAGTTTCAATTAACAAGTTATGGGTTTGCTTTAATAAATTTGGTATATCTAATTGACTAGGACATTTAGGAACACATTCATTGCATTCTTGACAATATGAGGCATTTCTTTCTTCCCACCAGTGGCCAGCTTTTCCTATTAAGTTGTATCTTTCTTTTGAAAATTCTAATTGGCCATAACCAATAGATATATTCCTTAAACGAAGTATTTCTGGAATAGGTATTTCATTTGGACATGGAAGACAACATCTGCATTGTTCACATTTGGTTGAATGTAATCTTTTATTAGCAACTTCCTCAATTTTATTCAAGGCCCTTTTCTCAAGGTTTGTAAGCTTCTCGAATGAGTTTCTAAGTTTATACGCAAACTCAAAATCTTTCTTGTTTGTCGCCCCCAAGGACAAAGTTGTAATACCTTTTGCTAGCAGAAATCGATAAGCTAATTCTAATGGATGAAAAGGCTTAGAGGCCTCTAACAAAATATCACTTGGAGAATATAATCTACCGCCTTTATCAGCAGGTGATATTGCTAAAACTCCCATACCTTTTTTTATAGCCTCCTCTGCCAAAGCAATCTTAGATTGATCTAAATAATGCAAATGAAGACTACAAAAACTAAAAGCTTGACAGTTAATTGCATCTCTAATTAGTGAATAACTTCCGTGAGAACTAAACCCAACTTGATCAACTAGTTCCTTCTCAAGTATCCATGATATGAATTTCTTACCCTCTCC
The DNA here is from genome assembly GCA_902594875.1 of uncultured Prochlorococcus sp. Taxonomy (GTDB): domain Bacteria; phylum Cyanobacteriota; class Cyanobacteriia; order PCC-6307; family Cyanobiaceae; genus Prochlorococcus_A. Next base: position 33,108 of record CACJNU010000002.1, read on the forward strand.
AGCAATAACCCAATCTAGATGTTGTTTTAAGTTGAGTCCGTGAATTGCAACATTATTAATTTTCTCGCGATTTAAATTTTTAAGAGACTTTTTAAAATTATTTTTTAAAAAGTCAAAATCACCCTTTGGTAAAACTTTGGAAGTAATCACCCAACTTTTTTCTTTAATATTCTCTTCTTTTGCTAGTTTCTTTATTGAATTTCCAATAAGTGATTCAGCATCACCATATGAAGGTGCTGTTTCTATGTGGTTAATTCCTACATAATATGCATCTTTTATTATGCTATACATTTTTTCGAGACTTTCAGTTGCTCGCATTGTCCCTAAAGTGAATAAGCTCACTTTCGCCCCTCTACCAAATGATCTTTTTTGTGAATTAATAATCATCTAAATATGATCAATTTATTTTTATTTACTCTTTAATTTATTTATAGTTGATAATCATTTAAAGTAAATTAAGGTAAATACAAAATTTTGCAAAAAAAATTTTCTTAAATCTATGTTCACAGGCATAATTCAATCAATTGGAAAACTTAAACAAGAAAAAAATATTTTAGAAATTGAAATTCTAGATAATTTATTTGATATGGCAATTGGCGACAGCATAGCCGTTGATGGAATTTGTTTGACAGTTAAAGAGATTTTTCAAAATAAATTTACTGTTGATGTGAGTGAGGAAACATTAAAAAAAACAACCTTAGGAGTAAAGTCGAACCTCAATCAGATTGTTAATTTAGAGCCTGCTCTTAGAGTGTCTGACCGTTTGGGAGGGCATATAGTCAGTGGGCATGTTGATGGCCTAGGAACTGTTGAGAATATAGAAAAATTAGATAAATCCTGGCTTTTATCTATAAAGTGGAAAAATAATAAATTTTCGAAATATGTAGTTAATAAAGGCAGTATTTGTGTAAATGGTATAAGTCTTACAATTGCAAAATATAAGCAGGAAGGAGAAATTTTTACTATCGCGATAATTCCTCATACTTGGCATAACACAAATCTGAATAAATTAAATGTCGGTGACAGCGTAAACCTTGAGGCAGATGCACTAATTAAATATCTAGAGAAATTACTTTTATTTAATAAAAATAGCAATCAAGATTTATCTTCAAACAATATTTCTTCGGAATGGCTTAAAGAAAACGGTTGGTAAAATATATTTTTTAATTTAATGGAATCAGATAAATTATTTTTGACTCTTTTTTAAGATCGATTTTAAATTCCTGACCGGGTTCTAGTCCTAATTTTTTGGTGTAAGCATGACCAATTAATAGGTTCCCATTGCCATGAACTTTAGTTTTGAATTCTGTCTGTCTGCCTCTTGAAGCTCTACTACCATTTTTCCCCTGACGACCATTTCCTATTTTGTAACCCTTAGCTTCGATAAGCGCCCTATAAAAACTTTTTCTTAAGATTCTTCCGCTAGGACCAACGTAACCACAACCTTTTGCTATCTCATCTTCAGATTTTTTACTTAATAATTTTGCTTTTTCAAGAAGTTCTTTTCCTTCTAGCATTATCTGAAAAATTCCTAACTATATATTCTTACTAAAAAGGAGAAGTGTGGCAATATAAATTAATAAAAAATATATTTAATTTTTTTAAATTTAGTTTTTTATAAAAGATACAAAATAATAAATAAAATAACCCATATTCCATCTACAAAATGCCAGTACAATTCAACAGCCTCCAATGGAAACATATTTTGACTAGTTAATCTTCCGCCATTGATTCGCGATTGCCAAGCAATAATTAAAATCATTAAAGTGCCTAAAGTGACATGTAATCCATGAAAACCAGTAAGAGCGTAAAAAGTACTTGCAAATAAATTATCGGTTAAACCAAAAGGTAAATGAAAATATTCAAATAATTGACATATTAAAAATATAATTCCAAGAAAAGCAGTAAAACATAACCATTTTTGGGAATCAGCGTTTTTGTCTTTTAAAAGTGCTTTGCCTGCTTTATGGAAAGTTGCACTACTAACAAGTAACAAAATTGTATTGAGTGTAGGTATTGGAAGTTCTAATTCATAAATAGCACCATCAGGTAATGGATTTACTGCTTTATAAGTTAAATAAGCAGCAAAGAATCCAGCAAAAGTCATCCCGTCCGCAATTAGGAAAGTTATAAGACCAAACATTCTGAAGTCTTCATGTGTTTCATTAACTTCAGAATTATTTTTTTGAATTTCTTTTGAGCTATCTAGTGTTGTCATGTGTTTTTATATTTGTTCGGTAATTTCTTTACCATAACCATAAGGTTCTTCAACTAATGGAGCTTCTCCTTCCCAATTTTCAACTGGAGGTGGAGAAGATGTTAACCATTCAGGTGTAAGAGCATTCCAAGGGTTATCTCCAGCATCTTTTCCATTTCTCAAACTAAGGAATACATTAATTAAAAAAGGAATTGTACTTATAGCCATCAAAAGAGCCCCAAGGCTACTAATTTGATTAACGAACTGGAATTGAGGATCATATTCTGCAACTCTTCTCGGCATTCCATTTAAACCAAGCCAATGTTGAGGAGCAAAGCACAAGTTAAATCCAATAAAAGTATTGATAAAATGTAAAATTCCTAATTTTTCATTGAGCATTTTTCCAGTTACTTTGGGGAACCAATGATAAATTGAAGAGAAAATGATAAAAACAGTCCCTCCATAAACTATGTAATGAAAATGGGCTACAACGAAATAGGTATCATGTACGTGAATATCGAAAGGTACCTGCGCTAAAGCAACTCCTGTAATACCTCCAAAAACAAAGTTTATGATAAATCCGCAAGAGAATAACATTGCACTATTAATGGAAATTTTACCTCCCCATAGTGTTGCGACCCAATTGAAAAATTTTATACCTGTTGGAACAGCAATAAATGCCGTGGCAATAGTAAAGAACAATCTCATCCAAGGTGGAGTTCCACTCGTAAACATGTGATGCGCCCAAACAACTAAACCTAAAACTACTATTCCCATTATTGAAAAAACCATTGTTGTATATCCAAAAAGTGGTTTTCTAGCATGTACAGGAAGTATTTCACTAACTAAACCAAAGGCAGGAAGGACCATAATGTATACAGCTGGATGAGAATAGAACCAAAATAAATGCTGATACACTACGACATTTCCACCTAAAACAGGATTGAAAAAACCTGTATTAGCTATGATATCGAAACTAAGTAGAATTAAAGTTCCTGCTAAAACAGGAGTTGACAAAACAACTAATAGACTTGTTCCAAGCATTGCCCAACAATACATTGGCAATTGCATAAGTTTTAATCCTGGCCTTCTTAATTTGATAATGGTTGCGATAAAGTTTATTCCGCCAAAAATAGAACTGCCTCCAAGTAATAGAACACTCAGAATCCAAATAATTTGTCCTGATTGAGGAGTTGTAATGCTCAGAGGTGGATAAGCCGTCCATCCAGCTTGAGCAGCACCCTCAACAAAATAGCTTGCTACCAGCATCAAACCTGAAGGAGGAATTAACCAAAAAGCTACAGCATTTAATCTTGGGAATGCCATATCTCTGGCACCTACATAAAATGGAATCAAATAATTTCCAAAAGCACCGTTAACTACAGGTACTATCCAAAGGAATATCATTATTGTTCCATGTAAAGTTAAAACTTGGTTATAAACATCTCTTGGCATAAAATCAGACATTGGGCTGGCTAGTTCAATTCTTATAGCGCTCGCTAAGGTTCCTCCTATTAAATAGAAGAGAAAACCACAAACCAAGTATTGTATCCCAATTACTTTATGATCAAGGCTAAAACTAAAGTATCTAAGCCAGCCTTTAGGTTGAAGACTTTCATTATTAGTTTTTTGTGGATCAATTGATATTGTCATAAATTTACTTCCGGTTTTTTATTTTTGTTAAACCATTCGTTGTAATCAGATTCTTCTTCAACTATTATCGAGGCTCTCATTCCTCCATGATATGGTCCACATAATTCTGCGCAAATTATCGGATATTTTCCTACTTTTGTAGGAGTAAAATTTAGAATAGTAGGCTGTCCAGGAATAATATCCTGTTTAATTCTGAATTCTGGTACCCAAAAAGCATGTATGACATCTTTGGATTCCATTTTCATTGATACTTTTTGATCAACAGGTACGTGTAGTTCTCCTGATATGAAATTGCCCTTGGGATAATTGAATAGAAATGCAAATTGCATAGCTGAAACTTCAATTGATAAATTATTTATTGCTATTTCATTATCAGAGGTTTGACTAATTCCAGCCCATATTTTTTCAGTGTTAGAACTCATCAGTTCATGATTATGATTTAGTTCTTTCATCCCTCCCATTCGATCGTAGATGTTGTAGCTATATAAACCTATTAATAAAACAATTATTGAAGGAATAATTGTCCATACAATTTCTAAGCTTAAATTCCCCTCTAAAGCTATACCATCGCCTATCTGATCATCTCTTTTCCTAAATTTAAATAAGCTATAAATAACTGCTATTGTCATTCCTATAAAAATAATTAATCCAATGATGAAAAGAATTTTAAAAAGTTCATCATAAATTGGGGCATTAATACTTGCTTCTGCTGGGAGCAAATTTACATTAAAACCAATCCAAAAAGATATAGCAAAAACGAGTGAAATAATTAATATTAAATAAATGTTTTTATTTAACAATTGATTTCTAAAAATTTGTATTCATATCATCAAGATATTCAATTTTTTTAATCCTGCATCCTTTGTTAAAAGAAAATCATTTAAATTCACAACTTCTTAAGATTTATGAAATAAAAGGCGTATTATATATAACTTTTCAGACTTAATTGTCAGGGAAAAAAGATTAAATTAGTAAATTATTTTTTAAATTAAACATATTAATTTTTAATTAATGTTTGTTTTTTAGATCTAATTTATTATGCAAAATAATAGGTTTTATCCATTTGATTAATAAGCAATTATATAAATCAAAATATCTGACAATTTTTAGAAGGTTGGGAAGTCATAGTGTATTTGCACTCATAGCACTAATTGTAATTGGAGGTGCTACTAGAGTCATGGAGGCAGGACTTGCCTGTCCAGATTGGCCATTATGTTATGGATCTTTTTTGCCTTTTAATCATATGAACCTAAGAGTTTTTCTAGAATGGTTTCATCGTCTAGATGCTTTTCTGGTTGGTATATTAATTCTTTTTAAATTTACCCTTTCAATTATTTGGAAAAATGAAATTCCAAATTGGTTACCTAAAACTTATTCATTACTACTTTTTCTTGTTATTGTCCAGGGATCTTTTGGAGCTTTAACAGTTATAAACCTGCTCGATTCATATACTGTTACGGGCCATCTTTTAATAGCTTTTCTACTTCTCATTACAACAATTTCAATCAATCAAAATTTGGAAAATGACGAAATAGAAAAGCCATTAATTTGGTGGAGATTGTTATTATTTGTTCCTCTTTTACTTACTTTGATTCAATCTTTTATTGGAGTAAGGCTTTCATCAACTTGGGCAGCACATATTTGTATATCTTTTAATAAACAATGCCTAATTCTAAATACCCATAAATTATTTGCCTTTCCAATTACTTTTTCAATACTATTGATTATTGCTACTGCAATTTATAAAAGAAGTTTGTTTACTAAAAATTGGAAATATCTCTCAGTACTTATTTTTCTCTTGTTTTCCCAAATTGTTTTAGGCGTTTTAAGTCTTAAAACAAATTTGAATGAACCTATTTTTATTATCGGTCATCAACTTAACGCTGCTTTATTTATTGCGATATTAACAACATTAATTTTTAGATATCCTTTTATCAAAAAAGGTCTAGACCACTCTCTTAATACTCAAACGGTCGGTATCAACTCATGAACAGTAGTAACTTAGAAAACTTGAACTATCAATCTTCAATTAGGGATGAAGTTGTACCTTCAAGAAAAAGATTAACTTTGCCGCCTTGGCTTGAAGTAGCAAAACCTAGATTAATCCCACTTTTACTGGCCACAACTTTGGGAGGAATGGCTTTAACAGAAGAATGGCCTTTGTCTTCCCCGAAACTTATCTGCACTTTAGGAGGAGGCGCTTTGGCAGCAGCAGCAGCAGGAGCTCTTAATTGCTTGTGGGAAATGGAATTAGATAAAAGGATGACAAGAACTAGCAAAAGAGCCTTGCCAGCAGGAAAGTTGTCATCTGAGACTGTATTTTTAGCCGCCGTATCATGTACTTTGGCAGCTTCGATGCTTTTAGTAAGTGGTGTAAATTATTTGGCTGCGGGTTTAACTCTTCTTGGTTTATTTAGCTACGTAATTTTATATACAGTTATTTTGAAACCTCGTACAACAAAAAACATTGTTTTCGGAGGAGTTGCTGGTGCAATACCACCCTTAGTTGGAGCCTCTGCTGCTACAGGTCATATAGGTCTTAGTGGTTGGTGGTTGTTTGGTTTAGTAATGTTATGGACTCCAGCTCATTTTTGGGCACTTGCAATTTTGTTGAAGGATGATTATGCATCTGTTGGCATTCCTATGCTCCCTTCTGTTAAAGGATCTGTTTTTACTGCTAAAGCGATTTCCCGTTACGGGTGGGCAACAGTTTTAATGAGTATTATGGGAGTCTTTGCTCTACCTGAAGGGGGTCTCTTATACGAAATTATGTTATTGCCATTTAATGGAAGACTTTTGCAATTAATAAATGAATTAAAGAAATCTCCTGATGATCTTTCTAGAGCAAAGTCTCTTTTTAGGTGGTCTATTCTCTACATGTTTGGCATTTGTCTTTTGTTATTAATTTCCAGAACCCAACTATCCGTAGAATTTGAGCAGCAATCTATGCAAATATTTTTATCTATTGTATCCCCGCTTAGTAATTAAATTAGATGTAAAATGTTTTTTAAATAAATAGTAAGTTTGATGAACTATATAAAAGTTAAAGGGCTCTCAAAATCTTATTCAGATATCAATGCATTAAAAAATTTATCGATGGAAATTGAAGCTGGCACATTATTCGGAATACTAGGTCCAAATGGTGCTGGCAAATCTACACTAATAAAAATACTCGCTACTTTAATAGAGCCTGATAGTGGAGAAGTTTTTATAAATAACATTAATCTGATAAAAAATTCAAGGAAAATTAGAGAATTAATTGGTTATGTAGCCCAAGACATTGCACTTGATAAAATATTAACTGGACGAGAGCTTTTGGATTTTCAATCAGATCTGTATCACATAAACAAAAACAAAAAATTTGAAAGGATAAATAAATTAATAGATCAATTAGAAATGAATGATTGGATTGATCGTAAGTGCGGAACTTATTCAGGGGGAATGAAAAGAAGAATAGATCTGGCAGCTGGACTTTTACATTTGCCCCAAGTATTAATTTTGGATGAACCAACAGTTGGTTTAGATATTGAAAGTAGAAATATTATATGGCAACTTTTGAAAGATTTAAGAAATAATGGAATGACCATTATTTTAAGTAGTCACTATCTTGATGAAATAGATAAATTGGCAGACAGATTAGTGATAATTGATGATGGAAGAGTTATAGCAAAAGGTACTACTGCAGAGCTCAAAAATAAATTAGGAGGAGATAGAGTAACTTTGAAAGTAAGAGAATTTAGTAATCAGGAAGAAGCAAATATTATATCTAAAATTTTATCTTCAATAGATGGAATTAGTCAGATTATCATAAATGAAGCTCAAGGTTTCTCAATAAATTTCGTAGCAGATAAGCAAAAAGATTTACTTACGAAGCTAAAAGTGGAATTGGCTTTCTCAAAATTTGAAATTTTTTCTCTTACCCAAAGTCAGCCAAGCTTGGATGATGTATATCTTCAGGCAACTGGGAAAACATTATTGGATGCTGAAATTTCCATGGCAGGGAAAAGAGACCTAAAAAAAGAATCAAAGCAATCCATGCGATAAAAAAACTTTTTGGTTAACTAATTATAATGAATACTAATTACTGCTAATTATGGAATTACAACAGTATAATTTATTTTTTTTATATCAAGAAACATTTGCCTTAACAAAGAGATTATTTATTCAATTAAAAAGAAGACCATCAACTCTTTTAGCAGGAATATTACAACCAATAATTTGGCTTTTTTTATTTGGGGCATTATTCTCTAAAGCTCCTGAAGGTTTTTTACCAGGTGTTGATTCTTATGGGAATTTTTTAGGAGCCGGACTTATTGTTTTTACTGCTTTTAGCGGAGCCCTAAACTCTGGCCTTCCTTTAATGTTTGATAGGGAGTTTGGCTTTCTAAATAGATTACTTGTGGCTCCTTTAACAAGTAGATTATCCATAGTTTTATCTTCTTTTTTTTACATAACAATCTTGAGCTTTGTTCAGAGCGTTGTAATAATGATTGTTTCATACATTTTGGGTTATGGATGGCCCAACTTATATGGTTTAGGAATTGTACTTATAACACTAATTTTATTAGTTCTATTTGTGACATCAATAAGTTTATGTTTAGCGTTTGTTTTGCCGGGACATATTGAATTAATCGCTCTTATATTCGTAGTAAATTTACCTCTTCTATTTGCGAGTACTGCTTTAGCTCCAATCTCTTTTATGCCAAATTGGCTGGGCTGGTTAGCTTCATTAAATCCATTAACTTTTGCTATTGAACCTATTAGGACTGCCTATACACAAACTATGGATTTAGAATTAGTGGCTTTACATGCCCCATATGGTGATTTAACTTGTAAGAGTTGTATCTCAATATTATTTTCTTTAACAGTTTTTTCCTTGTTTATTATAAGGCCTCTGTTAAATAGAAAGTTAAATTAGAAATTTTATGCTTTTAAAAAATCATTTAATAGAAGTTTTTAAACAAGCATGTTTAGAAAATAATTTTTTGCTTCAAGAAAATGTTGTTCTTAAGTGGGTCCATAGATTTGGGATTGATTCATTAAATGATTTATTAATCCATAGTTCACTACAAAAAGAAAATCAGCGTGAAGAAGAAAATCAAGAACAAATTAAGTTTGAATTATCAAAAACTTTTGAAAATAATGAAGAAACAAAGTGGGAATCAAATGACCTAGAAACTGCTAGCAGCAATGAAATATCTAGCAAAAATCAAAATTCTAATAAAATAAATCAATTTACTGAAACCCCAAAATTACCCCTACCTTATATTAAAAATTTAAGAAAGTGGATTAACAACGATAAAAAAGCTAGTTAGCTTTTACATCATACCTGGCATTCCCATGCCACCCATACCTGGCATTCCCATGCCACCCATACCTGGCATTCCCATGCCACCCATTCCTGGCATTCCCATGCCACCCATACCTGGCATTCCCATGCCACCCATTCCCCCCATTGGATCTCCACCTGGTCCTCCAGGGGCCGCGGCTTCAGGCTCTGGAATGTCTGCCATAGCAACTTCTGTTGTGAGGAGCATAGCTGCAATAGATACTGAATCTTGAAGAGCTAATCTTATTACTTTGGTTGGATCTAATATTCCTGAATCTTTTAAATCCTCATATTTTCCTGAATTAGCATTAAAGCCTTTGTTAAGTCTTTTAATTTCAGCTACAACTACATCTCCATTAAAACCAGCATTTATTGCTATTTGTTTGGTGGGTTCTACAAGTGCTTCTTTGACTATATTTATCCCTGTTCTTAAATCATCTGAAGATGTCTCACTTAAATTTAAAAGGTCATCTGATATTTCAATTAAAGTTTGTCCTCCTCCAGAAACAACACCCTCTTCAATAGCAGCTTTCGTAGCATTAAGGGAATCTTCGATTCTCAACTTTTTATGCTTCATCTCTGTTTCTGTAGCAGCTCCTACTTTGATAAGAGCTACTCCTCCGGCTAGTTTTGCTATCCTTTCATTGATTTTATCCTGATCATACTCAGATTCAGTTATATTAACCTCTCTCTTTAGTTTCTCTACTCTCGCTTTAACTAAATCTTTAGTGTCTTCGAAGGCAACAATTGTAGTTTTATCCTTTGTGATAGTTATTTTTTTTGCTTTTCCTAAATCATTAATCGATACTTTATCAAGTGTCATCGATTTATCTTCGCTAATTAACTTAGCCCCTGTAAGAATTGCAATATCTTCGAGGGCAGCTTTTCTTCTCTCCCCAAATAACGGAGCTCTAACGGAAGCGACATTTAAAACCCCACTATTTTTATTTAAAACCAGAGTAGTTAAAGCCTCTCCTTCGATATCTTCAGCAAGAATTAGAAAAGGTGAGCCTGACTTCTGAATTTCTTCAAGTATTGGAACTAGATCAACTAAAGTTGAAACTTTTTGATCAGTTATTAATATTTTAGGATTTTCAAGTTCACAAACTTGTCTTTCTTGGTCTGTTACGAAATATGGAGAACTATAACCTCTATCAAAAGACATACCTTCTGTTATATCTAATTCTGTTTCTAGTGATTGAGATTCTTCGACAGTTATTACACCATCTGAAGTAACAATGTCCATTGCTTTCGAAATTATAGATCCAATTTCTTCATCACCTCCAGCACTAACTGTTGCAACTTTTTGGATATCAGAACCACTTAATGAAATACTTCTGGAACTTAATTTCTCTAAGACAAAAGCTAGGCCTGCCTCCATACCTTTTTTTAACTCCATAGGGTTGGCGCCAGAAGCAATATTTTTTAATCCCTCCTGAACCATCTTCTGAGCCAAAATGGTTGCAGTTGTTGTTCCATCACCAGCACTCTCTTTTGTCTTGGATGCAACTTGTTCTATTAATTTCGCACCTAAATTAGAAATAGGGTTTTCAATCTCGATTTCTTTAGCAACTGTAGATCCATCTCTTACTATATCTGGTGAACCAAATTTCTTTTCTATTACGACGTTTTTTGCCTTCGGCCCAATAGTAACCTTTACCGCATTAGCTACGAAATTCACACCTTTTTCTAGAGCTTCTCTTGATTCATTTGAAAAACTTAACTGTTTAGCCATGTTTACTCGATCTTTTGTCTTATTCTAATCTCCCATAGAATCATTTTTAAGGGATATTTAAATAAGTGGGGAAAGCCGAATTTCTTTTAATAGGACAAACAAATTAACTCAAATAAGAGTATCTTTAAGTTATGGAAGAAACAAATAATCTTATTTTTACTCTTATCGCAATCCTCGCGATTGCTATGACGCTAATATACTTCCCTTTAAGATTTTTCTTAACATTAACTGCTAGAAGTCGAAGACTAAAACTTCTACAAAAAATTAGAAGGTTGAGAGATGAATTAGGCCAACCTTATGAAAGTACATAACTAAATACTCATACCCCCGTCTATACTGATTGTTTGCCCTGTAATGTAACTTCCGGCATCACTTGAAACTAAGAATGACACCAAGTTTGCAATTTGAGTACAACTTCCTAATTTTCCTAAAGGAATAACTTTTAGAATCTCTTCAGTATTAAGTTTTTCAGTCATCTCTGTTTCTATAAAACCTGGAGCTATTGCATTAACATTTATACCTCTTGAGGCAAATTCTTTAGCGCAAGTTTTGGTAAATCCAATAACTCCAGCTTTGGCTGCAGAATAATTTGCTTGTCCAGGATTACCAATTATGCCAACAACAGATGAAATATTTACGATGCTACCACTTCTTTTTTTCATCATAAATTTTGAAGCATATTTTGTACAAAGAAAAACTCCTTTTAAGTTTGTATTTATTACATCATCCCATTGTTCCGATTTCATTCTCATCAATAGTCCATCTCTAGTTATTCCAGCATTGTTAATGAGGATATCAATGGTGCCATTAATTTTGATTATTTCTTCAAAAGCTGAACTGACAGAATCTTCTTTTGAAACATCAAATTTTAATTTATGAGCTTTACCTCCTGAATTTTTTATTAAATTTACAACTTCTTCAGCTTTTTCATCAGATGAAGAGTAATTAATAAAAACTTCTGCTCCCAATCGGCTTAGTTCTAAAGCAATTTCTTTACCAATTCCTCTGCTAGCTCCAGTGATTAAAGCAATTTTGCCTGATAATGAATCTTTATTGGACATTATGAAATTTTTATAATTTTCAATCGTAGTACTATTTGTGTAAAGATATTGCTTTTATTTATAATTGTCTAGAAAATATTAAGACCTTCTATTTTGCACTTTTTAATACCAGCTGCAGGGAGCGGCAGCAGAATGAAAGCTGGAAAAAATAAATTACTTATTGATTTAGAGGGAGAGCCTTTGATTTATTGGACACTTAAATCTGTATTTTCTGCAAGCTCAACAAATTGGGTTGGAATAATTGGGCAACCTAAAGATAAAAACTTATTATTAAATTCAGCAAAGGATTTTGCCCATAAAGTTCATTGGATTAATGGTGGCGACACCAGACAACAGTCAGTTTTTAATGGTTTAAAAGCGTTACCAAAAGATGCTGAAAAAGTTTTAATACATGATGGTGCTAGATGTCTAATTAATCCTGAATTGATAGACCTTTGTGCCATGCAATTAGATGAAAATGAAGCTGTAATTTTGGCTACTAAGGTAACAGACACTATAAAGATTGTTGATAATGAAGGTTTTATTAAAGAAACACCAGACAGAAATTATTTATGGGCAGCGCAAACTCCTCAGGGCTTTTTAGTAGATAGATTAAAAAAAGCTCATAAGATGGCAATTGATAAAAACTGGAAAGTCACAGATGATGCTTCTCTATTCGAAATGCTTAATTGGAAAGTTAAGATTATTGAGGGAACTTATTCTAATATAAAAATTACATCTCCTATAGACTTGAAAATAGCAAAACTTTTTGTGAAGAACTCCTAGTTAAAAAGGTTTATCGATACTAAGAATGCCGTTGTCACCATTTAAGGTTGCTTCATACCCTAACGGGATGCATGCATTCCCTGATATGTGTCCTATTGGGAGATCAAAAAGAATAGGAAAATCGAACTCTTGAAGTCTTTCAATAATGCAGTTTTTTAGTAAATCTTTCCATTCAAGGTCGCAGGAATCATTAGAAAAACTTCCGAATCCAATACCCGCAATTTCAGAAATTGTTTTAGTCATCCTAAGGTAAGTCAACATGCGATCAATTTTATAAATATCTTCATTAATGTCTTCAAAAATTATTATTTTCCCTTTGCAATCTGGAAAGTGATTAGTACCAATTAAAAAAGTAGCAATAGTTAAGTTAGAAACTATTATCTCTCCTTTCGCTTTTCCACCTCTTAAAGGGATTCCTATTATGTCCTCAACATATCCCTCAAAAAGTAAATTTCTTAATCTCTCAAGACTCCACTCTGGCTCTTTGAAAAGGCCAGTAACCATAGGCCCATGAATAGAACCTTTAAATCCTTGAGAATATTTAGATAGTAATAAAGAACATGTATCTGAGAATCCAAGCATTAAACCATGCTGCCATGAAGGTTCTTTTTCTAACAGTCTTGCTGAACCCCAACCTCCTTTTGCAAAAATGATTAGCTTACTACTTTGTGCTTTTTCCAGTTCTTCAAATCTAGTAGAATCATCACCTGCAAAATAACCGAATTTTTTTGACAGGGAATTATTTTCATTAATTTCCAAGCCCCAGCTTTTTAAAATTTCTATCCCTTTTTGAAAATTTTCCTCTTCATCAATAAAGGAGCCTGGAGCTAAAATATCTATTAGATCACCTTTTTTTAATCTGGAAACCATATTTTGAATTTATGAGGCAATAATAATTCCTAATAAAAGGACTCCTCCATAAATTGATTGATTTTTGAAATGATTACCTATATTTTTTATAGATTGCTTTTCCTCAGGAAATACTTTTAGTGTATCTAGCTGCATTAAGATTGCCGTTGTAAGCCAAATTGGCCAAAAAATAAAATCCATTTGATTAATAAATCCGCATAATGCGAGAAAAATAGAAGTTAAAAAATAACAAATTTGAACAGTTACTCTTGTATAGTTCTGTAGGTTAACGGCGGAACTATTTATTCCAATTTTGATATCAAATTTTTTATCTGCTAAAGCATAAATCGTGTCAAAGCCAAAAGTCCAAAAAATAGTAGCTAGCCAGCAAAATAATAAAACAATGCTATTCAAATTGCCTTCGTTTGCGGCCCAGGGAATTAAGACAGCAAAACCCCAGCATATGGATAAGATTAATTGAGGATATTTAAACCATCTTTTAGCAGAAGGATAAATTAAAATAGTAGGCAAAGCTAAAAAAGCAAGTGAAATTGAAAGGATCCTGCCAGGTTGAGGTAGTGACAAAGTTAAAAAGAAACTACATAAAATTAAAAAGAAAAGAATTGAATAAGCCGTTTTAAGACTGATTTTATTTGCGGCTAGAGGTCTATTTTTTGTCCTAATAACTTTTTGATCAATTTTTTTATCCCAAATATCATTAACTACGCAGCCTAATCCACTTACTAATAGCCCTCCAAGGATTATTCTTAACAACATTAAAAATGTTGGATTAGCGCCAGGAGTTAAATATAAACTCCACCCAGCAGGTATGAGTAAGATCATTCTTCCAGTTGGTTTATTCCACCTTAATAATTCAAAAAAAGTACTTAATCTAATTTGTCGATTTTTATTCTCCATATACCCTATTGTATATTTCATAACTTTAAATAATCTTACTAGGATTAAATGATTTCTATTATTAAATAATCAATCTTGGGTATATTTATTAATGGATTAAAGATATCTGCATCTTAAAAAAAGAAATGATACAGAAACAAGATTTAAGATATTTTCGAGAAAAGCAAATTTTAGTAGCTTCCATAGATATTGGAACTAACTCTACACATCTCTTAGTAGCAGAAATTAATCTAGAGTTAAAATCATTTTCAATAAAATTCACTGATAAATCAACCACTCGTCTTGGAGAAAGAGATGAGGAGGGTAATCTTACTGAAGAATCAATCCAAAGAGCATTAGTTACTCTTAAGCGATTTAAGGAATATTGTAAAAGTAATGGAGTAAAACAAATAGTAACAGCAGCAACAAGTGCAGTTAGGGAAGCTCCAAACGGTCAAGATTTTATTAGAAGGGTTTTTGATGAAACTGATATTCAAATAGAAATGATAAGTGGTTCTGAGGAAGCTAGATTAATTTACCTTGGTGTTCTGTCTGGTATGGCTTTTAAAGATCAGTCTTTTGTAATCATAGATATTGGTGGAGGATCTACAGAATTAATACTTGCAGATAAAAAAGATGCTATAGCTCTAACCAGTTCGAGAATTGGAGCGGTAAGACTTAAAAATGATTTTTTAAATAAAGAGTCTATAAATTCAGAGAGATCGAGTTTTCTAAAAACTTTTATTAAAGGATCTTTAGAACCCTCTGTTCGAAAAATAAAGAGTAGATCTAAGGGAGATAAGCCTTTATCTTTGATTGCAACCAGTGGCACGGCAACTTCATTAGGAAATTTGATTTCAGATGATTTGGGAGAATCTAAACAAAAGTTGCATGGTTATAAATTTAAAAAGGAAAATTTACAAAATGTATTGGAAAAACTAATTAAATTGCCAGATGCGGAAATCAAGAAAATACCTTCATTAAGTGAGAGAAGAGCAGAAATAATTATTCCAGGAGCATTGATATTAAACACTGCAATGGAGATGTTGAACTTTAATGAATTAATAATAAGTGAGAGGGCGCTTCGAGAGGGTTTGGTTGTAGATTGGATGCTTCGTAAAGGGATAATTAAAAACGAGTTAAATATTCAAAGCAATATTAGAAAAAAAACCATAGTTCATCAGGCCAGAAAGTTTGGAGTAGATAATATGAGAGCTGAGAAAGTTATTGAAATTGCCCTTCAAATCTATGATCAGACTAAAAATATCTTTCATAGCGATAATGACCCTAAAGCTAAAGAACTTCTTTGGGCAGCTTCTAATCTTTATAATTGCGGGAAATACGTGAATGTTGGTTCATATCACAAACACTCTTGGTACTTAATAAAAAATTGTGAGTTGTTGGGATATTCTGAAGCAGAAACAAATATTATTGCTTCAATTGCTAGGTACCATAGAAAGACTTTACCGAAGAAAAGACATGAGTCTTGGCAAAATTTAATATCCAAAGAAGATAAAACATTAGTTCTTGAAATGTCATTAATCCTTAGACTCGCAGCATCTCTTGATCAAAGACCTGATAAGGTAATCTCCTCAGTTCAAATAAAATTGCAGGAAAATATCCTTACATTTGAACTTTTACCTTTAAATAGAAACCATGATCTTCTTCTTGAAAAATGGAACTTAGGATTATGCCGTAATGCAATAAAAGAACTAAAGAATTTGAATTTAAAAGTTATTTAGTTTTTTTAATAAGTTCTTGTTTTGGAGTTTGATTCTGAGAAGGATCTGAAAATAAATTGAAAATTAAGGAAGAAGCGATTAGTCCGAGAAAGCCTGAAATTAAAATAAATATTAGGAATTCAACTGGATTAAAATTCTTAGATTGCCTAGATTTGTAATTTTTTTTGGATACTTCTTCAACTATTTCTTCAATTTTCACTTCTTTCCTCTCTGTCTTGAATTCATCCATTAAAAATTCTGTATTAAGTTTTAGCTTCTGTGAAATCCGTCTTATCATTGCTTTGACAAATACTTTTTCAGGTAGTTTTTCTTCATTACCTTCTTCTATGGCTTCAAGTTGATGAGTTCCAATTTTTAAATCAGAAGCCAATTCTTCAATAGATTGATTTTTGCTTAACCTAGCCTCTTTAATGAAGTTTCCTATTCTCTTTAAAGAGGAATCTTCTCCTTTATTGTTGATTTCTGAAGCAGATTTTATTTCTTTCAAAGTGAGTAAATTTTTACTAATTATAGTAATTAATATTTTTCTTACAACTTAAAGATTATTTATTCCTGAAGAGATGTCTATAAGATGGATTATAAAGATTGGATCTTTTTTGAAAATTACTAATTGCTGGGCTAATTATGTAAATGGTTGTTCTAATTAGCTTTTTCTCAATAGAAAATTTTTCCATATCTTTTAACTCGATCAATGATGTCCAACCATCATCCCAAGATACTCTAAATCCAACAATAACTTTAGTCTCTGGAGGGTAAAACTCTAGTAGAGTTTCTTGAGACCTTTTCACATGCCTAGCACTTAGATATAGACATATAGAGGAATTGTGTTTCGCAAGATCTTTCAGAGATTCTTTTTCGGGCATCCCTGTTCGCCCTCCTGCTCTAGTTAAAATTATTGTTTGAGTTACGTCAGGGATGGTTAACTCAGCTTGATGATATGCTGCAGCAACTTGAAATGCACTTACTCCAGGAACAACCTCGATTTCAATTTTTTCGTTTTTTAAAATTTCAATTTGCTCTCTAATTGCTCCAAAAAGGCAAGGGTCTCCATCATGCAACCTTACAACATTTTTCCCTGCCTGAAATTTTTCTATCATAGTTGTGGTGATTTGCTCTAAGTTAAGTGAACTTGTTTTTATTTTTTCAGAACCTTCTTTAGCAGAATCTAAAATCTTTTCAGGAATTAGAGAATCAGTCCAAATAATGACATCTGCAATTTTTATCTTTTTTAATGCTTTTAAAGTTAATAATTCTGGATCGCCTGGACCAACACCAATAAAGGATATTTTGTTATCCATTCTTTCTATTTTTCCCACTATATATTCTCAATCTTAAAAAAAATATTCCAATTAATCCAGAAGAAAATAGAAAAATACTTATAAATTGAGCCATTCTTATACCTCCATCACAGAAAGGTGGAAGTCCACCAATGCACAGTGGGTCAGTTCTTAAACCTTCAATCCAGAATCTTCCAAAGCTATAACTTATTAAATAAAGACAGCTAATAAAGCCAGGTCTAAAAAAATCTGTTTTATTTTGTTTATTAAAGATAATAATAAGGACGATGAAAATTAAAAGATTCCACAATGACTCATAGAGAAATGTAGGATGAAAAAATTCATAATTAATAAATTCTAAAGGCCTATTTTGGATAGGTATAAATAATTTCCAAGGCAAATTTGTAGGAACTCCAAAGGCTTCATTATTGAAAAAATTTCCCCACCTTCCTATTGATTGTCCAAGAATAATCGAGGGTATTAATATATCCATAAAAGTTTTTAAATTAATTTTTTTTGACTTACAGAAATAGATAATAGATATTAATCCTCCAATTAGACCTCCATGGATTGCTATACCTCCTTCCCAAACTGCAAGAAAAGAAGGTATGAGAATGATGTTATTAAATAGTTCAAAAGAAGTTAAAAAGTTCTCTCCGCTATATTGCCTCCACTCAAAAATTACGTAATAAGCTCTGGCTCCAATTATTGAAGAGATTATTAATGATGGAAGTATTTCACTAATGTACTCTGGGTTAATATTTCTTGCCTTTGCTAGTTTTTTAGAGACAAATAGGCCTATTAAAACTGAAACCGAAATAAGAAGTCCGTACCATCTAATAGTTATAAATCCTAAATTTAAAAAAGTTTCTCCTGGAGATTGTATAAAAGCTTGAAGTATAAGCATTTAGAGAAAGTTAGATACCCTCTGCTGCTTGCACTTTTTCTACTTGTTTTTTCTTTAATACTAAAAGTATTTGTGTTAAGCCTACACCAATGAAGAATGCAATCAATCCAATAACTCTATAAGGACTCTGAAGTACAACCTCAGCATCTAATTGCCCAAAGCCACCAACGTTGGGATCATTAGTAAGAGGTTCACCTACATTAATTTTGTCTTGCGCTTTTACGATAAGTTGAGGACCAACAGGCACTGCTTCAGTAGTTATTTCACCATTATCGTTTTCTATATTGATTTGATAGCTTCCATCTTCAATAGTTTCTATTGAATTTATAGTTCCTGCGGTGGAAGAAGTGAATACTACATTATTGCTTTTGTCTCCAGTTGGATATACCTGACCTCTACCTCTATTGCCTCCAATATGTAACGAGTATTTTCCATAGTGATATTGTTTATTGGTGGATGGGTCAGGGGAAAGTATAGGGAAAACGATTTCTTTATTGGTATCGCCAGGTAAAGGTCCGACAATAATAATATTATCTTTGTCTTCACTGTAGTTAGTGAAATAAACCCCTTCTGTCTCCTCTTTAATTTCTTCGGTCCATCTTTCTTGTGGAGCAAGTTTAAAGCCATCAGGTAGCATTACGACAGCACCAACTTGTAATGGGACTTCCGAACCATCAGCCCCTATCTCTTTTAAATCATTTTTGTAGGGTATTTTGACTACAGCTTTGAAAACACTGTCTGCTCCAACAGATTGTGGAACCTCTGCAATTGTAGGCATCTGAGCTAGATGACAATTAGCACAGACTATCTTACCTGTGGCTTCTCTTGGGGATTCGTAGTTTTGCTGAGCCCAAAATGGATAAGCAAAACTGATCTCTGGATAAAATATAATGCTTGAAATGAAAAGCAGAGTACAGATAAATAAACTTGTTTTTTTCATGATTTGATTTTTAAGACCTTTCATTTTTTTTATGCCCACCATGGATTTTCATTAGTTCTAAAGTCAGTTTCTGACCATTGTTTGACGAGTACATCATCATCTTCAATATCTACATGAGCTAGAGCTAAAGATAAAGGCGCAGGCCCTCTTACTACCTTCCCGTTAGTATCGTACTGACTGCCATGACAAGGACAAATGAATTTATTAGCACCACTATCCCATGGGACAACACAACCTAAATGAGTACAAATTGCATTTAAACCAAACTCTCCTATTTCCCCACCCTCATTAACTATTAAATAAGTTGGATCTCCCTTTAGACCCTGAACTAAACTTCTGTCACCTGCTTGATGGGTAGCTAACCAACCTGTCTTAGTTATTGGATTCCCTAATTCATCTTTAGCAGAAGTTCCACCACCACCACCGCCAGCTCTTAAAGGCATGAAATAATTCGCTACAGGGTAAAGGGCTCCTAAAGCTACACCAGTTGCAGTACCAAATGTAAGAAGATTCATAAATTGCCTTCGACCCATAGAAGGGACATCATTGGAACTTAATTGAGTCATTCGCTACTTGGTTCTGTTATTTATTAGTTATTATGGAGCAAATAGATCAATTTCTGTTGCAAATAGATAGGACTTTTAATAATTTAAAGTAAAAGTTTAGGAAGTCTTAATTAATTGATTTAAATGAACCCATTGCTAGTAGATGAAGTTATACATTATTTGATTCATCGCTGGGGTAAAAAATATGATTTTAGACTCTTTAGAAGAGGGAAATTCGTGTATTTTCAAATGATGTGGGGATTTCTTGGACAGGAATCATTCCCTTTAAGTGAAGATGAATATAAAAAATCTATAGCTGAAAAAATCGAGATTTTAAATAGATGTGGATATTCAGAAGAAGTAAGGGAATGGCTAAAGAAAGTCAATGCTAAGCCAAGGTTAGGTAGAGCTGTCAGCTTGCAATTAGATCTTAATGAGAAGATGAAAGAGTTTTTGACTTAAGATTTTCTGATAAGTAAGTTAATCCAGTACCCACAAAAAATAAAAACACTATCGATATAGATAGCAATGACATAGTCAATGGGTCCGTTGAAGGGGTAATCACTGCAGATAATATTGCAGAGGAAATTACAACTATCTTCCAATTCGAAATCATTTTTTCTGTTGTGATTATTCCAAGAGAACCAAGAATAAATTGTAATACTGGCAATTGAAAAGCTATTGCAGTGCTGGACATTAATAAGAGAACAAAATCAAAATATCTTTCTATAGACCAAGTTGGTTCAACAATATCAGCACCGAAACTAATGAAGAAATTTATTGCTGCAGGGACTAATATCCACCATGAAAAAATTAATCCTAAAAAAAATAGAAGACCTGAACCAAAAACTGCAGGCAAGATAAGGCTTTTTTCTTGTTTTGTTAAACCAGGAGAAATGAATAATATTATTTGATAAAAAATATAAGGCATAGAAACTATAAATCCGCTGTAACCTGCAACTTTAATAGCAACAAATAAAAACTCTCCTGGAGCAAGTTGCAGTAAATGAATATCACCAGCTGGAATTTCTAAAAAAGATATTAATGGCTTTATGATGAGAAAACTAAAGAATATTGAAATAAGTATTGAGTAAATTGAGTTTAGTATCCTTTGACGAAGCTCCTCTAGATGATCACTAAAAGACATCGAATCTGATAATTTTTTTTCACTTTGACCTGTACCTCTCATTATTATTTGATAAAAATTGTGTAAGAAAAAGGTTTAAAACTACTATTGTCAAAGTCCAATTTATTTTTCGATAAACTTAATTATTTGCTTAATTTAGGATTTGTTGGATCTGGTAATAAGAAAGGAGGGGCATCATTTAAAGATGATTCACCATAAGTTTCATATTCTCTATATCCACCCATTTTCCCATTTGTTTTCATTAAAGCGCTTACGAAGGCAAGTAGTAAGAAAACAGTAGGAGCTCCAATTATTAATGCAGCACCAAATAGATATCCAACAATAAATTCTGGAAAACTATGATTTCCTAAAAATTCATGAGTGCCTAAAAGAAAATCAAACATTTAGATTTAAAAATTTTTTTTATTATAAACTAAATTACTGTTTTAAGATTTTTTTTTATGTAATCTTCTCCTCTTGTAGGATTTCCCCAAATAATTTCTCCATTTTTAAAGCAAACGCAACCCGGTCCTCCGTTTTTGATTTTTTTCAAATCTTTAATCTTTACTAAATTAATTGGAACTTTAATGTTTCTTTTTGCCTTACTAAATAAAGCAGCTAGATCTGCAGCTATTTGAAGATCTTGTTCAGATGCTGCTTGAGATGAAGACTTCAAAACTACATGACTGCCTGGTGATTCCTGTGCATGAAACCATAAATCGCCTTTTTTTGAGAACTTAAAGCTTATTAAATCATTTTGCCTCATATTTCGCCCTACCTGAAGCTTTAATCCTGTGGGAGTGTCGACTTGAATTGGTGAAGACTCTATCTCATATGTATTTTTCTGATCTTCTCTTTGCTTCTTGATATGGATATTAAACTCGTTACATATTTCTTCCATAATTTCTTCTAGTAGTTTGATTCTCATAAAAAGTTTTTCATGAGTTAAAGAATTTAAATTTTCTAGAAGCGTAGTGAATTCATCTAATCTCTCTATATTTGTTTTGTAAATACTTAATCTTTCTTTTATTAATTCTCTAGATCTCTTTAGTTTTTTTGATTTTTTATATAGTTTTTGTCCCTTTATTATGTCTTGTTTTTTAATTTCGTTTGAAGAAAATATACTATCAGCTTTTTCTTTATACATCTCGTAGTTTTCTGATTTTGTCAGAAGATCATATTGAATATTTAAATTCTTTCTCTCAGTATTGGTCTGTTTAAAAATAATTCCTTCAATTTTCTTTTCCAATAATTCAAGTTTTTTTTGTTTCAGATGATAATCATAATAATTCTCTAAACTTGTGCATAAATCTATTTTATTTTCGCAGTTAATTTTCTTATCAAAAAACCAAACGCAATAAAAATCTTTGTTGAATGTAGAAAAGTTAAAGTTATTGTTTTTAAACCTGTTTATCCAAATCTTCCAATTTTTAAAAATCTCCTTTAAGTCTGAGTTGCTAATCAAATCAATATTTTTTCCCATTATTTCTGAATTAACAGTTGAGCTAACAACCTCTAATTGTTTTGTGAGGATAGGGCTTACTCCTTGATAGGTATTTATTAAACAGTTTTTCAAAGACTCAGGTACTATTGAAATTGAGTCTTTCCATGATTGAAAAGACTCATCTTCTCTAGGTTGTTTTTTGAGATTTACTGGAGGGCCAGAATAAATTGATCCTGTTGAAATTGTTCTAAAACTAGATTGACTTGATTTAATTTGTTTACCAACGGCGATTATTTTATGTTTATTATCCAGATAAAAAATATTACTATGTTTTCCCATTAATTCAAAAATTAAATACTTATTAATTTCATCTCCAGGTTTTTTCGCAAAACTAAATTTTATAACTCTCTCGAAATCATCTTGATCAATCGAAATTAAAGCCATATACTTTAGTCCATATCTTATTTGTTTAGAAAGTGTGCTTTCTCTCCCAATCTTTTCTGGCTTATTTATCTTTAGGATTCTTGGAGAGTCTCCATTCCATGAAACTTCTAACCATGTTTGAGAATCAACTCCTCTGAAACATAATTGAATTGTATTAGGCTCTGGTTGTTGGGCAGTCTCGAACTTTGTAGGTAAGATGTTATTTGTCAAATAATGCAAGACAGATCTAATAGATGTAATATCCATTATCTGTGGAACACCTTTTTGCATTATTCCTTTTTAATTCACAAGATGTTTATTTTACTGTAAAAAATTTAATATGAAAAATCAAAAAAAACTTATAATCCTTACTGGACCTAGCGGGGTAGGTAAAGGAACAGTTGTTAAAGAAATATTAGGTAAAGAAAAAAATTGTTGGCTTTCAATATCTGCAACTACAAGAGAACCTAGAGAGGGAGAGAAGGACGGAGAAAATTATTATTTCTTAAATCAAGAAAAGTTTAAAGAAATGATTGAACAAAACCTTTTCCTTGAATGGGCTCAATTTGCTGGAAACTACTATGGAACCCCTTTGTCTTCTGTTAATGAGAAAATAAAAAAAGGATTTACCGTACTACTTGAAATTGAAGTAGAGGGTGCAAGGCAAATAAAAAATAAGTTTCCTAATTCACTGTCAATATTTTTACTTCCTCCGGATAAAGAAGAATTAGAGAGAAGAATAAGAAATAGAGGTACTGAAAAAGAAGAGGCAATTAAAAAAAGACTCTCAAGGGCTAATTATGAGATTTCAGTATCAAATCAATTTGATTTTGCATTAACAAATCACAATGTTGATGAAACAGCAAAAAAAATAATCAAGTTAATAAAAACTTGATTATTTTCTCTTTATCAACTCATTGGATGGAATAATAAATCAGGGAAAAACCTATTAAATTCAATAATTATTCCAGCTGTAAGACTTAGCCAAATTGCTGCTACGACTGGAGCAGATCTGACAAATTTTGTGTTTAGAATTTTGAACATTTGTTTTATAAAAGTTTTTAAGGATGTTTAGCGAGGACCATTAAGTGTAATATTGTTATCTTTCTCTCTTAAATCTCCATTTCTACCTTGTTTGTTAGCAAGAAGAGGCCATTGCGCTCCTTTTACAAGACATTTTCTGGCTAAGTCTAGGTCAATAATGATCTCAAGATCTGCTGGATTCTTGGTCTTTTTTGATTCAATGAGATACTCTCTTCCTGACCAACCTATAATTCCAGCAATGTAAATGAACAATACTCCTGGAATAAGTAAATCCCCTTCATGACCTCTATTTAAAAGGGCTCCCCATGGCTCCAGAGGAGGTCCAATTATTAAATGTGGAAGACCATCATCTCCGCATGATGCTTTTCCATATCTTTCAAATCTTGCGATGTCTTTTTGTGTAGTTGCAGAATTTGCTCTCTCAATGAATTTAGGATTCTCAGAGCATTTTGTGAGGGCTGAAGCAGTATATTCTGTGCTAGCTCTATCTGCGTTTAAGGCAGGTCCATTTGCAGCTAGAGCAATTGGAGTAATTCCGAGGAACAGAAAAACTGAGGTTATGATTGAAAAAAAGAATTTCATAAGTTGCAATCTTTAATTCCTTATAGTGTATTAAGTAAGAAATTAATATTAAAATAAAACAAGTTGAATCAAAAATGCATAAAGTTTTAGCTATTGAAACAAGTTGTGATGAGACATCTGTCTCAATAGTTTCTAATATTGGCGATACTTTCAGAATACATTCAAATATTATTGCCTCTCAAATTGAAGATCATTCAAAATGGGGAGGAGTTGTACCTGAACTTGCAGCTAGAAAGCATTTAGAGTTATTACCTTTTGTTTTAGATAAGGCTTTAGAAGAATCAAAAATTAAGATTGAAGAAGTCGATTATATTGCATCAACTGTAGCTCCTGGATTAGTTGGTTGCTTACGAGTTGGCTCTATAACTGCAAGATCACTTTGCATGTTGCATTCAAAACCATTTTTGGGAATTCATCATTTGGAGGGGCATTTATCTTCAATTCTATTTTCAGAAAACTATCCAAAGAAATCTTTTCTTACATTACTTGTAAGCGGCGGGCATACTGAATTGATAAAGGTTGATGATAGGAGGGGAATGCAAAGACTTGGGAAAAGTTTTGATGATGCTGCTGGAGAAGCCTTTGATAAAGTTGGCAGATTATTAGGTCTTAGCTATCCAGGAGGACCGGCAATTGAAAAGATTGCTAAAAATGGGGACCCGATGAAATTTAATTTACCAAAATGTAAGATCTCTGATAAAAAAGGTGGATTTCTCAAATATGATTTCTCTTTTAGTGGTCTAAAAACTGCCGTATTAAGATTAGTTGAGAGAATAAATTTGGATGGGGAGACAGTTCCAATTCCAGATATTGCTGCAAGTTTTGAAAGAGTAGTGGCAGAGGTGTTGGTAGAGAGAACAATAAAATGCGCGGAAGACCATAGCTTGGATAATGTTGTTGTGGTTGGGGGCGTGGCTGCTAACAATACATTAAGAAAAATGATGATTAGTGAAGCTAATAAAAAATCTATTAAAGTTCATTTAGCACCTCTTGATCTTTGTACAGATAATGCGGCAATGATTGGAGCGGCGGCGTTGTTCAGAATCAAATTTAAGGATCATTTAAGTTCCCTTAAATTAGGTGTCGCAGGAAGACTATCAATTGAACAAGCAAATACCCTTTATGAAGAAAACCCTCCTTTCTAATTTCAATGAACAAACAACCTAAAATCGAGATTAAAGAGACAAAAAACTTCGTTGATAAAAAGGAACTGAATTTGTGGAAAAGAGGTTTTACCCCTCAAGCTGAAATATGGAATGGAAGAATGGCAACTGTTGGTATAGGAATTATTCTTATAATTATTGCTTTAATAAGTCAGTTTTCTTAATAGAAATAAAATTAATTTTCTTAAAGTAGTTTTGAAAGAATTTTCAAAATTACTCCTTTTTATCTGATGAATTAAATTAAAAAGTATTGTATTTATTGGACTTGAGATAATATTGTTGATTTAATCAAAATAATGAATATTTTATTATTTATAATTTTATATGACGCCTGAAAGGCTTGGATTACTTTGGGGGATAACTGTATTTGCAGGTGCTTGCGCTCGATTATTTTCTTCTTTTACAGGATTCCCAAGTGTTGTTATTTTATTGCTTTCTGGATTATTCATTGGAAGATCAGGATTAGGACTAGTTGAGCCATTAGATCTCGGGCAAGGGCTTGAAACTATTGTGGGGCTTTTGGTCTGTTTGGTTCTTTTTGAAGGGGGATTAAATTTAAAACTGCCTGAGGGGAATATAAGAAATGCTGTTTTGAAAATTTCATTGGTAAGACTTTTTATTTCATTATCAGCTGGAATTTTTATTGCTCATTGGCTGGCTGGCCTCTCATGGCAAGTCGCAGGAATATATAGTGCCATAGTTCTAGCTACTGGACCAACAGTTGTCTCTCCATTAGTGGAACAAATAAAATTAACTTCTCCACTTTCGGAGGTTTTAAAAGCTGAGGGGTTGTTGCTTGAACCAATTGGTGCAGTACTAGCATTACTGCTTTTAGAACTGACTTTAGGGGACCTTCGTGGTATTAACGATGTATTTATAGCATTAATGCAAAGATTAGGGGGAGGAGTATTAATCGGATTAAGTGCAGGATGGTTACTATCAGAAATTTTAAAAAAAATAAAAAATGAAGCCTCATTTGGTATAGAGCTTCAAGTTACCCTTGGATTTATTTTCCTTGTGTATGGAATTTGCGAATATTTTTTACCAGAATCAGGCTTGCCAGCTTCAGTCGCGGCAGGTTTTATTGTAGGCAAAAGGGAAGTTATAGATAAGGAGAGATTGGATAATCTAATAGGTGAATTAGCTCAATTAGCAATAACAGTTCTTTTCCCTCTTTTGGCCGCTGATGTATCTTGGGGTGAATTAAGTCCCCTTGGCTGGGGAGGGGTTGTTTGCGTTTTTATGTTGATGGTAATTGTTCGACCTATCTCTATCTGGATAGCAACAATGGGGAGAGACTTGAACTTAAAAGAAAAAATATTTTTAGCCTGGTTAGCTCCAAGAGGAATTGTTACTGCAGCGGTAGCTTCTCTTTTTTCTATAAGATTAGAGCAGGCAGGTATCCTTGGGGCTGGCCGTCTCCAGGGCTTAGTTTTTCTTACTATTTTGATGACAGTTGGAATACAAGGACTTTCAGCTAAACCTTTGGCAAATAGGCTTGAATTAGGCCAAAAAAATAATTTCGATTGATTAAAGACATCTTTCAATTCGAGTTCTATCAGTTTTACTCTCTGCGAAAAGCTCCCAGCTTTGAATTAAATCTGGTCCACTAAGAGATCCAAAAAAGGCTACTCTTAATGATTTCATTAATATCCCTTTTTTAATATTATGAATTTTCGAGATTTCGTTTATTATTCCTTTGGCTTTCTCTTCATCTAGTTTTGTAGTATTTTGCTCAATTAAATAATTTAAGATTTTTTTAAGAGATGATTTACCATCATTGTTTTCCAGAAAATCTTTACCTTCTTTTTGAATTGGAGGTATTAAGAAAAATGGTTTTGATTGATCAATGGAATCTGTTAAAAGAGTCAAAGAGTCTCTAAGCAAAATTGCTAATTTGCAAGCCCATTCTTGAGATGGCGGCACCCAACCATTATCATCCCAGTAATGCTTCATTATCTGACTTAATTTTATTGATTCCATATTTTTTATATATTGAGAATTAATCCAGTTGAGTTTTTCCCAACTGAATTTAGCTCCAGCTTTATTTATGTCTGATAATTCAAAAATTTTAGATATTTCACCAAGTGAAAGTATTTCTCTTTCGCCAGATTTTGGAGACCAACCTAAAAAGGCCATATAGTTCGATAAGGCCTCAGGTAAATAACCCATATCTCTAAATTCGTCGATTGAAGTAACGCAATCTCTTTTAGATAATTTTTTCCCTTCATTATTCAGTATTAGGGGTGTATGTGAAAAAGTCGGCAAATTAAAATTTAATGCTTTATAAATCAATATTTGTTTTGCAGTGTTCGAGATATGGTCTTCCCCCCTTACAACATGAGTAATATTCATGAAATTATCATCAACTACAACTGCAAGATTATACAAAGGATCTCCAATCTCATATCCCTTTGCCCTTCTTGATAAAACTAAATCACCCCCTAAGTCCTTTCCTTGCCATTTAATTTTCCCCCTTATCTGATCTTCCCATGTAATTTGAATTTCTTCATCAATCTTAAACCTTATTACTGAAGTCCTGCCTTTGGATATGAATGTTTCTATTTCTTCTTTTGAAAGACTTCTGTGCCTATTATCATGCTTTGGAGGAAATCCTTTCTTTTTTTGTTCTTCTCTTAATTCAGAAATTTCATCTTCTGTTGTAAAGCACCTATATGCAGCTCCACAATCCAAAAGCTTTTTGATATGAATTTTGTGAATCGAAATTCGGTCACTTTGCTTTATAGGTTCTTCATCCCATTTAAGTCCAAGCCACTTCAAGCCCTCTAATATATTTTTTGTATATTCAGATTTAGATCGAAGAAAATCTGTATCTTCTATTCTGATAAGAAATTTTCCACCTATTTTTTGTGCGTACAACCAGTTGAATAATGCTGTTCTCGCTGTCCCAATATGAAATAAACCCGTAGGACTTGGAGCTAGTCTTAAACGTTTTTCCAAATTTCTTTTAGAAAAAACGGGACCGACGGGATTCGAACCCGCAACTTCCGCCGTGACAGGGCGGTGCTCTAACCAGTTGAACTACGGTCCCAGAGTTTTGTTCTAAATTTATTTAGAACTTCATTCTTAAAATTATCAGATCATAATACTTAATTTATGGGGTTGTAATAAAAAAAATTTATTAATTTGAGGATTTACATAAATAATTAGTTTTTCTAACTGCCTTAGTATAAAAAACTATTTATTTTTGAGGTCTAAAACCAGCAGGTTCTATCAACCTAACTTGATTGCCTCTAGCAGTAAATTCTCTGCCTTGGTCACTTTGTACCACAACTCTTCCACCAGACTTAACTCTGATAACTCTTGCACGAACCCATCCTAAAGCTGCTGATTCGAGGACTTTAACTACGTCCCCAGGTTGAAGATCTAACTCCATCTTATGAAAAAATAATTTACATAATGTTGATCAAACGCGTCGTGGAGGACTTGAACCCCCGACATCAGGTTTTGGAGACCTGCGTTCTACCAACTGAACTAACGACGCATTTAGATGATTATAAGCGTCTTTGTGACCAATAAGTTGATTAATTTACAACTTTATCGATCAAAGCGTTGTTTTACGCGAGTAGCTTTTCCTACTCTATCTCTCAGATAGAATAATTTAGCTCTTCTTACTTTACCTCTACGTTCAACTTTTAGAGAGGCAACCTGTGGACTATGTAGCATAAATACTCTTTCAACACCTATACCCTGAAAAATTCTTCTTACTGTAATAGTCTGGTTAATACCTCCATGCCTTTTTGCTATGACAACGCCTTCATAAGGTTGGACTCTTTCTTTATTACCTTCTGTAATTTTTACTCCAACTTTAACAGTGTCCCCAACATATATTTCAGGTAATTCTTTTTTTAATTGTTCATTCTCAAATTCCTTAATAAGGTTGGATGCGCTTAAGGTTTGCGTATTCTCAGAAACCGTATTTGTTTCTTTTGGTTCAACTGCTACATCAACTGATGCGTCAGCTTTAATACCGGTTTCTAATTCTTTCTCTTGTTTCTCTTTAGCCATTTTGGTCTTTTTTGTCCTACAAGTTCTATATCTTAACCTTTTGACTCGCCTTTAGTAACCTTTTTGGTAAATGAAATTGTTTTTGAAAACATTTGGAATCCTGTTACGAGCATCCATAAAACTCCAAGCGAATTCAATATTACGTATATAATTTCGCCATTATCTCCAAGCCATTCGCCCTCATGGAGAGACATTAACCAATGAACTTGTTCTCTAGAGTAACCTAGCAAATCTTTTGAAACCCTATAAAGAAGACCAGTAATTGAAGATATAAATAATGGAAGAAAAACCCAGGGCGCCAAAGCCTTATGAAATTGCCTAGAATTAAATAAAGTTTTCATTTTTGTTTCTTTCGCATTGTTATTGATAGATTTAAGGTAGCCAAGACCATAAAGGCTATTTTGAAGATATTTACTTATTACTATTATTTATTCCAATGAGACATTTTGCAGATCTTTTGTTAAATAAAAACAATTCCAAAGCTAATGATCAAGTTCCTTTTATTCAGAGGAGAAGAGGAATCGAAATTAAGTCTTCACGGGAAATAAATTTGATGAAAAAATCTAGCAGGATTGTAGCAACTGTTTTGAGGGAAATTAATGACTTAATTAAACCTGGAATGAGTACAAAAGATTTAGATGATTTCGCAGAAAAGAGGATAAAAAGTTTTGGGGCTTTGCCAAGTTTCAAGGGCTATCATGGCTTCCCCTCTAGTATTTGTTCTAGTATTAATAATGAGGTTGTCCACGGGATTCCAAGTAAAAATAAAATTATTAAAAACGGTGACTTGGTTAAAATTGATACAGGGGCATATTTAGATGGTTTCCATGGAGATAGTTGTATTTCAATTTGTGTAGGAGAAGTTAGTCCAAAGGCTCAAAAACTTAGTGAAATAGCTTATGAGGCATTATATGCGGGGCTCTCGAAAATTAAGGCAGGGAATACACTTCTAGATGTAGCTGGGGAAATCGAAGACATAGTTGTAAAAAATGGCTTTAGTGTTGTGGAAGACTATACAGGTCATGGTGTTGGAAGAAATCTTCATGAAGAACCATCGGTATTTAATTTTCGGACCAAAGAATTACCCAACGTCGTCCTACGTGAAGGAATGACATTAGCGGTGGAACCTATTGTTAATGAAGGGACTAAATTTTGCAAAACACTAAATGATAGATGGACCGTGATAACAAAAGATGGAAAACTATCGGCCCAATGGGAACATACAATAGTTGTTTTAAAAGATGGTATTGAAATTCTGACAGATCGCGATTTCTAGACACTAAGGTTTGTACCTATAGATTATTTGGCAATACAAAAAAATAAAAAATTCTTTCAATGGGAAAAGTATGTAGGTTAAAGGGTTTGGACTAATTATTAATAAATAATTTTTTGAATTTGCTAAATCATAAATTTTTTTAGAAACAAATTTGGGACTCATTATTCCGAGAGGATTTAGTTCTGATTTAAAAGGCCCTAGGATGATTTTTTTTATTATTAATTTTTCCTTTGTATTTTTGTCCAGAAGATTTTTTTTGAAAGAAACTAATTGACCAATAAGGGATTTACTAATCTCATATGACGGATTTAGGGCGGGTAATATTTCTGCTTCTGATGTATTTATCCAAATCTCTTTTTTTATTAGTGAATCATTGCATAGAGCAATATCTTCAAATAAATTTAAAAATTTGAATTTGCTCAATGCATTTATCTCTATTGAGTTTTCATAATTGGAATTTTCTCTACTCAAATCATAAATACCATGGTTCAAAATTAAAATATCTATATTTTCTAATTGTTTTTTTAATGACGACTCCTTCCCACATTCCCATTTAATCCATTTATTTGGAGATTCAAGATTTATTTCATAATTAGTTTTACTATGAGTAAATCCAATCACTTTATATCCTTTTTGACGAAACAACTTCGTTAATTCTTTCCCTAACGCACCTGAGGCTCCAGTAATACCTATAGTTTTTTCGTTTTTGGTTGGATTTATCATTTTGCTTGATTTTTAAGAAATACCAGAGAATTAAAATAAATTTACCAAAAAAAAGATTATTTATTTTTTTATTTGATTAAAACTCATAAATAAATGTTTGTTTAGTTCTGAAAAAAATATTATCTTAAACCTATTAATAAATAATTTACAAAATTATGAGCGATATATTATTAATTGGCTCATGTGAGCCATTTAGTGGTAAGTCTGCAATGGTTCTTGGGATAGCAAAAAAACTTTTACAGAATAAAAAAAAAGTACGCATAGGAAAACCTCTTGCAACATGTATTGAACTTACTAATCTTCCCTCAATGTCTTATGAAGGATTAATAGATGATGATGTTAAGTTCATTGGATCAACATTAAATATCGAAGAGGAGAATTTAATTTCTTCAGTAGGATTATTGGATAATATCTCAGCTGAAAAAAGAATCTTTAATAAAGACTTACTCCCAGGGAAAGGTTTTGATCAGATTGAGGGATTGGTTAATGATGATTTTGAAG
The DNA here is from genome assembly GCA_902594875.1 of uncultured Prochlorococcus sp. GTDB lineage: Bacteria > Cyanobacteriota > Cyanobacteriia > PCC-6307 > Cyanobiaceae > Prochlorococcus_A. The sequence continues at coordinate 65,316 of CACJNU010000002.1, forward strand.
GTCTGAATATTTTAGAGGCAGCCGGAAGTCTTCATGAGGGTATGATTTATGGCTTAAGTCTCCCACAACTAGCTAAGGATTTAGATGCGAAAGTCTTAATTGTTAATTTATGGGAAGATTGTAAAAGTGTGGATGCGTTACTTGATGCGAAAAAACAATTAGGTGAGAAATTAGCTGGAGTTGTTTTAAACGGAGTTTTGCCGCAAGAAGTCGAAAAAATTAAAAATGAAATAATACCCTCTCTTAAAGATCTGGATATTGAAGTGTTTGGAGTGATGCCTAAATCACCTCTCCTTAGAAGTGTCACCGTTGGTGAGCTCGTAAGAAGACTAGATGCCCAAGTAATTTGTTGCCCTGAAAAAGATCAATTGCTTGTAGAAACATTAAGTATTGGTGCAATGGGGGTGAATTCTGCAATGGAATTTTTCAGGAGAAGAAGAAATATGGCTGTAGTTACTGGAGCTGATAGAACTGATATCCAACTTGCTGCTTTGGAGGCTTCGACTCAATGCCTTATTTTGACTGGTTTAGGAGATCCTTTGTCACAATTAATTCATAGAGCGGAGGAATTGGAGGTGCCAATTTTAAAGGTGGAATTAGATACTCTTTCCTCTGTGGAAATTATTGAACAAGCTTTTGGTCATGTCAGAATACATGAATCAATTAAAGCTTCCTATGCTATTCAATTAGTTCAAGAGCATGTAAATCTAAAAAGAATTCTCGAAAAGATAGATTTTCCCTGCAATTTTTCAGATAAATGCTAATTTCAAATATAGGAACTTTATTATTTTGAGTCGCTCTTTAGATCTACCAGCAACTGAAGGTGTCGATGCCTTAGCTCAAGAACTTGCAAAACTCCAAGATAATGGGAAAAGGAGAATTGCTTTTTTAGGTACTAGACACGTACCGGTTGTAGATATCCACTTAATTGAGTTGATAGCAAGGTCTTTAGCAGAGGAAGGACATAATATCCTCACGTCTGGATCTCAAGGTGTCAATGCAGCTGTTATTAGAGCTGTCTTAGATATTAATCCATCATTATTAACTGTTTTATTACCACAAAGTCTTGATAGACAAATACCCGAAATAAAGGATCAACTTGAGAGGGTTATGCATTTGGTTGAAAAAAGTGAAAATGATGAATTACCTTTGCCGCTTGCAAGTAGTCTTTGTAATCAAGAAATTATTACTAGGTGCGATCAATTAATATGTTTTGCCTTTCACGATAGTGAAACTTTGCTAAATAGTTGTAGATGTGCTGAAGAAATGGGCAAATTGGTTAGTTTGTTATTTTTTGATTAAATTAACCCGTTTCCCCTTATATAAAGATGATTTATGCTAATAATATTTAGCATTTAATAATTTACTATGGCAGAAAGTTTTTCATTTGATGTAGTTTCTGATTTTGATAGACAAGAATTAGTCAATACTTTAGATCAAGTTAAAAGGGAAATTGCTCAGCGTTACGATTTGAAGAGCACGGATACTTCAGTTGATTTAGAAAAAGAAAATATTTTTATAATCACTAATAGCGAACTTACTTTGAATGCTGTAAATGACATAATTAGACAAAAGGCAATAAAAAGAAACTTATCCTTAAAGATATTTGACTACGGTGAAATTGAAATGGCTAGCGGTAATAGAATTAAACAAACAATCCTATTAAAACAAGGAATTAAACAAGAAATTGCAAAAAAAATTAGTAAAAATATAAGAGATCAAATAAAAAAAATTAATGTCAGTATCAATGGAGAGACTCTCAGAGTAGCTAGTAAGAGCAAAAATGATCTTCAATTAGCAATTAAGCTTGTTAGTGAGTTGGAAGAGTCTTTGAACATCCCTCTAAAAGCTAATAACTTTAGATAAGATTTTTAGTAGGATTATTTTGAAAATATGGCAGGTCATTCAGAATCACTCATTAAATCACTTATTAAGAAGGTAAAAGAATATCCTCGTTTTTCAAAAGGAGAAATAGAGAAATTTTGTTGGATGGCGGTACATGAGCATAAGCATGGTGTTTTACCCTCTGAATATGACATAAGGGAGATAGATGAGGATCTTTATTTAGAACTTTTGCAAGAGTTTAAATCAAATATCCCCTAAAAATAGCTGTATTTAAATTCACAATTATTAAAAAAATATTTTAATTAAATGTCTTATTAATGCACTAATTAGTCTATTTAAATATGATTAATTAAAAGAAAAAATTTAATGTCTACATCCTTTAAAAATGTCACACCAACAGGTCCTGGTGGGACAGCAACCCTTTTGATTGTATTGTCTTTTACAGGCTTTCTTTTACTTACCCAATCTCTTTTTGTTGTGCCTTCAGGACAAGTTGCAGTTATTACAACGCTAGGGAAAGTAAGTGGCCCCTCTAGGAGAGCTGGTTTAAACTTTAAACTTCCATTTGTTCAGTCTGTATATCCATTTGATATAAAAACCCAAGTTCAACCAGAAAAATTCGAAACACTCACCAAAGATCTTCAAGTTATAAGGGCTACAGCTACTGTTAAGTATTCAGTAAAACCTAATGAGGCAGGAAGGATCTTCGCAACAATTGCAAACAGAAATAGCGATGTTTATCAGAAAATTGTTCAGCCATCCTTGCTAAAAGCTCTAAAATCAGTCTTTTCTCAATATGAGCTAGAAACAATTGCTACTGAATTCGCAGTAATTTCTGAAAAAGTAGGCGAGACAGTTGCACAAGAATTAAATTCATTCGATTATGTAGATGTTAAAAGTTTAGATCTTACTGGTTTAGAGATCGCTGAAGAATATAGAGCTGCTATCGAACAAAAGCAAATAGCTGGTCAGCAATTATTAAGAGCAAAGACTGAAGTTGAAATTGCTGAACAAGAAGCACTTAGATATGAGACACTAAACAGAAGTCTCGACGATCAAGTGCTTTTCAAATTATTTCTCGATAAATGGGATGGCAGTACACAGGTTGTTCCTGGCTTACCAGGTTCAGAAGGAGGTACTCCCCCAGTAATAGTTGGTGGTAGAAGGTAATTATTAAGAAAAATTCTCTTAAAACTTTTTAATCAATTACTTATTTTTCTTATGGGAAAGATTAGTAAATTATTATTTTTTAATTGCATTAAAAGATTCGTCAAAAGCTTCAATGGTCTTATCAATTTCTTCTTCGCTGTGAGCTAGAGATGTGAAACCAGCTTCGAAAGGGCTTGGCGCTAGGTAGATTCCTCGTGAAAGCATTTCTCTATGCAACTTCCCAAAAAGTTGGGCATCATTTGTTTTGGCTTCATCAAAGTTCCTAACTGGTCCATCGCATAAGAAAAATCCAAACATAGCGCTTACACTTCCACCGTTAATAGCAATACCATTATTTTCTGCAGACTGAATTATACCTTCAATTAATCTAGAAGTTGTTGAATCAAGTTTATCGTACGTACCATCTTGTTTGAGCAGTTCAAGAGTTTTTATCCCAGCAGTCATAGCGAGTGGATTGCCGCTCAAAGTGCCTGCTTGGTATACCGGCCCTGAAGGGGCTACCATTGACATTATTTCTTTCTTGCCTCCATAAGCTCCAACAGGAAGGCCTCCACCAATTACTTTCCCAAGGGTTGTTAAATCAGGAGTAACACCAAACTTTTCTTGAGCTCCTCCATAACTTATTCTGAATCCAGTCATTACTTCGTCAAAAACTAATAAGGATCCATTCTCAGTGGTTAATTCTCTTAATCCCTCTAAGAATCCAGGTTCTGGAGTAATAAATCCAGCATTACCAACGATAGGCTCAAGAATAACCCCCGAAATGGCATCAGGATTTTCAGAAAATAATTTTTTTACTGCTTCTAGGTCATTGTAGGGAGCAGTAAGTGTGTTGGCAGTTGTTGTACGTGGAACACCTGGAGAATCTGGCAAACCCAGAGTGGCCACACCTGATCCTGCTTTTACTAAAAACATATCCGCATGACCGTGATAACAACCGTCAAATTTAATAACTTTATCTCTTCCAGTAAATGCTCGCATAAGTCTCAAAACAGCCATGCATGCTTCAGTTCCACTATTGACAAATCTAACCATTTCTACAGATGGGACTGCATCAATTACCATTTCAGCAAGTTTGTTTTCTAGAACGCATGGAGCACCAAAGCTAGTGCCTTTCTCGATTGCCTCCTGTAATGCCGTTGTAACTTCAGGGTGTGCATGTCCACATATAGCAGGTCCCCAGCTGCCTATGTAGTCAATATATCTATTTCCATCAATATCCCAAGCAAAAGGACCTTTGACTCTATCAAAAACAATTGGCTGGCCTCCTACAGACTTAAAAGCTCTTACTGGAGAGCTAACTCCTCCTGGCATTAGTTGTTGGGCGGCAGAGAAAATTTCTTCTGATTTTGTGTAATTTAATATGTCAGTCACAATTTAGCTAAATGATGTTTTGAGAAAAATCTAGTCATGTTCTAAATTAGAAATAAGTAAAAATTTTGTCAATCAAATTGAAACTCTACACTATGATATTTTTATTGAGATAGTTTGGATTGTAAATTATTAATTTTAAAGAAATCATAATAAAAAACAATATTACTTTAGATAACTCTTTATTAATAAGCGTTTTCAAGCATTAAAGAAATTCAATTTATTTTGTTTATATTTCGAAGAAATTATCCTCATCCTCAAAAAAATCTGCATTTATTTCATTTAAGTTAAGATCTATCATTACTGGGGCATGATCACTTGGACGCAAATTACCTCTGGGAGAGCTGTCTATGACACAACTTTTAAGTTTTGATGACAGTTCTTTGCTGATATATATATGGTCTATTCTCCAACCTTTATTTAATTCAAATGCGTTGTTACGGTAATCCCACCAACTCCAATGGCCAGTATTTTGTTCATAAATCCTGAATGAATCTATTAATCTTTTTTTCAGAACATTATTTAGTGCAATTCTCTCTATCTCAGACGCCATTATTCCTCCTTCATATTTCTTTGGATCATGAATATCTAAGTTAGAGGGAGCAATATTAAAATCACCCATAAGACAAATTAATTCTCCTTTTTTTTCTTGTTCATCCAAAAATGAAGCTAAACAATTTAACCAATTAATTTTGTATTCGAACTTACTAGATTCTAGAGAAGATCCATTTGGAACATAGACATTTATGATTTTAATGCCATTAATATCAGCAGAAATTAATCTTTTTTGATCTAGGAAAATTTCGATATTTTGATTAGAGTCATTAAAACCGTAGAATCCTTTTTTAACATTTTCAGGCTTTATTTTGGAAATAATAGCAACACCATTGTATGATTTTTGTCCATAGATCTCTACTGAGTATCCTAATTTTTCAAAAGGTTCAATAGGGAAACTATCATCCATCACTTTCGTTTCCTGCAAACATAGAATATCTGGATTGGATTGATTAATCCAATCTAATATTTGTGAAAGTCTGGTTCTTATAGAGTTAACATTCCAAGTTGCTATTAACAAATTTCTACCAAATTATGTAAAATTAAATTAGCAGGAAATTTTTCGAGTTAAAGAATTTTGAAATTAAATAAAATGAAAAATTACTTTTGCAAAAACGTTTTTAAACCAACTAGGGTTGTAATTTTTTTTACTTTATTAATTTCCTTAAAAAGTGATTACCTAAATGCTGAATATTTATTTGAAGAATTAGAAATCGATACCTCAACTAAAACAAAAGATGATAGCTCAGCTCTTCCAACTAATCCTTTTGAACTCGTGGAAATGATTCGGAGACAAAATAGTTTGAATGATGCGACTAATCCTTCTGATGCAATTGACGATGCATTAAGGTCTTTTAATAGTTTGGAGGAAAATTTAGAAATTTAATACGCTAAATTGTTATTCTCAAATTTTTAATATGTTAAAAAACCCTATTCCAAAAGTTACTAACCAATTACAGCACAGAGCAATCGGCATTATTAAGGGTAAATTTACTCCTATTAGTAATGAACAATTAAATAGAGGCTTTTTAATTGATAACGAAGACGAAAAAATTGAAACAGTAGTTCTTGGTAAAGCATTATCACTTTTAAAAAAGCATATTGATTTAAAAAAAAGTTATTATTGGATTGTTTATCCAAAGAATAAAAATACTCAAAACTTGCATTTACAGGTTGCAGGCATATGGGATCCCTATCAACTGAATGATTTCCCTAATGATTCTTCAAAAACTAACTTCTCAAAATTATTAGAAGAATTAGATCTTAAAGACAATTATTTTTCTGTTAGAGGAGAATTAGTTTTTGTTAACACTCATAATAAAGAAATTGTTATTAAAATCTGCCCTGCTATGAAGTCAAAAAATTTGAAAAATAAAAATTTTAAATTAGTTATAAAAGGAGAGCTTTCTCTTGAACTTTTGCATAGGTTTGTAAGTTTAGATATCAACAGAGAAGGAAATTCTTTGCAATTAATAAAGTACGAAGTGATTGAAAAAAATCTTTCTAAAAATAATTAGAATGAAAGATTGATTTCCACCACAATTTTACCAGTTAAGAAATCTTTGATTTATGGATGATGTTTTAATTGAATGTTCTCCTGGTATTTCTGGGGATATGTTGTTAGGAGCTTTTTATGATTTAGGGGTGCCTAAAAAAGTTATTGAACAGCCACTTATTGATCTTGGATTAAAGGATCTATATCAACTAGACTTTAAGGAATCAAAAAGTTGTTCAATCCGAGGCATTAAGGCAAAGGTTGAGAATATTGAATGTAATCCTACTAAAAGAACTTGGAGAAGTATCAAGGAACTTATTTTAAATGGCCACTTAGAAGATAAATTAAAAAAAATAATTTATGAAGTATTTGAATCTTTAGCAATTGCGGAAGGAAAAGTTCATGGCATTAAATCTGATGAAGTTCATTTTCATGAAATTGGAGCTATAGATTCATTGGTGGATATAATTGGAGTATGTGCTGCATTGAATTACTTAAATCCAAAGAGGGTTTTTTGTAATGAGCCAATGTTGGGGAAAGGTTTTGTTCAAACTGAACATGGAAAATTATCAGTACCACCTCCTGCTGTAATAGAGCTAATAAGACAAAAAAAAATTAAGGTTTTATCAAGCCGTGACTTTATAGAGGGTGAACTCTCAACACCCACTGGTGTTGCTTTACTTGCTAATTTAGTCGACTATCAAGAATCTCCTTTAAAATTTTCTATTAACTCTTATGGAGTAGGCATTGGTAACCTAAAATTTACATTCCCTAATTTGGTGAGAGTTTATAAAATTACTTCATTTGAGGATTCTTCAATAAACGATAATGAACTTATTAGTCCAAAGTGCGAAGAGATATCTATTCAAGAAGCATGGATTGATGATCAAACACCCGAAGATATATCTAATTTTGTGGAGAAACTGAGAATTGAGGGGGCTTACGATGTTTCCTATCAAGCTATAAATATGAAGAAAAATAGGATTGGATTTTCTATTCAAGCAATATTGCCCATTGAGAAAAAAGAATTTTTTAGAAGATTATGGTTTGATTATTCCAGCACAATTGGGGTTCGTGAAAGGACCCAATCTAGGTGGATTTTACTTAGACGAAGAGGGGAATGTCTAACGACTTTTGGAAATATAAAAGTTAAACAAACTTTGAAACCCGATGGATCAATAAATATGAAACCAGAAAATGATGAGGTTTTGAGACTAAAATTAAAGCATAAAATATCAACTTGTGAAATAAGAAAAATAATAAAAGAGTCAAGTAAGAAATTTAAAGCATTTGAAAACTGGAAATGAGATTTAATACAAGTAATCAACCATATTTCAAATTCCTTAAAAAAATTAATTTTGGTGGTTTAAAGAGTATTTTCTTTTTTTCAAGCTTATTTTATTTTTGCATCTATTTTTTTTATAATATTGATCAAATTTCTTTTGATATCAATTTTGAAAGAAATGGAATAAATCTATCTTTATCATTTTTATTTTGTGTCTTAAGTATTTACCTGAACGCTTATGCATGGAAATATATTGTTAGATGGTTCGGGAAAGAATTTAAAAGTAATAATTTAGTTTCCTTCTATGTTTTAACAAATATTCTTAAATATGTTCCGGGAGGGGTTTGGCATTTTGTTGAAAGATTTTATTTTATAAAAAAAATAAGTAATCCACAGATTGCTTTATATTCGACGCTTATAGAACCTTATTTTATGTTGAGTGGATCTTTTCTCTTGGCATCAATGGGATTAATTTTTTCTCCACTTTATTTTTTTTTAATTTTTCCTTTATTATTCTTAAATAGAAAATTTATTTTTTTGATATTAAAAATATTAGGGTCTCTTAAGGGGAAAGTACTTGAGGTTTTGAGGCTTCCAGATTCAAAGGGCCAATTTGAAGAGAGAATAAATATAGTTTCTTTTTTCCCTGCTAGAGCTTTATTTCTTGAAATTTGTTTTGTTTTATCAAAATTTATTGGGTTTTATATTTGCTTAAATACTTTTTATACAAGTAATACACTGAACATCATATTTTTATTAGTAATTTTTTCTTTGTCATGGTCCATAGGCTTGGTAATCCCAGCAGCTCCAGGAGGAGTTGGCGTTTTTGAGGCTTGCGTCCTCTTATTTGTTGGCAAAAGTATTCCAGAAAATATAATTCTTATAAGTTTATTTTATTTTAGGGTTATATCTACATCGGCAGATTTGTTCTTAAGCTTACCTTTCTTAATAAGAAAAGTGTCTAAAAGAATTTAGTGTTTTTTCTCTAAACTTGGTATCAATGTCATTGATGCAATAAGGCCTAAAGTCATGATAAGAATGGCTGGTAATATTGCCTCTACCATTCTTTCATCTCCAGCATATTGATATATTCTCACAGATAATGTATCGAAATCGAATGGTCTTAAAATAAAGGTAATGGGCAATTCCTTTATCGTGTCAACAAAAACTAAAAGTGATCCTACAAAAATTGGTCCTTGGAGAAGAGGTAGATGAATTTTTTTGATGATCCCCAGCCAATTCTCTCCTAGTCCAAGTGCTGCTTCATCAAGACTAGGAGAAATTCTCTCAAGACTTGAATCTATAGAACCCTTAGAGATAGTTAGAAATCGGACAAGATAACCCCAAATTAGTAAGCAAATAGCAATAAAATTAAATTTTGAAGAAGAAATGCTTACTAAAGATAAAGCTAATACAGTTCCTGGGATTGCGTAACCTATTCCCGCAAGATTTGTTATTAGTTCTAGTAAAAAGCTTTTATTTGCGCGTCTGACTAAAGAAATTATTAAGGAGAATAGCATCGCTATTAATGCAGTTAAAAGTCCAAGACTTATGGTCCTTAATGATAGGCTAAGTAATTCTATAGATAACCCTTTTTGAATTAGATCTATATTGAGTAGAACCCAAAAACATGGAATCCCAAAAGAGAAAATTGGAGGAAATAAAGATATGATTATTGCTAATAAAGCTCTAGTTTTGTTTAATTCCCATCCTTGAGAATCTTTTGAGGCAGGATTTTCACTCCACCTCTTTGATTTTTTTCTTGATAACTTTTCAAAAATAATTAAAGTGAAAATCATTAATAAGGCTACCAAAGATAATCCAATAGCACTTTTTGGATTACCCTCAATTATCCAATTTTCAGCTATGCCAGTAGAAATACTTGGGATGTTTAATAATGCAAATGTACCTAACTCATTCATTACTTCCATACACATTAAACTTATTCCTGTTATTAGTGCTGGTAACGCCATTGGGAAAGCGATTTTAAAGAAGCTGCTCCAAGGCCCTACTCCTAATCCTCTACTAGCATTGATTTGATTAACTCCAAATTTATTAAAACTTTCGTTAGCGAGAATGAATACATATGGATAAGTAGAAATTGAAAGTATTAGTACCCCCCACCATAAACCAGTTACTTGATACCCAAAAATACTTCCTAAATCCTGCAAAATAGCTGTTATTAGATATGCTGGGGCAGCTAGTGGAACTAGCTGACAAATACGGAGAACTTTTCTGAACTTAAAATCACAATTTGAAAGTAACCATCCATTCAAAGTTCCTAACCCGCCGCCAAAAAAACTTGTCAATATTAGAACTTTTAAAGTGCCTAATACCTCTTCTCCTCCAGCAATACCTAATGAAAAATTTCCACTAATAATGTAACCAATTCCCTCTAGAAGAAAATTGGAAATTGGAATGATTACTAAGAGTGAAACAATAAACGAAGTGAAATAAAGGAAATTTAATTCTGTTAATGTTTTTTTAAACCATTTAATGCGTATTTTCAAAAATTAATTAAATCCTAATATGAACTCTAATCTGAATTAAATCTACATGATGACAGTTGATTTTTAATAGTTTGGTGATCTAAGTTTTTCCCAATCAATACTATTTTATTAGATTTTTCTTTTGTCCATTCCTCATCATCTAGAGAAAAACGCTTTCCAGATAGGTGAAAAATGTGTTTTCTTTCACTTTCCATAAACCATAATATTCCTTTTGCTCTAAATACATTTTGTGAGATTTGATTATCTAAGAAATATTGAAACTTCCTTAAAGAAAATGGTTCAAATGTCTCATATGAAACTGAGGTAAAACCCTCTATATTATTAGTCAAATCGTGGGAATGAGAAGAGTGATCGTGGGAATGAGAAGAGTGATCTTTTGAATTTTGTTCTATATTTTTTTTATTTTTCTCGAATTCAAAAGTATCCGTCTCAAATAGACCTACGCTCATTATTGTATGTAATGCAACTTTACTTTTAGTTGATCTCAAAATCCTTGGTTCTTTTTTTATTTTATTTATAAATTCCTCTATTTTCTTTAATTGTTTTTCATTTACTAAATCAGATTTATTAAGAAGAAGGATATCTCCGTATAAAATTTGAGAATAGGCGACACTTGTATTATTAATTTCAAAATCAAAATTTTCTCCATCAATGACAGTGATTATCGAATCTAATCTTACTTTTTCTCTAAGATCACCAGCCGCAAAAGTCATGGCAACTGGTAATGGATCTGCTAATCCAGTTGTTTCAACAATCAAATAGTCTAATTTTTCGGCTCTTTCTAAAACTTTGGATACGGTATTTAATAATTCGCCATTGATGGAGCAACATATACATCCATTATTTAATTCGATCATATCTTCTGAGCCTTCTATTATTAAGTCATTATCTATTCCAATTTCTCCAAATTCGTTGACTAAAACAGCTGTTTTAATACCAACTTGATTTTTTAAAATATGATTTAGAAGTGTAGTTTTGCCAGAACCTAAAAATCCACTAATAATAGTTACTGGCAATAAATTTTTATACATTTTGAAAAGTTGAAAACAAGTTTATATTTTTATTGATCGAAAATTTTGTTGATTTCCGATGCTAATGTTTGATCCAGATTAGTAATACATCCTAGATCATGTGTATTTAATTTAATTATTACTTTTGCATAAACATTCTCCCAGTTAGGATGATGATTATATTTTTCACAGATTAAAGCAACCTTAGTCATAAAAGCAAAGGCTTCAATAAAATTAGAGAAGTTAAATTCTCTTTGGATTTGTTTAGATTTAATTTCCCAGCCAGGTATTTTGACAACTAATTCATTCAATTCTTCATCTTGCAAAATGTAGGGTTCCATTAAATAAGAAATCTGACTTATTCCATTATAAATATCTTACTTTTTCTCACCAATTATATGTACATTAATGATTCTTTCCTTTTGATCAAATCGATGTTCCCATAAATAAACTGCTTGCCATGTGCCAAGCATAATTTTCCCGTCTTGAAAACTCAAAGATAAACAAGTGTTTGTTAGGGATGTTTTAATATGCGCGGGCATATCGTCAGCCCCTTCTTGATAATGTTTATAGGATATTTCTTCTCTATTTTTTGATAAGGTCAAGTAGGAATCATATGGAACTATCGATTGCATATACTTTTTTAGGTCTTTCAGTACATTTGGATCTGCGTTCTCATTAATAGTTAAACTGCAACTTGTATGAAGTGAAGTTAAATTTAAAATTCCGGAATGAAAATTATTTTTTTCAACACATAAATTTAAATCATATGTTATGTCAATAAAACCCTCGCCATGGGTTATGAATTTTAATTTTGAAAATATTTGTTCCATATAAGTTAAAACTTAATTAATCAATATCCTATTATGGATAAAGATGCATGTTTAACTGCAAACATTAAAATTTTTATCTTAAGATAAATTAATTTCCATTTAAATCTTTGGCTGAAACTCATTGGAATAAGCTCGGTGCTTATCTTAAAGAAACACAAATATTAGGTTCAATCCAAAATACACTTTATTGGGATCAGAATACTGGAATGCCAAAGAAAGGTGCTTCTTGGAGGTCTGAACAACTTACTTATATTGCAAAAGTATTGCATGAAAGAAATTCTTCCGAGGAATTTTCTAATTTAATACAATCAGCTAAAAATGAATTAGCAGATATTGAACGAAATTCCGATAATCAACTTTTCATAAATGATAAAGAAAGAAATATTAGTCTTTTATTGAAGGAATTTAATAGAGAAAGAAATTTAGATCCTAAATTAGTTGAGTCTCTAGCAAAGGCAAAATCTAAAGGGTACGAAAGCTGGCAAGAAGCTAAGGAAAAATCAGATTTTAAAATTTTTCTTCCTTTCTTTGAAGAATTGGTTAAATTGAGAATTGAAGAGGCAAAACAAATATCAGATCAATGTTCACCATGGGAAACTTTAGCCCAACCCTTTGAGCCTGAAATAACTTTAAAGTGGCTGAATAAAATGTTTCAGCCTTTGAAAGACACTCTCCCAGAGTTGATTAGAGGGATTAATAAATCTAAGAAATATCACTGGGATTTGAGTCCAGAATCTCAACATAATTTATGTTCTCAATTACTTGATGAGTTTGGGAGAGATAAAGATCTAGTTGTTGTTGGTAAATCTCCCCATCCTTTTTCGATTACATTAGGGCCTAATGACTACAGGATTACGACAAGAATTGTTGAAGGTGAACCATTATCAAGTTTTTTAGCAACTGCGCATGAGTGGGGGCATTCTATTTATGAGCAGGGTTTGCCATCTCAAAGTCATCAATGGTTTGCTTGGCCTTTAGGTCAAGCAACCTCTATGGGTATTCATGAAAGTCAATCTTTATTTTGGGAGAATAGAGTAGTTAAATCCAAATCTTTTTCAAAAAGATTTTTTAACAAATTTGTTTCGGCTGGATGTTCTCTTAATAATTATTTAGAACTATGGAAATCTATTAATCATTTGGAAGCAGGATTAAATAGGGTTGAAGCGGATGAATTGACTTATGGCTTACACATATTAATAAGAACCGAACTTGAAATAGATTTAATTGAAAGAGGGTTACCTGCTGAAGATATTCCAACAGAATGGAATAAAAGATATGATGAACTCCTAGGAATTAAACCATCTAACGATTCAGAAGGTTGTCTTCAAGATGTTCATTGGAGTGAAGGGGCGTTTGGATATTTCCCCTCATATTTGTTAGGACATGTTATAAGTGCGCAAATATCTTCACAAATGGAAAGAGACATAGGTTTGATTGATAACTTAATTGAAAATGGTGAATATCAAAAGATCATCTTTTGGTTAAAAAATAATATACATGCATATGGCAGATCAGTTAATTGTATGGAGTTGGTAAGAGCTGTAACTAATGAAGAACTATCGCCAAACTATTTTATTAATCATTTAAGTTCTAAAATAAATAATTTTTGCTGAAACATTACTTTTAAAGAATTTGGTTAGGTGTGAGGATGTAAGATAAATAAAAATAATTTCTTGATGGCAAATCTAAATCAGCCCCCAAGCAGGGTTACCCCCAATTTATTGCACATACTAAATGCTTTCACTGATAGCTCAAATACAATAATAAACACTATTGTTGAATTGAACTCTAATACCATAAATAAATATGAATTAATCACAGAAACGGGCCATCTTAAACTTGATAGGGTGGGTTATTCATCACTTGCTTATCCTTTTGCTTATGGATGTATTCCAAGGACATGGGATGAAGATGGAGATCCACTTGATGTAGAAATTGTTGGAGTAACTGAGCCATTGATACCCGGATCTATTGTGGAAGCAAGGATTATTGGGGTGATGAAATTTGATGATGGTGGAGAGGTTGATGATAAGGTAATAGCGGTTCTCGCGGATGATAAAAGAATGGATCATATCTCAAGTTATGAAGACCTTGGAGATCATTGGTTAAAAGAAACAAAGTATTATTGGGAGCACTACAAAGATCTAAAAAAACCAGGAACATGTACTGTAAATGGTTTTTTTGGAATAGAAGAAGCTGTTAAAGTGATTAAAGATTGTGAAAAGAGATACAAAAAAGAAATTGATCCTAAATTAGAAAATTAACAGATTTTATTTTTCTCTAAATTTTTCAAATATTTCGCTTAGTATTTCTTCGGCACCTTGCTGCTTTAATTTTTTAGCTAGTTCTTTGCCTACTTCTTCGGGATCATTAATATTGCCAATATATTGATCTTTAATAAGCCTTTCTCCATCAAGAGATGCAACCATACCAGTAAGGCAAAGTTGTTCATTATGAATTTTACTATTCACACCTATTGGGACTTGGCATCCACCTTCAAGCTCTCTTAAAAAAGCCCTTTCTGCTAGACATCTTTGACTGGTGGGTTTATCTTCTAAGATATTTATAATTTCTAAAACTTTTTTATCATCAGATTTACATTCAATGCCTAGTGCTCCTTGGCCTACGGCATGAAGGGAAATTTCACTTGGGATAATCTGGTGAATTCTTGATTCAAAGCCTAATCTCTTTAAACCAGCGGCCGCAAGAATTATACAATCAAATTCTCCTGCATCTAATTTTTCAATTCTTGTAATAACATTTCCTCTGATATCTTTGAAAACAAGATGTGGGTACTTATTTCTTAATTGTGCAAGTCTTCTTAGAGAGCTTGTTCCAACAATCGAACCTTCAGGTAAGGTTTCTAGTTTATAACAGTCATTTTTTTTGTTTACTACTAAAGCATCTGCAGGATCCTCTCTTTTTGTTATGCATCCTAATTTAAGGCCATTAGGCAAATTGGTTGGTAAATCTTTCAGAGAATGTACAGCTATATCTGCATGGCCTATGAGCATTTGTGCTTCAAGTTCTTTTGTAAATAAGCCTTTGTCGCCTATTTTTGCTAAGGCTACATCAAGGATTTTGTCACCTTGAGTTGCCATAGCTTCTATAGATACCTCTAAATTAGGAATATTCCTTTCTAGTTGATCTTTAACCCATAAAGTTTGAACCATTGCTAGCTTACTTCTTCTACTAGCTATTTTTATCTTAAAATTAGTCATTAAATATTATTTTGAGTTTGAATTAAAAATTAAGTCGAATCTATCTTAAGCTATTATTTTGCCAGTTTTTAAAGCTGAATATTATATTTAACTTTTTTTATTTTATATATTCTTTTAAAACCCCATTTCGATTTGGATGTCTAAGTTTTCTTAGGGCTTTTGCCTCAATTTGTCTAATTCTTTCTCTCGTCACATCAAAAATCTGGCCAATTTCTTCAAGAGTTTTCATTCTTCCATCATCAATTCCATATCTCAATCTGAGAACATCTCTTTCTCTTGGACTTAGAGTGGCTAATACTCCTTCCAAATCTTCTCTTAGTAAAGTTTTAGAAACATCTTGCTCTGGATTTTCTATATCAGCCTCTATAAAGTCTCCTAGTCTTGAGTCTTCTTCTTTCCCTATTGGAGTTTCTAAAGAAATAGGAAGTTGCGCACTTTTAGCTATAAATCTTAATTTTTCGATTGTCATTTCCATACTCTCAGCGATTTCTTCTTCACTAGGTTTCCTGCCAAATTCTTGGCTAAGAACTTTTGTGGTTTTTTTGATTCTGGATATTGTCTCGTATAAGTGAACTGGCAATCTTATAGTTCGACTTTGATCTGCAATTGCTCTTGTAATGGCTTGGCGAATCCACCAAGTTGCATATGTAGAGAACTTATAACCTTTTTCATGGTCGAATTTTTCCGCTGCCCTAATTAGACCCAAACTTCCTTCTTGGATTAAATCTTGAAATGATAAACCTCTGTTCATATATTTTTTAGCAATGGAAACAACCAATCTTAAATTTGATTGAACCATTTTTTCTTTAGCTCTGCGCCCTAAGAGAAGTCTTCTTCTAAATTTAGGAAGAGGCATATCTATTAACTCGGCCCATTCTCTTACAGATGGGAAATGCCCTTTTTCTGACTCATATTGAGTTGCTAGCTCTTCTAATTGGAGTAAGTCAGCAATTTTTCTTGCGAGCTCAATTTCTTCATCTGGTCTTAAAAGTCTAATTCTTCCAATTTCTTGGAGATAAACTCTTATTGAATCTTCAGTGTAGATACCTTTTGGCCCAAGCTTTATATTCCCGAGACCTTTATCTTCTTCTTCAGAATCACTAAATTCATTATTGTTATTTTCAATATTGCTCTCGTTTAACTCAGCAGATGTATTTAACGTTTGATTATTTTTATTACTATCTTCTTCAACTACTGTTTCTAAATTTGTATTAATTTTTTTATTGATCTTTTTTTTTGAACTAGGCTTGGAATTCTTTGATTCTGCTGCGACTGGACACATAATTGACTCCTTTCTACGGTGAATTTAACTAGATAAAATTTTATTTAGGGCTAATTTGAACATTTAGTAGTAAAGTCCCCTTAATGTTTAAAAAACTTTTTCACAAAATGAGAATAAGAAAAGTTTTCTAAATTGTTGAAAAATTTAAATAGTGCTATAGATTACCTAAAGTAAAAAGTCTTGGGATTTCTCAGACAGGCAGATCATTTTTGAATTTTCAGTCAATGATCAGAGCTTCATGTCTCCCTTAAGAGCAGGATACTTACAATGTGCAAAAAACACTTTGTGGAATGTTCAACAATCCAATACTAAGAAAAAGTTTTGAAGCCGGCAAGTAATCAGTTATTAAATATCTCCTATAAATTGGAAATTTTGCTTGATATAGGTAGTAGTAATGAAAGCTTTTACTATTTAGATGGAAATAATCTTGGAGCAGAAGTTGGAGATATTGTAAGTGTGAGACTAAGGGGGAGATTATTGAATGGGTTGGTGATTTCCAAAAAAGACTTTTCGACAATCAATAATGATGAATCAAATATTACTGGAGGCAAAAGTATAAGATATTTGTTTGTTGAAAGTATTTTGCAGAAAAAAATAATTGATGAATCTTGGAGAAAATTGATTGACTACCTAGCCTCTTTTTATATGGTTAGTAATTTAAAAATGTTTAAAACTGCATTCCCTCCTGGCTGGATTGGTAAATATAAAAATTTCTCTAAAGGTTTAAAAGATCAAATATGGATTGAAACTAAAAAAGAATTTGATATTAAGAAAAATGGATTAACCAAGAAAGAATTTTTTTTAATGGATACTTTATCTAAAAAAGGTAATTGGCAAAGTGAATTAATAAAGTCTGGTTTTAATTACACTCTAATTAACTCAATGGTCAGTAAAAATTATCTCGATAAATCTAAAAGAAAAAAAAATATAAATAGTAAATTAAATTCCTTTTTAAAAGATCATATCGCAACGAAAAAACCAAATCTTACTAATGAGCAAAAAATTGCATTTCAAGAATTTCAAACAATGAAACCAGGAGATGTATTACTTCTTTGGGGCGAAACAGGTTCAGGTAAAACAGAAGTGTATATGAGAATTGCTGAAGATCAATTTCTTAAGAAAAAAAGTTGTTTGATACTAGCCCCAGAAATTGGATTAATTCCTCAACTTATTGATAGATTTAGTAGGCGATTTAATAATGTCGTTTACGAATATCATAGTAATTGTTCTCCTGATCATAGAACTTTAGTTTGGAAGAGAATTATTAATGCTAATGAACCTTTAATAGTAATAGGTACAAGGTCCGCAGTTTTTCTTCCAATCAAAAATCTGGGATTAATAATAATGGATGAAGAACATGATGTTTCTTATAAGCAAGATAGTCCTATGCCTTGCTATGACGCAAGAGAGATTGCTATTGAAATAGTAAAAAGGAATTCTGCAAAGTTAATTTTTGGGAGTGCAACCCCATCTATGAAGACTTGGAAAAAGTGTATTTTTGAAAGGAATTTTAAATTGGTAAGAATGATTCAAAGGATATCCAGTAATGAGACTCCTGAAATAAAAATTATTGATATGCGGGATGAGTTCAAGAAGGGAAATATGAAAATTTTTTCCAATGAATTATTACAATTGCTTCCTCAACTAAGCTTAAAAAAAGAGCAAGCAATAATTTTGATCCCTAGGAGGGGGCATAGTGGATTTTTAAGTTGTAGAAATTGCGGATATTTAATAAATTGCCCCAACTGTGACGTTCCTTTATCAGTTCATCTCGGATCACAAGGAAAAAAATGGTTAAGGTGTCATTGGTGTGATCATAAATCAAGATTGATCAATCGTTGCCCAGATTGTCATTCAACTGCTTTCAAACCTTTTGGAATTGGTACGCAAAGGGTAATAGAGTTTTTAAATGAAGAATTTCCTGACTTAAGAGTACTTCGCTTTGATAGAGATACAACTTCAGGAAAGGATGGTCATAGAGATATTCTTTCAAAGTTTTCTAATGGTGATGCTGATATTCTTGTCGGTACTCAGATGTTGGCAAAAGGTATTGACATCCCCAATATTACTCTTTCAGTAGTTATTGCAGCAGATGGGTTGCTTCATCGCCCAGATATTTCAGCAGAAGAAAAATCATTACAATTATTTTTGCAAGTAGCAGGAAGGGCCGGCAGGGCACAAAAAAAAGGGAAAGTAATTTTTCAAACATATAAACCTAACCACCCGGTGATTTCGTATCTTCAAAAAAGAGATTATGAAAGATTCTTAATTGAAAACTCGAGATTGAGAAAGGATGCTAATTTATTTCCATTTTGCACAATTTGCCTAATTAAATTATCAGGTGAAAATTATGAATTAACTGAGTCAATTGCAATAAAATTAGCAAAATATCTACTCAGTTTTTGTGAGAAAAAGAACTGGAAATTAATTGGTCCTGCCCCTAGTTTAATAGCTAAAGTCGGTAAAAAATTTAGATGGCAGATATTAATACATGGTCCTGAAGGAACAAAGATACCTTTACCTGATAGATCAATATTATGGAAACTTATTCCAAAAAATGTTTTTTTAACAATAGATGTTAATCCAGCAGAGTTGTAATTACTTTGGTGGAAGTTGAGGTAAATCTGAACCTAATTTAAATCTATAGAATCTTAATAAATAAGCCAACATCATTATTATTAAAATAATAGATATCCCAATCAAGAGTTTGTTGAGGCTCCAGAAAGAAAATTCAAGACTATTTATCTGCCCTGGATTTAAATCCCAAATTATTAGATTTTTTGTGATTTCTAAACTTGAATTATTTTTATCGGTAAGAATAGCTTTATTAGGGTAAATAATTTTGAAAATGAGTTCTAAATTATCAATACCTTTAATAGAATTTAGATCTAAATCTAATCTGTAAAAGTATTTTTTAAAAAAAATGAAGTTTTTTTGAGTAGTATTAATTTCTATATTTGTTGATTCTCCCGCTAACTCTCCAGCTGTATTTTGGGTGATTTTAAGAACTTGCTTTGTATCCTCTAAATTGAGATTTTTATGTTTCAAAGAAAAGGTTGATTCGTCTTGTTCAATTTCTGCGTCAGGAAAAATATCTTTCATCTTCTCTTCAAATTTTAATTGCCAAGGAAATTTCTTTATGTATTTACTCTCTATCACTAAATTATTAGTTATTGAATCAAGTTCACTAAGATCAAGAGTATCTTCAATTTTTACGCAGCCACTTAAAAGTGGAATTAATAATAATAGTATTAAAAAAATGATCAGTGAAAAGCCTTTCTGAAAGGGTTTTGTTTCACCAGTTGGTGTCTCAGTTATATTAATAAATTTTTTTTTCTTCAATATTTCTTTTTTTTTGGACAGTGAATTAAGAGATTTTTTATTGAGTGATGGATAGCTTTCAAACTGTACGTTCCAATTTTCTGGCTTTTTAATGTCAGGAGAGTCTATAACTTCCATCAAATATTTTGCATTTTCTCTCGTCTTATTATCGTAAGATTTTAGAAGTTCTTTACAAAACCTTTTAGCCTCCTCCCTTTTATTGCTACCACATAGAGCAGTAATTAAGATTGTTCTTAAATTTACTCCCTCTTTACTCGATAAAGGAAATGATTCGATTATGGGTAAAAGAAATTCAATACAATAATGATACTCACCTTTAGCTAAAGCAAGTTCTACTTTTTCTAAAACTTGCTCATAAGTTTTCATGGGTTAGGCGACTATCATTGTACCTATTCCGGAATTTGTAAAAATCTCAAGAAGTAATGAATGTTCTATTCTTCCATCAATTATGTGAGCTGCTTTGACTCCTTGAGCTAAAGCTCTTATGCAGCATTCTGTCTTTGGAATCATACCTTCAGTCACAATTTTTTTATCAATAAAATCCCTCGCCTCTTTGAGATTAGTTTTTTCAACAAGACTATTTTTGTTATCTTTTTCTTTTAAAATCCCTTGAGTATCAGTAAGAAGAATAAGTTTTTCTGCATTTATTGCAGCAGCAATTTCTCCAGCAACAAAATCTGCATTAATGTTATGGGAAATACCCTCCAAGGTTGATCCAATGCTAGAAATAATTGGGATATATCCTTTAGAAATAAGAGGATCTAATATTTCAGGATTGATTTTTGTAACCTCTCCCACTAACCCATGGCTACCATTTCCTAGTTCTCTAGATTGAATTAAGTCACCATCAAGACCTGATATCCCCACAGCTAAGGATCCAGTTTTATTAATCCCTTTTACAATTTGTTTGTTAACTCTACCCATTAGAACCATCTCGACAATTTCCATTGTTTTTTGATCAGTAATTCTTAATCCATTTTCGAATTTAGGAGATATTTCTAATTTCTTTAACCAATTATTAATCTCTGGTCCACCTCCATGAATTACTATCGGACAAACCCCAACAGTTGATAAAAGTGCAATGTCTCTAAAAAAAGCATTTTTTAAATTATCATTCTCCATTACAGAACCACCATACTTGATAACAATTTTTCTACCTGAGAAACTTTGTATATATGGAAGTGCTTCGCTTAATATTGATACTCTTTGAGAATCATTCATTATTAAAATTCATTAAAACTTGATTGAATTGAGAAATTAGGTTTTTACAAATATATCCCTATATTCAATAAAAGAGAATAAAATCAAATTCTTTTTTATTATCGTCGATAATAAATTCTGATTCAAGACCTTTGACGAAAAACCTATTTAATCTTTCTTGTTTTTCAATCCATTTTTCTAAAGGGACAGCGTTTAATTCGAAACGCATTCTGAGACCATTTTTTTCTTCCTTTGTAATTTCTTCTATTTCTTTTAATTGAGGGGGGTTATCCTCGTCCCACAAATTTAAAGATTCTAATGACGATTCAAGATGAGCTTTTATCCCATACCTCCATCTTGTAACATCTTTAACTAATGCTGTTAGTTCTTTTGGTCTATTAAATTTATTTGTCGCAAAATTTGTCTTGTCAAATAACTCTACAGGAGGTATCTCGGAAGTCTTTAAGCCTAAGCCAATTAGGAAAATAGGTACTCCATAAAAAAAAGTAGGTACACTTAAATTCACTGAGTCTGTAAAATAAGCAGTCATTCCAACAAAAGCTAATATACCCCCAGCTGTTACGATTAAGTTTCCAGGCGATAAGTATTTCTTCATTTTGATTTAGTAGAATGAGTTTTAAATGGGTTAACAAGCATTATGCAAGATCCTAATACTGCAAATCAAGGAGATTTAATTTTTAAACTTGATCAAGATAGAGCATGGTTACTAGAAAACCTTGATAAGGGTAAATGGCCAGAAATCAGAAACGAACTTGCCGCGCTTGAAAGAAAAATAAGCAAGTTAATTATAAGTGTTCAAGAAAATAATGTTGATATTTGATTTAAAAAGGTATTTCGTCAACTTCAGGTACTAAAGGTGAACTATCCCAACTAGATTTTTTAGGGGTTTCTTTATTTTTAAATGACTCATTATTTTCTTTTTGATCAGACTTAGTAACATCAACTGGCGATATTTGATGAATTTTTGAAGCTGTTAGTTCTGGTTGCTTTTCTTTAGTTCCGTCTTTTCTAGTGACAGAATTCATCTTTAGACGTCCCTCAATAACAATATTTTGCCCCTCCTTTAGTTCATCTACCATTTCTTGGGCAATATTTCCCCATCCTATGATCTTGAGCTCTCTGGTTGGATCTTCACTACGTAATCCTTTAAAATTAACAATCATTTCTGCAATTGGAGTTTGGTTTTCTTTGGTATACCTCATTTGGGGAGCGCTATTAATGACCGCCTGAATTAAACAATGATTCATTACTTACTATTTAATTAAAGACATACTGATGCAGAATCAAGGAAATTGCTATAAAAATGTTTGGATCCTATCAGGAACTTCGGATGGACCTGTAATAGCTAATAGGCTTCTTGAACTTAATTATTCAGTCTTTGCAAGTGTTTTAACTTATAAAGCAGGGCAAGCTTATATTGAAGATCCAAAGTTACATATCATTACGGGGAAATTAAATAATAAAGATCAAATAATTCATTTCATAAATAAAAATAAAATCACATGTGTTGTCGATGCTACTCATCCGTTTGCAGTAATAATTTCTAAAAATCTTAATAATGCATGTAAAGAAATTAATACACCTCTTTTACTATTTGAGAGGAAATCTCTTATAAATAACACTAATAATTTTTTTTATATTGATCATTTAAAGGATATAAATAATGTTGATATGGAAAATAAGAATATTCTTCTTGCAATAGGATCAAGATTCCTTAACGATACAGCTAGTTATTATATGAATTGTAAAGCAAATGTATTTACAAGGGTACTTCCAACTTATGAGAGTATAACTAAAGCTTTTGGATCATGTATTAAAAATTCAAACATCGCGATACTTGAACCAAGTAAAAATAATAAAAGCATTTTAGAAAAAAAAATTTGCGATTTTTGGGAGATAGATTATGTTCTATGCAGAGAATCTGGAAGTTATTCTCAGAAAAACTGGGAGAGTATAGTTTCTGGAAGTAAAATGAAGTTATTTTTGGTTAAAAGACCGAAAGTTAAAAATGATTATTCTTACACTTTTGATCAATATCACAATTTGATAAATCACATTATTAAAAAATATTGATGTTTAATTCATTATGGAAGTATTAGTTATGATCACAACTGAATCAAGTAACGCATATGCTTTGCGAATGGCTAAATTACTATTACAAAATAAACTTGCAGCTTGTGTTTCGATAAAGCAAATTTTTTCAATTTATAATTGGCATGATGATATTGAAGAAACTAAAGAGTTTGAAGTCACAATAAAAAGTAAACTAGAATTTAAAGATTGTTTAATTGATTTCGTAAATAAAAATTCCACATATGATGTCCCTCAAATTATTTACAAAAAATACCATGCTGATATGAAATATTATGATTGGTTGAATAAGACTATTTGATTAAATCTATTTTATTAACTCTTTAAGATCAATATTTGTTCTAGATCCTAATTGCGTAATTATTTGCCCCGCACAAATTGAAGCTATCTCTCCGCATTTTTTGAGGGAACAATTGTTTATTAATCCATGGATAAATCCTCCCGCATAGATATCTCCTGCTCCTGTAGTATCAATAATCTTGCCTTTTGTTATTGACTCAATTATTTCAATATTATTTTTGTTAACGACCAGAGAACCATTGCTTCCAAGAGTTACTATGACTAATTCACATAAGGAGGATAGGTCTTCTTTGCAGCTTGATAATTTATCATTTTTAAATAGACTTAACACCTCGGATTCATTACAAAAAACAATATCTACATATTCATAAATTAATTCCAAGAAACTCTCACGATGTCTATCTACACAAAATGAATCAGATAAAGAAAGGATTATTTTTGTATTAGATTGTTTTGCAATTTGGGCGGCTTTAATAAAAGCTTTTTTAGCTAATTCGCTGTCCCATAAATATCCTTCTAAATATAAGTATTTACTTTCCCTAATTACAGTAAAGTCAATGTCTTCTGGTTCAAACTCTACAGATGCTCCTAGGTAAGTGCACATAGTTCTTTGTGCATCAGGTGTAACCAAAATGATTGAATGAGCTGTTGGAGCTCCTTTAATAGTAGGTGGAGTATTAAATATAGTTTTACTTTTTTTTATATCGTCAGAAAAGAAATTCCCAAATTGATCATTTCTCACTCTTCCTATAAACTGCACATGATTGCCTAATTCTGCTAAAGAAACAACGGTATTTGCTGAGGACCCACCTGAAATTTGTTTGATCACTTTGCAATTTTCTAACAATCTCTGAGATTCATCAGAATTAATTAG
The DNA here is from genome assembly GCA_902594875.1 of uncultured Prochlorococcus sp. GTDB lineage: Bacteria > Cyanobacteriota > Cyanobacteriia > PCC-6307 > Cyanobiaceae > Prochlorococcus_A. The sequence goes on from CACJNU010000002.1 coordinate 89,721, forward strand.
ATTCATTGATCCTTTGTCCAGATTATTTATCTCAAGAAACTCATCTTCAATATTTACAATAATATCTACTATTGCATTGCCCAGACCAACAAGATCAACTTTTTTATGTTCAAAATGTCTAAAGGATTCCTTCATTAATTTGGAACTAAATTACTGGAACTAAATTACCTTAGCAGTGCTCTTTTAGGACCATGTATTGGGTCTTCAATTACTATAGTTTGATCTCTATTCGCCCCCAATGAAACAATGGCAATTGGTACTTCCATTAATTCAGCCAAAAATCTTAGATAATTCATAGCATTCTCAGGGAGATCAGATAGTTTTCTGCAATCTGCAGTAGAACATTGCCAACCTTTTAATTTTTTGAAGATTGGCTTACATTTTTTTAAGTCATCTGAATTTGTAGGAAAGTAGTCTATTTCCTCTCCATCGAGATCATATGCAATGCAAACTTGAATCTCATCTAATTCATCTAACACATCTAGTTTCGTAACGGCTAAACAATCAAGACCATTTACAGATACAGCATATTTACCAATAACTCCATCAAACCACCCACATCTTCTCCTTCTCCCAGTTGTAGTTCCAAATTCACTGCCTCTATCGCAGAGTTGATCATTAATACTTCCTTGTAATTCAGTTGGGAATGGCCCTTCACCTACTCTTGTGGTGTAAGCTTTTGCGACACCTATGACTCTATCAATTAAAGTTGGGCCCACTCCAGCTCCTATACATGCCCCTCCTGATATAGGGTTTGATGAGGTAACAAAAGGATAAGTCCCATGATCTAAGTCAAGTAGAGTCCCTTGAGCACCTTCGAAAAGAATATTCTTTTTGTTTTTCGAAGCTGCATGGATAGTCCTCGTACAGTCAACAACATGCTTTGATAATCTTTCCCCATAGTCAAGATATTCTTCAACAATATCTTCTAATTTAAGTGGTTTAATGCCATAGATTTTTTCTAGTAGACCGTTTTTTTCTCTTAATGGGATTTCGATAACATCACTTAGCCTTTCCTTATTGAGCAAGTCTCTTATTCTAATTCCATTTCTTTGTGATTTATCCGCATAAGTTGGGCCAATCCCACGACCTGTTGTTCCTATTTTGTTTGAACCTCTATCAGCCTCCATCGCCTCATCTAATATTCGGTGGTAGGGCATTGTTACATGTGATGTTGATGAAATTTTTAATCCTGAGATATCAATTCCATTATCAATTAACATGTCAATTTCTTTAAGCAAGATTTTTGGATCTACTACAGTTCCCGAACCAATTAGACAAGAAGTATTTTTATAAAGTATGCCTGAGGGAATTAAATGCAATTTTAAGACTTTATCATCTACGACTATAGTATGACCTGCATTTACTCCACCTTGATAGCGAACGACAACATCTGCCGAACGACTAAGTAAATCCGTTATTTTACCTTTTCCTTCGTCACCCCATTGGGCTCCGATTACAACAACATTGGCCAATTTTAGAAGAGCATTATTTTTGTGCGAATATTTAATATATTCAAAAATCTTGGTTTACTTTTAAAAAGTAAATGAATTGTATCAACTTTCTCTTAGAACCATTTTTTCAGCAAGAGAAAATTCTTTGGTTAAACGCTCTTTAAGTTTATCTGGTAAAGGTCTACTTGCAAAGTTTTTGTAATGACCTGCCATAGCATTTAATGCTGTTTGCATTGTGGTAAATGATTGCGTTTTATTCACCATCCCTCTATTTCTATATCTGGAAATATAGTCAGTTATGAGTGTAAGAGCTTCACTTCTTACTTCATCTTTGTTTGGAGAATCTTTTGGAGTATCAACAGCTGTTTGTAATGTCTTAACAACTGAAATTGTATCCTTTGTATAGTCACCTGTCATAGCGGTTTTTGCGGCTATGGAAGGGGAACTAAATAGTGTAAAAACAACAATTAAGGAAATTGCAAAAGATATAGCTTTGGTAAGATTCTTAAAAAATAATTTTGATGTCCATTTCAGTAACATAATTTAGCTCCCAAAAAAAATAAGCCTCAAGACTTTTTATTGTACATTATTTCAGATTCGGAAATAAATTTTTCTAACAATTTATCAGTACTAATTTTAAGCTTAGTATTATTTGTTCTGCATAAAAGTTCTACTTCTTTGTTAATAGAATCTCTGCCAATAATTATCTGAAAAGGAATACCAATTAATTCCGCATCTTTAAATTTCACTCCAGCTCTATCGTTTCTATCATCAAGAAGGACATCAATTTTATTAATTAAAAAGTTGTTATAAATATGCTCAGTAAGATCACTTTGAATAGGATCTTTTAGGTTTGTTGGGATAATAATAACTTCAAAAGGAGAAATCTGGATAGGCCAACAAATGCCTTTTTGATCATGATTCTGTTCGATTGAGGCTTGAGCTATTCTCGTCACTCCTATACCGTAACAACCCATCCATAAATTTTTTAGCTTACCATCCTTATCAGAGAACTTTGCATTTAATTTTTCACTATATTTCTGACCTAGTTGGAAAATATGCCCAATCTCGATACCTTTTTTTTCTTTAAGTTCTTCATCATCATAAATACTTATTTTATCTCCTTTTTTTGCATTCCTTATATCCCCAATTAGAAAGTCTTTAGAATCAAAAGAAAATTCTTGAAAAACTTTATGGAAATTAATTTTATTCCCACCACTTATAAACTTTGAAAGGTCACTTGCAGAATGGTCAATTATTCTTGTCCATTTTTTTTCCCAATTAGAACTAGTTTTAATAGTTTTATTATCTAAATCTGGCCCGATAAAACCAAATGGTAAATCAACTAGATTTTTTTCGATAGTATTTTTGTCTTCAATCTTTTTAAGATTAAGGAGACTGAAGTGATGAAGTTTATTGATTAAGTTAAAAAGCTTTACTTCATTAATATGTTGATCGCCTCTTATGCATGCAAGAATTGGCACATTAAATTCGCCTTCGAACTGTGCAAGGAATATTACTACTTTAATAATTTGACTTGGGTCTAAATTGTTATTATCGCAAACTTCTAGGATTGTTTTTTGATGAGGCGTTTCCAGCCACTCTGCAATATTCTCCTTAAGTGGAATAGGTTGTGAGGGTAGAGAAACAGCTTTTTCGATATTGGCAGCATAAGAACCACTTTGAGTGAACAAAATGGAATCTTCCCCAGCATCAGCAGTGACCATAAATTCTTTAGATGAAGCACCGCCAATTGCTCCACTATCAGCTTCAACCCCTACTGTCTGCAGTCCACAAGATTTGAAAATATTTTCATAAGCATTGCCCACCTTTTCATAGAAAGAAGCTAGATCGTTTTCTGAAGAATGAAAAGAATAACCATCTTTCATTATGAATTCTCTACTTCTCATCAATCCAAACCTTGGCCTTATTTCATCTCTAAATTTTGTTTGAATTTGGTAAAAACATTGAGGTAATTGCTTATAGGAGTTGATGGTTTCTGATGCAATACTCGTGATCACCTCTTCGTGAGTTGGCGCTAAACCAAATTCCTTACCTTGTCTATCTGTGAGATTAAACATTATTCCTTCACCTGCGGTATATCCTTCCCACCTTTCACTTTTTTTCCATAAATCTGCAGGATGAAGTTGGGGTAATAGTAATTTTGTACAACCAATACTATTAAGTTCTTTTTCTATTATTGCGGATATTTTTTCAATAACTCTAAGCATTAGTGGCATGTATGCATAAATACCGCTGTTAACTCTGCGAATATACCCAGCTTTTAAGAGTAATTGATGTGAAATAATCTCAGCTTCAGAAGGTGTGTCACGAAGTGTCCCCAGAGGAAATGAGGTTGTCACGCGCATACAGAAAAATCCTTAATAATATTTAATTTTATCAATTAAGATGAAAAAATAATTTAAAGTGTCTTGAGTCCCTAAACGCGGCTAGTCTAAGAATATTCTTTCTGCTAACTTTTTCTGTAATGAAGTTCAAACTTTTTAAAAAGTTCATTACTACTTAATCATTTTCTTAAGTTTATGGAAAATATAGATTCCAATATTTCTAGTGAAGAGGAATTGGTAGGTATTGATGAAGTTCAAAAATTCCTAAATAGATCAAGAGCTTCTGTCTATAGGTATACAAATACAGATTTAAGAAATCTAAACCCTAGTTTTAATCCAAGAAAATTAAATCCTGAATTTAGGACTGATCAAAAAGATCCTTTAAAATTCCATCCCAATGAAGTAGCAAGATTTGCAAAAGATATTTTAAGAATAAAGGAAGTTACTGTAGAGGTCTTTAATACCCCTTCGTCCGCTGCTCAAAATATACTGGCGCAAATATTAGACGAACTAAAATCTATTAGGTCTTTGCTAGAAAAAAAGTAATTAAAAAGTCACCTTTCAATGTTTTGATTTATTGACATTTTGAATGTAGGATAATGATGTTTAATTATCTCCTTAATATTTACCAATTAAGAGTTCTTGAGTTACACGAAATCAAAGCAGTTTATTCAAAGTAAATCAAGCGAAGAATCTTCTCATGGTTCTGATCGAAATGATTTTGAAAGAGATGATGATGACCCCTTAAGTATAAGGAGTTTATCAATAACATCTTTAGGTATTATTTTTGCCTTTTTGACAATTTTTTTACCTTCAATAAGCATTTTAATTGGCAGACCTCTTCCTCAAGGAAACGAGATAATTCATTATCACGATTTTAAAAAAGATGGACCTTAGTTCTATACCTCCATCGCCAATGAAGGGAATAGTGAATATTGTAGTGGAAATACCTGCAGGGAGTAGGAATAAATATGAATATTGCTCTGACGCAGGAATAATGGCCCTAGACAGAGTATTACACTCTTCAGTGAGATACCCTTTTGATTATGGTTTTATCCCAAATACCCTTGCTGATGATGGAGCCCCCCTTGATGCAATGGTGATAATGGACGAACCTACTTTTGCGGGTTGTCTAATAAAAGCTAGACCTATTGGAGTTTTGGATATGCATGATTGTGGTGCCTATGATGGAAAACTTTTATGTGTGCCTATGGCTAACCCTAGGCAGGCTAATATAGTAAGTATTAATCAAATTGCTCCTAATCAGCTTGAGGATGTTGCAGAATTTTTTAGAACAAGTAAAGGACTTGATGGAAGAACAGTTCAAATTGATGGTTGGAGAGATTTCGATGTAGTTGAAAATTTATTAAAAAGTTGTATGCCTCCAAAAAAGAAAAACTTTAAAGTACTTAAGAAATCAAAAATCAGTAAATTAAATTGAAAAAAATAATTTTTTATAGTTATTTAAAATGCTCTACATGCCGAAAAGCTGTAAAGTGGCTTGAAAGCAAATATTTTGAATTTCAGTTAATTGATATTGTAAAAGAACCTCCACTTGTTAATTATTTAAATCTAGTCTTAGAACAATACTCTGATGATAAGAAAAGGATTTTCAATACAAGAGGTAAAGCCTTTAAAACTCTTAATCTTGATATTGATAGTTTGTCAAAGGAAGAAATTATTCAACTTCTTTTAAGTGATGGCAAATTAATAAAAAGACCATTTTTAATTTACGAAGGGAAAAAAGTAATTTTAGGTTTTAACGAAATTGAATATGCAAAACAATTAATATAAGTATAAAAAATCAAGACTTTATTAATCCTATGCCTGGTTCCATAAAAAGTTTTTTAAAAGAATGGGGTCTACTAATTCTATTAACTTTTTTTGTTTCTTCTTGTAGATCATTTTTTGCAGAACCACGTTATATCCCTTCTGGTTCAATGCTCCCAGAATTAAAAATAAATGATAGGTTAATTATTGAAAAATTTTCGCTAAGAAACTCATTACCAAAAAGAGGAGATATTGTTGTTTTTAACTCCCCTTTCTCTTTTGACAAAAAATTAATCTCATCAAGATCTAAGCCTTTACCAAAAAAAAGATATTGTTTTTTTATGAGTTTTCCTCCAATGTCGTTTATTCCTGGTTTGAGGGATCAAGCTTGCGATGCTTATATTAAAAGAGTGGTGGCACTCCCAGGAGAAATTGTAAGTGTAAACTCTAATGGTGAATTAATAATAAATAATACATTAATTCCTGAACCCTATGTCTCATATAAGTGCTCATCATCCCTATTTAATAATTGTGGTAAATTTGAAAACATAAAAGTGCCAGAAGATCATTTTTTAGTTTTAGGTGATAATAGAGCAAATAGCTGGGATGGAAGATATTGGCCTGGAAGTAAATTTCTTCATAAAAAAGAGATAATTGGTAAAGCATATTTCAGATTTTGGCCTCTTAGTCAAGTTGGCTTTTTCAGTAAATGAAGCCTTTTTTCTGACTATGACTTAATCAAAATAAATTTTTAACAAGGCTTAATTTAAAGTGCTCCTGAAGCAGTTGAATCAAGTATTCCCCCTAGGTGTGTTGTAATGTTAAGAGCGCTAATCACAGAGGGCTTATTGGGATCATTAAAAAGATCAATTATAGTTATGCCGCCATTACCCTGTTTTATCATCCAAATATTTGAATAATTAATCCCAAGGATATTACAAATAAGAGCTTTATTGACTGCATCATGAGCAACCATGAGGGTTTGATCATTATCCTTTTGAGTTAAACAAATTTTGTCAAAAGCTTCTACTGACCTTTCTGATACATCTTTTATACATTCACCTTCGGGCATTATTACTTCTTCAGGTTTATCATGCCAATTTTTTAGTAAAGCAGGCCACTCTTCTCTAATTTCTGCTTCCAATTTACCCTCCCATAATCCGTGACTGATTTCTACGAGTGAATCTATTTTCTCAATTTTTAAATCTTTGTTATTTTGAAGGATTATTTGTGCAGTCTCATAAGGCCTATGCATTGAACTTGAAAATGCCTTATTGAAAGAAATATTTCTCAAATATTCAAAAGTCTTTTTAGCTTGATCTTTTCCGTTTTCATTTAAAGGGATATCAATTTGACCTTGAAATCTACCTTCTTTGTTCCAGTTAGTTTCACCATGCCTTATAAGAAATATTCTGGAGTCTCCAATTTTATTTGGAATATTTTTATTAAGATGGGAAGTTTGATTTAAGCATTCAATTTGAGTCTTAAAAGAGTTATCTTTCTTTGAAATATTGAGTATCGAGAAAGAAGCATTTTCTAATCTTATTTTTCTAAAACCTTGCTTAGGCTTTCCTAATAACAAGAGTATTAAACATCTAAGTATTGCATTATGTCCTACAATTAGAATATTCACATCATCTTTGTCTAGATAAATTTTTAAAATATCTTCTACAAAATTTGTTGCTTGAAAAAATAATTCTTGAATTGGTTTATAAGACTTATTATCATTTCTTTTTAAGATAAGATTTTCTGGATCATTTTTCCATATAGGGTAAATTTCTGGAAATTTCTTTTTTATTTCATCAATTTTTAGACCAGACCATTCACTAAGATCTACCTCTAGCAAATTTTCGTCGAATATAATTTTTTGTTCTTTATTAAAGGTCTTTTTAATTGTTTTTGCAGTCTCTGCCGCTCTGACAAGCGGGGAGGAATATATATTATCAAAGTTTATTTTTGATAGTGCTTTTCCTGCTTTTCGGGCTTGTTCGTATCCTTCATTAGTTAGTATTGAATCATTTGTTCTTCCTTGAATCAATCCTTTTGTATTGAAACTGCTTAGTCCGTGCCTAACTAACACTAATCGTATAGCCATTATATAAATTTGAAAATTAAGTTAATTTAATCATCTCATGGCGTGATTAAAATAGATACATAAGACATAAGGAACTTCAATGATAACTAAGTATATTTTTCAACAATATAATAAGTTATGACCTTTAAAAATATTTCTAAGTCAAAACTCACTTTAGCGTTTATTTCAGTAGTCGTAACCTTTTTTGTATGGCAGCAAGGCTTAAGAGATAGTTTAAATAGACCGTCTGTTTCATTTGATATAAGTCAAAAAGAGCAAGAAATTGCAGAACTATCCGTCCAATCAATACCAGTAGATCTTAAAAAGTTTTTTATCATAAATGATCCTGTTGATCAAATAAACAAATCACTCTCTGATGTCTCATTTGAAGAGTTAACAGAAAGAAATAAATTAATTCGAATAATCACTTCAGAATCAAATGATCCTTTAAATAATAATATATCCAAAGATTTTGAAGATAAAAACTATAAATTTCTGATTGATGAGATAGAAAAAAAATCTAATAATAATTCATATAAAGTAAATTCTGAAAAATTTGATTTATTTAAAGGTGATAGATTTTTATATCATCTTTTAAGCAGGAAATTTGATTTCGACGATAGTGCATTAATAACAAAATCATTTTCAAACAAAATGTTTTTTAAAATATTAGCCATAAGACTAATACCACTTTTAACAATACTTATTGGCTCAATTCTGGCTTTAAAAATATTATGGAAAACTATATCTTTGAAAAAGTTTGGTTGGAAAGAAATTAAATTTTTAGATTTAGAGTTAATAGATATGGTTTTATTAATTGCAGGTGGATTTGTTGTTTTAGGAGAAGTGGTATCACCTTTATTTTCTATCAGTTTGGTCGAACTTTTTGCTAAAAATATCTCTTATGAATTGTCTCAATCTTTAAAAATTTTCTTGGGATATCTGTTTATGGCTATACCTCCATTATGGATAGTTTTTTATCAAATTAAATCCTTGAATGGTGAATTTACTTTTAAAAAGGATTATTTACAGTTCAATTTCTTGCCAATAAAATATGCAATTATTCAGGGAATAAAAGGTTGGTTAACAATTGTTCCTTTTGTTTTATTGATCTCTCTAATTATGAATAGTCTGATCGATAATCAGAATGGTAGTAACCCCTTGCTGGAAATTGTTCTTAATAATAAGAATTACTTATCATTTTTTCTATTATTTGTAACAACAACTCTATTAGCTCCTCTATTTGAAGAAATTATATTTCGCGGTATTTTACTGCCAACTCTTTCAAGAGATTTTGGAGTAATTTCGGGCATTATAGTTTCAGCTTTTATCTTTGCATTAGCCCATTTAAGTTTGGGAGAAATGCCGCCATTATTTGTTCTAGGGATTGGATTAGCAATTACAAGAATTGCTTCAGGGAGTTTGTTTTCCTCAGTGATTATGCATTCTTTATGGAATGGATTGACTTTCTTAAATTTGTTTTTATTGAGGACATAAAGAATTTATTTTTTTACTTGCGAATCAAATAAAAAGATGTTTATTTAACTAATAACACTTCTTTTATTTAAATAATAAATCTTAGATGAAACCTTATGGGAATCAACTTAATTTAAAAAAAAAAGTTTCATATGTAAGTAAAAAAAATTCTGAAAAAATATCCATAATTAATATCAAATTAATACATCAAATTTTCGACACCATTAATATCTCTCTTTTGGTATTAATTTTCACCTTATTTTCCTTGTCTTTTGATAGTCAAAGAAAATGGTCAAATACATATAAAAACTTATCTAAAACAAGAGAAATTAATAATAATCTCATTGATTATATTTCCAAAATTGAGGAATTTTATATTAGTGAACTTGAGTCTATTAATACTTATAGAAAAACTAAACCTGAAGATTTAATCTATCTAGATAAACTTCAAGAAAAAAAAGAAAGTTTATTTAAGAAAAATTTAAGTAGTTTCATTGAAGGTTTTAGTGATAGCAAATATCAAAGGGGATATTGATGAAAAAATACAAGAAAATTGTTCGTCTATTGCCTCTTGATCAAAGAAGATTTAAATTTCTTTATATTTTTAGCTTACTATTAATATTTTGTTTGTTTGGCAGGTTAGTAAAATTACAAGTCTTTAACGCCTCTGATTTACAAAGAAAAGCTAGATTAATACAGTCTTCACAAACGAACGCCTTAAAAAAAAGGAGAGCGATTGTTGATAGAAATAATAGACTAATTGCTTACGATAAACCGCTATATAAATTATGGGGACATCCAAAATATTTTAATTTTCCTGGTGATTCAATTAATAGAGTTCGGAGTATTGAAGAAGTTGTAGAAAAATTGTCACCTATCTTGGATATAAATGGTGAAATACTCTTGAGTAAATTTAATAATAAAATGAGTGGTATTAAGCTTTTGGATAAAATTTCCGAAGAAAAAGCAGAAAAAATTAAGAACCTTCAAATAAGCGGACTTGATTTGTTTAAATATTCGCAGAGATATTATCCACAAGGGGAGCTTTACTCTAGTCTTATCGGTTTTGTTAATGATGAGAATATAGCTTCAGCGGGTTTAGAGCTTTATTTAGATAATCAAATTAAAGTTTTTAATAAAAGTAATTTAATAAAAAGAGGAGGAGATGGAACTCCTCTACCGGATAATTCAGCGCCAGGTGATTTTATTTCTGATTACAAAAGTTTAGGACTAACTATAGATTCAAAATTACAGAAAGCATCATTCAATGCATTATCAAAGCAAGTGAGCAAATGGAAAGCAAAGAAGGGATTTGCCATAGTTATGGATGTTAATAATGGTCGGATTCTCTCCTTGGTTTCAGCTCCGGCATATGATCCAAATAAATTTTGGCAGTATGATTCTGAAATCTTTAGGGGTTGGTATTCTCAAGATTTATTTGAGCCTGGTTCAACTTTTAAACCCATTAATCTTGCCTTAGCGTTAGAAGAAAAAGTAATTCAGAAAGATGGATTTGTCGAAGATATTGGAAAAATTAATGTTGGAGGATGGACACTTTATAATTGGGATAAAAAAGGTAATGGATACATTGACTATCCAAAAGTATTGCAGGTTTCAAGTAATGTTGGGATGGTAAAAATAATGCAAAATTTAGACCCCACAATTTATTGGGATTGGCTAAAAAATTTAGGTATAAATAAAAATTTAGAGACTGACTTATTTGAATCAACTGCTGGCCAACTAAAGAGAAAAGATTTATTTGTAAATCAATCAATTGAGCCTGCTGTAACTTCTTTTGGTAAAGGGTTCTCAATCTCGCCACTTAAATTGGTTCAACTTCATGCGGCTTTAGCAAATGGTGGTTTTGAAGTGACTCCTCATGTAACCTCAAATTTCAAAGAAAGAGTTAATAAAAATCCAAAAAAACAATTTTTTTCACAGGAAGTCTCTAAAACTGTTCTTGAATGGATGGAGAGTGTAGTTGATAAAGGTAGTGGATCTGGAGTGAAAATCGAGGGTTATAGGATAGCAGGGAAAACGGGCACTTCCCAAAAAGCCTTAAATGGTTCCTATACAAGTAAAAAAGTTTGCAGTTTTGTGGCGACCTTGCCAGTTAATGATCCGAAATATGCTGTCTTAGTAGTTGTTGATGAGCCATCTAGATCTTATGCATATGGTTCAACTGTTGCCGTACCAGTTGCTAAAGAAATTATCGAGAGTTTGATAGTAATTGAAAAATTACCTCCCAAGACTAAAGATCATGAAATAATTGTTAAAAAACCCTAAAATTTTCCAATTTTATAAATATTTAGTACATTATCTGATGATTTCATCTGGAATAAAGGCTAGTTTATATATATATGATTATCTAGATATGAAATCAATTTTAGAACAATTGTCCTCAATGACCGTTGTTGTTGCTGATACTGGAGATTTAGATTCGATAAAAAAATTTCAACCAAGGGACGCCACCACCAATCCATCGCTAATACTTGCGGCTGCTAAAAACCCTGATTATGTGAAATTAATTGATAAAGCTTTAGAAAGTTCAGAAAATGCATTGCCTCAAGGATTCTCCGAAATTGAGCTAATCAAAGAAACTGTTGATCAAGTTTCAGTATTTTTTGGAAAAGAAATATTGAAAATTATTTCAGGGCGCGTATCTACAGAAGTTGATGCAAGACTGAGCTTTGACACCGAAGCTACGGTAGAAAAAGCGAGAAAATTGATAAATCTTTACAAAAATTTCGGAATTAAAAAGGAAAGAATTTTGATCAAGATTGCTGCAACTTGGGAAGGAATTAAGGCAGCTGAAATATTAGAAAAAGAGGGTATTAAGTGCAACTTAACTTTACTTTTTAACTTCTGCCAAGCGGTAACTTGTGCCAATGCAAAAATAACTCTAATTTCCCCGTTCGTTGGCCGTATATTAGATTGGCATAAAGCAAAAACTGGTAAAACAAGTTTTGTTGGTGCTGAAGACCCTGGTGTTATTTCGGTTACACAAATATACAAGTACTTTAAAGAAAAGGGATTCAAGACAGAAGTAATGGGAGCGAGTTTTAGAAATCTTGATGAAATAAAAGAATTAGCAGGTTGCGATCTTTTAACAATTGCACCAAAATTTCTTGAGGAACTGAAAAAAGAAAAAGGAGAGTTAGTTAGAAAATTAGATGTGAGTACCCAAATAAATAATTCTATTGACTATGAATTTGAAGAAAAAGATTTCAGATTAAGTATGTTAGAAGATCAAATGGCAAGTGAAAAGCTTAGTGAAGGTATTACAGGATTCAGTAAGGCTATAGAAGAATTGGAAGAGCTGTTACTAAAGAGATATTCAAAGATTAAAAATCATAAATTGATTTCTGCTAACTAAATTTAAGTTTGAATTGAAAAAGAATTAAGTTCCACTTTGTGTTAAAAGTCTTCTAATAACTCTTTTTGCAATATCTTCATAACTCATTTCTCCTGATAATATTTGAGCAATACGTTTAGGCGCTGTTTTTCTTTTGACCCCTAATTGGTATCCAGTTCTAGGAAATCTATAAAATACTTGGGCTATTCTCCTCCCCCAAACCATTGATTTCCCCCAAGTGTTGTTAATTTTTTTCGTATAAAGATTTAAATCATCTATTTTTCCTGATAGGCACTGATCTATGTATTCTGCAGCATAAAAACTGCTAATTAAAGAAGGTCTAATTCCTTCAGCTAAAAAAAGGATCACATAGAGATGCTGCATCTCCAACCGCTAAAACTTTGTCACCATTAATTGAGTGGAAGCCATTCCATATTCTCAGTTTCTTACTAATTGTTTTATAAGGAAAATCATCAAACCCGAAGCTTCTGATAACTTGTTTATTTATAGCCTGATTTTCTAAGAGACCATTATTTATAAAAGTACCTAAACCAATATTTAAGCTTTCTCTTAAGGGGAACGCCCATGCAAAACCATATTTTATAAATCCAAACTCAAATCTAACTGAATCTCTAGGTATTTCACCTAACCCTTTCAATCTTAATGAGAATGTGTTCGCAAATTTAGGTTTTCTTGGCCCTAAATTGAAATAACTCGCCCATTTCGATTGGGAACCATCTGCAATTACAAGAAATTCTGTAATATATTTTATTTTGTTATTGCAAGTAATTTCCCATTGATCATTTTTTTTTATGATTTTTTCTATTAATAATGGTCTCATTATCTGGGTTCCATTCCTCAAGGATTCATCAAGTAATAATTGATCTAGTTTTTCTCTTTTAACAATCCAAAATGGGGATTCACCAGTCAGATCAGCAGTTACATTATCTGCAGCTTTCCATCTGAATTCAACATTCTTAATTTTTGATTCTATGCAATCCACTATATTTAGAGGAAGAAATTTTTTCATTGAAGATGCCATTCCACCTGCACATGGTTTGTAATCTTTGGATTTTTCCTTTTCAATAATTAAAACTGAATATCCTTTCTTGGATAGGTTAAGAGCGGTGGAAGATCCTGATAAACCTCCACCAATTATTGCAACGTCAAATCCTATCAAACTTTTAGAATTTCCTTCTCTTTCTCAGACAATTTAGTTTCTATTAAAGCAATATATTTATCAGTAATTTTCTGAATTTCAGATTGATTATCTCTCGATTCGTCAATAGAAATAAGGCCATCTTTTTCCTCTTTTTTTTCTTTATCAACAGCATCTCTTCTGATATTTCTCAAAGCTACTTTTCCTTCCTCTGCATATTTAGAGGCTAATTTACAAAATTCTTTTCTTCTTTCTTCTGTTAAAGGAGGAACATTTATCCTTATTACTTTTCCATCATTATTTGGAGTAATACCTAAATCACTCATAGAAATAGATTTCTCTATCGCTTGTAAACATGAAATATCGAAAGGTTGTATTGAAATTGTTTGCGAATCAACAGTGCTTATAGTGGCAAGCGATTTGATTGGTGTCTCTGCTCCGTAGTACTCAACACTTACTCTATCTAACAAGGAAGCATTAGCTCTTCCTGTCCTAATTGTATTAAAGTTTCTTTGGGTGGCTTCAATACTTTTATTCATATTTTCTTGAATTTCTTTTCCTTTCATAATTAAAAAAATTAAATGATCTTTAACTAATTAAAGAGCCTATTGGCTCACCAGCAACAGCTTTTGAAATGTTCCCTTTTTTGAATATATCAAAAACCATAATTGGGATATTATTATCTTTGCAAAGTGCAATCGCAGTACTGTCCATTACTGCAATTTCATCACTAAGAACTTGTTGATAACTGAGAGAGGAATATTTTTTTGCATCTTTAAATTGATTAGGATCACGATCGTATACTCCATCAAC
>CACJNU010000003.1 GCA_902594875.1 uncultured Prochlorococcus sp.
TTTATAGAAATGACGGATATGTTGAAGAAGTTAGCACAACCTCCATTGAACCTCTGTATGCAGAATTGGAGCATTTTCTTAAGTGCGTTCAGGGCAAAGAAATACCTGAGGTGGATGGTGAGCAAGCCTCAAGAGCATTAAAAATTGCTGATTTTATAGAGAGTGCAGTAGATAATTCAGGAGATGCGATTTTACTTGAAAATCCATTCTAATACCAACAATCTAAACTAAAAGAGTTTTATTTAAATCCAACAGCAGCTTGCCAAACAAAAACTAATAAAAAGAAAAATAAAGGAATAAGTGGAAGAACATCAACAGTTGGAGCAAAGGCCTTGTAAGCCTCGGGCAATTCAGCAAATGTATTAAATAGAATAAGCACCTTTTTAATAATTTAATTAATTATGATAAGACGTTACCACGTATAGTGAGCAATAGAGGATGTTTTCCAAGGAGCGAAATCATTTGTAAAACAATTATCTCTAATTGCAGTAGAAATTGCATTGGTAAATCTTATTAAGTGAGCAATATTATGCAAACTTATGAGGGTTAGGCCTAATATTTCGTCATTTCTAATTAGATGATGCAAATATGCTCGAGAATAGGATTTACATGTCTCGCAGTTACAAGTTTTGTCAATTGGAGAAAAGTCATTTTTAAATCGAGCATTTCGCAAATTCAATCTTTCATCATTTAAAAATGCAGTACCATGTCTTCCTAGTCTTGTAGGCAAAACACAATCAAATATATCGAATCCATTTGCGACAGCTAAAGAAATTTCTCTTAAAGAGCCAATTCCCATTAAATATCTTGGTTTATTTATTGGTAAGAATTTAGGGACGTAATTAATTACACTATGTATTTCTTCGACTTCCTCGCCAACACTTACACCTCCCACTGCTATCCCAGGAAGATCAAAAGAACTTGTATATTTTGCGCTATATTCTCTCAATCTCGGATACTTACCACCTTGAACTATACCGAACAATGCTTGATCAGATTTCTGATGAGTCGCGACACATTTTTGTAACCATGAATGAGTTCTTTGTAAAGAGTCCTCAATATCATTTTCGTTAGCTGTATGAGGAGGACAATGATCAAAAGCCATCGCAACATCCGATCCAAGATCCATTTGAATCTGTATTACTTTTTCAGGTGATAAAAATACATGACTACCATCTCTTGGATTTTTAAATTCCACTCCCTTATCAGAAATATTGTTTAATTTAGCCAAACTAAAAACTTGATATCCTCCTGAATCAGTAAGAATAGGCTTAGGCCAATTCATGAACTTATGTATTCCGCCAGATTCTTTAACTAATTTTTCTCCAGGTTGTAAATGAAGATGAAAGGTATTTGAGAGAATCATTTCTGATCCTGTAGAGTTTAACTGCTTAGATGAAATTCCCTTAACCGTTGCCAAAGTACCCACAGGCATAAATTTTGGTGTATTAACCTGACCATTTGGCGTATGAAATATACCAGTTCTTGCCCCTGTATTACTGCAATTCGATGTGATTTCAAATTCAAACACGATAATTTTTAAAATTTTTTGATCCTTTTTCATTAATTTACCCTATTATTTAATATTGAATCTATTTTTATCTCATCAAAAAATATTTAATAAAAAATTTGGCAGGATCTTGGATTTTCTATACAACATTTCCAAAGATACCTTTAATTAATCCCGAATTTAAAAATATTGCACAATTTGCCCCGCCTTTAGGATTTTTGATTGGAACAATACAGAGTTATATTTTTCTTTTTTTAATAACAAACTCTTGGTCGCTTTATGCATCTGCATTAATTTGTTTGGCTTCAGGATATTTAATTACCGGTGGTCTACACATTGATGGTTTAATGGATACTTTCGATGGTATTTTTGCAGGTAAAAAGAAACGTTTAAAAGCCATGAAAGACAGTAAAGTTGGGTCCTTTGGCGTTCAAGCTTTAGTTTTTATAACTTTAATTCAAATTGCTTGCATACTGAAAATTCAAACCCTATTAATTTTTGTTTTACCTATATGCTTATTTTGGGGAAGATTTTCAAATTTATTTTTTATAGAAAAGTTTAAATATATGAGCTATAAGAAAAAATCTATTAGTCACAAAAAGTTTTGGAATGGATTTAAAAAAGAATCTTTGATCTCCATTATTTTTCTTTTAATTTTCATTGCATACCAATTTGTTTCAATTACATCCCAAGCAATATTAATTAAATTTTTAATTCTTATTTTGATTGGTATTCTTCTAAGCTATTTTATCCCAAACATACTGGGTAATAAAATTGGAGGCTTCAACGGAGATGCCTGCGGCGCAAGTGTTGTACTAGTTGAAACGGCAATGTTATTTATGCATGCAATTCTTTTATAGGTAGTTCTAAATAAAAAATATTTTTCTTCTTAAGATTTTTTGATTTCTCAGCAATATCTATAGAGTTATTTTCCAGCAATCTCAAATCTCCTCCAATTTGTTTTGCTAATTTCCTTGCCAAAAAAAGTCCCACACCAGTGCCGTCCTTCTTTTTAGCAGCAGATCCTCTAAAACCTTTTTCAAAAATTTTCTCGTTTTCATTTTTGGTTATTTTTTTACCATCATCAAATATACAGAGTCCATTACTCGTAATTACAAGCCCAATTTCAGCATCTTTTTGGGCATATTTAAACGCATTTTCTAATAAATTAGCCACAATTTCAGCAATTACAGCATATTTTGCCTTTAATGGCGAAATAGTCCAATCTGGCCAAAGAGAAGGTTCAGTCCAATCTCTATTCTCTAAGTCCGCATTAGCTTTACCCCTTTCTAATATTGGCCTCAATAAACTTTGAACAGTTATTACCTTTTTATTATCTAAATTTGGTGGTAATAATAATCTTTCCTCTCCAATTTCCAGAGGAAGTTGAATAGGTGAATTTAATTGCGCGAAGGAATCCATATATTGATTAATTTGTTTTTGCTCTATTATCATGCGTTCGACTATTTCAATAGAATCATCATCTGAACCAAGTCTTTTTATTAATAATTTTGCGTATGTTCTAATAGCAGCTAATGGATTCCTTAATTGATGAATTATTACATTGACCTGATTTTTTAGATAATTGACTTCTTCATTTTTATTTTGACGTTCTAATTCGATAGAGACACATTTAGCTAAAGATATTGATAGAGCTTTTAATCTAGAATCGAGAGATACTGGCCAATTACCCCCTTTCAAATCAGTTTCTACCCGAAGGACACCAAGTAGAATATCGTTTTCTTGTAGCGGGTACCATCTTCTATCAGGCGATGAAACCTTTAGTGAAGGATCATCTTCTATTGAAGTAAGTAGCCTATCAATTTGCGGCCATTGACCAATCATTTCAAAAGATGCTTTAGTTCCTTGCTTAGCTGAAGCAAGATAAATAACTAAATTAGTGACGCCCATTGAGCAACCAAAACTCTCTAGCTGTTTTAAAATTAACTCTTCAAATTTTTTTGAAAGATTCATGATTAATGAAATTTTGAGAAATTTTTTAAAAAAAACTTGAAAAGGGGCTTGTAAAATATGAAAAAAGTATTAAGATATATAAAGAGGTCTGACTTTAGCCAGCCTTAAATATGAATATTTAATCATATTTTAAGCTACATCAGGGGTTGATGGGTCCTCTATGTAATTTGAAGTGAATTTAAAATCACATATATAAGATTAGTAAAAATAAATAAGACTAATCTCATTAATAATTTCAGGAGTACCAATCAATGTCAAAAAAAAGAAAAAGAATCAGCAGAAGAAGATTGGCTGGCCAAAGAGTAATGGCACATGTACCTATTTATCATATCGAAACTGGCAAACATAAACCAGTTACTGCCGCAAGAAGATTCATAGCTGAAAATGGTCTTTCTGCACCTTCAGTTTTCAATGTCAGAAGAAATGAACACACCACCGATAGATTTTTTTGGGGTGAAAAAGGGTTATTTAGTGCTCAATATGCTGAAGAAAATCATTTTCTATTTCCATCTCTAAAAGTTGTAGTTGAAGGAATTGGTGAAGAAAAAATATTTGAGGGTCTAGAACTTACTGCAGATGATTGGGAAGAGATTGAAGAATATGAATATGCTTTTGTTTAAAAAAAATTTCTAATATTTGAACTTATAAAATTAATTAAATTTGAATCAATTTGATGAAATCCATCGAATTCTAATAATTCACAAAATTTAGACGTTTTACTCTTTACCTTCTCATAAATAGTCCTAGAAGCACCTATAGGCACAACGTCATCAAATAAACCATGACTAATAATCAATGGCGAGAATTTTTCTCCCGGGGCCCAGTTTGGATGCGGATAACCACTACAGGCAACAATTAATCCAAAATTTAACCTAAATCCTGCATCAATTGCCATTGCCGCCCCCTGTGAGAAACCCATCAAAATTGTTTTTCTTAATGGAATCTGATCAGTATCAATTTTTTTTAATGTAACTAAAAGTTTATTTACTTCAACCTCAGCTCCATTCCAATCATGTGGATATAATCCATACCACTGTCTTCCTTGACCACTTGGATGTAATCCAGGAGCCCTCAAAGAAATTACCTCAAAATCAAGATTTATTTTTTCACTAATCTCCTTTCCAAAGGTTAAAAGATCATCTGAATCAGCTCCCCAACCATGCATCAAAATAATTCTATGACTTGCAGTTTGAGAGGTAATCGAGACATATTCATGATTGATAGCATATTTCATGTTTATATTCTTAAGTAAGTAAACTTTCCCATAATGTCTCCATTAGCTTTAGTAAGTGTCTCTGATAAAAAAAATATAATCCCATTTTGTAAGGAATTGGTAGAGCAATTTAATTATAAAATCTTATCAAGTGGAGGAACTGCTAAACATCTTATAGAAGCTAAAATTCCAGTTATTAAAGTTTCTGATTTTACTAATTCTCCAGAAATTCTTGGAGGAAGAGTTAAAACTTTACATCCAAAAATACATGGGGGAATATTAGCTAAAAGAACTGATGAGGAACATAAAAAAGATATAGAAGCTAACAATCTTGAGTTAATTGACTTAGTAGTTGTAAATTTATATCCTTTTAAAAAAACTGTAGATCAGGGAGCTAAATGGGAAGATGCTATTGAAAATATAGATATCGGAGGACCATCTATGATTCGTTCTGCAGCTAAAAATCATAAAGATGTTTCCATTTTAGTAGATCCTAGTCAGTATCAAAATTTTCTTGATGAAAGTAAAAAAGGTGAATTGAAAGACTCATATAAAGCAAAATTAGCCTTTGAGGCTTTTCAACATACAGCAGACTATGACACTGCAATATCTAATTGGATAAGAAAAGAGAAAGATTTACAATCTTCCAAATATATTGAATCTTATCCACTAATCAAAACCTTACGATATGGGGAGAATCCACATCAAAAAGCTTTCTGGTATGGTTTAAGCAACATTGGATGGAACTCAGCAGAACAATTACAAGGAAAAGACTTAAGCTATAACAATCTATTAGATCTAGATTCGGCACTTTCAACAGTTTTAGAATTTGGCTACAAAGAAAAAGAGGAACTTACCACCGATATGTTTGCATCTGTTATCTTAAAACATAATAATCCTTGTGGTGCTTCTATAAGTAATTCAGCTTCTCAAGCATTTTTGAATGCATTGGAATGCGACACTGTTAGTGCATTTGGAGGAATAGTTGCTTTTAATTCAAATGTTGATAGTAAGACCGCAATTCACCTCAAAGATATTTTCTTAGAATGTGTCGTCGCTCCATCTTTTGATGAGGAAGCTTTAGAAATTTTGAAAATTAAAAAGAATTTAAGAATTTTAAAGTTTTCAAAAGATCAACTTCCAAAAAAGAATCAAAATTCCACTAAATCAATAATGGGAGGCTTACTAGTTCAAGATAGTGACAATAATGAAGAAAAAACTGAAAATTGGATTTCAGTAACTAATAAAAATCCGAATAATCAAGTTAAATTAGATCTAAATTTTGCATGGAAAATTTGTAAACACGTTAAATCTAATGCAATTGTTATTGCAAAAGACCAAAAAACTATTGGTATTGGAGCTGGACAAATGAATAGAGTTGGAGCAGCAAAAATTGCATTAAAATCAGCTGAAAGGTTTTGTTCTGATGCTGTCTTGGCCAGCGATGGGTTTTTTCCTTTTGCAGATACTGTAGAACTAGCAAATGAGTATGGTATAAAAGCTATTATTCAACCTGGAGGAAGTCTTAGAGACCAAGAAAGTATTGATATGTGTAATTCAAAAGGAATCTCAATGGTATTTACGCAAAAAAGGCACTTTTTACATTAAGTATTTGACTTTGGATAATATGTAATCTTATTAGTTTTTCTGAATAAAGATAGCCTGCCAGGACCTGCACATAGAAAGTAGAGAGAAATAGCCCCATATATGAAAGACAACTCGAAAGCATAATTATGACCTTCAACCACTGCTAGAGGAAAACCTTCTAGTCCAGTATCAAGGAGATGAAAATAAACAGCAAATGCCATGGTAGAGAATAGACCAAGAGAAGAAAGCCGCGCAAAAATCCCTAAGGCCAATCCCAATGGACATACTAATTGGGTAATTGCTGCTCCAAAAGTCCAAATAACAGGATCACCAGGCAAAAATGGAAAATACTTACCAACTACAAACTCAGCAAAACCCTGCGGATCTTGAAGTTTTTCAAGGCCATGATGGATCATCAAAGCACAAAAACCTATTCTTAAAACAAAAATCGATAGTTCCCCAAGGATATTAACCTCTGCACCTGTAGATGAATTAGCAACCACAACTTCAACTTTTTGGGGAGCTTTTGTTCTATTCATACTTGCAGTTTGAACCTGATTAGATTGTGATTTGTCTTCCATACTTCATTAATTTTTCATTATTCTAGTTAATAAAGTAGATCTTTTGTAATTATCTGACTAAAGAATTAAAAAAACTAAGCAAAATTATAAATGAATAACAAATTCAGGAAGCAATATCAATTAACTTTTCAATAACATCTGCAACAACCTTATCAGGAGTAGATGCACCTGAGGTAATTCCAACATTAATTTTTCCACTAGGTAGAAAATTATTCTTAAGTTCTAATTCTGATCCTAGTGGTTTATGAAATATTGAGTTTTCTTTAACTGATATCCTCTCTGGCGTATCAATATGAAAAGAAGAAATATTTTTAGTAATCGCTATTTCTTGTAGGTGAGTAGTATTGGAAGAATTGAAACCTCCAATTACTACTAAAATATCAAGGTCTTCATCAACCAAAGAGAACATTGCATCTTGTCTTTCTTCAGTAGCATCACAAATAGTATTAAAAGCTAAAAAGTGACTATTTAAGTTTTCTGGTCCAAATTTTTTTAACATCGTCCTTTCAAAAACCTTTCCAATTTCTTCAGTCTCGCTCTTAAGCATAGTTGTCTGATTTGCAACTCCCACTCTATCTAAGTCTTTATCAGGATCAAATCCATTAGAACAAGCTTTAGCAAATTTGTTCATAAACTCATTTCTATTACCTCTCCCCAGAATATATTCAGATACGTAGTTTGCTTCTTCAAGATCAAGTACAACTAAATATTTACCTGCGAATGAACTTGTGGCGAGAGTCTCTTCATGCTTAAATTTTCCATGAATAATAGATGTGAAAACATGTTTTTTATGTTTTTCAACTGTATGCCAAACCTTAGAAACCCATGGGCAAGTTGTATCAATGATATGACAACCTTTCTCATGCAAGAGTTTCATTTCTTGAACAGTAGCTCCGAAAGCTGGAAGTATAACAACATCCCCATTAGAAACTAAAGAAAAATCTTTGATTCCATTTTTAGCTGAAATGAATTTCACATTCATTTTTCTTAAATGATCATTAACCGAAGGATTATGAATTATTTCATTTGTTATCCAAATATTCTCATTAGGGTAATGTCTTCTAGTTTCATAAGCCATTGCTACAGCTCTTTCAACTCCCCAACAAAAACCGAAGGCTTGGGCCAACTTAATATTTAGTCTGCCTTTAGTGTAAGTAAAACCATTATCTCTAATAGAACTTATCAAATCACTTTGATAAGCTTCTTCTAACGCTTGAGCTCTTTTTGTTGGAGAATCGAAACCCCTTCTATTATATCTATCAGAATGATGAAGGGATCTTCTAAAAGCTTGTGTATCCATCTTCTTATATTACAACGTTTTAAATAATTTTTCGTAAAAAAAAGAAACCTGACATAAGTCAGGTTTCTTAAATTAATTTTTAGTTAGATTATTTAGCAGATGCAAAGTCTGGATATGCTTCCATTCCATGCTCTCCTATATCTAAGCCTTGAGTCTCTTCCTCTTCAGATACTCGGATTCCACCGAATAATCCTCCAATTACAGACCAAGCAATCCAGCAAGTAACTAGTGTCCAAATAGCATATGCTGCGGCACCAAGAGCTTGAACTAGAAGAAGGGTAATACCTCCGCCATTGAACAATCCCATACCTGCTCCATCGCCTTGTACAGCTGTACCCCAAAGACCAATAACAACAGTACCCCATACACCACACACTCCGTGAACAGAGAATGCGCCTACAGGATCATCGATCTCAGCGGCATCAAGAGCTGCGACAGAAAATACAACGATTATTCCGCCCACTAGTCCTGCGAACCAGGCTCCAGCA
The DNA here is from genome assembly GCA_902594875.1 of uncultured Prochlorococcus sp. Lineage (GTDB taxonomy): Bacteria > Cyanobacteriota > Cyanobacteriia > PCC-6307 > Cyanobiaceae > Prochlorococcus_A. The sequence goes on from CACJNU010000003.1 coordinate 8,654, forward strand.
AGAGTCATATCACCACAACCTGCAGTGATACTAACCAAACCAGCAAGGATTCCGTTAATTATCATTGTAAGATCAGGCTTACCAGAAGTTAATGTTGAAACAATAGTTGCACCAATAGCACCAGCAGCTGCTGCCAAAGTAGTTGTTACAGCAACATATGGAACCCATTGATCCATAGCAAGTTGAGAACCGGGGTTAAAACCATACCAACCTATCCATAGAACTAGTGCACCTAAAGTAGCTATAGCCATGTTGTGTCCTGGCATAGCCTGTGGTTTCCCATCAGAGTATTTGCCAATTCTTGGTCCAAGAAGCATAGCTCCTACAAGACCTGCCCATGCTCCAACTGAGTGAACAATTGAAGAACCAGCAAAGTCTACAAAACCTAAAGAATCAAGCCAACCACCATTCCATTTCCAGCTACCAGCAATTGGATATATAAATGCAGTTAATACGACAGCAAAAACAACAAATTCTCCAAATTTAACTCTTTCAGCAACAAGACCGGATACGATAGTTGCCGCAGTTCCTGCGAATGCAGACTGGAACAAGAAATCAACTGTTGGGACTAATCCAGCATCAGTTACCATATCTGCAGTAACTGTTGGATCAAAAAATAAGCCTCCAAAATAAAGCCATCCGTCAGCAACACTACCTCCGTACATTAATGAATAGCCGATAAACCAATAAGAGGTTACAGCTAGAGCAAATACGAATAGGTTTTTAGCAAGGATGTTTACTGCGTTCTTAGAACGACACATACCTGCCTCAACCATAGCGAAACCAGCGTTCATAAAGATCACTAAAATAGTAGCGATCAAAAGCCATAAATTGTTAGCAAGAAAAGCTGCATTCAACTCAGGTAAATCAGCTGCGTGAGCTGAAAGATTAAAAATACCTAAACCAAACAAAGCTAAAGGAACAGTCGCAAGCCACAACATTGAGCGGTTTGAACTAAATCCTCGAATACTCCTCAAAAGGAGCATAGGTCCATTAACAAGACTTGCATCTTGTAATCTGGACCTAGAGCGCCTTTGAGGCGTTTGCAAAGCAGTGGTCATAAAAAAAAATTAGATCTGCAAAAAAACAGTTTGTGCTGTTTCCTTTCATATTCAATTTTGCTCAAAAAACTTATTAGTGTCTAGTAGTCGTTGTTACCAATTTTATAGTTGCACCTTAAAACTATATCTGTTAAATTGAAAAATTTTTTTTTAAAGAGTTTCAAATTATCAAGAATCTATTTATTTCAAAGGTTTGATTCCCTTCCATGATACGTGGTCTTTATGAAATTCAAAGGAACATGGAATAGTTATCATTCCTGCACTTAGAGATTCTCTAAAAAGACTGCCGTATAAGGGATCTGCATCATCTCCAGGAGCAAAAAAACAAGCGTCTTTTCTCGTAATACAAAGTACTAAAATACTTTTACTTTCAGGAATTAATTCCTTTAATTCGATGAGGTGTTTTTGGCCTCTTTTCGTTACTGTATCTGGGAATAGAGCTACGTTTTCTTTAATCCAAGTCGTATTTTTAACCTCTATGTAAATGTAACGTTTATCAGGATTTGAAGATTTTGGAGTTAAAAAAAAGTCAATCCTGCTTTTTTTATCTTTTCCATAAGGAACTTCAGATCTAATTGTCTCTATTTCACCTATTATTTCTTTTAGCAGATTTTTCTGAATAACCTTTTTGATTAACTTGTTTGCAAATAGAGTATTAATACCTACCCAAACCTCCTCATTTTTCGCATTAAAAACACATATCTGTTCCCAAGTAAAAGGTAATTTTCTTTTTGGAGAATGAGAAACACTTATTCTTACTTTTGCTCCCTCACTCAAAAGTCCCTTCATTGGGCCAGTGTTAGCACAATGAGCAGTTATTACCTCTCCACTCTCTAATTCAATATCTGCAAGAAACCTTTTATACCTTTTAATTAAAACCCCTTCAATTAATGGATCAAAATCAATTAACCGATCATTCATAAATATGTCGTTAGTTAGAAATTAAATATAATTGAAAATAATTGAAACTTAAACTTATTGAAAAATTTAGACGATTCCAAATGCATTCATTTTTAAAAAATAATGTTTTTTCAATTTCGTTTGGTACCAGTCTAAGTAAATTAGCTGGATGTATAAGACAAATATTTATAGCTGCTGCTTTTGGAGTTGGTGTAACGTACGACGCGTTTAATTATGCATATATAATTCCTGGTTTTTTACTAATAATCATTGGGGGTATTAATGGTCCCTTGCATAACGCAATCGTTGCAGTTTTAACTCCGCTTAACAAAAAAAATGGAGCGATTGTTTTAACTCAAGTAAGCATAAAACTCTCAATATTATTAATAATTTTAGCCATATTGATTTACTCGAATTCCAGTTTATTAATTGATTTATTGGCCCCGAATTTAAGTTACGAAGCAAAATCCATTGCCACTTACCAATTACAAATACTTACACCTTGCATCCCTTTATCCGGCTTCATAGGTTTAAGTTTTGGCGCCTTAAATTCCCAAAGAAAATTCTTTTTATCAAGTATAAGTCCTGCAATAACAAGCGTAACTATTATTTTTTTTATTTTATTTAGTTGGATTTTCAACCAAGAAAATACATCTTCCAATTTCTTGACTTACACGGGATTACTGGCATTTGCAACTTTGACAGGAACTTTAATTCAGTTTGTTGTTCAAATTTGGGAAATAAATAAAATTGGTCTCTTGAGATTAGAGTCAACCTTCAATTTATTTAAAGATGAAGAGAGGAGAATTTTCAAACTAATTATTCCAGCATCTATCTCATCAGGTTTAAGTCAAATTAATGTTTTTATCGATATGTTTTTCGCTTCAAGTTTTCAAGGCGCAGCTTCTGGACTAGCTTACGGAAACTTTCTTATTCAAGCCCCCTTAGGCATATTATCTAACTCCTTGATTCTGCCATTACTTCCAAAATTTTCTAAATTAAGAAGCGAAAAAGACAAAAGAGGTCTCCAAAAAAAATTGATATCTGGGGTAGAGTACTGTTTCTTGACAGCTATTTTTTTAACCGGATTTTTCATAACATTCAATAATCAAATAGTACAAATAGTTTTTCAAAGAGGATCTTTTGATTATTCAGCAACTTTAAAAGTAAAAAATATATTAATTACTTATGCAGTTGGCATACCATTTTATCTTTATAGAGATTTATTAGTAAGAACTTACTATTCAATAGAAAAAACAAACTTCCCTTTTAAGTCTTCATTTGCAGGGATAGTATTTAATATTTTTTTTGATTGGTTTTTAATTGGTGCCCCAATTAAGAATTTTGGGAATCTTTCTCCATATAATTTCGGAGTTGTGGGGATAATTTTATCTTCAGTAATAGTCAACCTTATAGTCTGTATTTTGCTTTCTTTTAATCTGCGAAATGAAGATATCCATTTACCTAACTTAGATTTATTGAGGAAAATTAGCCTCATGTCATTAGCAGCATTCATAGATAGCACACTTTGTTTTACTATTCTCCAAACTACGAATAACTTCAATTCAAATTTTGCAGAATTTTTATTATTAATATTTGGAACTCTAATTTTTTTTGTGATTTACTTTTTACTTACAAAATTCTTGAAAGTAAATAAATTTAAAGTTTCAAAAAAAGAGATTTAGTTTTTAAAAAAACTTTCCAAAATCTCCTCTAATTCTAGAATTTGTGAGTTAGTGATTAAATTAATCAATGGAATACTATTAACACCATCCCCTACTTTTACATTTATTGCTTTCAGACTTAATTTTGCAGCCTCCAATGGGCCTTGATCTTTATTGCTGATGCATTCAATAGCGAGATGCCTAGCTAGTCCAGCGTCTCCAAGATACAAATTCCACTTTTCTATTTTTATAAAAACCTTTTCGGAAATAATATTTTCTAGATCACTTATACTTACCTGAGAGTCCATAAATAGAAATTAATTTAAGTTGATTGTTTTGAAGTATCTTTAGGTTTTTTTATAATTACGAAAAGTAAATGGGAGGCCAAAAGAACTGACCAGACAATTGCAAAATTATTAAAATAGCTGATTTCATATTTAATCTCTTTTAAAAGCCAAGTGCCACTTACAATGGCAGTAAATATCATGCAGTGAATAACAAAATTTACTATTCGAGAAAAATGTTTATATATAGGATCTTCTGAGTCACCATTTCCGTACCACTTTATAGGCATATTAATAATTAGATTGTTAATAATAGATATTTTACCCGAAATCTAGTTGACTAAGAGACCCTGAAACAGAGATATTACATAATTATGCGCCTGTAGCTCAGTGGATTAGAGCACCTGACTACGGATCAGGGTGTCGGGAGTTCGAATCTCTCCAGGCGCGTTTAAAATTCTGAAATATTCTTTTTATATTTTTCTAAAAAATATCGTTTATATTATGGGTATTACTTATCAAATTCAATGAATATCCTTCAAAATCTCAAAGAAAGTGATCCAGTAATATCAAATTTTATTAACTCTGAAAAAAATAGGCAGGAAACTCATCTTGAGTTAATCGCAAGCGAAAATTTCGCATCAATTGCCGTTATGCAGGCTCAAGGTTCCGTACTTACAAATAAATACGCCGAGGGATTACCCCAAAAAAGATATTACGGGGGATGTGAATTTGTTGATGAAATCGAAGAATTAGCTATTCAGAGAGCGAAAAAACTATTTAATGCAAATTGGGCTAATGTTCAACCCCATAGTGGAGCGCAGGCAAATGCTGCTGTTTTCCTAAGTCTACTGAAACCTGGCGACACAATCATGGGGATGGATTTATCTCATGGTGGACACCTAACTCATGGGTCTCCAGTAAACATGAGTGGTAAATGGTTCAATGCAGTTCACTATGGAGTAAATAAAGAAACTAGTGAATTAAATTTTGATGAAATAAGAGAGATAGCACTTGAAACAAAACCAAAATTAATCATATGTGGATATTCTGCTTATCCAAGAACAATAGATTTTGAGTCATTTAGAAATATTGCAGATGAAGTTGGTGCATTCTTAATGGCTGATATTGCACACATCGCCGGTCTTGTAGCAAGTAAACTTCACCCAAATCCAATACCATATTGTGATGTAATAACCACAACTACACATAAAACATTAAGAGGACCTAGAGGGGGACTTATCTTGTGTAAAGATGCAGAATTTGGAAAGAAATTTGATAAATCTGTTTTCCCTGGAACTCAGGGTGGGCCCCTCGAACATATAATTGCAGCTAAAGCAGTTGCATTTGGAGAAGCCTTGCAGCCAGATTTCGTTAATTATTCCCAACAAGTAATAAAAAATGCAAAAGTTCTAGCTTCAACTTTAATAAATAGAGGTATTAATATCGTTAGTGGAGGCACTGATAACCATATTGTTTTACTCGATTTAAGAAGTATCAATATGACTGGTAAGATTGCTGACTTACTTGTAAGTGAAGTGAATATCACTGCAAATAAAAATACTGTTCCATTTGACCCTGAATCGCCTTTTGTAACCAGCGGACTAAGGTTGGGAACTGCTGCTCTAACTACTAGAGGCTTTAATGAGGATGCTTTTGCTGAAGTTGGTGAAATTATTGCTGATAGATTACTTAACCCAGACGATTCACTGATTGAAAGTAAATGTAAAGAAAGAGTATTAACCTTATGTAATCGTTTTCCTCTTTATGAAGGCAAACTTGAAGCATCAATTAAATGAGTCCTAACTCCAAGGGAGTTGAAATTCTTTCTATTGGAACAGAGCTACTCTTAGGAAATATTATCAATACAAATGCTCAATGGATTTCTGAACAGTTATCTCAATTAGGCTTAAATCACTTTAGGCAATCAACTGTCGGTGATAATTGTGATCGAATTATAAAAGTAATTCAAGAAATATCGAAAAGAAGTAATCTTCTAATTACAACTGGTGGCTTGGGACCCACCCCAGATGATTTAACTACTGAAGCAATAGCCAAATCTTTTAATGTATCTCTTTTTGAAAGACCGCTTTTATGGGATGAAATTAAACAAAAACTTTCAAACTCAAAGCTCAAAGATGATTCCTCCAGCTTAAGGAAACAATGTTTCTTCCCAGAAAATGCTCAAATTATTAATAACCCTAGGGGCACTGCCCCAGGAATGATTTGGGAACCAATAAAAGATTTTACTATCCTTACTTTCCCAGGAGTACCCACTGAAATGAAAACTATGTGGGAAGAGACGGCGTATGATTTCATTAAAACCAAATTCTCAGATAATTATTCCTTTTTCTCAAATACTATTAAATTTGCGGGTATTGGAGAATCAAGCGTTGCTGAAAAAATTAATGATCTATTAAATCTTAAAAACCCTACCGTTGCTCCATATGCAAACTTAGGAGAGGTTAAACTCAGAATCACCGCGCGAGCTAAGAACAACCTAGAAGCAAAAAATATAATTAAACCTATTAAAGAAAAATTAAAAAAAGATTTTTCAAAATTTATTTTTGGAGAGGATAACGATACTCTTCCTAGCGTTTTAATAAAAGAATTAACCAAGAGGAACGAAACAATTGTTTTTGCTGAATCCTGCACCGGAGGCCTTCTATCTTCATCACTAACCTCAATATCAGGCTCATCTCAAGTTTTTCAAGGTAGTATTGTTTCCTATAGTAATGAACTAAAAAATTCATTATTAAATATTTCTAAAGAAAAGCTTACAAAATATGGAGCTGTTTCTGAAGAAGTTTGTGAGGCCATGGCAATTAATGTAAAAGAAAAATTAGGAGCAGATTGGGCAATAGCAATTAGTGGAATAGCTGGGCCTAAAGGAGGCAGTCAAGATAAACCGGTTGGACTTGTCTATATTTCAATTTCAGGACCAAATAATCATATAACTAATATAAAAAAACTATTTAACTCAACACGAAATCGAATAGAAATTCAAAGACTAAGTGTAAATGTGTGTTTGAACAGCCTCCGATTAATCCTATTATCGAATAGTAAGTAACTATTTTTACAAATTGAGTCAAGATACCCTATTTGATAAAGTTTGGGATTTACATAAGGTTTCAAGTCTTCCTGGAGGATCTGATCAAATATTTATTGGTCTTCACCTTATCCATGAAGTGACGAGTCCTCAAGCATTTGGTGCTTTAAAGGACAAAAAATTAAAAGTAAAATTCCCTGATAGAACTGTTGCTACTGTTGATCATATTGTGCCAACAGATAATCAGAGCAGGCCTTTCAAGGATAATCTCGCTGAACAGATGATTGAAACACTTGAGAAGAATTGCTTAGAACATAAAATAAGATTTTTTAATATTGGTAGTGGTAATCAAGGAATAGTTCATGTAGTAGCACCGGAATTAGGCCTAACTCAGCCAGGAATGACAATCGCTTGCGGAGATTCTCATACTTCAACTCATGGAGCTTTTGGGTCAATTGCTTTTGGTATAGGCACAAGTCAAGTAAGAGATGTTCTTGCTACCCAAACCTTAGCCATGAACAAATTGAAAGTGAGGCAGATTTGGTGTGACAATACATTATCTAAGGGTGTTTATGCTAAGGATTTAGTCCTTCATATAATTAATAAACTTGGTGTAAAGGCAGGAGTAGGTTTTGCATATGAATTCGCAGGACCTGCGATACATGAATTATCAATGGAAGAAAGGATGACGATATGCAATATGTCTATTGAAGGAGGAGCAAGATGCGGCTATATCAACCCTGATGAAAAGACCTTTAGTTATATTAGAAATAAATTATATGCTCCAAAAAATGAGCATTGGGATAATGCGCTTAGATGGTGGGAATCATTAAAAAGCGATGAAAATTCAATTTATGATGACGTAATTAAATTAGATGCTTCTAAGGTAGAACCAACTGTAACCTGGGGGATTACTCCCGGCCAAAGTATAAGCATTAATCAACAAATCCCTCTTTTAGATGAATTATCCCCAAATGATAAATTAGTTGCAGAAGAGGCTTATGAATATATGAGTTTCAAGCCTGGACAATTAATAAAAGATACTCCTGTAGACGTTTGTTTCATAGGTAGTTGCACAAATGGAAGAATCAGTGACTTAAGAGTTGCAGCCAAAGTATTAAAAGGCAAAAAAGTATCTAAGAATGTCAAAGCATTTGCAGTTCCAGGTTCAGAAAAAGTAGCCACTAAAGCAAAACAAGAGGGTCTTGATCAGATATTTAGGGATTCTGGATTTCAATGGAGAGAACCTGGCTGCTCAATGTGTTTAGCAATGAATTCAGATAAGCTAATAGGTAATCAAGTTAGTGCGAGTTCTAGTAATAGAAATTTCAAGGGTAGGCAAGGATCTCCCAGTGGAAGAACACTTCTCATGAGTCCAGCAATGGTTGCCGCTGCTGCAATTAATGGCAAAGTCAGTGACGTTAGAGAATTTATTAACTGATGAAATCAGAGTTTACCCAGCCAATTGGAAAAATTTCAAATATTAACGGGCAATGTATCCCGTTGATTGGTAATGACATTGATACAGATCGAATAATTCCAGCGCGTTTTTTAAAGTGTGTTAACTTTGATTCATTGGGTGAATCTGTTTTTGAAGACGATAGAAAAACTTTAAAAGGTAAGCATCCTTTTGATCTTGAGGAAAACAAAAATGCCTCGATACTAATTGTTAATAGCAATTTTGGATGTGGTTCCAGCAGAGAGCATGCTCCCCAAGCGCTTATGAGATGGGGTATAAAAGCAATTATAGGAGAGAGTTTCGCCGATATTTTTTACAGTAACTGTATTGCAATCGGGATTCCATGTTTTACTCTACCTAAGAATTCTATAGAAGAGATACAAAACTATTGCGATAATAAATTTTTATTTTTAGAAATTGACCTTAAAAATTCATTCGCAAAAGCAAAAGATTTAAGTTTAAATCTTGAGATTAAAGACAGCTCAAGAAAAATGTTTTTATCAGGTGAATGGGATGCAACTTCAACACTGCTTGAGAATGAAAACCTTATTGAGAATAAATTTAATGAATTACCCTATATAAAATTTAATTCTCTTTTTAATAGTTAACCAAAACCTTGGTCCATAAGAGAAATTTATTATTTTGAATATTGAAATTTTACTAATTTTGATAATTCAGCTAATTTTTGATCGCTGAATGAAACTAATAAAAAGCAAAAAGAAAAATATTAATTTTTTAATGTACCTGAAATCAATTTAAGAATTTAATTAAAACTATTAATCTTGGGGACTTTCTAGATCTTTTCTATTTGGAGTCCTTGTTGGGTCACTTGCTAAAAATCCGAAAAGAAATATTCCAACAAAGAAAAAGACAATAGTGTAAACAGAGATTTTTAAGGCGAGCATGGAATTACTAGTGCTGACAGATTTATATCCTATTAAATTTATAATTAAACTATGGTTAATTGTTTACTTTTTGTATTTTTGGTAAATAATGAAATACTTTAAGATTAATTAATCATCATGATCGTCCCAAGGATCGGTAAGCTTGGCTGCTTTAGGTCCAAAGGCAGTCCAAAGACCAAAACCTGTCAAAGCTAAAAGTATAGCTAGGATTGTTACAGCTACAGAAACTGCAGGATCTGGAGCTGATGATAAAGTTTGCATCAATTTTGCTAAGTTTGTAAACAATTTATGTATTAGTTCTTATACAATAGCGAAATAATATCCGTTTTTGTGAATTTAACATGGGTCAAAAAACAGCATTAGGAAGTCTTTTAAAAGCAATTGGCAACTCAGGACAAGGGAAAGTTGTACCTGGTTGGGGAGCGGTTCCTGTCATGACAGTAATTGGTCTACTACTTTTGGTTTTCTTAGTTATTCTTCTACAAATTTATAACCAATCGTTACTACTACAAGGTTTCTCAGTAGATTGGAACGGAAACTAAATTTCTGTAATTTTCCTAAAAAGTTATTTGGTTAATGTAAAAATTGCCAAATAATTTTTTTTAAATTTTTGTTTTTATTAATTAGTTATAGTTTGTATATATTCATAATTCTCAAACAAAAAGAGATTTAGTAATAAACAATGAAAGAAATATTTTTAATTGGATTAGGAAATCCTGGTAAAAAATACTCAAAAAGTAGACATAATATAGGTTTTTTACTGCTTGAAAATTTCTCGAAAAAATATAATTCAAATTTTTTTTTAAAAGATAAGCTTAAAAGTTCATGCTCAGAATTTCAAATCAATGATTCTACTTTCAGATTATTTTTACCAAATACTTTTATGAATAATAGTGGTGATGCTGTACGAGCAATAGTTGATTGGTACAAAATCAATTTAGATCAGATTTTAATAATAGTCGATGATAAAGATCTTCCCCTTGGAAAAATAAGATTTAGGAGAAAAGGAAGCTCAGGAGGACATAACGGGCTTAAAAGCATCATTGAACAATTGAAGACACAAAACTTTAAGAGAATAAAAATTGGTATTGGTTCGCCTCCTTTAATAAAAGGAAAAAATCATTTCAATACCATTTCACATGTATTAGGAAATATTTCTCCAGAAGAAAAATCAATATTAGATAAAGTGTACGAGAGAGTCATCGAATCTCTCGAACAACTAAATACTAAAAAAGAAGAATATATAATTCACGAATTAAATTCTTTTGATAAAGATCAACCTTAAGAAATGCGTTCAAAACCTGAAACGATTGCCAATGTAAGTGTTAAGGAATATTGCTTCTCAAAGAAGCAAATAAAGGGAGTTGTGGAAGCTAGTCAATTTAAATGGACTTTTACATGGTTCTTTAATAAAGGGTTATTAACTGTAAATCCCCCTTTGGGAAGAGCATTAATTGAGGATGCCTTATTGAGATTTTTATTAAAAAAAGATTATGAACTAGAAGCAGGAAATGAATATAAGTTCACTATTTCAGCCAAGTTTTAAAATCTATATTTTGATTCAAAGTAAAAGTCATATTGCAATAATCTTCTAAAATTAGCAAAGCTGATATCGCATCAAGGTTTTTATTAAGGATAAACACCTCTCTGGGCATTAAAAATTTCAGACCACTAATTGGAAATAGTTCGAAATATCTTGCTTTAGCCCTGTAGGTAGTATTTTTTTCCTCAAAAGTTATTATTTCTTTTTTAAAAAAATATAGTTTTTCTCTAATTTCTCTACTGGTGGTACCATTGCCAATAATTATTTTTGATATCTCCTCAGCAGTAATTAAATTTCTGACATGATTCTCAAGTAATTCACTTTTGAGAATGATCGCTTCATAAACTTTTTTTTCACTTATTTCAGCTAAGACCAAGCCGCATTTACTTTTCCCTGGATCAATAGTTATTACTCTAGGCATTTAAGAAGCAATTTTTAAAATGTTTATTTCAACAATTATGGGTTCTACAGTTTTACTATCTCTCAAAGATACTACTTCTAACTTAAATTTGATATTTTGATTTTCTTGAAGAAAGTCTCTAATTTTTTTTACAAAATTTCTATTTGTATTAATTTCACTAACTTGTGATCCTTTTGACTTAATTTCGTTCCTTGTTTCTCTAAGCAATGACTTAATTTTTAAGTTTATTGATTTAAGATTTAAATGATTTTCTTCCAGAATTGCACTTGTAATAACATCACCTTTTTTAACTACTAATTTATTTTCTAATAAATCAGGAGATACAAAAACATAATTATCCCCTTTTAAAACATTTGTTGCTGATTTAATTAATAAAATCCAATTACCACCTCTACCAGCAATTGTCTCAATTTTTGTAATATCGCTAGGTCTCCACAAAAGAATATTTTTTGCTTCTTTATTTATTGGGATAACAATTTTCCTAACAAATTTATCAGCTTCATTAAAGATTTTTGTTAAGTCTTGTTTTATATTTGAGCTGGAATTCACCTCAGCAATAAATAAAGTTTGGCCTCTTTTAATAACAATATTTCCTCTCCTAAATTCTTTAATATTATTTTTTAATTGTTTTAACTCCTTTTCTTTTTGAATAATTTTACCTTCAAGTTCTTTTCGTTCTTCCTGTAAAGGGACTAAAGCTTTTTTACTTTCATCTAAAGTTTTTTGTAAGAAAGGAATATCAACAAAAAGTCTTTGTCTGAATTCCTCACTAACTAAAATCAATAACCCTATTGATATTGAACTAATAAAACTACCAGTAATTATGGTAATTATAGTTGCGGTCTTTTTAGGTCTTAATTTTAAGATACTAAATCTTGCTTTACCAATCTTTGTTCCAAGAATATCCCCAAATGGTGCAATTAATCCCCCTAGTAATATTAAAAAAACAATTAAAATCCAAGCCACACTTTTGCATACGTTCACTACATCATAATTTATGATGAATCAATTAAATCTTTTTGCAAGAGCAATTGGATCGAAAACTGTGATTTTCTTTCTTTCAATATTAAGCAGTCCTGAATCCTTTAAATCGCCCAACAATCTTGTAATGGTTACTCTTGTAGAACCTATAGCTTCAGCAATTGCCTGATGCGAAAGCCGTAGGTCTATTGTAATACCTTTTTCCCCTGCAACTCCAAAGTCTCTACAAAGAACCATTAAAAAACTTACTAAACGAGAAGACATATCTCTATGTGTAAGAGTTTCTATCATTGTTTCAGTTTGCAGGATTCTACTTGAAAGGCCTTGTAACAGTAATAGTCCGACTGATGCATCTTCCTTAATAGCTCTTAAAACAGAATTTGCAGGTGCCGTTATCATTTCAACTCTTGTGAATGCTATCGCATGATAAAAACGATCAGATCTATGTCCTGTAAGAAGAGATAGAACACCAAAGAGACTATTTTCTCTTAAAAGAGCAACAGTTATTTCTTCACCTGACTCATAAACTCTTGAAAGTCTTACCGCTCCTCTTCTTATGAGATAAACCCTTTCAGCCGGGTCCCCAGGGAAAAATATAGTTTTAGATCTCTCAACCATTTCTGTGCTTGCACCATCAAGACCTTTAATAACCTCCATTAAAGTTTTATTGATTGGGAAACGTTCTCCAACGGAGTTAATTTTACTTTGTCCTGACTGTTGCGAACTAAAGCGGTTGAATCCTCGTGAAGCAGGTATCATAAATATCTTGACTATTAAAAAATTTAAGGAGACACTCTAAAATATCTTGTATCAACAGTAACAATTTTCAATTCTTATTAGTTTATCTACTAGCTATTTTCTGGCAGTTTCCACTTGCTCAACCTTTTTTTTAAGTAAAATTACACTATATGCAGTGTCAATAGATTCTAATTATACTGCATGTAGAAAGAAACCTAATAATGGTAATTAGTACATCCCATACTTATTCCAAAAGTAATCCTGATATTGTAAATATAAATACTGCTGACAAAATTAACTTAAAAAGATTTACACAAAATGGACAAATTCAAATCTATCAATCTTCATATCGAGGAAGCTACTCATCTATCATTAGAGACTCTCTAAGAAATGCCGCTCTTGGCAGGAAAGTCCTGTTAATACAATTCATGAAAGGAGGGGTTAAACAAGGAGTTGATAATGCAGTAACGTTATGCGGTAATTTAACCTGGATAAGATCTTCTCATTCCTTTGATCAATATGACTTTGAATCAATTGAAGATAATAAAAATTTAAAAAAATCAATACATGAATCTACTTTAGAATTATGGAACTTTTGTAAAAAAGAACTACAGTCTGGCGAGAATGATCAAATCATACTTGATGAAATTTTTTTAGCTATTGATATGAAAATTATCCATAAAGATGATTTGATTTCAACACTTGAAAACCGATTTATATCAGGAGATGTAATCCTTACTGGTACAGATATTCCTAAAGATTTATTATTAATGGCCAACCAAATTACCGAGCTTCGCTCATAAAGCAATGCTAAAAAATGATCTCTGGATAAATCAAAAAGCTTCGGAAGGTATGATAAAACCCTTTCAATCAAATTTGGTGAGACATCTTGAGCCTGACAATAAACAAAAGCCAGTTTTAAGTTACGGATGTTCATCTTATGGCTATGATTTAAGACTTTCATCAAAAGAATTCCTAATTTTCAGACATATTCCTGGGACAGTAATGAACCCCAAAAAGTTTAATCCTAATAATTTAGAGCAAACTGTTCTTCACCACGATAAAGATGGAGACTTTTTTATTCTTCCAGCTCACTCCTATGGTTTAGGAGTTGCTTTAGAAAAGATGAAAGTGCCAGAAAATATAACTGTAATCTGTATAGGCAAAAGTACTTACGCACGACTTGGAATCATTGTTAATACAACGCCCGCAGAGGCAGGTTGGGAGGGTCATCTAACTTTAGAGTTTAGTAATAGTTCAGGTGCAGATTGCAGAATTTATGCTAATGAGGGTATATGTCAACTACTCTTTTTTGAAGGAGATCCGTGCTCTACAACTTATGAAGATAGAAGAGGCAAATATCAAAACCAACCAGAAAAAGTAACTCTTGCAAAGATCTAAAATGAGTAAAGTTGAACTAATTTCGCTAACTCCAGATGCCGAAAAAACAATGGCTTATATTGCAAGAGTTAGTAATCCAAAAAATCAGGAAAATGAAGACTATTCAAAATTATTAAGTTATTGCATCAAAAATGAACATTGGAGTGTTTTTGAACAGTCATTTATGACCTTACAAATAGAAACTAACAGAGGAATCGCTGCCCAAATTTTAAGACATAGATCATTTACTTTCCAGGAATTTTCTCAGAGATATGCAGATAGTTCTCAATTGGGTAATATTCCTTTACCAGAGTTAAGGCGTCAAGATTTTAAAAACAGGCAAAATTCAATTCCTGATCTCCCTGAAGAGTTAAAAAAAAGATTCAATGAAAAAATTGGTTTACATTTTCAGGCTGCTTCAGAATTATATGAAGATTTACTTGCTGAAGGCGTAGCCAAAGAATGTGCGAGATTTGTTTTACCATTAGCAACTCCAACAAGAATCTATATGTCTGGATCATGCAGATCCTGGATTCATTACATAGATTTAAGATCAGCTCACGGTACCCAAAAAGAACACAAGTCTATAGCCCAAAATTGCAAATCTATTTTTAAAAAAAGTTTTCCAATTGTATCAAAATCTTTAGAGTGGTAAGAATTATCCATGACTGCGAGGACTAACCTCATTATTTTTATTTTCTTGAATTTTTGAAAATTCAGAATTAATAATTTCCTCAAAAGGTTTCTCTTCTTTTTTTATATCATTAATAGATTTTCTTATTTTTAATTCATCTTGTTTTCCAATAAAAGTAGATACTAGATTCCCCTTTTTATCAAAAAGATTAATTTGAGGAATCCCGTTGACAGAAAACTGCTTGATGTAATTACCCCACTTTTGATTATCAACATTTAAAAAAACAAAATTTATATCTTTTTCGTATTCATCTTTAAAAGCAGAAACTTTTGGAGCCATTTCTTTACAAACTTCACACCACTCAGCATAAAATTCGAGAAATGTAGGCTTATTATTTGTAAAAGCTATTTCAGGTTCAACAGATAATTCTCCAAAGCTCTTTAGAAGATAAGTTGATTTAAACAAAATATTTCTAAACAAAAACAGTGAAATGATAACAATAGATATTATCAGGATAAGTATTGTTTTTAAATTTGTATTTAAGATTTGGTCTCGACTCTCAGATTGCACTATTAAGAATTTATAACTAAAAACATTTTAAATAAGTTAAACAAATAAAGAGAATTCAATTCTAGAAGCTTTTAATTAACTGATAAAATAAGGAATGAATAATTATTAAAAATTTCTTTGATTCCTGAAATCTTATTATGCAATTAATCTTTGGAACTGATGGAATAAGAGGACGATTCAATGAAGAGATAACTTTTTCTCTAGCTTACAAAGTAGGATATGCCCTAGGTTCGACTTTAGAAAATAAAAATCCAATATTAATTGGAAGAGATACAAGAATTAGTGGAGATATTCTGCTTCAGGCGATAACGCAAGGTATAAATGAAAGTGGAAAAAAATTTATCAATCTTGGGATCTGCCCTACACCAGCCATACCTTTCTTAATCAAACAAGAGAACCTGAGTAGTGGGATCATGATATCTGCAAGTCATAATCCGCCAGAATATAATGGAATAAAAATTTTTGATCATAATGGTCAAAAAATTAACAAATATTTTGAAAATAAAATTCAAAAATTAATTGAAGAGTTAAATCAAAATATAGAAGTTCCTACAAAAGTGATCCCACTAAATACAAATAAAAATCTTATTGATGTTTATATTAATAGCCTAATCCAAACAATGGGTGGAGAAAATTTAAGCGGTTTGAAAATAATATTAGACACATGTTATGGATCAGCGACAACATGCGCAAAACAAATTTTTCAGTCTCTTGGTGCTGATGTAAGAGTTATCAATAACTCTAAAAATGGATTGAAAATTAATATGAATTGTGGTTCTACTAACCTCGAGCCATTAAAAAAAGCATTAAGAGAGAGTCCTGCAGATATGGGATTTAGCTTCGATGGGGATGCCGATAGAGTAATTGGAATAGATTCAAAAGGCCATGTTTTAGATGGAGATCACATTCTCTTTCTTTGGGGCAGAGAACTTATGGAACAAAAAATCCTAACTAATAATCTATTAATATCAACGCAAATGGCAAACTTAGGCTTTGAAAAAGCCTGGAAGAAAATTGGAGGAATTTTATATAGAACTAATGTGGGAGACAAATATGTTCATGACGCAATTAAGGAAAAAAGAGCTGTTTTAGGCGGTGAGCAATCAGGTCATATACTTTCTAAAATCAATAACTTTTCTGGAGATGGAATATTGACAGCACTTCAAATTTCTAAATATTGCAAAAAGAAAAATATTAATTTAAATAATTGGCTAAAAAGTAGTTTCGAACCTTATCCTCAAAAACTAACCAATATAAATCTAGATTTTAATATTAATAAATTAAATCCAGAAACAAAAATCTTAATTGATCAAACTATAGAGTTTTTTCAAAAAATTTATTCGGACAATTGTAGAGTTTATATAAGGCCTAGTGGCACAGAACCAGTCATGAGAGTTCTAGTTGAAGCCAAGAATCATAAGAAAGTTCATTCTTTATCCAGCGAAATAACAAACAAACTTTTTTTAGAAATTGATAAAATAATAAAATAACAACGCATTAATTTTTTATATAAATCCTTTCAAAAATATCAAGGTTGTTAACAATCACATATTTTTCCCGATTAGTTTTAACTTTATTTGGATTAAAGCTTTCGGAATAATTAAAATCTTTTTTATCTATTGTTTTAAAATAAGAATTACTCAAAATAGTGTAATCCATATAATCGAATAAATCCTTTACATCCGTTTTTATAAAAATTAAGGTCCCTTTTTCCAATGAATTTGAGAGAATAGTAATAAATTCCGGCTGAATTACACGCCTTTTATAATGCCTCTTTTTAAACCATGGATCAGGAAAATTAAAAGAAATACTTTTTAAATTTTTGATAATAAATTTATTTTGAACATCATTCAGAATATTATTGGCATTACCAAATACAAAATATAAATTTTTGATTTCTCTTTCAAGAACTTTTATCTTAGCATTTTTAACTAATTTCTCACGGATTTCAATTCCTATATAATTCCAACTATTATTAACCAAAGCTAAATCAAATAGAAACTCACCAGCAGCACAACCTACATCCAAATGAAGATTCAATTTAGAATCACCAAACATTTCGCTCAAAGAAGGTATTATCTCAATTTGATTGAAATTACTACTAAGCGGATTAACATGCTGCCTCATACAATTATCAATATATTTCTAGGCAATAATATAAGGATGCATAATATTCATAACTATGACAATAATAATTTCAAAAGTAACAGTTTGATGTTTAATTATTATGTGTTTAAAAAGAAAAAGTTTTGAACGTTTTTAATCAACTTTCTGTTTGGCTATCCTTTCAACTTTCAATAATCTTCCTTATTGGTATTCCTGTTACTCTATCCTTCTGGTCAATTAAAAAAAGAAATAAAGCAGTTAGTAAACTTCTATCAATTTATTGGAAAATATCTCTTTTATTTTTTATAAGCCTTTTACTTTTAATAGGTAAGTATAATTATGCTCTTGTAATAACCAATATTTCAACACTATTAATGACAATTTCAGTTTGGTTTTGGAACGATATTAATGATGAATTAAGAGAATATGATTTTTCTTACTCCCTTACCACAACGACAAAAATATGGAGATGGACGGTAACTTTTATATCTCTCAATTTCTTAATTCAGAGTTTACAAAACTTTAACTGCTTTTCTTTTATTAATTCGGATACGTGTGCAATATGGCTTCAGCCTTCTTCAAATTTATATATTTTTATAAAAAATTTATTTACTTTTTTCTTTGGAGCTAACTTTACTCAGCAGATAGCAAAATTTTTAGGATTATTTTCATTATTAATCTATATTTTAGGGCTTATTCAATGGTCAATAATAAAATTACCTAAATATGGAAGAAACTCTTGCTTTTCCGAAAATGGCAGAAATTGATATAATAAATAATCTTGAAAAAATAAGTTCTGAGATACCCAATAGGATACTAAAAATAGAAGATTTCATTCTAAAAGAAAATCAAAAAGAACAATTAGAAATAATTATTTTCAGAGGTTACAGTAGCTCAACAACTCATCCAATTGAAATAGATTCAGAAAAAAAAGTAATAACACTTTCTTATTCAATTACAAACTTTAAACTTTATAAAGCACCGTTAACAGAAACCGAAGAAAATTTTATAAGAGAACATCAAAACTCAGTTTTCTTTTTGAATCAAAAAAACTGGATTTAAATAAATTCAAAATTAATAATATTTGAACATCTTTTGCATAATTTTGTATTTTGGATTCCATTAAAAGTTTCTTTTTGATAATGCCAACATCTATCACATTTTTGACCTTGAGCTTTATTTATTTGAATTTTACCAAGTGCATTGTTATCAGTAATCAGAGAATTCTCCACCAAATCGGATACCACTTGGAAGTTAGATACTATAAGCCAATCTCTAAATAAATCTACATCTTGATTACCAAATTCTTTTAGCCAATTAAGTGAATCTTTTAAAGCTTTATCTTCAGGTAAATAATTAACTTCAGTTTCCAAAGCTGCTCCAATTATTTGTTTGTTTCTGCATACTTCTATAGCCTTGTTAATTTCAACTCTCAAATTTCTTAAATTTGCAATGTGCTCATTAAGTATTTGATCTTTCCATGACTGCGAAAATATTGGCCATCCTCTTTGAAAGACTGATTTTTCTTCAGTTAAATATGGAATATTTTGCCAAATATCTTCAGCCATATGACAAAGCACTGGAGAAATAAGTACGGCTAAATTTTCAACAACTTTTGACATGACGAACTGACAAGATCTTCTCCTAAATTGTGATTTAGAACTTACATATAACCTATCCTTCGCAATATCCAGATAAAAATTTGATAGATCTACAACGCAAAAACTTTGCAAAATTTGGAAAAATTTTGAAAATTCATAATTTTCATAAGCATTTGATATTTGATCTGTAACCTCCACTAATCTGCCTAACATCCATTGATCTAAGAGGGGCAATTGATCAATTTCAAAGCTATCAATTTTAGGATCATAATCATGAATATTACCTAGAAGATATCTTGCAGTATTACGAACTTTTCTATAAACATCTGAAAGTTGCTTGAGTATATTGGAACCAATTGGAACATCTACTGAATAATCTACAGAGCTTACCCATAACCTTAAAACATCAGCCCCATAAGCAGGATCAGTTTTTTTATTATTACCTCCTTTAATAATTATGTTTGGATCAACAACATTTCCTAAGGATTTGCTCATTTTTCTTCCGTTTTCATCAAGTGCAAAACCATGAGTTAAAACTTTCTTATATGGTGGCTTATTATTGACTGCAACAGATGTTAACAAAGAAGACTGAAACCATCCTCGATGTTGATCTGAGCCCTCTAAATAAAGATCTGCTGGATACTTTAATTCACTTCTTAGTTCACATACTGCGGCCCAGCTAGATCCAGAATCGAACCAGACATCCATTGTATCTGTTCCTTTTTTCCAAAGATCAGATTCTTTTGCATAATTTTCTGGCAAAAGATTCTTAACATCCCAATCCCACCAAATATCTGCTCCATGTTCACTAAAAAGTTCTTGAATATGATTAATTATCTCTTTGTTAAGGAGAATATCATTACCATTTTTTTTATAAAAAACTGGAATAGGGACTCCCCATGACCTTTGTCTAGAAATACACCAATCTCCTCTTCCAACAACCATAGAATAAATTCTTTTCTTTCCAGTCTCTGGCATCCATTCAACATCTTCGATTGCCTTTAATGCAGATGATCTAAAGCCATTTACAGATGCAAACCATTGTTCTGTTGCCCTAAAAATAGTTGGTTTTTTGGTTCTCCAATCATACGGATATCTATGCTTATAATTTTCTTGTAATAGAAGCAAATTATTTCCTTTTAAATGTTCAATAATTAAATCATTTGCATCTTTTAAGACATTTGATCCTTTGAATTGACCAGAATATTCATTTAAGTTACCTTTTTCATCAACGACACATGTTATAGGTAAATCATATTTTTGACCTACATTAAAATCATCTATCCCATGACCAGGCGCAGTATGAACAATTCCAGTCCCTGATTCTGTAGTAATGTAGTCTCCTCCAATTACAATTCTACAATTTTTATTCTTAGAGGGATGTTGATATTCAATATTTTCCAATTCGGAGCCTTTAACCTTTAAAAGCACCTTGAAATCTTTATTAAATTTCTTACTTATTTCAGAAGATAAATCCTCAGCAAAAAGGTAAATTTTCTTCTCTTCATCGATTGCAAAAACGTACTTTATTTTTGGATTTACTGCAACTGCTTCATTTGCAGGTATGGTCCAAGGAGTAGTGGTCCAAATAGTTATGAAAGAATTATTTTGAACAAAATCTTTTTTGATATTAAGGTTTTCTTGGATGAAATTTAATAAAATTGCCTCAGGTATTTTAGTGATTTTTAATGAAACATAAATACTTTTTGAATAATGTTCATCAGGATATTCCAATTCAGCTTCTGCAAGTGCAGTCCTTGAACTTGGACTCCAATGTACAGGTTTAAGACCTCGATATATATAGCCATTTAAAAACATTTTCCCAAATACTCCAATCTGAGCAGATTCATAACTTTTCTTCAGAGTTAAGTAAGGGTTATTCCAATCTCCCCATATGCCCCACCTTTTGAAACCCTCCTTCTGATTATTAATTTGGATATGGGCATAATCTGTTGCTTTTTTTCTTAAATTTAGAGTGTTAAGATTCTTTCTTTCATCAGATTTTAAATTCTGAAGAACTTTTAATTCAATAGGTAATCCATGACAGTCCCAACCAGGTACGAAGTGAACCCTAAATCCTCTTAAGGTTTTGTACTTATTAACAATGTCTTTTAAAACTTTATTAAGAGCATGACCCATATGAAGAGCTCCATTTGCATAAGGAGGGCCATCATGTAATGTGAATATTTCTCCTGAATTTCTTGAACCTAATTGGAAATCAATATCATTGTTAGCCCAAAAATTCTGTATCTCAGGTTCTCTTACAACTGAGTTAGCACGCATTGAGAAGTCAGTTTTTAATAAATTTAAAGTTTCTTTGTAAGAAAAGTCTGATTTTTGTTCTTTGCTATTTTGAGATTTCATACGACAACATAAGAAATATTGGTGATCAAAAGAATTATTTAAATAAATCTAATTCATTATATTGTTTCTTAATTGACCTGTAGTTTTTTGGGATGTTTCAAATAAACAATTTATTTGATTTCAGACTTTTATATTATCATTTTTATCATCTCTTACCCACTTCTTTTGGGTTGTATTTTTAATATTGCTACCAAAATTAAAAAAATTTGAAGGTTTCTTGAAATCACCAAATAAAAGATTAAAAGATTCTAATATTTTCAAAAAGTTATTTTTAAACTCCAAAAAGGTACTTAATTTTTTCTTTTCGTTATCTGTCAATTGGTACCATCTAGATAAAAAAAGCTCTACTAGATAAAAAATAACTAGTACTGTTAAAAAAAAGAAAATTACAAAAAATGATTCATCTAGAGTTTTATTTTTAATTATTAATATCAAACCTATCAATAAATTAAAAAAAGCTTTTATTAAGTCTTTTGGTTTACCGAGCTCAAGATAAATTATCGGTACAGTTAGAAAAATGGTCCCAACTAAAACATAAAAAATTCCCAAATAAAATATCGAATTATTCATTAAATTAACTACTTAATTAAATTATAAGAGTTGATATCAATAAACAAACTATCTATCAGAATTTCCTTAAGTGCGGTCGGGGAGACTTGAACTCCCACACCCGAAGATACGAGTACCTAAAACTCGCGCGTCTACCAATTCCGCCACGACCGCTCAAATAAAATAATAATTGAAAGAGGTTTATTTTAAAAATTTTTTTTCTTAAGATGATTAATTTGACACATTAAAATTAAATTAAAAATCTCCTAAAAGAAATTTTTTATGTTTGAGCATGCAATCATCTTAAAATATTAGTTATATTATCTAAAGAATAAAAGAAACGATTTCAAACTTAATCAGTAAAAATACAACGAAAAATACTAATTCTTCAAAAACATTTAATTGGCAAAAAGAGATTAAAAATTACGTAGATCCGCCAAGTTTTTGGAATCCAACATTAGGTTTATTTTTTGGCGGTTATTTTCTCGCTTTTCTTAGCATATGGCAATGGTATAGAGGTGTTTGGCCTTTACCTTTACTTGTAGCCACCGCTTTTTTAGCTTTACATATTGAAGGTACTGTTATTCATGATGCCTGTCATAAAGCTGCTCATCCAGTTCCTTGGATAAATCAAGCAATGGGTCATGGCTCAGCTATCTTATTAGGATTTAGTTTCCCAGTTTTTACGAGAGTTCATTTACAACATCATATTCACGTAAATCACCCCAAAAATGATCCAGATCATATTGTCAGTACTTTTGGTCCAATTTGGCTAATTGCTCCAAGATTTTTTTATCATGAGTTGTTTTTCTTTCAAAGAAAACTCTGGCGAAGATATGAATTACTGCAATGGGGAATTGAAAGATCCATATTCATAACAATTATCTTGGCAGGTTTGAAATTTGACTTTATGAATTTAATTTATAATTTATGGTTCGGCCCAGCATTAATGGTGGGAGTAACTTTAGGAATATTTTTTGATTATTTACCCCATAGACCATTTCGATCAAGAAATAAATGGATAAATTCTCGAGTTTACCCAAGCAAATTTATGAATTTATTAATAATGGGACAAAATTACCATCTCATTCATCATCTTTGGCCTTCGATTCCTTGGTTTGAATACAAAATAGCTTATGAAAAAACTAAGCCTTTATTGGATAAAAAAGGCTCCCCTCAAAGGGTAGGGATATTTGAAAGTAAAGAAGACATTTTTAACTTTATTTATGATTTATTAATAGGTATAAGAAGTCATAGCAAAAAAGGGGGGAAAATAAGAAAAATCATAAATTTATATCCAGGCTTTAAAATAAAAAAATTTTTATTAAAGATAGTCAACAAAACATTTATTGGAAGCAACTAACTTACTCATTCATTAATAATTTTTGGTACTTTAAAATATTTATCTTCTCTCGATGGGCCCAATTCTAAAAGTTCTTCATTGCAATCAGAATTCTTCTTTTCGTCTTTTCTAAATACATTTACAACCTCAATAGCTCTTGTTGTACTAGGTACATCATATGTATCAATTTTTTCAAGTTGTTTTATGTAACCCAATATCTTTTCTAATTGTTCTGCATGATTATTAATTTCATTCTCATTAAGTTCTAATCTCGCTAGATGAGCAACTTTTTTTACTTCCTCTTTAGTTATTTTTGTCATACTTTTAATATTTTTCTTATTTAAATAATAGTTTATTAAGAGCAACTTATTTACAT
This sequence comes from uncultured Prochlorococcus sp., assembly GCA_902594875.1. Taxonomy (GTDB): domain Bacteria; phylum Cyanobacteriota; class Cyanobacteriia; order PCC-6307; family Cyanobiaceae; genus Prochlorococcus_A. The sequence continues at coordinate 32,581 of CACJNU010000003.1, forward strand.
ATCATTTGAATTTAAAATAATTTAAAAAAATTATCACATCTTTTTGAAAATCAATATCAATTAATAGCCTTAATTATTTTTATCAGCTAAATATGTTATTAGATAAATATTGAAAAATAGAAGAAGAATTATTTCCAAAAAATTTTTTTTATCGGCATTCTAAACTTGTCGCCCCTGATTTGATAGGCTGTCAGCTCATAAAAAAAAATAATGAGATAGATCAAGTTAAAGGGGTTATTGTTGAAACTGAAGCTTATTCACAGGAGGAGGAAGCCTGTCATGGCTACCGCAAAAAGACTGAATCAAACAAATCATTATTTGGCAACCCCGGCACATTTTATATTTACAAATCTTATGGCATTCATCATTGTTTAAACATAGTTACTGATAAAGAAAATTTTGCGAGTGGTGTATTAATAAGATCAGTTTTTATCTCTAAAAAGAACGAAAGATTAGCTTCTGGACCTGGCCTAGTTACTAAGACATTCGGCATAGATATTTCATTTAACTCACTTGAAGTTCTTAATAACAAATCTCTATGGATTTCTCCAAGAGAATCCACTCTAGAGGAAAAAGATCTTATACAAACTACGAGAATTGGCATATCAAAGGCAAAAAATATAAAATGGCGTTGGTATCTCAAAAATAGTAGGAGTGTAAGTAAAAGATTAAAAGGTGACAGAACACCTAAATTTCAATAATCATTTATCTTTTGAAAATAATGCAAACTTGGCCTCATAAACATATCCACTCACTAGCTAATTTTTCAATTAAAGATTATGAGTCAGTATTTGATTTAGCTAATAGATTTGATGCACTAAAGAATGCAGGAACGAAAAAGATCCCGGCCTTACAGGGTACTTTGGTAACGTCTTTATTTTTTGAACCTAGTACAAGGACAAAAAATAGTTTTGAGCTTGCAGCAAAAAGGCTTTCTGCTGATGTCCAAACTTTTGCTCCATCCTCTAGTTCTTTAACAAAAGGCGAAACAATAATTGATACAGCCATAACTTATTCTGCTATGGGGGCTGATACATTAATTATCAGACATTCATCTAGTTACATAACTTTTGAGATTGCTGAAAAACTTGATGCAATAAATTCCAAGACTTCGGTTCTTAATGCTGGAGATGGATTACATAGTCACCCTAGCCAAGGATTGCTTGACATATATACATTAATAAAATTCTTTTCCAAAGAAATACTGAATCCAGGCGTTTTAAATTCCAAAAAGATTTTAATAATTGGAGACGTTAATCATTCAAGGGTTGCCAGATCTAATATTTGGGCTTTGAGTGCATTCGGCGCAGACATAATCTTATGTGGTCCTAAGACATTAGTACCTGATGAATTTATCAATTTTTTAAAAACTCCCGCGCCAAATCAAATCGAAGATCCTGTTAAATCAAGAGGTTCCATAACAATTTCTAGATCATTGGAAGAATCAATAAAAATTGCAGATGCGATTATTGTTTTAAGACTTCAAAAAGAGAGAATGATGGAGAATTTACTTAGTAGCATTGATTCATATAGTTTGGATTATGGCTTAACTCCAGAGAAATTATCTTTGAATAATAAGGAAATTCCAATTCTTCATCCTGGTCCTATTAACAGAGATATTGAAATAAGTAGCAAAGTAGTAGATCTTTATCCTAATTGCTTAATTAATAATCAAGTTTCAAATGGTATCCCTATAAGAATGGCTTTGCTTTATCTATTACAGAAATATGATAATTAAAACTATAACAACTTAAGACTTTCTGTAAAGAAGCCATAAAATAATCCTAATCTTAAAGAATCTAAAAAAAGCACTAAAAATTTCTTTTTCCTTTCATATCTTAAATTTCTTCTAAGAACTATTAAAAACTCGATAAAAACTACTGATAAGAAAGCAGCTACAGGATCCATGAGTTCTACCACGGCACTTACCATACCAAGAGAACTTCCAATGAAATAACCAATTAAAAGCGTAATTAATGAAATTGAATATCTTCGCCATGGATTATTAGCCCAAATACTTAATGTCTGAATATTTTCCACAATTTTTAGTTGAAATTTTGTCTTTTGTGGTTTGACAACCATTTTGTATTAAACTAAGCGGCTTCAGAGTTTGATTGAATTTTAGTAGTTCCTTCAATTAATTCAAGCAATGCTTCTAACTGAGCCATTAATCCTCTTAACTCGCCTGGTTCAGGAAAAAGATCATCTTCTTTTATTCCTAAATGCATTTCTCTGAGCTCTTCTCTTAAATAGCGAATGTGACTAATAACTTGCTCTCTTTTGGTTTGCGACATGATATGGATTTTTACAAAACATCTTAAGAGAGAATTTTTTTAAAAGGAGAAATTGCATATTTATGATTGTGAATGAAGATAAATTACTTCACAATAATTTGAAAAAATCATGAATATTGAAACTTTTCATATCTTTGAAAATATTTACTTAATATTTATATCAATTTTAAATAATTACTTGAGGCTTTATTATTAGAATATATTGATTTTTCTCAATATGAAATTCATTTCTGAAAATCAAATAAGTGAAGAACTAGTAAATTCTTTTGATGAAGAAATGACCCTTGAGCTCGCTAAAAGGTTAGAGGAAGATAACTATAATACTCCATTTGATGGTTTAAAAGACTGGCACTTACTTAGGGCTCTTGCAATCAATAGACCAGAATTAACAACTAATTATATCCATCTTCTCGATCAGGAACCTTTTGATGAAAACTAAAAGTACGGACTCCAAAATAAGGGTTCTTTTATTAATAACGGGGAGTATTGCAGCTGTAAGAATTCCATTATTAGTTAGCCAATTAACAAAAGAAAATTATGAAATAAGATGCGTTTTATCTAAAAATGCAGAAAAATTAATAAAGCCGCTTTCTCTTTCTATCTTGAGTAGAAACCCTTGCATTTTAGAAAATGATCAATGGTCAAATAGTCAATCCACACCTCTTCACATAGAACTAAGTAATTGGGCTGATATTTTAATCATTGCGCCTTTAACAGCGACAACATTAGCAAAATGGGTAACTGGAAATGCAGAGGGATTGATCCCAAGCATCTTAATAGCAAATATAAAGCCAATTATTGTTGCACCAGCAATGAATACACAAATGTGGCTAAATAAAGCTGTCCAAAAAAATTATGAGAATTTACAGAATTACGAAAATGTTTTGTCTTTACAACCAAGTGAAGGCCTCCTAGCATGTGATGCTATCGGCATCGGTAAGATACCTCCAAATGATCTAATTCAATTAGCTCTTGAATTTATAGCTTCACACAAACAAAATGAATATCGAAAAGATTTACTTAATAAAGAAATTTTAATAACTGGCGGGTGCACCTCAGAGAAAATTGATGCGGCAAGAAACATTACTAACAAAAGTTCTGGAGCTATGGGCTTACTTCTTTCTCAAGTAGCGAGGTTCAGAGGAGCACAAGTAAAATATGTCCATGGGCCTCTGAAAATCGATAAGAATCTTACTGATGGAATAAAAAGATATGAAATTGAAACTAGTGGTGATTTAATTAGGGAACTTAATAATGAAATATCAAATTGCGATTATTTTTTCATGAATGCAGCAGTTTCTGATTTCAAGATAATCTGTGATACTTCAGCTAAAATTCCAAAAAATAAAATTAATGAATATTTGAATAAAAACTTTGAGCTAGTCCCAGATATTTTAAAAATAATTAGTAAAACAAAAAAAAATAACCAAGTTTTTGTAGGCTTTTGTGCTTTTACAGGATCTATCGAAGAAGCACGAATAACAATTAAAGAAAAGATTATCCAAAAGGGTTGTGATTTTCTATTCGCAAATCCAATTGATCTTGAAGGACAAGGATTTGGCTTTTTGGCACAAAATGAAGGTTGGCTGTTTGATAAGTACAATATGGAACACTACATTAACAAAACATCAAAAATTGATTTAGCAAATAAATTAATAACCCAAATTATTTCATTAAAAAAATAAAAAAAGTTTTTTAATTTGTTTTTTTTTGTAATCTTAATCATTAAAAATAATGTAATAGCTTAAAATAATTCCAGTTTTTTAAAATCTAAAAAGCTACGGGTTGTTTCGGGGATTTAAAACTCCTATCTTTTATGGTCCTTTCCCTTGTAATATCCGTACTGAACTATTTAGATGACATTTAATCTATCGTCACAGAACCTTACTGCAACTTTAATTATGAGAATTCGTTCTTTCTTAGCTTTTGTTATTTCAATTTGTATAACCTTTGCTTTCGTACCTGTTAAAACATTTGCTTTTTCTGAAAGAGGAAATGCACAATTCACAGATGTTGTTAATACCGGAAAAGCTAATGATTGCCCTACATTAGACTCATCTCTTGTGGGATCAATATCTCTAGGGAATGGAGATAGCCTTAGAGGAATATGCATGCATCCAACAGAAGTTTATGTAAAAGTGCCAGGAACAAAACGAAAAGCTGCAGAATTTGTTTCTACAAAAATTATTAGTCCCAGAAATAACACCACAGTGACAGAAGTTTATGGAGATATAGATTCAGGAACTTTCACTGAAAAGGGTGGTATTGATTTTCAACTTATTACTGTATTAACTCCTGGAGGTTTAGAGGTACCATTTGCATTCTCAGCAAAAGATCTTACAGCAGATTTACCTTCTTCTATTGAGCCAGGTACTGAGGTTAGTGGTTCAACATTCACACCTAACTACAGAACTGGTGACTTTCTAGATCCTAAGGCAAGAGCTAAAAATACTGGTGTTGAATATGCTCAAGGTTTAGTTGCATTAGGAGGAGATGACGAAGAACTTGCAAAAGAAAATATTAAAGTTGATGTAAACGGTACTGGAGTTATTACTCTTTCAATCAACAATGTAGATTCGGACACAGAGGAATTTGCTGGTACTTTTGAAGCTATCCAACCTTCAGATACAGATATGGGTTCAAAGGATCCACTTGATGTAAAAATAATTGGAGAGCTTTACGGAAGAAAGGCATAAATCCCACTTAAGAGAAAAAGGGGGTCAAACCCCTTTTTTTTTTTCAAATTTCTTCTTTATCAATTTAAAAAATGGAATTACAACAAAAGACTAAAACAGATCCTAATGGGCTAATACCGCCTTATGGAGGGGAATTAAAAAATTTAATTATCAAAGATAAAAACCTTAAAAATGATCTTATCTCCAAAGCTACTTATGAGTTTGAGTGTAGCGAGAGAAATGCATGCGATGTAGAACTTTTGATGGTTGGAGCTTTTTCTCCGTTGGAAGGTTTTATGGATGAAAGTAACTACAATTCGGTGATTAAAAATAATAGAAATACAAACGGGTTGCTTTTTGGCTTACCTATTGTATTTGATTCAAATAATGAAAGTGTAAAAGCTGGAGAGACAATATTACTTACTTATAAAAAACAAAAAATAGCAGTTTTAGAAGTTAGCTCTAAATGGGAACCTGACAAATCCTTGGAAGCTGAACTTTGTTATGGTACTAATTCTTTAGATCATCCTGCTGTTAAGATGATTTTTAACGAGAGGGGGAGATTTTATATAGGAGGAAGAGTTTATGGTTTCGAACTACCAATTAGAGAATTCCCCTGCAAAACCCCAGAAGAAGTTAGATCTACACTGCCGTCAAAACATGATGTAGTTGCATTTCAATGCAGAAATCCAATTCATAGAGCACATTATGAATTATTTACTAATGCCTTACTTTCAGATAATGTCTCATCTAACTCAGTTGTTTTAGTTCATCCTACTTGTGGGCCAACTCAACAAGATGATATCCCTGGAAAAGTTAGATATTTGACCTATAAAGAATTAGAAGAGGAAATATCCGATGAAAGAATAAAATGGGCTTTTTTACCTTATTCAATGCATATGGCTGGGCCAAGGGAAGCTCTTCAACATATGATAATCAGGAGAAATTATGGCTGCACCCATTTTATTATCGGTAGAGATATGGCTGGCTGTAAGTCATCAGCAACTGGTGAAGATTTTTATGGCCCCTATGACGCCCAGAATTTTGCGAATAAATGTGCAGATGAATTGATGATGAAGACAGTTCCTTCAAAGAATTTAGTTTATACAAAGGAAAAAGGATATATTACAGCTGAAGAAGCTAAAGAATTTAATTATGAAATTATGAAACTTAGTGGTACTGAATTTAGAAAGAAATTGAGGAATGGTGAACCAATTCCTGAATGGTTTGCTTTTAAAAGTGTAGTAGATGTTCTAAGACGCTCTTAATAATGTTTTATTATTAGTATTATATAAATAATAAAAAATAATTTATCGTGAACAAACGCTGGAGAAACGTAGGACTTTATGTTCTAGCTGTTATTACTGTAATTTTCATCGGCACTTCTGTATTTGATAAACCTAGTACAGAAAATGCTACAAAGACCTTAAGGTATAGTGATTTTATAGAGGCAGTTCAAGATAAAGAAATCAGTAGAGTACTAATATCTCCAGACAATGCGACAGCTCAAGTTGTTGAAAATGATGGAAGCAGATCTGAGGTCAATTTAGCTCCTGACAAAGATTTATTAAAAATCCTAACTGAAAATAATGTAGATATTGCTGTAACACCCACAAAATTGGCTAATCCATGGCAACAAGCCATAAGTAGCTTGATTTTCCCAGTACTGTTGATTGGAGGCCTATTTTTTCTTTTCAGGAGATCTCAAAACGGTAATGCTGGCGGTGGTAATCCTGCAATGAGTTTTGGAAAGAGCAAAGCCAGACTACAAATGGAACCCTCTACACAAGTAACTTTCTCAGATGTTGCTGGTGTTGAAGGTGCAAAATTAGAACTCACTGAAGTTGTAGATTTTCTTAAAAGTCCAGATAGATTTACTGCAGTCGGAGCAAAAATCCCAAAAGGTGTTCTCCTTGTAGGCCCTCCTGGTACAGGAAAAACATTACTAGCAAAAGCAGTAGCTGGAGAAGCAGGAGTACCTTTTTTCTCAATATCAGGTTCAGAATTTGTTGAGATGTTTGTAGGTGTTGGAGCTAGCAGAGTTAGAGATCTTTTTGAACAAGCAAAAAAGAATGCTCCTTGTATCGTGTTTATTGATGAAATAGATGCAGTTGGAAGACAAAGAGGTGCTGGTATGGGAGGAGGAAATGATGAAAGAGAGCAAACACTAAATCAACTCCTAACCGAAATGGATGGTTTTGAAGGTAATTCAGGAATAATCATAGTTGCTGCCACCAACAGACCAGATGTCTTAGATTCGGCTTTAATGCGCCCTGGAAGATTTGATAGACAAGTAACAGTAGATAGACCAGATTACGCAGGAAGATTACAGATCTTAAATGTTCATGCCAAGGATAAAACTCTTTCAAAAGACGTTGATTTAGATAAAGTTGCTAGAAGAACACCTGGATTTACTGGTGCAGATTTAGCTAATCTTTTAAATGAAGCAGCAATACTAGCAGCTAGAAAAGATTTAGATAAAGTAAGTAATGATGAAGTAGGTGATGCCATTGAAAGAGTTATGGCAGGTCCTGAAAAGAAAGATAGAGTCATCAGTGATAAGAAAAAAGAATTAGTTGCTTATCATGAAGCCGGTCATGCACTCGTTGGAGCATTAATGCCTGATTATGATCCCGTAGCAAAAGTTTCAATAATTCCCAGAGGTCAAGCTGGAGGTTTAACCTTCTTTACTCCAAGTGAAGAAAGAATGGAATCTGGTCTTTACTCTCGTTCTTACCTTCAAAATCAAATGGCTGTAGCTCTTGGTGGAAGAGTTGCTGAAGAAATTGTTTATGGAGAAGAAGAGGTAACAACTGGAGCTTCCAATGATTTACAACAAGTTGCTAATGTAGCAAGACAAATGATAACTAAATTTGGCATGAGTGACAAAATAGGTCCAGTCGCTCTAGGTCAATCTCAAGGAGGAATGTTTCTCGGAAGAGATATGAGTTCTACCAGAGATTTCTCTGAGGATACAGCCGCAACAATTGATGTAGAGGTTTCACAACTTGTTGATGTTGCCTATAAGAGGGCTACAAAAGTTTTATCAGATAATAGAACAGTTCTAGATGAAATGGCTCAAATGCTAATTGAAAGAGAAACTATAGACACTGAAGATATCCAAGACTTGCTCAACCGGTCAGAAGTTAAAGTAGCGAATTATATCTAGTTCAAAAATAAATATTTAATGAATATTAAAGAAGATTTTTTTTCTGACTTGCTGCTTAAAGCCATCTTTTCATACTTGTAAAACCGGAAAATAATATTTTACTCAAATACTTCTTTATGAAATTCATTTTTTGAAGAATTAGAAAGCTTAGTAAAATTAGGATTAAAAAATATTGAAATAAGTTGTTCAAACAAAGAAAAGTGGTTGGATGTTGTAACCGAAATCAAACTCAATTTTCCAGAAATTAATTTAGGCACTAGCTCCATAGTTAATAAGACATAAATTTAAATTGCAACATTATCAAAATTTATCCAATCAAAAGTAAAGCTAGTTTTATAGATATACTCAATTTTGAAAGTATTGATTTCATTGCTGCTGGAGGCCTATCAATCATTGATGTAAAAACTTATCAATCATCAGGATATAAAGCAATCATGATTGGAGATAAAAGTATTATTAAAAAAAATTTGATCCAAAAATATATGAATTATTCAAAAATAATTAAATCAAAGATAAATATAATTTATTTAACAAAATTACTAATTATTGATTAAGGTACATTGAGCTTGATTAAGTAGTAAATGATCAGCAAGTACTAAAGCCACCATAGCATCAACCATAGGAACTGCTCTTGGTAGAACGCATGGATCATGTCTCCCTTTTGCTTTCATCAAAACTTCTTTTCCTTCAGCATTTACCGTTTTCTGTTCTTTCCCGATAGTTGCTGTAGGTTTAAAAGCTATCTTCATCTCAATATTTTCGCCATTACTTATTCCTCCCTGTATACCGCCTGAATTATTGGATATTGTTCTTAATTTCCTAATATCATCAGATTTAATGAAGGCATCATTATGTTCGCTTCCTTTTAAATAAGTTCCAGAGAAACCTGAACCTATTTCAAAGCCTTTAGTGGCAGGCAAAGACATCAAAGCCTTCGCTAAATCAGCTTCTAATTTATCAAAAACAGGCATTCCAAGACCAGAAGGGACATTTCTTACTAGACATTCAATAACACCGCCACAAGAGTCTCCTTGACGCTTTAATTGCTTAATTCTCTCTATCATTTTTGCTGATACCTGTTCATCAGGACATCTAACAATATTAGAATCTATTTTGTTGAGAGAAATCTTTTCTTTATTTATATCAGAATCAATATCATGTATACGCTTAACCCAAGATAGTATTTCAGTGTTGCAGAAGTTTTTTAATAATTGTTTTGCTACAGCACCAGCAGCTACCCTCCCAATTGTTTCTCTTGCAGAGGCTCTTCCACCACCAGAGCTTGCCTGAATTCCATATTTCAGATGATATGTACCATCTGCATGAGAAGGTCTAAATACTTGCTCCAAATTATCATAATCTCCTGGTCTTTGATCCTTGTTTCTTACCAACATCGCTATTGGAGTTCCAAGTGTGAACCCTTCCTTTATCCCACTTAATATTTCAATTTTATCTTCTTCATTTCTGGGTGTTGTAATATCACTTTGGCCAGGCCTTCGCCTATCTAATTCATTTTGTATCAGATTTATATCTACTTTTAACTTAGGGGGACATCCATCCAGGATAACTCCTACTGCACCACCATGTGATTCTCCAAAAGTACTAACACGAAAAATTTTTCCAAAACTACTACTCATAGAAATATCAAATGTTTTATCTATATATAAACATTATATGAAACCAATTGAAAATTAAACAAAAAAAAAGCCCCCAAAAAGGGGACTTATAAGTTTAAGAACTTTAAGCTTAACCGATAGCTGGAGCTGAAAGAGCTACTGTTGTAGACTCAGCTGCTGCTAGATCAAGTGGGAAGTTGTGAGCGTTACGCTCGTGCATTACTTCCATACCTAGGTTTGCTCTGTTAAGAACATCACCCCATGTAGGAACAATCTTACCGTTTGCATCAACAACTGACTGGTTGAAGTTGAAACCGTTAAGGTTGAATGCCATTGTGCAGATACCCATTGAAGTTAACCATACACAAACAACTGGGAATACAGCTAGGAAGAAGTGAAGACTTCTGCTGTTGTTGAAACTTGCATATTGGAAGATCAAACGACCGAAGTAGCCATGAGCTGCAACGATGTTATATGTTTCTTCTTCTTGTCCGAACTTGTAACCATAGTTCTGAGATTCTGTCTCAGTTGTTTCTCTGATTAGAGAAGAAGTAACAAGTGAACCATGCATAGCTGAGAATAAAGATCCTCCGAACATACCAGCAACACCAGCCATGTGGAATGGGTGCATAAGAATGTTGTGCTCTGCCTGGAAAACAAACATGAAGTTGAATGTTCCAGAGATACCTAGAGGCATTCCGTCAGAGAATGAACCTTGACCGAATGGGTATACAAGAAATACTGCGAAAGCTGCTGAAACTGGTGCAGAGTATGCTACACAGATCCAAGGACGCATACCTAAACGGTATGAAAGCTCCCACTGTCTTCCCATGTATGCTGAGATACCAATTAGGAAGTGGAAAATTACAAGCTGGTAAGGACCACCGTTATATAACCACTCATCTACAGTAGCTGCTTCCCAAATTGGGTAGAAGTGTAGACCAATAGCGTTAGATGAAGGAACAACTGCACCTGAGATGATGTTGTTTCCATATAGGAATGAACCAGCAACTGGCTCTCTAATTCCGTCGATGTCTACTGGTGGTGCTGCGATGAATGCAACGATGAAGCAAGCCGCTGCTGTAAGAAGGCATGGAATCATTAAGACGCCGAACCAACCAACATAAATTCTGTTGTTAGTTGATGTTACCCACTCACAAAACTGTGGCCAACCTTTTAACAGCGAAGAACGCTGCTGCTGAATAGTTGTCATGAGTTCGTAAAGTATGTCTCTAGAATGAGACGTGTAAATAAAAACGGAAAATAATTTCCGCTTCGAAGATTTTAGACCAAAATCGCTAAAAATGTGTAAATATTTTTTCTTTAAGTAAACTTATTTTTTGGTAAACAGGAGAAAAGAACTTCCATGTCTTAAGATTTTCTTTGTTATTGAGGATTCAACTTGGTAATAATCGAATGGCTTCTTAACGGAAAAAGATCTAGAGAGGTAGTTTCCTTAAGAGAGGCTAAGCATAGAAGACTGCAATTAGAGGCTTTTGGAGCTGTTATTTATTGGAGTGAAAGAATTTAGTTTTTTAAAGTTTAAAAATTAGAAAAAAAAAATAAAAGTGCTAAATATTAAAGAAACTTATCTATAAAATAAAAAATCCTTATTAGTTTTCAACGATATTATTGTTCCGGTTTCTTAATCTAAAAACTTTCAAACTCTTGAACCCATTGTTTTTTGGAAAAAATCACTTCTTTTTTTGTGTAGCTCATGGCAATTTTTTTTTCCTTATAAGCAACTTCTCCAATAAAAACAGGCCAAATCAATCTGTCCTGTTCATATTTATGGATTATTCCTTGGCTATCCAAAAATAATGGATCTCCTTTTTTAATCATTTTCCAATCTTGGTTTATTCTCTCAGGATGAATTAGACCATCAATATCTCCCTTTTCATCTCTTGGATAATCTATACTCCCTTGATGAACGTGAACCACTAATTCCTTTGGAAGTTCTATAAGGTTATTTTTTAATTTATCTATCTCTTCCCTTAGAAAGCTAAGTATTAGAGAGAATCTATTTATAATATTTTGATCGTAAAAATTTTGTGCGACAGCTCCTATTTCAATAACTAAACCACATGGCCAAGCTTCTACAAGAAAGCCTGTTTGGGATTTGTCTTTTTCGTGCAAATAAATAGGCAATCCAAATTTATTCTGCAGTAATGCGGCTAAACAAAAATCTTTGGATCTCCTCCCATACATAACAATGCTTGTTCCCATATTTGCAGTAGTAGTATGCAAATCGATTGCAATTTGACAGGGTTTAGATCCGTCAATTCCAAATTCATTTACTAAAAAATTGGCTCTATTAGTTTCATAAAAACTATTCTTGTATTGATCAAAATTGTCACTTTCTTTAAAAGATCTATTTAAATCTACATCTATATATCTGCAACCTTTTTCATAGGCAGCAGGATTACCTATGATGTATTCATACTCAATACCATTATTTAAACTATTTTCCTTTCTATTAAATTGCTTAACAGCCCAAACAGGATTAATTTCATTACCATGAGTGCCTGAAACGATAAGTATTCTTTGAACAGTCATTTTTTCGTTAAAAATAAATTTTATGCAAAATAAATACCTTATAAAGGCCTCCAGAAAATTCTGGTTTTGGTTTTGGACCCAATTAATGAATGGCTTCGCGCCATCAGACTTACATGGTAATTATAAAAGGCCTAAAGGAATAACCATTAATAGTGAATACGATATCAATAATGAGAATGGACAAATCTATTTATTAGTAGGTCATTCTTGTCCATGGTGTCAAAGAACTTTACTCGTACACGAAATAAAAGATTTATCTAAAAAAGTTAAAGTAATTTTTTTAAATGCAGATGTTGAGCATGGCGAATGGATTTTCAATACAAAGATTAAAGGATGTATGAGACTTTATGAACTTTACAAAAAAGCTAATAAAAAGACTATTTTTAGAGCGACATTACCTCTTTTAATTAGCTTTGTAAAAGATGAAGTAAATATCCTGTCCAATGAAAGTTCACAAATTATAAGACTACTCAATTCAATCAAAAGTGAATCGAAACATCAGGCATTAAGTATTAAAGATGGTAATCAAAAATTTTTAGATTTAATTAATAACAGCATTAATGATGGAGTATATAAATGTGGTTTCGCCAGAAACCAGTCAGCTTACGATAAAGCAAGTAAAAATCTTTTCGCAGCTATAAATGAAATTGAAAATTTACTACAGAAAAATAAAGGGAGCTGGATATTTGGAGAAGAGTTAACCTACGCAGATATTTACCTTTTTCCAACGCTTATAAGATGGGAATTGATATATAGCAAACTTTTCAAATGTACTGAACAAGAACTATCAAGTTTTGAAAAGATTATTGAATGGAGATTAAAATTCTTTAAATTACATAACGTAAAAAGGACATGCTTCGAAAATGAATGGAAAAAAGATTACTACAAAGCTTTATTCCCTTTAAACCCAAATCAACTAATCCCAGTTTTACCATCTTTAAAGGAAATAATGAGATTAGAGTCCTAAAAAAATACATAAATCAATTTCGAAAAAAAATGATGTTGTAATGCACACTTATTTAGTTCATACATAATGCAATTTCATTAGAAATTAACTATGTTAAGTATGTCTACTAAAGTACGAAAAGCTTAAAATGAAATCCATTGACGAACACATCCAAAAAGATCAATCGGAAATCGAATCTGCAAAAGCAGAGGGCAATCTTCCAAAGGTCAGACATTTAACTGAAGAGCTTAAAGAACTCGAAGAATATAAGGATCATCATCCTGAGGATAAACATGACCCTAATGCATTGGAACTATTCTGCGATGCCAACCCGGATGAGCCAGAATGTCTTGTTTATGATGATTAAGTTTTTTTATAAATAATGCACAGAAAAAAAGGGCTCTTTAAAGCCCTTTTTTTATTTGTTAATCCTATTAGTAATCTCTATTAAAATCGGATGGACTTCCTGTAAGCGAACATACAACCGACTCCTCATTTTTCATTTCCTTGACTTCTACAATTGGTCTTCCCATTTTCTTCAACACCTCAATATCTTGAATGGTTTGACATCTAGCTATTATTTTTCCTTGTTTATCAAAGCAAGTATAGAAATTCATATTTTGTTTAAAGAAGTATCTTATTTATGACTAATTTTCATTATTAAATCAAGTGAATTTTTTACAAAAAAAAAATTTAATTTAATTTAGATCTTTTTCCATACCTCAAAAAGCAGTGAAGATAAACCTTTTTTTAAAGATGAAGAAATAACTAAAACTTTCTTTTTAGATAAATCTTCTAACTTTTTTTTAATTATTTTCAAATAATCATCATCTACCAGCTCCATTTTATTCAATACTATTATCCTCTCTTTATCTAAAAGACCTTTCCCATATTTTCTTAATTCCTTCTCAATGATCTGAAAATCATGTAAAGGATTTTCTGCAATTGCATCAATTAAGTGAATAAGTATCTTCGTTCTTTGGATGTGCCTTAAAAAATCATGTCCTAAACCTACTCCATCAGCTGCCCCTGATATTAATCCAGGAATATCCGCGAAAAGGCAACCATTCCCATCAATTTTTCTAACTACGCCTAAGTTAGGTATTAGAGTTGTGAAAGGATAATTTGCGATTTTTGGGCGGGCAGATGAAATAACGGAAATCAAAGTACTTTTCCCAGCATTTGGAAGGCCTATAATTCCAACCTCTGCAAGAAGTTTTAGTTCTAATTGAACCTCCCATATCTCACCATCTTTTCCTTCAGTGAATGATTCTGGGGCTCTATTTTGATTACTTAAATAGTAAGCATTACCATGTCCACCTCTTCCTCCAATCGCAATAGTTAAACTCTGTTTATCTTTAGTTAAGTCTCCTAAAATAATGCCGGTTTTAATATCCCTTATTTCTGTTCCGCAAGGAACTTTAAGGATTGTATCCTCACCTGAAGCACCTGATCTCTTATTAGGACCTCCTTTGCATCCATCTTCAGCAATTATTTCACGTTTGAATTTGAAATCTAATAGTGTTTGAAGATTATTATCAGCCATCAAAATAACTGAACCCCCTCTGCCACCATTTCCCCCTGAAGGTCCTCCAGCAGGAACAAATTTTTCTCTTCTAAATGAAACTATTCCATTTCCACCTTTTCCAGCTTTAAGAATAATGTTTGCTTGATCAATAAATTGCACTTAATACACTTATTAAATTGTTTTCTAGGTATTTTAAATTTTATTTTATCCACGCAATACTGCAACCAGGGCCACCCTCGTTGTTGGCTGCATCTTCAATCTTATCAACATAATTTAAACCTGATAACCAATTTCTTAGTCCTTTTTTTAATTTTCCTGTTCCAATTCCATGAACAATCCAAAGCGGTCCATGAAATTTTCTAATTTTCTCTTCGATAATTATTTCGGCTTCATGAACTCTTAGCCCTCTTACGTCAATTGTATTTTTACTCGTTCTAATTTTAGAAAAAGAAAAATCTTCTCTTTTGGACTTGATCTCAATTTTTGACATTTTGAAATTAGGCTTTTCTCCATTAATACCTTCAAAGTCATTTACAGATAATGTGCTTCTAAATGAACCACATTTAACTTCATAAAAACCACCTTTTTTATCTAAATCTACAATTTGTCCCGTACTATTTAGACTTTTAATTTTTACAAAATCACCTACTTTAGGATTCCATGATATTGACTTTTCAAATTTTTTTTGAGTTAAATGTTCCGTCTCAATTTCCTTTAATCTTTTTCCAATAATTCTCGTATCCTCTCCATTAACATTTTTATCTCTTAATTTTTTAATCAAATCTATTACCTCTTTTTTAGCGGATACAATATGTTTTGATAATTTAGACCTTTCAATTTCTTGGATTTTTTCAGCATTTATTTTTTGATATTCATAATTTCTCTTCAGTTCATCATGTAATATTTCAGTCCTTGCAATCAGTTCTGCAGCCTCTTCTGCAGAATTTTGTTGCTTAATCCTCTCTTCCTCAAGTCCTTTAATAATACTGTTAATATTATCAACCTCTTTTGGCTTTAGATAATTTGCAGCTTCATTAAGTATGCTTTCATCGAGACCAATTCTCTTAGAAATTGACAAAGCATTACTTCTCCCAGGAATACCCCAGTTGAGTATATACTTTGGCTTCAAAGAATCCTCATCAAAGGCAACTGATACGTTTTCAAATCTTGTGTCATTATATTTTAGAGCCTTAATATCTCCATAATGTGTAGTTGCTAAAGTGATATCAGATTTATTTGCAAATTCTTTTAATAAAGCCATCGCAAGAGCACTTCCTTCAAGAGGATCTGTACCAGATCCAATCTCATCTAACAAAACAACAGATAATCCTTTCTTATTATCAAGTGAATCTAATATCTCTTTTATGCGTGATATATGCCCACTGAAGGTAGATAAATTTTCTTCTAATGATTGATTATCTCCTATATCCACAAATATATTTGGACAAAACGGGATAATAGGGTTATTAGTTGAGGGTATCAATAATCCTGCTCTAGCCATAAGTAAAGACAAACCCAAACCTTTTAAAGCTGCCGTTTTACCTCCAGTATTTGGACCTGTAATAGCTACAACTTTAATATTTCTATTTATGTGAAAATCAACAGCTACTGGGGGAGGGGCTCCTTTTTTCTTATGTTCCCAAATCAATAGCGGATGAGAAAAACCAATTAAAGAAATAATAGGATTTTTATTAAAGGAAGGAGTTTTGCCTCCAATCCATTTCGAATATCTTGAACGAGTTAGAGCATTTTCTAATCTCAATAAAATGGATGCCATTTCAATAAGACTTTCTGAGTTATCACTAACAACTTGGGACCATTTCTTTAGTAATTTAAATTCTTCTGCTGTGATCCTAGCCTCTAGAGAAGCAATCTTATTACCTTTAATAACTACACTTTCAGGCTCAAAATATACCGTATTACCTGAGGATGAAGAGTCATGAATTATGCCTTTAAATTTATCTACATAATTAACTTTAACTGCTAAAACAGGCCTACCATATCGATCTCCAATAGTAGTATCTTGCAAATAAGCTAAGTTCTTTTGAATAAATTTCTCAACTAATATTTTTCTCTCAAGTTTCTTAGATAATAATTCTTTTCTAAGAATAGATAGTTCATTACTTGCATTGTCTGAAATCCTTCCATTAGATTCAATGCCTTTTTTAAAAATCGTTTCGATATTCTGATGGTCAATTAAATTTTTTGCAAATGATGAAATATAAGGCCTTTCTTCAAAATCTAATAAGATTTTTTTTAAATTTCTTGCTGCAGCAATTGTTTTCGCTATTTCTAACAATTCAGAAGATGAAATTACACCTCCCTTGGAACAAATTTCAATATTTCTACTAATATCAAAAACACCAGAAAAACTAATTGATTTATCTAAATTATTTTCTAGCTCATTTATTTCAACAGTTTCATTCAAAAGTCTTTTAGAAGCTTCGTATTCTGAAGGAATACCAAAACTTAAAATTGCTCGTTTACCCATTTCCGTTGAGGCGAATGAAGATAAATGCGTTTTTAATGAATCCCACTCTAAAAGGCTTATAGATTCTTCTTCTAAGGTGTTATCTGAATATGATTTTTTAGAATAACTTTTCTCTGGCATACAAAAAAAAAGAATCAAACATTCGATTGAATCCCTTCGGGAGGAACATAAAGCATCTCGAGCCAGTTTCCTTCAGTATCCTTCATATAAAAAGATGCTGTTCCATCTCTATGTTCATGTAACGGACCAACTTTTACACCAGAATCCTTTAAATCATTTTGAATATTTTCCACTTCTTTTTTATTTTCAAAATGAAAAGCAAAGTGAGGTCCCGCAGCTTTGTAGCTAGGGCCTAACAACGCAAGTCCATCTTTACCTTTACCAGCTTCTAAATAAGACCAATCTTTATCGTCCCAAATTAAATTCATACCCAGCTTAATGTAAAAAGATTTAGCCCTTTCGAGATTTTCTACTCTAAGTGCAATGTGACCAATCCTATTTACTCCTTGTGAAAACTTCAAAACAAAGCGGTTAATTTATTACTTATCTAAGAATAAACCAAATTTTTGTCAATAATGAGTTTCAAGTATCCTGCAACCATAGAGATGCATCACAAGCATGATAAGTGAGTATTAATTTTGCCCCTGCTCTCTTAAAACTAAGCAATGTTTCTAATACAATATCTTTTTCATTAATCCAGTTCTTCATAGCGGCAGACTTAACCATAGAATACTCCCCACTTACGTTGTATGCAGCTATGGGTTTATTTGAAAAAGTGCTTAATCTATAAACAATATCCAAATATGAAATACCTGGTTTTACCATCAAAATATCAGCTCCTTCATACTGATCCAATGCGGATTCAATTAAAGCCTCTTTAAAATTGGCAGGATCCATTTGATATGTAGATTTATTGTCTGGAATTATTTTCTTACTATTCTCTCTAGGAGCAGAATCTAAAGCAGTTCTAAATGGACCATAGTAAGCAGATGAATATTTTGCTGTGTAACTAATAATACCTACATCACTAAATCCTTGACTATCAAGTGCAGTTCTAATTGCTCCAACTCTCCCATCCATCATGTCACTAGGGCCAATAAAGTCTGCTCCAGCTCTTGCTTGTGTTAAAGCTTGTTTTTTTAAAATTTCGATTGTTTCATCGTTTAATATTTTTCCAGTTTCATCAACTAATCCATCATGACCATCACAAGAGTATGGGTCCAAGGCAACATCTGTCATTATTGCCATTTCTGGAATCTCTTTTTTTAATATTCGAATAGCTTTAGGTATTAATCCGTCTTGATTAAAACATTCTGCTCCATCTTCAGTCTTTAAGCTATCGTCAATTTTTGGGAAAAGAACCACACACCTTATTCCCAATTCCCATGCCCTAGTAACCTCCTTGATTAAACCATTAATATCCCATCTATAAGTTCCGGGCATTGCTGAAATTTCCTCTTTAACGTCTTTTTCATGAATAAATAATGGATATATAAAGTCCGATGCCTTTAGATGGTTTTCTCTAACCATATCTCTAATTGCCTCAGTTCTTCTTAATCTTCTAGGGCGAATAATAGAATTCATTTGAATATTATTTTAATTGAAAAATATTTATCTAATACATTAATCGCTTGCCTCACACTTAAATCAATCAGAGACTACTTTTGTTCAGGAAAATTAACTAAATTTTATTTTATAAGAGAAAAAAAGTTACAAAAATATTTTGCACAAACTGCATTTTTCACAAATTTACGTCATTAAGAGATAATATCTTTTAGTTAAGTGTTTATTTTAAGGAGAGCTTCTTTGAAAATAATTAATGGATTTCATCTAAAGAATGTAAGAGGCGATATTCTAGGAGGGATAACTGCCGCAGTAGTGGCTTTGCCTCTGGCTCTTGCTTTTGGTAATGCTGCGTTAGGACCTGGCGGAGCAATTTATGGACTATATGGAGCAGTAGTAGTTGGTTTCTTAGCAGCATTGTTCGGCGGAACACCTGCACAAGTTAGTGGACCTACAGGTCCAATGAGTGTAACTGTTGCTGGTGTAGTTGCAGGCTTAGCAGCAGTGGGAGTTCCAAGAGATCTATCCGCAGGACAAATTTTACCTTTAGTGATGGCAGCGGTAGTAATCGGTGGCTTACTGCAAATATTATTCGGGATTCTAAAACTAGGTAAATACATTACTTTAGTTCCATATTCTGTTGTGTCAGGATTCATGTCTGGTATTGGAGTAATAATCATTGCACTTCAAATTGGGCCATTACTAGGAATTAGCACTAGAGGTGGAGTAGTAGAATCTTTATCTACTGTATTTTCAAATTTCCAGCCAAATGGTGCTGCTATTGGAGTAGCAATAATGACACTAGGGATAGTTTTTCTAACTCCTAGAAAAATAAGTCAATGGGTTCCTTCTCCTTTATTAGCCCTATTGATAGTAACTCCAATATCAATATTAATTTTTGGAGATGGAGCTATTGATAGAATTGGAGAAATTCCAAGGGGAGTTCCATCTTTAAATTTCCCAAGTTTTAATCAATATTTTCCAATTATTTTTAAGGCAGGATTAGTCCTCGCTGTACTCGGCGCTATTGACTCGTTACTAACATCTCTTGTCGCCGACAATATTTCTCAAACAAAACATAATTCTGATAGAGAACTTATTGGGCAAGGAATAGGAAATGCAGTTGCAGGCCTGTTTTCAGGTTTACCTGGGGCAGGAGCAACAATGAGAACAGTTATTAACGTTAAATCTGGAGGATCCACTCCCATTTCTGGTATGGTTCATTCAGTTGTCTTATTGATAGTTTTAGTTGGTGCAGGTCCTTTAGCTGAGCAAATACCAACTGCATTGCTAGCAGGAATTCTTATAAAAGTTGGTCTAGATATTATTGATTGGGGGTTCTTGAGGAGGGCTCACAAATTATCTTTAAAAACTTCAGTTGTAATGTACGGCGTACTGCTAATGACAGTTTTTTGGGATTTAATTTGGGCAGTTTTAGTTGGTGTATTCATAGCAAATATGCTCACAATTGATTCAATAACCGAAACTCAACTAGAAGGTATGGATGAGGATAATCCTTTATCAAAAGATGATCAAGCTAAAAATGCATTACCTGATGATGAAAAAGCACTACTAGATAGATGTTCAGGTGAAGTAATGTTATTTAGACTTAAAGGACCACTTAGTTTTGGAGCAGCTAAAGGTATATCTGAGAGAATGATGCTTGTAAGAAACTATAAGGTTCTGATATTAGATATCACTGATGTTCCAAGACTTGGAGTGACGGCAACTCTTGCAATAGAAGATATGATGCAAGAAGCAAAAAATAATTCCAGAAAAGCATTTGTTGCTGGGGCTAACGAAAAAGTAAAGGATAGATTAGCTAAGTTTGGAGTTGAAGGCATCATTGAGACTAGAAAAGAAGCTTTAGAAACCGCTCTAAAAGAAATAGCCTAGTAATTTATGGAAATAAATCCAATTCTGCAAAATGTATTAGCCCCGCCAGTTCTTTTCTTTTTAATTGGAGCAATATCTGTACTCTTTAAATCTGATTTAGAAATACCAGCTCCATTGCCTAAACTCTTCTCCTTATATCTACTCTTAGCTATTGGTTTTAAAGGAGGTATAGAGATACAGAAAAGTGGGTTTACCGATCAAGTATTGCCGACTTTAAGTGCTGCAATACTAATGTCACTACTAATCCCGCTGATTGGATTTTTAATTTTAAGATTTAAGTTTGATGTCTTTAATTCAGCAGCGATAGCAGCAGCTTACGGTTCAATAAGTGCTGTTACATTTATTTCTGCAGAAAGTTTTTTAGAAAGTCAGAAAATAGCTTTTGATGGATTTATGGTTGGAGCCTTAGCTTTAATGGAGTCTCCTGCAATAATAGTTGGATTATTACTTGTAAAATTTTGTGCCCCCAAAAATAGACCTAAATCAAGAAAAATGCATCTAAGCGCTATATTACATGAATCACTTTTGAATGGATCAGTATATTTATTGCTTTCAAGCTTAATTGTAGGATTTTTGACTGCTTCCAGTAATCCTTCAGGCATTACAAAAATGGAACCATTTACGGGACAATTATTCTATGGAGCAGAATGCTTCTTCCTGTTAGACATGGGAATAGTGGCTGCTCAAAGATTACCGAGACTTAAAAGTGCAGGTTCATTTTTAATTGGCTTTGCAATTTTTATGCCATTATTTAATGCATTTATAGGTGTATTTGTTGCAAGATTTTTATCTTTAGGACCTGGCAATGCACTTTTATTTGTGGTTTTATGTGCAAGCGCCTCATATCTTGCAGTTCCTGCCGCTATGCGGATGACAGTCCCAGAAGCTAAATCAAGTTTTTACATTTCAACAACGCTAGGTCTAACTTTCCCATTTAATATAGTTCTTGGTATTCCAATATATATGAGTTTAGTAAATACTATTATCCCACTATCTCCTTTATAAAAAATGAAAAGATTAGACTTAATATTTAGTGAAAGAGAACTAGATGCAATCATCAAAACCTTGGAAAAAGCTAATGTTCCAGGATATACAGTTATGAAACATGCTACAGGCCGAGGTCCTGAAAGAGTAGTTACCGAAGATATGGAATTTACAGGATTAGGATCAAATGCTCATGTAATTGTTTTTTGTGAACAAGAGTTAATAGATAAAATGAGAGATAATATTAGAGATGATTTAAGCTATTACGGAGGAGTCGCTTATATTTCTGAAGCAACACCACTATAAATCACAAAAATAATATTAAATTTTTTAAGAATGAATCCAATCTACTCTTATATTTTTTCTACTATTCAAATATCTATCGATTGACATTGCCGCAATACATCCATCAGAAGCTGCGACAACGGCTTGCTTAAACGGTGTATTTCTTATATCTCCAATAGCCCATATTCCATCAGAGTTTGTAGACATAAAGTCATCCACAATAACTCCTCCATCCTCTTTTAAAGCAATTTGATCCCCTAAAAAATCAGTAATTGGCTTTGAACCACTCATATATACAAAGACTCCATCTAAATTTAAATTAATAGGACTTTCTTGTTGCTTATTTTTTACAACAACTCCATTCACACCCATATCATCACCCAATATTTCCAATAATCTTGTTCTACTCCAATGTTTTATATTTGTATTATCCATCAATTCCATAGCTTCTTCATTATCTGATTTAGGATCACTTGATGTAATCCAATGAACGGTTGATGCAAATTTAGTTAAAACAGTTGCCTCTTCAATTGCCTCTTTATTCACTCCAACAACGGCAACTTCTCTATTTTTATAAAAAGCCCCATCACACGTAGCACAATAACTTACTCCTTTGCCAAGAAAATCCGCTTCTCCTTTAAATGATGCAGGCCTACCCATTGCTCCGCTTGCAAGAACAAGTGCTTTAGCTTTGAAAGTACCTTCTGGTGTATAAACCATTTTCCATTCTCCACTAGTGTCAATTCCAAACACTTGTGCTCTTCTATAGTCTGTGCCATATTGCACAGCCTGTTCTCGCATTAGAGTAAGTAATTTCTCGCCACTTATATCAACCGGAACACCTGGATAATTCGCTATTTGATGAGTTATTGCTAAGGCACCAACAGATGGATTTTTATCTAAAATTACTGTTTTTAAGTTTGAACGAGATGTATAAAGTGCGCAAGTACATCCGGCCGGGCCTCCTCCGATAATAACTACATCTGACTCAATAATTTCCAATTTTTAAACTCCTTTTTAGTAGCTAATTAGATGAGTTCTTGGTTAGAAGATATTTTAAATGTAAATACCTGAACCTTCATATAGATATAAGTTAAAAGAAAAAATAGAAAAAAGCATAATATATAAACATTCTTACATAGGAAAAACATAAAAAATTATTTATCAAAATGATCAGTTACGTAAAAAGTTCTGTATTGATCTATTATTAATTCATGTTGAAAAATCAATTGCTATAGAAACATTATATTTTTCATGACCAATTCCGATTACCTTTTAAAAGCTGCCATTAAAAAAGTAACCGAAAAATTAAACGAAATATTGGTTGAAAAAATTGAAGAAGCAACAAATATTGCTCAGGATGCACCAGAAATTCTCAAAAAAGAATTTGATAATTTGAAAGAATCCATAATCGAAGAAGCCTCAAGGATGGAAAAAGCCGAAAATATTCAAGAAAATAAGTCTACAAATACTTATCAAGTCTCCGAAATAAAAAAAGCTTTAAACGAAATAGAAGAGATCAATAAGCAAATTGATCTCTTTAATAAATCCATAAATAATCATATTAGATGAGTTATCACATTCTTAATTATCATTTAAAAAAATTGAAGAGAGCCTTTCTTATTTGGATAACTCTAATTTTACTTTTAATAAATTTGTGGATTGATAATTTTAGATTTATTGTTTTCCAAACTAAAAACAATGAAAAAAGTAGGGTCCAAATTCAAAGAGCTAGGTGGTTTACTAATCAATTAATAAAGCTTGGTTCAGCATTTATTAAAATTGGACAATTATTATCAGCGAGACCTGATTTAATTCCTAATACCTGGATACAGGAATTATCTAAATTGCAGGATCAAGTTCCAAATTTTTCATTTGCGCAAGTTGAAGAAACTATAAGAGATGAACTAGGAACTAAGTTTAATGAAATAGATCAAATAATAAGTGATCCGGTTGGATCGGCATCACTAGCTCAAGTTCATAGGGCGACTTTAAAAGATGGTAAGAAAGTAGTATTTAAAGTTCAAAGACCCAACTTAAAAGAATTGTTTATTATCGATTTGGGGATAATGCAGCAAATAGCAGGCTTATTGCAGAAAAATAAGAATTGGAGTCGAGGTAGAAACTGGGTTGAGATTGCTAAAGAATGTAGAAAAGTTCTTATGAAAGAGCTTGATTTTAATTGTGAAGCACAATATGCCGCAAGATTTAGACAACAATTTCTTGATGATGAAAATGTTGAAGTTCCTGAAGTAATTTGGGATATGAGTAGTGAAAAAGTACTGTGTTTAAGTTATCTTGAAGGCATAAAAATAAGCGATTTAGAAAAATTACAATCACAAAATATTAATTTACCTAAAATTGCAGAAATTGGTGCAATCAGCTACTTAAAACAATTAGTAAATTACGGGTTCTTTCATGCAGACCCTCATCCAGGTAATTTAGCGGTTTCAATTGAAGGTAAATTAATATTTTATGATTTCGGGATGATGGGAAATATCTCAAATAATCTTCAAACAAGATTAGGTGCGATGGTTAAGGCTGCTGCTCTGAGAGACGCCTCATCACTTGTTAGTCAATTACAACAAGCTGGGCTAATTTCAAGAGATATTGATGTAGGACCAGTGAGAAGATTAGTCAGATTAATGCTTAAAGAAGCCTTAACTCCCCCATTTAGTCCAAATATTATTGAAAAATTATCTGGAGATTTATATGAACTTGTTTATGAAACACCATTTCAACTGCCAGTAGATTTAATCTTTGTGATGAGAGCTTTATCAACTTTTGAAGGAGTTGGCAGAATGCTCGATCCAGGGTTTAACCTTGTATCAGTTACCAAGCCTTATTTAATAGAACTTATGACTTCAAATAATCAAACTCCTAACGATTTAATTAACCAATTTGGAAGGCAAGTAGGTGAACTAGGATCGAAAGCTGTTGGCATTCCCAAAAGAATAGATGAAAGTTTAGAAAGATTAGAGCAGGGAGATTTGCAATTGCAAATAAGAATGGGAGAGTCTGATAGGCAATTCAAAAAAATGTTTACTGCTCAAAAAACTTTAGGCCATTCAATTCTTATGGGAAGCTTATCAATTGCATCTGCTTTACTTGTAACCAATAAACAAAATAATTTTGCATTGTTACCACTTTTTTTTGCATTACCAATAAGTATTGATTGGATAAAATGCCAAATAAGTATGAGGAAAGGCTCACGTTTAGAAAAACTTAAGCGCTAAAAAAACTATATATTTTTGGGTCCTAAACCTAAAGCTCCTGCGAATCTTGCTTGATTTCCCAACTCCTCCTCAATTTTTAAAAGCCTATTGTATTTTGCAATCCTTTCACTTCTACTCAAAGAGCCGGTCTTGATCTGACCCGATCTTGTGGCGACAGATAAATCTGCAATTGTTGTATCTTCAGTCTCACCACTTCTATGACTAATAACACTTGTGAAACCGGACATTTTAGCTAACTCAATAGCTTCCAAAGTTTCAGTTAATGTTCCAATTTGATTTACCTTTATTAGGATTGAATTAGCAGATTTTTCCATAATCCCTTTCCTTAACCTTTCTGTATTAGTAACGAACAAATCATCACCTACAAGCTGAACTTTATTTCCTAATTCTTTGTTTAATTCTGACCAACCCTCCCAATCATCTTCAGCTAAACCGTCCTCTATTGAAACTATTGGATAATTAGAAACTAGTCTTGAAAGATATGAAATCATTTCAGAACTATTTAAACTTTTCCCATCATATTTATAAATACCATCACTATAAAATTCAGTACTAGCAGCGTCTAAAGCTAAAGATACTTGCTCACCAGGCTTAAACCCGGCTTTTTGAATTGCTTCTAATAATAAGTCACCTGCCTCTTCGCTTGAAGACAAATTCGGGGCAAATCCACCCTCATCGCCTACAGCAGTAGATAGACCTTTTTGATCAAGTAACGATTTTAATGAGTGAAAAATTTCAGTACCCATTCTTAATGATTCACTGAAATTATTAACTCCATGTGGGACAAGCATAAATTCCTGAAAATCGAGACTATTTGGTGCATGAGCACCACCATTTATTACATTCATCAATGGGACTGGAAGAAGATTGGATAATGGATCTCCAAGATATCTATATAGGGGAATGTCTAAAGCATTTGCTGATGCTCTAGCAGTTGCAAGACTTACTGCAAGGATTGAATTTGCTCCAAGGTTAGACTTATTAGGAGTTCCATCAATTTCAATCATTAATTTATCTACTGCAGTTTGATCTAAGGATGACAAACCACATAAAGCCGGCGATATTGTTTCATGAATTTTATTAACAGCATTCAAAACTCCTTTCCCCATATATTTCGAACCACCATCTCTTAATTCATGTGCCTCATGAGCACCAGTGCTAGCTCCGCTGGGAACAATTGCTCTACCAATTGCACCACATTCCAAAAATACTTCTGCCTCTACAGTTGGATTACCTCTTGAATCAAGGACTTGCCTTGCTTCAACAGTGTCAATAAGAAAATCAATAGTTTCTTTCACAATTTAATTATTACTATTTAAATCCTATTAATAGCTGAACTATTTGGCTAATATCTGAAATATATATGTTAAACAATTTAAATTTTTTATCGCACAACAGTTTAGATATTAGTTAACACTTTTATTAATTCCAAAGTCCCTGCAACCCCTCTCACAAAATATTTTTGAAATACATCTTACAATTTGAAAATTATTGGATGATTATTAATGCAGATCCTATTTAGAATATTAATTATTAATCAACTGTAGTTTTATAGTTTATGAGAGAAACCCTTACATCCAGTCCTGAACTATTTAGCGATATTAGTTGGAACCTTCTTTTGTTAGGGGAAGAAACCGCAAAAAAATGGGATCATAGCGAATTTAATATTGAACACATAATTCATACATTGTTCTCATCAAGTGAATTCTTTGCTTTCATTGAAAAATTATCAATCGACCAAGATACAGTTTTAGACATAACAGAAGATTTTTTAGAAGAGACACCAACAAATGAGTCAGATATTTTTACTATTGGAGAAGATTTAGAAATTTTGTTAGATAACGCGAATCAGATTAAAACTCAATGGGGATCGAGATTAATAGAAATCCCTCATTTACTAATTGCTCTTGGAAGAGATTTAAGAATTGGAAATTATGTTTTTGAAGAAGGAAACCTTTCAATGGAAAAATTAGAGGAAGAATTAAAGTTTTACCCAAACATTAATCAATCAAAAGATTCTTTGAATTATGGGAATGTAATTGAAATAAATAATCAATCAAATGTTGAATCAGACAAAGAAACTTTAGATAAAGAAGAAAAATTGAAAAAAGCTATTGTTCCATTACCGAAAAGTGAACTTCAAATTGAAACCAAAAAACAAGTTGGAAAAGATGAAAATGCTCTTTCAATTTATGGAAAAGATTTAACAGAATCAGCTAAAAAAGGCTTACTGGATCCCGTTTTAGGAAGAGAAAATGAGATCAATAATCTAATGAGAGTACTCTGCAGAAGAAACAAAAATAACCCTATACTTATTGGCAATCCTGGAGTTGGTAAAACCTCAATTGCAAAATTACTTGCTCAATTAATAGTAGACAAAAAAGTGCCTGATACTTTAAAGGACTTAAAAATTATTTCACTTGACTTAGGCGCATTAGTTTCTGGGACCAAATTTAGAGGTCAACTAGAGGAAAGACTAAGCTTAATAATGCAGGAACTAAACAATCCAAACCAAGGAATGATTCTATTTATTGATGAAATTCACTCAATATTAAGTTCTGACAGATCTTCTACAGACATCAGTAATATCTTAAAACCTTTACTTGCTGAAGGAGAACTTAGATGTATCGGTACAACAACACCTGAGAAATTTCGTGAAACTATTGAAAAAGATCAGGCATTAAATAATTGCTTTCAAAAGATAGCTGTTAATGAACCTTCAGTAGAATTAAGCGCAAAAATACTACAAGGGATCAAAAAGAAATATGAATCACATCATGGCATAAAAATTTCTGAAGAGGCTTTAAACTATTCTGCAAAATTGGCTGATAGATACATCAGCGATAAATGTCTCCCTGATAGTGCAATAGATTTAATTGATGAAGCAGCTGCACAGTTGAAAATCGAGTCTAATAATATGCCTCAAATCATTCTCCAACAAGAAAACAAACTTAATACTATTGATGAAAAATTGAATAATTTGCAAGGAGAAAATATCGAAGCTCAAGAAAAGCTATTGAATAATAGACAACAATCAGAGACAACATTGAACATTCTTTTGGAAAATTGGAACAATTTACGTGAAGAAATGGAGGAATTATCTATTTTAATGAAAGAAGAAGATAAGCTAACCAAACAAATTAAAGATAAATCAAATAGCGAAATTGAAAATGATCTTGATTATTTAGAAAAGCTTGAAGAAGAGTTAAGTGAAATAGAGAATGACATACAAAAAGTTGAAAAGAACTTTAATAAAATAAAGAAAAATAGAAATTTCCCTTTTAAATATCAAGTTGAACCTGATGATATTGCAGATGTTATATCAAAAATCACTGGAATTCCAATTTCTAAAGTAGTTTCAAATGAACGTAAGAAATTAGTCAATCTTGAAACAGAACTAAGTGAAAAAGTTATTGGGCAAGAAAAAGCCATAGAAGCTGTTTCTGCTGCAATTAGAAGAGCTCGAGTTGGTATGAAAAGTCCTAAAAGACCTATTGGATCTTTTTTATTTATGGGTCCTACTGGTGTTGGTAAAACAGAATTAGCAAAATCTCTTGCAAGAGCTTTATTTGATGAAGAAGATGCACTTTTAAGATTAGACATGAGTGAATATATGGAGAAAAATGCCGTAGCAAGACTTTTAGGAGCGCCCCCAGGTTATGTTGGTTATGAAGAGGGAGGTCAATTAACTGAAGCTGTAAGACGTAAACCCTATTCAGTAATCCTTCTTGATGAGATAGAAAAAGCACATGCAGAAGTATTTAATATCCTTTTGCAAGTCTTAGATGAAGGAAGATTAACGGATTCTCAAGGAAGAACAGTAGATTTCAAAAATACGGTAATCATTATGACAAGTAACCTAGCTGGTAAATCTATACTTGAGTATTCACAAAAGATTTCTAAAAGTGAGGGAAAGTTAGAAAAAGATCAACAAACTCTAGATGATTCAATTAGTAATGCATTGTCTTCAATTTTTAGACCTGAATTTTTAAATAGAATCGACGAAGTGGTAAGGTTTAATCCATTATCTATTGATGAACTTCAAAAAATAATCATTCTACAAACAGAAGATTTAAAGAACCTGCTACTTGAGCAGAAAATAAATATCGCTATAGACAAAAAAGTTATCGACAAAATTGCAACCGATTCTTACGAACCTCAATATGGTGCTAGGCCACTTAGCAGGGAACTCAGAAGACAAATAGAAAATCCCTTGGCTGCAAAACTTTTAGAGGATAACTTCAAAAACAAAAAAAATATAACAATTAAACTTAACCCTGCTAAAAAAGATGAGATCATTTTCAAAGCTAGCTGAGGAGTAAATCAATAAGCTAAAATAAAACCAAAGCGTAAAGCTTAATTTTAAAAAAAATTTTGTGACAAGTCCTACTACCAATAAAGAACCTCTTAAACAGGATTCTCCTGAAGTTGAAGAGCCTAAAAAAAAGAACAATTTTTTTAGATCTACCTACGATGAGCTTAAACTTGTCGTGTGGCCTAACAAACAACAACTTTTTAGCGAATCAGTAGCAGTTATAATTATGGTATCGTTTTCTGCTGCAGCAATTGCTTCTGTTAGCAGATTCTATGGATGGGCAGCCTCTCAAATTTTTGGTTGAATTATCTCCCTAATATCCATTAATAAAGATCTAAATTAAGCTTCCAGAAAAATGAGTAATGAATTAAATACAAGCCTTGCTTCTTCAAAAGCAAATACAAGCATCGCAAGATGGTATGCAGTTCAAGTAGCATCAAGCTGTGAAAAAAAAGTAAAAGCGACTCTCGAGCAGAGATCAGTAACTTTAGGTGTAAATAATAGAATTATTGAAATTGAAATTCCCCAAACTCCAGGAATTAAATTAAAAAAAGATGGAAGCAGACAAACTACTGAAGAAAAAGTTTTCCCAGGTTATGTACTCGTAAGAATGATTTTGGATGAAGATACAATGATGGCTGTTAAAAGTACTCCAAATGTAATTAACTTTGTCGGTGCTGAAGACGGTAGAGGCAGCGGAAGATCGCGAGGTCATATCAAACCTCGACCATTATCAAGACAAGAAGTTAATAGAATCTTTAAGCGCGCCTCAGAGAAAAAAGCTGTAATCAAGTTAGATATTGAAGAAAAAGATAGAATCATTGTAACTAGCGGTCCATTCAAGGATTTCCAGGGAGAAGTTATAGAAGTTTCCGGAGAAAGAAATAAATTAAAAGCATTACTTTCAATATTTGGGCGCGAGACTCCTGTAGAATTAGAATTCTCCCAAATCAATAAACAAAATTAATTTCTAATTCTTCTTGTTTATCTAGTAAAATTATGATTTTCTACTACAGCTTAAATTCTCTAATCTAATGGCAAAAAAAATTGTTGCAGTTATCAAGCTTGCTCTACAAGCAGGCAAAGCAAATCCTGCTCCTCCTGTAGGGCCAGCTTTAGGACAACATGGTGTTAATATCATGGCATTTTGTAAAGAATACAATGCTAGGACACAAGATAAAGCAGGTTTTGTAATTCCAGTCGAGATTTCTGTTTTTGAAGATAGAAGCTTTACTTTTATTACAAAAACACCTCCTGCTTCCGTCTTAATAACAAAAGCAGCTGGTATAGAGAAGGGATCAGGTGAATCTGCAAAAGGCTCTGTTGGGAATATAAGTAAAGCTCAACTAGAAGAAATAGCCAAAACTAAGCTTCCTGATCTAAACTGTTCTAGTGTTGAATCAGCAATGAAAGTAATTGAGGGTACTGCTCGTAATATGGGCGTATCTATAACTGATTGAGTTCAATACAAAATTTCTCACTATTTAGGGGAGGTTAGTTAATAACCGTTTGCACCCAATTTTACTATGAAAAAACTATCCAAAAGAATGGCGGCTCTATCAACAAAGATAGAAGATCGCATTTACGCACCACTCGAAGCTCTTAGTATTATCAAGGAAAATGCTAATGCAAAATTTGATGAAACTATTGAAGCACATATACGTTTAGGTATTGATCCAAAATATACTGATCAACAATTAAGGACCACTGTTGCATTACCACATGGTACTGGCCAAAGCATCAAAATTGCAGTAATTACAAGCGGTGAGAATGTATCGAAAGCTAAAGCTGCTGGTGCAGATTTATTTGGAGAGGAAGATCTTGTGGAAAGTATCAACAAAGGAAATATGGAGTTTGATCTACTTATTGCAACTCCAGATATGATGCCCAAGGTTGCAAAATTAGGAAGAGTTTTAGGACCAAGAGGTTTAATGCCTAATCCTAAAGCTGGGACAGTAACTAATGACATTGCTAATGCAATAAAAGAATTCAAAGCTGGTAAGCTTGAATTTAGAGCAGATAAGGCGGGAATCGTTCATGTACGCTTTGGAAAAGCAAGTTTCACAAAAGAGGCTCTATTTGACAACTTAAAAACCTTACAAGAATCAATTGATAAAAATAAACCAAGTGGAGCTAAGGGAAAGTATTGGAAAACTTTTTATGTAACTTCAACAATGGGACCTTCAGTGCAAGTAGACATAAATGCTGTACAAGATTACCAACCTGCAGGTTAACGCGTTGTAGTATAATTTAAATTGCAATAATACGGCCAAAGAAAGTAGGTTGATTTAGTCATTCTAAATTTTTAATTCCTACCGAGGACTCGTCTTAAATTATTTCTTTTTGGATTTAATAAAAGCGGCCTCTTTAAAAGAATTTTGCCGCATTTCCTGCTCTCCCTAAATTACGATCCAAAAAAAATCAATGGGCCGAACACTAGAGAATAAGCAACAAATCGTTACTGAGATTAAATCTCTATTAAACGATTCGGAAATGGCTGTAGTTCTTGACTATAAAGGTTTAACTATCAAAGAGATGTCAGATTTGCGATCTAGATTGCAAACTACTAACGGCATTTGCAAAGTTACTAAAAATTCATTAATGCGTAAAGCTATTGATGGAGATAGTAATTGGAACGATCTTAAATCTTTACTGACCGGAACAAATGCTTTTGTCTTAATCAAGGAAGACGTTGGTGGTGCTGTAAAAGCTATCCAATCTTTTCAAAAAGACACCAAAAAATCCGAAACCAAAGGAGCTTTGTTTGAAGGCAGACTTCTAAGCGATTCTGAAATAAAAGAAATTGCAAGTCTTCCATCTAAAGAAGTATTGATGGCAAAAATTGCTGGCGCTCTTAATGGCGTTGCAACAAAAATTGCGATCTCTATTAATGAAGTACCTTCTGGACTTGCTAGATCACTCAAACAACATTCTGAAAAATCAGAATCTTAAATCAAAAACCCTTATTAACTTTTAAGAAAATGTCCGCAAAAACTGAAGAAATTCTTGAATCATTAAAATCTCTATCACTTTTAGAAGCATCTGAGCTTGTAAAGCAAATTGAAGAGGCTTTTGGTGTATCAGCTGCAGCTTCTGCAGGTGTAGTAATGGCAGCTCCAGGAGCAGCTGGTGGTGACGCAGATGGTGGCGCTGCTGAAGAAAAAACTGAATTTGATGTAGTTCTCGAAAGCTTCGATGCAGCTGCAAAAATCAAAGTCCTTAAGGTTGTAAGAAATGCAACTGGCCTAGGTCTTGGCGATGCAAAAGCACTTGTTGAATCTGCACCAAAAACAGTAAAAGAAGGAATTGCTAAAGCAGATGCTGAATCTTTAAAGAAAGAGATTGAAGAAGCTGGCGGTAAAGTTACACTTAAGTAAGAGTAAATTTTTTCAAGCCGATCACTTTAATATCGGCTTCAAAAATTATGAATAGTGATAGTATTGCGATTGAAGCCGCAACTGATGGAGCTTGCAGTGGTAATCCAGGCCCAGGTGGTTGGGCCGGTTTAATAATTTTTGACGATAACAGCGAATTAGAAATAGGTGGTTCCGAGCAAAATACCACAAATAATAGAATGGAACTCACTGCGGCTATAAAAACTCTTGAAAAATTAAAAAGATACCAATTAAAAGAGAACTTTAAACTAAGAACTGATAGTAAATATGTCATAGAGGGTTATACAAAATGGATTATTAATTGGAAGAGAAATGGATGGAAAACAAGTTCAGGAAAACCAGTTCAAAATCTTGATCTATGGCAAAAAATTGATCAATTAAGAATTAATGGCCTAATAATGGAATATGTTAAAGGTCATAGCGGGGATAAACAAAATGATAGGGTTGATAAAATTGCAACTAATTACAGCAAAGGTATATCTATAGAAAATAACTTAAAAAAAGCAGAATCCTCAGTTGATTTTTTTGAAAAAAATGCACCTGCAGAAATTCAGGAATTATTTTCCCGCAATGAATTAATTAAAAAATTTGCAGAAAAAAAGTACCTTTTAAGTTCACCTGAACTAGACACCTTATTAGGTGAAGAAAACCACTTAAAGATAAAAGAATATTCACTTTTTGAATGGCGTAATTGGAGATTGATTCCTAAAAATAAAAAATATTGGATAATAGAAAAAAAAGAAGCTTAAGTTTTATGAATGAACAGAAGGGGGTATTTAAAAATCTTTATAAAAACTTGATTACCCCTGTATTAAAAAAAGACTCTGGAATTGATGCAGAATACTTAACAAATTTATCTCTTAGCCTCCTATCATTTAGTTCAAGAAAATATAATTGGCCTTTAGTTTCATCTATCTTAAAAAATCTAAATAAAGAATTTTCTGTAGTTGATAAAAGGTTAAATCAGAACATATGCGGAATAAATTTTTGTAATCCAGTTGGTTTAGCTGCGGGTTTTGACAAAAATGGAAATGCCGCAAATATATGGAAAGATTTTGGTTTTGGATTTGCTGAACTTGGAACGGTAACTAAATTTGCTCAGAATGGAAATCCCAAACCAAGATTATTTAGATTAGCAGAAGAAGAGGCAGCATTAAATAGAATGGGTTTTAATAACAATGGTGCTGAAAATCTAGTTAAAAACTTTGTCGAACAAGGAATTGAGTTTAAAAAAAATAGAAAGAATATTTGTTTAGGGATAAATTTTGGTAAGTCTAAAATTACAGATTTATCTCAAGCAAAAGAGGACTATTTAACTTCTCTAAAATTATTAATTCCATATTGTGATTATGCAGCAATAAACGTAAGTTCTCCAAATACTGAAGGACTAAGAAAGTTACAAGATCCAATTCTTCTAAAAGAACTTATTAAAGAAATTAAAAACTTACCCAGTTGCCCACCATTATTTATCAAAATTGCACCGGATTTAAGCTTTAAAAATATTGAAGATATTTGCCAATTAATAATCGAGGAAAACATCGATGGAATAATTGCTACTAACACCAGCATAGATAGATTAGGTCTTGAAAATAGAAAGATCATGCAAACCGGATTATTACTTTCTGAAGAGAGTGGAGGATTAAGTGGGAGGCCTCTACAAAAAAAAGCAAATCAAATAATAAAATATATTCATAATATTGATAAAAAGATTATTTTAATTGGCGTCGGTGGAATAGATAGTCCTGAGTCTGCTTGGGAAAGAATTTGTTCTGGGGCATCATTAATTCAACTTTATACTGGATGGATATATAAGGGTCCACAATTAGTACCCGATATACTTGAAGGGATTCAAAAGCAACTCAATAACCATCAATTATCGAATATTAAAGAGGCCATTGGATCAGATTTAAAATGGGTTAAATAAAAATTAGAAAATGAATAATGAACAAATCGGAAACTAATGATTACTCAACCTTAGCCATGCAAATATCAAATTTAAAGCATGGAGGAAATGTATATGCAAATGCAAAAAAATTAAATTTATTACCCTCTGAAATTATTGACGCAAGTGCTTCATTAGTACCCTTTGATCCCCCTCAAATCCTAATAGATTCATTAAATGAAGAAATTAAGAATCTTGGATTTAGATATTACCCTGATAGAAACTTGAGTGATTTGAAAGAAATAATCGGCAATTTTCATGGGATAAATCCAGACAATATTTTGCCTGGGAATGGAGCTTCTGAGCTAATAACTTGGGCAGGTTATGAAGCATCCAAATTTGGAATAAGTTGTATTCCTTCTCCATGCTTTGTTGATTATGAAAGATCTTTAAATTGTTGGAATAGTGATTTAATACATTGCAAATTACCAAAAAACTGGAATAATATTTTTCCTCAATCATTTCCCGTTTATCCTAAAGGTGATGTTATCTGGATTACAAATCCTCATAACCCAACCGGCCAATTGTGGGAGAAAAGTTCATTAGAGGAAATTGTAAAAAAATATAAATTAGTTATCTGTGATGAGGCTTTCTTATCGATAACACCTAATGGAGAAAAAGAATCTTTAATACCATTAACCCAAAGATTTGATAATTTATTAGTCTTGAGAAGCTTGACCAAAATCTTCAATATTCCTGGCCTTAGATTAGGTTACGTTATCGGCTCATCGAAAAAACTTAAACAATGGGAAATAAACAGAGATCCTTGGCCTTTAAATTCCTTTGCTATTAAAGCCGGAATTGATTTACTAAGTAATAAGCAATTCTATGAACAGTGGACAAGACAGATTCATCGCTGGATAAATGTTGAAAAAAAGAGAGTATTTGCAAAATTATCAAAAATAGAGAACCTTAAAGTTCATAACTCTTCAACCAACTTCTTTTTAATAGAAAGTAAAACATCCTTGTCGCCAAATATAAAATACTTAGAAAATAAGGGAATATTGCTTAGAGAATGTACTTCATTTAAATTTCTCGACGAAAAGTGGGCAAGAATAAGCTTGCAGAATAGGAAAAATAACACTCTTTTATGTAAAGAAATTCAGAATTCCTTTAGAAAATAATTAATAAATGTTTTAATCTCATTTTTAGATTTAATTTTATTATTAAATTCCATATTCCTCTTCATGAGATCTAATATTTCATAATGATTTTTACCCTTTTTTGATTTTATTTTAAAAATTCTTTCTAGAGTTTCTTCAAAAACTTCTTTAGAAATTTTATTCTGATTGATTAAAACTGAGCCTCCACTTTCAGCAAGAATCATTGCATTTTTCTCCTGATGATTATTTTTAGATTTTGGATATGGAATTAAAATAGAAGGTTTTTCAGCCTCTATTAGTTCATTGATTATTCCTGCACCGGATCTTGATATTACAAGATCACAGTTTTGAATTAAAGCTGCTATTTCATTAGTAAATTTCTTTTGAATATAATTTTTGGAGTTTTTTACATAAAAAGTTTGTTGATTAGATTCCCCAATAATATGAATTATCCGAAACTGTTTTTTTAATAAAAATTCCAGAGATTCGTTAAGAATTTGATTTATAGCTTTTGCTCCTTGACTACCTCCCATGACAATCAAAAGCGGTCCTTTTCCTTTCGGAACCCATTCTGGCAAGGGATTAGATTTATAGAATTCTTCTCTTAAAGGGGTACCAGTAAAAATAGTTTTACAATTTCTTAAATAAGAATTTGTATTCTTAAATCCTAGAAGAACATAGTTACACAAAAAACCAAAATATTTCGTGACCATTCCTGGAATTAAATTTGATTCATGAATAATGACAGGTATCCTCAGAAATTTTGAAGCAACAATAGTGGGGGCAGAGATATAACCTCCAGTCGTAAAAACCAAGTTAATTTTTTTTTCTTTTAAGATCCTAATTATTTGGAAAGTTGACATTAAAATTTCTATATATTGATAAAACAAAAAAATATTTTTTCTTGGTGTCTTTATACTCAAAGTCCTCAAATTATATTTTTTAGGTATTAAATTGGCATCAAGTCTTTGGTTAACACCCAACCAATGTATATTCCACTTATCTTCTACGTCTTTAGAGACTGCTAACGCTGGGAAAATATGCCCCCCTGTCCCACTGGATGCGACTAATAAATTATTTTTTTTAGACATAAAAACTTAAATTAGTAGAATAAAAACAATAAATGATAAATATGTTTAATTTAAACTTTTTCAGAAATATAGGTTTCCCTCTCTACTTATTTATTTATCTCATTATTCCCTATTCAGCAATAACGCAAACTTTAAAAGTTGATTTTATAAGAAATCTAGAAACCTCATTAAATAATCGAGACTTAGAGTTTATTAGAAAAAATTTTAGAAATGATGAAAACAAAAATATACCAAAAGAGTTTTCAAAAATTATCAATGATTTCCCTGATAGCAAATGGAAAATCAAAAGATTAAAATCAAATATTACAAATAAAGAAATTTTGAGAATAAAAGTTTTAGGAAAAAAAATAGTCAATGGAGAAATCCATATACTCGAATCCAATTTCGATTATGTTTTTTCAGTTCTAAATGGAAAAATTGATGAAGGTTCCATTAAAAATTTATTCACCACAATAAGAAATGATGATAAGAAGATAGATATTAGTTTTAAAATTCCTGATAGAGTTCTTACTGGTTCAAAATATGATATCGATATAATTTTAAATAAGCCACTTGAAGAGGTGATTATTGCTGGAGCAATAAGACCTCATCAAGTAAATTCATTTTTTGAACAAGAAATATTATTGGAGCCATTGGCATCTGGGGGAATTTTTAAAATGACAAGGGCACCTTCAAAACCAGGGATACAAATATGGTCAGGAATTATAGCTCATCCTGAGGGGATAATTACTTTCACAAAGAGTATTGATATTGTTGAAAAGATATGACCTAAGCGTCGTTTAAAGCAGCTACACCAGGTAAAGTTTTACCCTCTAAAAGTTCCAAACTTGCTCCACCTCCAGTTGATATATGTGACATTTTCTCAGCTAATCCAGCTTTCTCTACTGCTGCCACTGAATCTCCACCACCAATTATTGTACAAACTTCAGAAAAGGCACTTAAGTCAGCAAGAGTCGTAGCTATTGCATTTGTACCGTCAGCAAATTTATCAAATTCAAAAACTCCCATTGGACCATTCCAAATAATTGTCTTACATTCTGCAAGAGCATTCTGAAAAACTTTAACGGAATCTGGACCAATATCGAGACCCATCCAATCCCCACTAATTGAATCAATTTGACATATTTTACTATTGGCGTCCGGAGAAAATTCGTCAGCTAAAACAACATCAGTGGGCAATAATAATTCTACCCCTTTTGCTTTCGCTTTTGCTTCTAAATCTTTAGCAAGCTCGAGTTTATCTTCTTCTACAAGGCTCTTTCCGACATCTAAGCCTCTAGCTTTATAGAAAGTGAAAATCATACCTCCACCAATCATGATTTTGTCACACTTATCTAGTAAAGAATCAAGTACTCCTATTTTGCTACTAACCTTTGATCCTCCAACTATTGCTGCCAATGGACGCTTTGGGGAATTTATTGCTCCTTGTAAGTATTTCAATTCTTTTTCTAGAAGGAATCCAGCTACTGAAGGACTTAAATAATTAGTAACACCCTGAGTTGAAGCATGAGCTCTATGAGCGGCACCGAAAGCATCATTTACATACATATCTGCATGAGATGCTAATTTTTTTGCAAACTCCAGGTCGTTCTTTTCCTCTTCACCAAAAAAACGAACATTTTCAAGTAAAAGAACATCTCCATTAGATAAACCATTTGATTGTGCAATTGCTTCATCACCAATACAGCTCTTAGTAAGAGCAACATTTTGCCCCAACAATTCACTTAATCTTGCTGCTACTGGAGTTAATCGCATTTTTTCATTTACCTGACCCTTTGGTCTACCAAAATGAGCAGCTAAAATAACTTTTGCAGAATGATTAATAAGATATTCAATCGTTGGGATAGCTGCACGAATACGCGTATCGTCAGTTATTTGACCATCTTCATTTAATGGAACATTAAAATCTACCCTTACAAGAACTTTTTTTCCTTCTAAATGTGTCTTATCAAGACTGGAAAGAGATAACTTTGACATTAAACAAGCTTAATTTTTAATCTTAAGACCCTAACGTTAATTTGGGCTTATTGGGTTAAAAAGTAGTTACTGTTACCTATGCCTTAATAAATTTTAAGAATTAACGATTATAAAAATTTTTTAGTTATTAAATTTATACTAAACTTTAGAAGTAAATACTTTTGAAACTTATAAAAACTAAAAGGAATACAAAATTTTATTTGATTTATTGAAGTGGACATACCCAAAATTCAATGGTACCCCGGCCATATTGCAAAAGCAGAAAAGAAATTATCTGAAGTTATCAATAAAGTAGATTTAGTTATAGAAGTTAGAGATGCACGAATTCCTTTGTCAACAGGACATCCACACTTAAATAAATGGATAAATAATAAAAAACATATTCTTGTTATTAACAGATCAGACATGATCTCCCCTAATACAATCAATAGTTGGAATAAATGGTTTAATGCTAAAGATCAATATCCTCTTTGGTGTGATGCTAAAAGAGGAATAGGTATTAAAGAAATTTGTAAGTCAGCAAAAGATTCTAGGTCGTCAATCGACGACAGAAGACTCTCTAGAGGAATGCGAATTCGGCCAATAAGAGCCCTTACACTTGGTTTCCCAAACGTAGGAAAGTCAGCATTAATTAATAGAATTGCAAAAAAAAGAGTTGTAGATAGCGCTAGAAAAGCAGGTTTGACTCGCAATTTAAGATGGATAAAATTAGAAAGTGGTATAGATCTGCTAGATGCTCCTGGTGTTATACCCCCAAATTTAGAAGATCAAAAATCAGCACTAAATCTTGCACTTTGTGACGATATTGGTGAAGCTGCTTATGAAATAGAGAGTGTCGCAATTGGATTTATCAAGATTATATCCACTCTCAACGAAGATAAGAATGCGAATATCTCAATCAAACAAATATCTAGTAGATATGGAGTGGATATTGCAAAAGGCTTTAAGAACCCTTCGGCTTGGATCGACGAAGCAGCTTCAAAACATACATCAGGTGATAAAAGGAGAATGTCTCATAAGTTATTGGAAGATTATAGAAATCAAATGCTGGGTAAAATTGCTTTAGAAGTCCCACTATGGAATTAAATAATCAAAATTCTTTCGGCATTGGAGAAGGTGAGCTTATAGAAATTATTTATGAGCAACCTCTACCTATGAGGCTAGACAGATGGTTGGTAAGTAAAAGGCCAGAACAAAGTAGAGCAAGAATTCAACATTTTATAAATTCAGGTTTAGTACTCGTAAACTATAAGACCGCAAAAGCAAAGACCCCATTAAAAAATGGCGACAATGTTCAAATATGGATGCCTCCTCCAGAACCTCTTATTTATTTGAAACCTGAAAAAATGGATTTAAATATCCTTTTTGAAGACGAGCACATCATAGTCATCAATAAACAATCAGGTCTAATAGTTCATCCAGCCCCTGGACACAAATCTGGAACTTTAGTGAATGGATTACTTTTTCACTGTAAAGATCTGCCTGGAATTAATGGGAAATTAAGACCTGGTATTGTTCACCGATTAGATAAAGACACCTCCGGATGTATGGTGGTTGCAAAAAGCCAAGAGGCATTAGTAAATCTCCAGAAACAAATTAAAGAAAAAATAGCTTCACGCGAATATATTGCAGTAATTCATGGAGCACCTAATTCTGAAGAAGGCCAAATAGTGGGACACATTGGCAGAGATAAATTAAATAGATTGAAATATAAAGTAGTTGAAGAAACTTCAGGAAGGTATGCCTGTACCTATTGGAAATTAGAAGAAAGATTTGGCAATTACTCATTAATGAGTTTCAAACTAGATACGGGTCGAACGCATCAAATAAGAGTTCATTGCGCTCACATTAATCACCCAATTGTGGGTGATCCATTATATGGAAGATGTAAAAAACTACCCTGTAAATTAGATGGCCAAGCTTTACACGCCATCAAGCTTGGACTTATACATCCAATAAATGGTAAAGAAATGATATTTGAATCAGAATTACCATTAGATTTTCAAAAATTACTAGGTGTTCTTAAAGTTAAATAAGATTTAAAGAGGAATTTAGAAGCGATTTTGTATAAGGGTTTTGGGTTTTATTGAATATTTTAGAACTTTCTCCTTCATCAACTATCTTTCCATGATTCATAACTAGCAACCTATTACAAAATCTTTTAGCAATGCCTAAATCATGGGTAATAAAAATA
The DNA here is from genome assembly GCA_902594875.1 of uncultured Prochlorococcus sp. GTDB lineage: Bacteria > Cyanobacteriota > Cyanobacteriia > PCC-6307 > Cyanobiaceae > Prochlorococcus_A. Next base: position 73,837 of record CACJNU010000003.1, read on the forward strand.
ATCGTTAAATTCATTTTTTCTTGAAAGACTCTTAGTAATTCAAGAATCTCTATTTTTACTGAAGCATCCAACATATTTACACTCTCATCACAAATTAAAATTTTTGGCTTCAACAATAGCGCCTTGGCCAATGAAATTCTTTGCAATTGACCACCAGATAATTGGTTAGGATAAGAATTAAAAAAATCATTATTTAAGGGAAGATTTAAATTTCTTAACATTAATCTTATTTCTTTCTCGATTTTTCTTTTATCTGAAATTTTTTGAATAAAAAATATATCTTCCAAAATACTTTTAATTGTCATTTTCGGGTTCAAACTTGAAAAAGGATCTTGAAAAATAATTTGCACTTTATTGTTCTTTTTAAAAGATTTATTTTTTTTCGATGCATGATTTTTATCATAAATTTTGATTTCACCTCCTCTTACTTTAAGAAGTCCAATTAAAGCCCTACATAATGTACTTTTACCACTCCCTGAAGAACCAACTATTCCAAGAGTCTCATTCTCATATAACTTGAAACTAACTTCATTTAAAGCCTTATTCCACTTATTAATGAAAATTGAAGAATTTAATTTATACCAATGTCTTAGGTTATTTACCTCTAGAACGACCTCATCTCGAGCATTATTTTTAGTATTTGGTTCTAATACTATTTTTGAAGCATTTACTAACTTTTTCCCGATATCTGATTTTGGCGATTGAAAAATATCTAATATATTCCCTTTTTCAACAATCGATCCCTTTTCAATTATTGCAACTTTTTTGCACCACTTTGCTGCAAGATTAATATCATGACTAATTAAAATTAAAGTTGTATCAAATTCATTACATAGATGAATTATTTCTTGCATAATTTCAAAACTTGTTTTGGTATCTAAGCTTGTTGTAGGTTCATCAGCTATTAATAATTTAGGTTTCAAAGCAAGTGCCATTGCTATAGAAACTCTCTGTCTCATTCCGCCGCTAAATTGATGTGGGAAAGAATCAAGTCTACTTTCTTCAATTCCGACTTTTTGAAAAACTTCTCTAACTAATTTTTTAATAGCTAAAGATGATTTAGTTTGATCATGTGTTTTAAATAATTCATATAAATGATCCCCAACTCTCATTAGCGGATTAAGTTTTTTTATAGAGTCTTGATAAATAAATCCAAAATTCTTTCTTCTAAATAATTGTGCATCTTTGTTGTTTATTTTCCTAGGATCTACATTAGAAATCGATAGATACCCTTTAGAAGTGGCCTTTGCAGGCAATATATTTACTAGTGTTTTTGCAAAAGTGGTCTTTCCACATCCAGAAGGTCCTATTATGGCCAAATGATCTCCACTATCTATTTCCAAATTAAAATTTTTGATAATAGGTTGCTGTTTTAGATCATAGTTAACAGTAAGATTTTTAACTACAATAATTTTTTCTTTATTTTTTTCCATGATTTATAGCAAATTTTTCTAGACATAAATAAAATACATCTAAAGCAATATAAAATGTCCGAGGCAGCTGCAAATTCAAAAGAAAAAAACGAAATTGAAGTCTCCAAAACTATTTTGCCTGAAAATAAAAAATATGAAAGTGAATCTTTGAATTATCAAATAAACATTCCCGATTGGCTTCTTAAAGATATTCATAATTTTGAAAAATCAAATAAAGAAAATGATGAGAATAAAAACCTTATTGTAAAGGCATTTAAACTTGCTTATAAAGCTCATGATGGACAATTCCGTGCGAGCGGCGAGCCATACATTATCCACCCGGTTGCTGTTGCAAATCTCCTTAAAGAAATAGGTGCTAGTTCATCTGTTATTGCTGCAGGCCTTTTACATGATGTAGTTGAAGATACTGGCATTGATTTATCCGAAATAGAAAAAAATTTTGGATTAGAAGTAAAAATACTTGTAGAAGGTGTAACAAAATTAGGCGGCATTCACTTTAACAACAGGACTGAAGCACAAGCTGAAAATCTTAGGAAAATGTTTTTGGCTATGGCCAGCGATATCAGAGTTGTCTTAGTTAAACTTGCAGATCGACTTCATAACATGAGAACAATTGAATGGCTAAATGACGAGAAAAAACTAAGGATAGCGAGAGAAACAAGAGAGATTTATGCACCATTAGCTAATCGACTAGGAATAAACAGATTTAAATGGGAATTAGAAGATTTAGCTTTTAAATTCCTAGAGCCTAAAGAATATCTAGATCTTAAAGATCAAATCGCTGTTAAGAGAAGTGATAGAGAAAAAAGATTAAAAGTAACTTTGAATCTTATGAAGGAAAACTTGATTTCAGCAGGTTTGAAAAATTTTGAAATAACAGGAAGGCCAAAACATCTTTATGGCATCTGGAGCAAAATGGAAAGACAGCAAAAGCATTTTCACGAGATTTATGATGTTGCTGCCCTAAGAATTATCGTGGACAATTCAGATAGTTGTTATAGAGCTTTAGCAGTTGTTCATGATACTTTCAAACCAATTCCAGGTAGATTTAAAGACTATATAGGATTACCAAAACCCAATGGATATCAGTCCTTACACACTTCTGTGATTGGAAGACATCGACCTATTGAAGTTCAAATTAGAACTACTTCGATGCATCAAATTGCTGAATATGGTATTGCCGCTCATTGGCAATATAAAGAGGGTGGTTCTCCTGCTAAAAGTAATGCCGAGAGATTTAATTGGCTAAGACAATTAGTAGAATGGCAACAAGAAGGTAATGAAAGGGATCATAATGATTATTTGGCTTCAATTAAAGAAGATTTATTTGATGAAGAAGTATTTGTAATCACTCCAAAAGGAGATGTTGTTGGTTTAAGGAAAGGATCTACCGCGATAGATTTCGCCTACAGAATCCACTCTGAAGTTGGAAATCACTGTAATGGAATAAGAATTAATGAAAAGCTTTCCCCATTATCTACAGCACTTCAAAATGGTGACTTCATAGAAATTTTGACAAGTAATAATGCTACTCCAAGCTTGGATTGGCTTAACTTTGTAGTTACGCCAACTGCTAAAAATAGAATTCGCCAATGGTATAAGAAAAGCCATCGTGATGAAACGATTAAAAGAGGTAGAGATTTACTTGAAAAAGAAGTAGGTAGAAACGGTTTTGAAGCATTACTTTCTAGTGAAGCCATGAAAAAAGTTGCAAATCGATGCAATTTAAAAACTACTGAAGACCTTCTTGCATCTCTTGGTTTTGGTGGTTTAACTTTGCATCAAGTGTTAAACAGACTAAGAGAAGAAATAAAATTACAAACAGAAGATGTAAAAAATGATTCTGACTCTGAAATAGCAAAATCTCTTAAAAGTAATAATAATTTATCCACTAATCAATCTAATACAGCAGGTAAATCACCAATTTCCGGGATAGAAGGTCTTGATTACAGAATAGGTAAATGCTGTTCCCCACTCCCAGGCGAGGATATTATCGGAACTGTGTCGCTAGGCAACCATGGGATAACTATACATAGGGAAGATTGTGAAAATGTAATACCAATTCCAATAGAGAGAAGATTACCTGTCGGTTGGAATCAAGATAATAAAACTGGCGATAACAAGTTTCCAATTCAGCTACGAATAGAAGTAATTGATCGAGTTGGAGTTCTTAAAGATATTCTTATGCGGTTATCTGATAAAGGTATAAACGTTAGTGATGCCAATGTTAAAACTGCTTATGGTAAACCAGCTATTATAAATCTTTGTGTAGGTCTTGAAAGTTATAATCAACTTCACAAAACAATTGAACAAATTAAGTCAATGGCAGATGTTTTAGATATTGCCAGAGTTGGACAAAGTTAATTTTAAAATCAGATCAATCTATCTTTTACTTTTTATCTTGTAGATAAAGAAAACAATACTGCCGCAAATCAAGGCTAATAAAATACCTACACAAGATGAACCTAAGAGTAATTTTAGGGAAAAAATTCTACCTTGTTTCCATAAGTCATCAATAACTAAACTTTTTTCAAGAATTTTATCAGAAGAATTATTTAAAAAAATAGAACCAACTTTATAGTTAAAATAATAAAGTGGAATATAAGTAAACGGGTTGCTGATCCAGGTACCAATTGCGGCTAGAAAAATATTTCCCTTAGCTATTTTTGCAAAAAATACCCCTATTAAAGTCTGAAACCCAAAAAAAGGAAAACAGCCACTAAATACCCCTATAGCTAAACCTTTAGCATTAAAGAAAGGACTTCCATTCTGATTCCTAAATAATGATAGAATTTTCTTATAGCTGATATTTCTTTTAAATCTCATTCAGAAAGAAAAATTTCAAAATTCTTGATAATCTTACTTAATTATCCATAACAAAGCGAGAGATGGATTCGATAGTTACTACAGAAGATACGATAGCAGCAATTGCTTCAGCTATAAGTATAGGGAAAGGAGGAGTTGCAATAATAAGATTATCAGGCAAAGACTCAATAAATTCTTGTAAAAAGATTGTTCAAACTAAATCTAAATATGCATGGGAATCACATAGGGTTTTTCGTGGTTTTATTCAGGAAAATAAACAAAATAAATTTATAGATGAGGTTTTAATTTTAGTGATGAAATCACCAAATAGCTTCACAGGAGAGGATGTGGTTGAACTTCATTGCCATGGCGGAATTATCATAGTAAATAAAGTTTTAAAGATATTATTATGTAATAATTCTAGAGTTAGACTTGCAAATCCAGGAGAATTTAGTCAAAGAGCTTTTCTTAATGGGAAAATAGACCTTACTCAAGCCGAGTCGATTAATCAATTAATTAATGCAAGCAATACCAGATCAGCAGAGTTAGCCTTTAGCGGGGTTCAAGGAGAAATAAAGAAAAAAATTGATGAAATTAAAAATGACCTTATAAATCAACTTTGCGAAATAGAAGCGAGAGTTGATTTTGAAGAAGACTTCACAGATTTTGATTACACCAAATATCTAAAAAACATTAAAAAAGTCAAAGAAAAAATAGAATTACTAATAGAAAATGCAAAAAGAAATTCATATATTCACAATGGAATATCCATTGCGCTTATAGGTAAAACAAATGTTGGTAAAAGCTCTTTATTAAATTTGCTTGCAAAAAAAGAGAAAGCAATCGTAACTAATATTCCTGGAACAACTAGAGATGTTATTGAAGTTAATTTAACTATTAATGATATTCCAATGAAAATAATTGATACTGCTGGCATAAGAGAAACTCATGAACAAATTGAAAGTATTGGAATTAAAAAAAGTTTTGGGAAAATAAAAGAGTCAGATTTTATAATTTATATTTATAGTCTTGAAGAAGGATTTAATGAAGAAGATAAAAAAATAATACAAGAAATTCCCAAAGAAAAATTAATTACTATTTTGGGCAATAAAAAAGATTTAATTGATTGCAAAAATATTAATTCAAATGAGTTAAAAAACACAATTCTTATGAGTATTAAGAATAATGATGGTGAAAGATTATTAATAGACACAATTATAAAAAAATGCGGATTAAAACAAGTAGAAAATATCAATATATTTTTAAACGAAAGACATTTAACAAATTTATCTGCTTGCTTATCTAATTTAAATGATACTGATGAAATAATTGAAAATAAATTGCCATTTGATTTGTTATCAATTGAACTGAGAGATGGAATTCAAAACTTATCTAAAATAACTGGTCAAGAATTAACAGAGGAACTTCTAGATAATATTTTTTCTAAGTTTTGTATTGGTAAATAAATTTGAGTTAAATTACATAGTGATATATAGTTAATTCTCTAACTTCAGTTTAATTTTTATTAATTAATTATTTCTTAGTTTAGTGGATTTAAATACTCCAATAATAAGTAAAATCATTGATAATTGGATCGATGAAGATATAGGTAGGGGAGATCTTACAAGTTCCTCTATTACAGAAGAGAATGGTAATGCATATTGGATTGCAAAAGAAGAGGGCATATTCTGCGGGGTTGAAATTATAAAAGAAATTTTTAGAAAAATTGATTTAAAAATCAGTCCAAAATTTAATATCTCTGATGGAGATAAATTTGTTAAAGATCAAAAACTCTTAGAAATATATGGGCCTTCAAAAAGTTTACTCGCTAGTGAAAGGATCAGCTTAAATATAGCAATGCATTTATCTGGAATATCAACATATACAAAGAATCTTACAGATAAATTAGAAGGCACAAATATAAAATTAGCAGATACTAGAAAAACAACCCCTGGCTTAAGAATATTTGAAAAATATGCATTCAAATGCGGAGGTGGGGTGAATCATAGAATGGGATTGTACGATGCTGCTATGATCAAAGAAAATCATATTGCATGGACAGATAATCTTAAGAATGCAGTACACAATATTCGCCTAAATTCGCCTTTTACAACTCATATCATAATTGAAGCTGAAAATATCTACCAGGCAAAAGAAGCAGTATTAGCAGGAGCGGATAGTGTCTTATTAGATGAACTTAGTCCTGAAATAATCAAAAAAAACGTTCAAGAATTAAGAGAGTTATCAATTAATAGTCTACAAAAAGAAGTCAATAAAAATTTGATAATAGAAGTTTCTGGAATAAACCCTCAAGAAATTAGTAAATATCTAATAAAAGGTATTGATTTGATTTCAACAAGTTCTTCAATCACCAAAAGTAATTGGATTGATTTGAGTATGCGTTATATTAATTAATCATATAAATAAATAATTGAATAATTAATGCTAATCATTTTTAAAGAATTAACAAAACAATTTGAACAATCTCTTTTAGATAGTCTTGAAAAAAATGATAAAAAAGGAGAATTCGCAATTCTTAGCAAGAATTTAATTACACAGTCATCAAAAGAGGAATTTGGTGATTATCAATGTAATGTTTGTTTAAGTTTATCTAAAATATATAAAAAGAACCCAAGAGATATTTCTAATGATTTTATTAACCTTTTAAATAACAATAAAAGCATAGCAAAATTATGTAAGAGTCTAGAAATAGCTGGACCTGGATTTATAAATATAAAATTAAAAGATGAGGTTCTAATTAATGAAATTAAGTCAAATATTCAATGCAATAGGGCTGGCATACCTCTAATTAGAAAAGATTTAGATAGTGATTTGTCCAATAAAGTTATTGTCGATTTTTCTAGCCCTAATATTGCTAAAGAAATGCATGTAGGGCATTTAAGATCAACAATAATAGGTGACTCAATATCTAGAATTTTCGAGTTAAGAGGTTATGAAGTATTAAGACTCAATCATGTTGGTGATTGGGGAACACAATTTGGCATGCTCATTACTCAGCTCAAAGATTTATATTCAAATAATCTAGAAGAAATAGGAAAGATCAAGATAAGTGATTTAGTTGAATTTTATAAAGAATCAAAAAAAAGATTTGATAACGAATCTGAATTCCAAAAAAGATCTAGAGAGGAAGTAGTTAAGTTACAAAGTGGAGATGATAAATCGATTAAAGCTTGGAAATTATTATGTGATCAATCAAGGAAAGAATTTGATGAAATCTATAAAAAGTTAAAAATAAAAATAGAAGAAAGAGGTGAATCTTTTTATAATCCCTTCTTAAAATCAGTTATTGATGATTTGAATTTAGAAAAAATATTAGTAGAAGATCAAGGAGCAAAATGTGTATTTTTAGATGGGATGACTAATAAAGAAGGCAAACCTTTACCGCTAATTATTCAAAAAAAAGATGGGGGTTTTAATTATGCCACCACAGATCTTGCTGCTATAAGATACAGATTCAATAAACCTCCTAATGGCGATGATGCTTCAAGAATTATTTATGTAACTGATCATGGGCAAGCAAATCATTTTGCTGGAGTTTTTCAAGTTGCAAAAAAAGCAAAATGGATCCCAGAAAATTGTCAAGTAGACCATGTCCCTTTTGGGTTAGTTCAAGGAATTGATGGCAAAAAACTAAAGACAAGAGAAGGTGAAACAATACGCCTAAAAGATTTATTAAATGAAGCAGTTAGAAGAGCAAAAGAAGATTTATTGAAAAGATTAGAAGATGAAGATCGTTATGAGACCGAAGAGTTTATAGCAAATACTTCAAGAATTATTGGATTAGGAGCTGTTAAGTATGCAGATTTAAGTCAAAATAGGATTACTAATTATCAATTTAGTTTTGATAAAATGCTTTCCCTTAATGGTAATACTGCGCCTTATTTGTTATATACACTTGTAAGAATTTTAGGAATTAAAAGAAAAAATGATTTTGTTTATGAATCTAAAGATTTTCAGTACGTAAATTATGAACATAAATCTGAGTGGAAACTTATCAGAAAATTACTTAGGTTCGATGAAGTCATAATTTCTATTGAAAAAGACTTAATGCCAAATAGATTATGCAATTATCTATTCGAGCTATGTCAGACTTTTAATAGATTCTATGATCAAGTTCCAATCCTCAAAGAAGAAAAAAATATAAAAATCTCTAGGCTTAATTTATGTGACCTGACTGCAAAAACACTAAAATTAAGCTTAGAACTTTTAGGAATTGAAACTTTAGAAAGAATGTAATGAATGATTTTGATCCATTAAATAATCTTTTCCCAAAACCAAGAGAAGAAATAATAAATATGCAGTCTTACTCTGCACCTTTAGAAAATAGAAGAAATTTACTCCGCTTAGACTTTAATGAAAATACTTTAGGTCCAAGTCCTAAGGTTTTAAAGGCATTACAAGCGATAAAATTAGATGAGATTTCAATTTATCCAGAATATAATTTTTTAAAAAAATTTTTATGTGATAAATATCTTGATTCAAGAAAATTTGGTAATGATGAAATCGGAATTTTCAATGGAGCAGATGCAGCAATAAATGCAATTTTCAATTGCTTTGGAGAAAAAGGTCAGATATTTCTAACCACAAATCCAACTTTTGGTTACTATTCTCCTTGTGCAGAAATCCGAGGAATGAAAAAAATAAGTTGTTCTTACATTGGAGAAAATTTTCTATTCCCCATCGAAGAATTTAGGAAAAAAATAATAAAGCATAATCCAAAGTTAATATTTATTTGCAATCCAAATAATCCAACAGGAACTGTTCTAAGCTCTCATGAAATAATTAATTTAGCCAATATCAATAACGATTCATTAATAGTTGTTGATGAACTATATGAAAAATTTAATGGAGATAGTCTTCTTGAATCGATAGATTTTGAAAAGAATAAAAATATACTAATAATCCAATCTCTTTCAAAAACTGCAGGTCTAGCTGGTTTGAGAATAGGTTTTACTTTTGGCAATAAAAGTTTAATTCAGTTCATTAATAAAGTTACAGGACCATATGATGTAAACAGCTTTGCTATAACAGCTGCATTAGCAGCACTTAAAGACAAATCATATATTGATAATTATGTTTTAGAAGTAAAAAAGGCGAGGGAATGGATTTTAAATAAATTTAAATCAACAAAAATCAGAACTAACTTTAGTGGAGGTAATTATTTCTTAATTTGGCCAAAAAAAGATCCTAAAATCTTAATACAACAGATGAGAGAAAAAGGTATTCTTATTAGAAGTATGGAAACCAAAAAAGATATCGGTGATTCTATAAGGGTTAGTATTGGAACTAAAGAACAAATGATTTTTTTCTGGGACAATTACAAGATATTAGATTTAAAAAATTAATTACTGAAAATATAAATTGTATTTTGATCGATTCTTTTAGGTTTTATTTGAAAATCTTTTCCAACATATTTTACTTTAAAATCTTTCATATTTTCGATAAATAAATCAGCATTTGAGAAATCACATTCTTTATTAATTTTTTTGCCGCGTTCAAAGTGAACAGGAATAACTACATTAGGTTTTAGAAGCTTAACTATTTTTGAGGCTTCTTTACCATTGTAAGATTTTATTCCTCCTCCAATTGAAATAAACAATATATCTGGACTAGACAAAATAATTTGACTGTTTATATCAATATCACCAGCAGCTCCTCCCATATGAACAATTTTAAGATCATTCTGCTCCCAACTCCAAACAGTTGCCAAACCAAATCTTCTTCCATCTACTCTGTCATGTGGTACAGAAATTCCATTTAATAAAATATCCTCAAATTGATAGATTCCTGGCTCAACGAACATTAATTGATCATTAGGGTTATATCCTTCATCTGGAAGCCTCGAACTAGCCAAAATAAAATCTACGTTAACTTCTTTTGGCTCCTTTAAATTACTTGCACAACCTATTGCTTTAAAGGGATTTATAAGAATAGATTTATCTGCACTAGTAATTAAAAAACTACTATGTCCCAAACTTTTTATTCCTAAGTTCCTTGCCAATAATGAGCTAGGTAAAAAAAAGCTAACTAATATCAAAAATAAAAAGTTTTTAATTTGAGAAATCATAATATTAATTTTTTTTTATTTTACTTTTGTTCAGCCATTTTTAGAAAATTACTAATTAATTTATGACCAAATTGCGTCAAAACACTTTCAGGATGGAACTGTACCCCATGTAAATGTTTATATTCTTTATGAGAGATAGCCATAATTGTTGAGTCCTCTAAAGTCGCAGTTATCTCGAAACAAGATGGTAAAGAACTTGAATCAACTATAAGACTATGGTATCTAGTAGCCACAAATGGAGTCTCTATATCTTTAAATAATCCTTTTTGATTATGAAATATTTTGGATGTCTTACCATGCATAAGTTCTTTCCCAACTATAACCTTACCTCCAAAAGCTTGGGCCAAAGCTTGATGACCTAAACAAACTCCTAAGGTCGGAATATTTTTAGATAATTTTTTTAGAATTGGCAGACAAATTCCAGATTGATCTGGATTACCTGGACCTGGAGATAAGAGAATTCCACCAGGATTTAGTTTGATAATTTCTTCTAGAGTAATTTCATCATTTCTTTTAACTATTAATTCTTTAGTTATTTCATGCTCAACTGAAAGTTCTCCTAAATATTGAACAAGGTTATAAGTGAAACTATCGTAATTATCAATAACAAGAAACATATTTATATGGATTTAAAATAACAACTTTATTTTAGGAACAAAGATATATACAGCAATAATAACAGAATTAATGGAAGCTAATAATACTGCTCCTGCAGAAGTATCTTTTGAAATTTTAGCCAAAATACTAAATTCTTTTTTCACTACTAAATCAACGATTGATTCAATAGATGTGTTCAATATTTCTAATATTAAAACAGACATTATTGTTGCAATCAAAATAACATAATTGCTTAGACTAATTTTGAGTAAAAAACCAATTATTAAACTTGTAACTGCAAAAATTAATTGAATTTTAAAATTTCTTGAAGTTTTTAATACATAACTAATACCACTGAAAGCATACTTAAAACTTATAAATACATTACTAGAAGTTTTGTATGATTCTTTTCTATTTTCTAAATAATTTATTTTTTTTTCCATTGATTTTTAATCTAATCGAGTAATTAAATATTCTTGGAAATTTAACATATTTTCTAAATCATGCTCATTATTATGTTCCCATCCCAAAAGATGTAAAAATCCATGACTAGCCAACCAGATCATCTCTCTATAGATTGAATGTTTATATTCATAAGATTGCTCAAGTGCCATCTCTAATGATATAAAAATATCTCCCAACTCTATATGATCTAAATTATTTTGAGATTCATCAGAAATAATTGGAAAAGATAGAACATCAGTTGGACCATTTTTTTTCATCCATTTCTTATTCAAAGAAGCAATTTCTTGATTAGATATTATCTGTAAGCCTAATGAAAAAGATTTTTTTTCAAAAATATAATTTGGTAATTCATAATCTTTTTTTTGTAAGATTATATTTATCCAAGATAAAAAAATTTTCTCCCAAAAAATAGATTCAAAAATAAGATGAGTTTTAGTATCTCTTGACTTATATGAAAATTGAGAGAAATCATTACATTGAAAAACCAAATCTAAATTTATTTCAGAAATAATTTTTTCTTTCATACATTCTTAAACTGGAATATTTGGCTTACCTATTGTGGCCACAAGTATTAATATCCCAATTAAAACTAGAAAGGTTATTGAAAAATGAGAAATACTTTTTGAACCTTTCCTTACCATATTTCTCATAGCAAGCTTTATAAAGCTTGGAGGAGAAACTTTTTTTTCTAAAATTTCGTTTTTATTTTCCATTAGTTATTCAATAGATTCATTAGAAGAAATATTCATACGTAATAATTCATGAATAAATGGTTCAAGTCCACCATCTAAAACACTATCTAACTCGTTAGTCTCCTGCATAGTCCTAAGATCTTTTACCATTTGATAGGGGTGGAAAACATAATTTCTTATTTGATTGCCCCATGCAGCTTCCACAATATCACCTTTAATATCAGCGACTTCAGCAGCTCGTTGTTCTTTAGCAATCACTAATAGTTTAGACTTTAGAAGTAACATAGCTTTTTCTTTATTTTGTAATTGAGATCTTTCTTGAGTACATCTTACTGAAATCCCTGAAGGCAAATGAACAATTCTCACTGCTGTTTCTACTTTATTAACATTTTGTCCTCCAGCTCCACCTGATCTACTCGTTGTAATTTCTAAATCTTTTTCAGGTATATCAAGTGAAATATTATCATCTAATTTTGGCATAACCTCTACCCCAGCAAAGCTGGTTTGTCTTTTACCATTGGCATTAAAAGGAGAAATTCTTACTAATCTATGAGTTCCTTTTTCATGTTGCAGATAGCCATATGCATATTTTCCATCAATTTCGAACGTTACACTTTTAATACCTGCTTCTTCTCCTTGAGATAATTCATTAATGACAAGGCTCATTTGATTATTATCGGCCCATCTTGAGTACATTCTTAATAATATCTCTACCCAATCCTGCGCATCTGTTCCACCGGCACCTGCGTTAATAGAAACTACTGCTCCTTCCTTATCGTATTCACCACATAACAATCTTTCAAATTCCCATTTATCCAAATTCTCCCTTAATTTCTTTAATCCCAGCTGCGATTCTAAAATCATTTCCTCTTCGGGTTCTAGAGAATAAAGCTCAAGAGAGGCATTAGCATCAGAAATAAAAGTTTTCCATTTATCTAACAATTCGAGTTGTGCTTTGACATCATCAAGGATTAACATTTGCTTTTTAGCTTCTTCTTGATTTTCCCAAAATTTAGGCTGAGCAGAAATTTGCTCTAACTCTTTCCTTTTCGCTTTTAATCTTGGAACGTCAAAGACAATCCTGAGCATTAACCAGGCGATCTGTTAGTTCCGAAAGATCTTTTTTAAAATCTGTAATATCTATCAAAATAGAATTTAATCGTTATTTATAATCTAACAGGCACTTTTGTTTAATAGTATAAACTAAGTATTATTTTAAAAAAATGTCCAAAGTTGAAATTTATACTTGGCAATATTGCCCATTCTGTATTCGAGCAAAATCACTACTCAAGAAAAAAAATGTAAATTTTACAGAATATAAAATAGATGGCGACGAAGATGCCAGAGCATTGATGATTGAAAGAGCTCATGGTAGAAGAACATTACCACAAATATTTATAAATAATGAGGGTATCGGAGGCTGCGATGATCTCTACGCGTTAGAAAATGAAAATAAATTAGAAGCATTATTAAACTAGATCTTATGAAATTTCTATTCGTAATAGATCCAATTAAAAATATAAATCCTTTAAAAGATTCAACTGCTGCTTTAATGCAAGCATCATCAAAAAAAAATATTGAAATCTGGAGTTGTACTCCTCAAGACCTGGAAGCTAGAGGTGATGAAGTATGGGCATCTTCCGTAAAAGTTGAAGTAATTCCGTGGATTTCTTTCAAAGAGAATGATTGCATACGTCTCGCCGAATTTAATTGCATTTGGATGAGAAAAGATCCTCCTGTAAATGAGGCTTATTTATATGCAACCCATCTTTTAGAAGTTGCCGAAAGAAAAGGAGTAAAAGTAATTAACAAACCCTCATCGTTAAGAGCGTGGAATGAAAAGCTAGGTGCTTTAAGATACAGTCACTTAATGGCACCTACAATAGTTGCGAGTAAGGTAAAAGATCTTATTAATTTTGCAAATATAAATAATGAAGTAGTCATAAAACCTCTTGGAGGAAAAGGTGGTCAAGGTGTTATAAGGATAAATAAAAATTCTCCAGGAATTAAATCAATCATTGAATTAATTACTTCTCAAGAAGAATTACCCGTTATGATGCAAAAATTTATTCCTGAAGTAATAGAGGGTGATAAAAGAATAATTATCGTAAACGGAGAAGCAATTGGATCAATAAATAGGATTCCTCAGGGAGGCGATTTTAGGAGTAATTTAGCGATGGGAGGCAAGGCTGAACCCACATTATTAACAGAAAAAGAAAAAAGTATCTGCTCAGAATTATCTCAACACTTCAAAGATGAGGGTTTATTTTTTGTAGGTATTGATGTAATAAATGGAATGCTTAGCGAGATTAATGTAACCAGTCCAACAGGTTTAAGAGAAATAGAAAATTTATCCAATAAAAATGTTTCAGAGGAAGTTATTGAAAAGTTAGTAGAAATTATTTAGGATTTTTAGCGCAAAATATCTGTTTTACTATAGATTCAAATTTTAATTTAATCTCATCTATTTCTTTCTCTAAAACGGAGCCAGAAACTATACCTGAACCTGCAGTAAATTCAATATTTTCTTCAATACATCTTGCGCCTCTTATTGCCAAAAGAAATGAAGCATTGCCTGATGAATCAACCCAACCCATTGGAGAAGCATAATTTCCTCTAGGAAAAGACTCAAGAGTGTTTATCCAATCCAATGCTGCATTTTTTGGGTATCCACAAACAGCTGGAGATGGATGTAAGTTTTTAAGCAATTCAAAAGGACAAATATTTTCAACTTTAGAGAAAATGAGTGTTTGCAAATGAGAAATATCTCCAAATGAATTTACCTTGATATCACTTTTTTTAAAGTTTGTTATTTTTGAAACTTCTAAAGATTTAATCAAATGTTGTATTACATAATTATGTTCCTTTAAGTCTTTAGTACTTTTTAGGAGTTTCTTAAAATTTGAATTAGTAGAGATAGTTCCAGCAAGAGCCTCTAAAGTTAAATTAGGTTTAGAGAAAGAAAATAATTTTTCTGGAGATGCTCCAAACAAAATATCCTTACTATTCCTTTTCCAAACGTATCTACATGTATTTGGTTGCTTCTTTTTAAATCTTTTTAAAATTTCTACTAAATGTAATTTATTTTTAAGTTTTATTTTAATCCTATTCGCTAAAACTATCTTTTCGAGGATATCTTTCTCTACTAATTGAATTCCTCTATTTACTACTTTTTTCATGTTTATTTTAGAAGTTTCTAAGGAGCGTGAGAAATCATCAATAAAAGGAGAATCAAAACTAGTTTTTAAGCCAGATGATTTTATTAATTCTGAGCCAGAATTAATAACTTGATTTCTAATTGTCCATATTTCTTCAATTAATGTTCTTAATGATGATTTACCTTCAACATGACCATTGATTCTTAACCAGCAATTCTTGCCACTTTTAGTAATTAATATTTTTGGCAAAATAGCTTCCAAACTAGGGATATCTGAAGGTAAATTCTTATTATTCAAATTTTCAGAGAAAGAAAATAAATAAATTATTTTTGAAAGTGCAGAATTATGCGATTCATTAGTTAAGTTAATTAAATTTGTAAAATTCTCAGAATTAAAATCTTTTGCTACCTCAAATCTTTTTGGGCCATCCAGAGTAACATATTTACACTTCTCGAAAGCTATATATGAAATGCCATCAGATTCCTCCCAAAATGAAGAAAACGGATATTGATTTATTAACAATTCATAAACTTGAAATAAATCAATACAAGGAATCTCAACACAAATACTTACTAATCCAGAATTTTCAACTTTCTTATCGAAAGTGGAAAATACATCTTTTAGAAAATCTGTTAAGTTTAAATCATTTTTCATTACTTATTGAAAATAACTAAAAATGATGCAATAAAGTAAAAAATGTAACTCAATTTATAAACTACATTCAATAATTATCTAATTTTGCGTGTTAATTAAAAATGTACGAAGATAAAAAAAAATTATGGAAAAAAGCAATAAAATGGCCTCTTTATTCTGTTGCCATACTTCCAGTTTTAATAACAGGGGCTTACTTGCTCAATCAATATGAAGAGGTAAAAATTTATAATTTGATTTCATTTACTTTAGCTGCAATTTTGATATTAATTTGGGAAAATCTAACTAATGATTTATACGACGCAGAAACAGGAATCGATGAATTTAAATTCCATTCAATTGTAAATCTTGTAAAAAATAAAAAAATAATTTCATTTATTGCATATACATCTTTAGTTATTGGTTTATTAATAATTTTAATTATTTCAGTATCAACAAGTATAAACATTTTTATTTTGGTGGCAGCTTGCTGCTTCTTAGGATATTTATATCAAGGTCCTCCTTTTAGATTGGGCTATCAAGGTTTAGGAGAACCGTTATGCTGGCTTGCATTTGGACCTTTTGCGTACTCTGCAGTCTTAATTGCGTTAAATCCGTCTAATATTTACTTCGAAGATATTCCATGGAAAGTTTCTTTATTACTTGGTTCAGGACCTTCCTTGGCAACAACTCTTGTATTATTTTGTTCTCATTTTCATCAAATTTCTGAAGATAAAAAGCATGGGAAAAATTCACCTTTAGTTCGCTTAGGGGCAAAAAAAGGTTCTCAATTTGTGCCTTGGATCATTTTTACAATATATATTTTTCAACTTTTCACAATAGTTTATGGATTTATTCCAGTGTTTTGCATCCTTTATTTGCTTAGTTTCCCTCAAGCAATAAGACTTATAAATTTATTAAAATCTTCGTATGCAAAACCTTCTGCAATAAAAAATTGCAAATTCGTCGCAATAAAATTTCAAACTCTTAATGGAATTGGTTTAATCACAGGATTAATATTTAATTACTTGCTAAATAAATGAACTTAATATTTCAAAAAAAATCTTATAGCTTTAAGTTATCGGCCAAAGTAGAAAATTCTAAAACCAATTACCATACAAAATCGGGTTGGATAATTAAATTAATAAGTAATGATAAAAAAATAGGGTTTGGAGAAGTTTCACCACTACATAAAAAAGACTTAAAAAAGTGTGCGAAACAACTAGATATGATCCCTGAGTATATAGATGAATTTAATTTATCTGAGCAAATAAATATTTTTCACCCATGCATTCAATCTGCAATAAATTCTGCATTAGCTGAGATCAATGGAAAAATAATTTTTAAAGAAAACTACTACTTTGATGAAATTGGTAAAACAGCCATATTGTTAAATCATGAAAATGTAGTTTCAGATCTAAATAATATTAAAAAAAGACATTGTGATATTGGAAAATCATTAACCTTAAAATGGAAAGTAGCACTAAAAAATAACGATGAGGAAGAAGCAAAATTAGAAGAAATTTTAAGCAAAATAGGTAATAATATTAAGTTAAGAATAGATGCTAATGGTTCTTGGGGAAGAGACATAGCTAATAGATGGGCTGATATTTTGAAAGATAATAAAAATATAGATTGGTTAGAACAACCTCTCTGTGTTGATGATATTGATGGACTGACAGAACTAAACAAAAAAATTCCAATAGCTTTAGACGAATCACTTTTAAAATTTCCAACTTTGATTGATGAGTGGAAGGGTTGGCAAATTAGAAGGCCTTCTCAAGAAAATAATCCAGTTAAGCTTTTAAGAGAATTAGAAAATAAAAAAGCTTTAATATCTATAAGTACCTCATTTGAAACTGGAATAGGAAAGAGATGGCTCCATCATTTATCTTCTCTACAATTACAAGGACCAACGCCAAAAGTTCCTGGTTTAGCAATGAATAAATTCCCTAATTCATTTCTATTTTTAAGTGAAGCTAAAAAGATATGGGATCAACTATGAAAAATAAAATTCATACTATTGAAGTTGAAAATAACGAAACTGAATCTGTAGAAAAAATTATTGAAAAAATTAGAGAGAATAAAATTATTTATGTAAAAAACAAATTTTATGAAGACAAAGATGTATTAGATTCAATTACTGAAAATGGGCCAGCAATTATCTTAAACAGTAGTGGGAGTTCTGGAAAACCGAGACAATGTTTTCACCATTTAAATAATCTTAAATTATCTGCAACTACATCAGGTCAATGGCTAATAGAGCAAGGATTTGAATTACAAAACTGCTTAATTTTAAATACTTTACCACTGAACCATATAAGTGGATTAATGCCAATTTTTAGAAGTCAAATTTGGGGATGTGATTGTATTAATATTTCTCCGAATTTGATAAAAAAAACTCGAGAACTTTTACTTTTCACAATTAAATTTAAAAAAAACAAAAAACACTTGATTACGTCATTAGTACCTACTCAATTACAAAGACTTTTAGCTCAAAAAGATGGAATTAGTTGGCTAAAAATTTTTGATCTAATTTGGGTAGGTGGAGCTTCAATTTCAGACGAAACTGCAGAACAATGTATAAAAGAAAAAATAAAATTAGCACCTTGTTACGGCTCAACTGAAACAGCAGCAATGGTTACGAGTTTAAAACCAAAAGAATTCTTAATGGGTTTTAAAAATGTTGGAGAAATACTACCTGATACAAAAATAAGAATTAACGCACAAGGATTAATCGAAATAAAATCAGCCAGAATTGGAATCGAAATAATAGATTCTTTAAAAACTGAAAATTTCAAAAATAAAAATGGGTGGTGGCAAACAAGTGATTTAGGCGAAATTAAGCAAATCAATAATTCTTACTATTTAAAATTTGTTGGAAGAAGTGATAATGCCTTTAATTCAGGAGGAGAAGTTGTTTTCCCTGAACTAATTGAATCTAGATTAAATGATTTCATTATGAAAGAAAATATCCCAATTAATAAATTCAATATTTCGAAAGTATCTAACAAATTATGGGGAAATAAAATTAAAGTAATAGTTGAATTTAGAGAACTTACAAATGAAAAAAATATTGAAATTTCTTTAAATTTATTAAAAAAATTTTCTCAAAGTTGGCCTAAACATGAAAAGCCTGAAAAGTGGATTGTTAAAAACAAAAATAGCATTACAGAAAAAATAAACTATAAATTTAAAAAATAATAATCAGCATTCTTTTAAATTTGTACTCACATTAGAAGCCTCTATCCATCTTTCTAGCTGATCAGGAATTTCTATTTTATTTCTTGAATCAACATCTAAAGAACAGTGTATAATTTTCCCTTCGGCTACTTTATTTCCATTTTTTATAAAAAAACTATTTACTTGGAACAAATGAGTATTAATTTTATGAGGGGCAATTTTTACTTTTAATAAATCTCCAATTTTTATAGGCGCATGAAAGTTCGCTTCACAATTTACTATTGGAAAAATAATTTGACTTTTACGTATAGAAAAATCTGGAAAAATATCATGACAAGGGATCCCATAGATTTCAATACTTTCTTCCCAAGCTTCATGCGACCATTTTAATAAGTTATGAAAATGAATTACACCTGCAGAATCACAATCACCAAACCTTACCTTCTTCTGCAATATTAACCAGTCAGAGGGTTTCATTTAAAGAAATTATCTATCAACAGATCCCATAATGACATCTATTGAACCAAGGATTGCCATAATATCAGCTATTTTGGCACCTTTAAGAATATGAGGCAATATTTGCAGATTATTTAAATCAGCTGCTCTGATTTTAAATCTCCATGGGGTAACTTCATTATTTCCTTGAATAAATACACCTATTTCTCCTTTGCCGGACTCTAATCTTGTATATAATTCTCCGTTGGGAATTTTAAAAGTTGGAGCAACCTTCTTAGCTACATATTGATAGTCGATACCAAATATTTCACTTTTCTTATCTTCAGTCGCTATTCTTTGAGCTTCTAAATTTTCTGTTGGACCTCCTGGAATCATTTTGCAGGCTTGGCGAATGATGCTTAGTGATTGTCTCATCTCTTCAACTCTTACTCGATATCTCGCATAACAATCTCCTTCTTTTTCCGAAGCAATCTTCCAATCAAAATCGTCATAACATTCATAACTATCGACTTTCCTTAAATCCCAGGAAACTCCAGAAGCTCTAAGCATTGGCCCAGACAAAGACCAATTAATTGCCTGGTCTCTTTGTATTGTTCCTAGACCTTCAATTCTTTTTCTAAAAATTGGATTATTTGTAATTAATTTTTCGTATTCATCTATCTTAGGACCAAACCAATCGCAAAAGTCTATACATTTTTCTAACCATCCGTATGGGAGATCACATGCGACACCGCCTATCCTAAAGAAATTATTATTTATTAGCCTTTGTCCAGTAGCAGCTTCCCAGAGATCATAGATCATCTCTCTTTCTCTAAAAATATAGAAAAATGGAGTTTGAGCTCCTACGTCTGCTAAAAAGGGACCAAGCCATAAAAGATGATTGGCAATACGATTAAGTTCGAGCATAAGAACTCTGATGTAACTAGCTCTTTTGGGAACTGGAATATTAGCTAATCTTTCAGGAGCATTTACTACAATAGCTTCATAAAACATTCCTGCTGCATAATCCATTCTGCTTACATAAGGGACATACATTACATTTGTTCTATTTTCAGCTATCTTTTCCATTCCTCTATGTAAATATCCAATTACTGGCTCACAATCAATGACATTCTCACCATCAAGAGTTACAACTAACCTTAAAACACCATGCATTGAAGGATGGTGAGGGCCAAAATTGACCACCATTGGTTCTGTTCTAGTCTCTAGCTGAGCCATTCGAAATTTAACTTCTAAACAAATCTTAGTCGAAAGTTATGCAAACTGACCTATCTGATTCATCTTTTTTCAATCATCAATCAGTTATGACAGATGAGATTATGGCTTCATTAGAGCATTACCCACTTATACATAACAATCAACTTAAGGGAATAGACGCAACTTTAGGCGGAGGCGGGCACTCTTATCATTTATTGAGAAAATATTCGGATTTAAATATAATTGGACTTGATCAAGATCCATTCGCAAGAAAATCAGCATTAAAAAAACTTGATGAGTTTAAAAGTAGGATTGATATAAGGGCTTCAAATTTTGCGGATTTTGTACCAAAAGAAAAAGTTTCTTTTGTGATTGCAGATCTTGGAGTAAATAGCAACCAACTTGATGACCCTAAAAGAGGATTTAGTTTCCAAAAAGATGGTCCACTTGATATGCGCATGAATCCTTTGCTTGATATTGATGCAGAGAAATTAATTGAGGTTTTAAATGAAAAAGATCTAGCTAACCTAATCTATAAATATGGAGATGAGAGATTATCAAGAAAGATTGCTAGGAAAATAAAATTGGATTTGAAGGAAAATGGAAAATATTCTGGGACAAAAGAGTTAGCTTACTCTATTGCAGGCTGCTTCCCACCAAAACAAAGATATAAAAAAATACATCCAGCAACAAGAACATTTCAAGCACTAAGAATTGCTGTTAATAAAGAAATTGAAGTATTAGAAAAATTTTTGCAAGTTGTACCTGAATGGCTTTTGCCAGGGGGTATTATTTCTGTTATTAGTTTTCATTCTCTTGAGGATAGGTTAGTAAAAAGTTGTTTTAAGAATGATCAAAGACTAAAAAACCTGACAAAAAAGCCAATAACTCCTTCCGAGCAAGAAGTCGAACTTAATAAAAGAGCTAGAAGTGGAAAATTAAGAATTGCTCAATTAAATTAAAAGCCAATAATTTCTATCGTAATGATCTGATTGTATTTGTAAGAATATGAATTGCTTGTTTTATATCTTTTGAATTAGTACTTAATCCAATACTTAACCTTATTGAAGATTCTGCTTCTTTAAGAGATCTACCTAAGGCTAGTAAAACATGAGATGGTTCACCACTACTACATGCAGATCCAGTAGAACAAATTATTTTAGATTTTAAAAGTTTATGAAACTTTGCTCCGTTTAAATCCAATACAGTCAAATTTAAATTGTGAGGTAATCTTTTTTCTATGGAGCCATTAATTAATAAACCAGAATTATTTTTTAACAACCCCTCTAAAAGTTTATTTCTATAAAAAAGTAATTTCTCAGCATTATTTTTTTGATTAAGAACTGCTATCTCTATTGCTTTAGCAAAGCCAACTACTAAAGGAAGAGGTAATGTGCCAGACCTAAGACCATATTCCTGACCTCCTCCAACAATTAAAGGCTCAAGATTAATTTCTTCATCAATCAAAAGAAGTCCTATCCCTTTAGGGCCGTATATTTTGTGAGAACTCATCGTTATCATGTTTACATCTGATAAAAGATTGTCTAAAGCCATATAACCTAAACATTGTGCAAAATCAGAGTGAAATGTTATTCCTCTCGATTTACATATCTTTGAAATATTTTCTATGGGCTGAATAACTCCTATTTCGTTATTTGCCAACATGACACTAACCAGAAATGTATCTTCTCTTATTTTTTTTTTGAATTCTTCTTCTGAAATTAAGCCATCTTTCTCAGGATTAATTTCTGTAACCATAAATCCCTCTTTTTTTAGTTGGTTTAAGGGCTCCAAAACAGCTTTATGCTCTGTTTTTAAGGTAATAATATGTCCATAATTTCCTGTTTTTTTATAGAAATTTCTAGCAAAACCTAATAAGGCTAAGTTATTAGATTCAGTTGCCCCACTTGTAAAAATAACTTTTTTATTCTTAAGAAATAAACTTTGTTCTATTTTTTCTCTTGAGACTTCCAATATAGCGCTTGCGTTAATCCCCGCCAAATTAGATTTATTTGCAGGGTTAGAAAATATCTCACTCCAAAAAGGTTTCATAGAATCAACGACATCTTTAGAGCAAGGAGTCGAAGATTGATAGTCTAGTAGTATGGGAGTTGATAGCATTATGTTTAGTATATAAAATTCTGTTTATTAATAGAAAATCAAATTAAAGAATTAAAAAATGAATGAAATTAATCAAATTAATAATGCACCGGTAAGAAAATCAAGAATTTTATTAGTTGATGATGAGCCTGGTTTAAGAACAGCTGTTAAAACATTTCTAGAAGATGAAGGCTTTGAAATATTTATTGCAGTTGATGGAGAGGATGGTTGGGAAAAAGCTCAAACAATCTTCCCCGATTTGATAATTAGCGATGTTATGATGCCTCGAGCCAACGGTTATGCTTTATTAGAAAAAATTAGAGAGGATGAAAAATTAGGAGGTACTCCAGTAATTTTTCTAACTGCAAAAGGAATGACCCTAGACAGAACAGAAGGTTATCTTGCAGGAGTTGATGATTATATTTCCAAACCTTTCGATCCCGATGAATTAGCTGCAAGAGTCAAAAATGTAATCAACAGACAAGAACGATTATTAAAAGAAGCGGCACGATTCGCAGATATTGACGTAAGCAAAATGGCAAAACAAATTACTGAAATAAAATCTATGCTCACAGACCAAAACCAGACTAATACAGAAAATAAAATAAATCTTCCTAGTTTCACTCCTAGAGAAGCAAGTGTGCTTCAACTAGTAGCAGAGGGACTGATGAACAAAGAAATTGCAAGACAGCTTGAAACATCTATTAGAAATGTTGAGAAATATGTAAGTAGACTTTTTATCAAAACAGGTACATCAAGCCGAACAGAATTAGTTCGTTATGCACTTGAAAATCATTTAGTAAAATAAATTATTTCATTTTTTCGAATTCAATTAGTTTTGAAAAATAAAAAGGAGCTTGATTTAGTTTCTTTTTAACAACATTAAATCCTCTTTCTTTGGCAGCATTAATAATACCCTTTTCTTTCAATGTATATGCTCTTGTAGTTTTACTTGGCCCAGGAAATAATTTTCCAATATTTTTTAGAACAGCAAGAACTGGCGTATAAGGAGCAAAGCTAACGATTAGTTTTTCTTTGCTTAAATCGCATAGATGTTGGACCATTTCTTCTGCGACCGGTTGAGGATAATGAATAAATACATCCAAACAAACTACAACATCAAATAAACCTTTTAATTTTTCCAGATCACAGACTTCATATTTTATTTTGCCTTGACTCAAACCTAATTCATGAATGCGTTTTTTTGTTTCTTTAATCATTTCAGAAGAAATATCGCTTACCTGTAGTTCTTTTATACCGAGTCTTAGTAAAGGTATGGAAAGACTTCCTACACCACAGCCTGCATCACAATAACTTTTTTTTGTTAGTTCAGGATAATTTTTAATGTATGAGACTACATCATCTACAGTTTTTTGATGTCCTTTCCTAATATTTTTCTGAACTGTATTAATTTCATCAGATTTGCTATAAATTTTATTCCATCTTTCAAAGCCAGTACCATTAAAATACTCTCTTACTTCACTTTTTTCGATAATCTTATTTGATGTCATTGTATTCTATGAAAATTTATTCTTTTTATACTAACTAACTGGCGCCAAATTAATTGCACGCCATTATAGGAAAGAATTGATTTGTTATTTTGTCAGAATTGAATTTTAAAGATATTTATAAAATTGCTGTCGTAATGGGTAGTGATTCAGATCTAAAAACATTGAAACCAGCCATTGATATTTTAAGAGAATTTGCAATAAAAACTGAAGTTTGTATACTTTCTGCACATCGAACACCTATTGAAATGATGGAATATGCAAAAAATGCTGAATCAGAAAACATAAAAGTAATAATTGCCGGCGCTGGGGGTGCTGCTCATCTTCCAGGAATGCTGGCATCCATAACTTGCATTCCTGTAATTGGCGTACCAGTAGAGAGTAAGGCACTTAAGGGTATTGACTCTCTTTTATCAATTGTTCAAATGCCCGCTGGAATTCCAGTTGCAACAGTTGCAATTAATGGAGGTCAGAATGCTGGATTATTGGCAATAGAGATGATCAGTTTATTTGATGAATCCATAAAGAAAAACTTGAAAGAATTCAGAGAAAATCTTCATTCACAGGTAAGAACTAAAAATAGTAAGTTATCAAATTTTGGACCTGACAATTATCTTCAAAATAAATGAACTAATATTTTTTTCTATTAAGCCTTGTTAAGAAAGTTTTCTTTTTTAAGGTAATTAATAATTTTTTCAACGGAGTCATTTAAATCTAACGAACCTGTATCAACAACAATTTCGGGATTAAGAGGAGCTTCATATGGACTAGAAATCCCTGTGAATTCTATAATTTCACCCAAACGAGCTTTCTTATAAAGACCTTTAGTATCCCTATTTTCGCAAACTGTGATATCAGCAGCACAATAAACTTCAATGAAATCCTTAGATCCAATAATTTTTCTCACCTTATCTCTATCGCTAATAAATGGGGAAACGAATGCCGTAATAGTTATTATCCCAGCATTCATAAATAAATTCGCAACTTCGCCAATTCTCCTTATATTTTCTTCTCTATCTTCATCCGAAAAACCAAGATCTTTGCATAAACCATGTCTAATATTATCTCCATCCAACACATAAGTCGAAAAACCATCCAAGTGTAAAACTTCATTTAAAGCGTTGGCCAAAGTACTTTTACCAGAACCAGATAAACCTGTAAACCAGATAACCATACCTTTATGACCTCTCATCTTCTCTAACTTTTCTCTATCAATAGTTAAGTTGTGCCACTTTATATTGGTTGACTTTGTCTGATTTTGTTCTTTCATTTTTTACTTCATCAAAATTAAAACCTATCCTAACCCTTGCTTCATAAATTATGAAATCCCTCTTTACGAAGAAACTCAATTGATTTCGATACCATATCACCCTGCAACTGGATATTTCTATCAATTAATGTTCCTCCAGTCCCACAAAAAACTTTAATTTTTTTTAGTAATTCTTTTAATAAGATTTCATCCTCAGTGCCTAAACCTTTAATTAAAGTTATAGTCTTGCCTTTTTTTCCTTTCTTTTGTTTTGAAATATTTATTTTTGATTTTTTATTAAAAGTATCTACCTTAGCTGTTTCTACAGATTTCTTTTCTTGATTATCAAATTCGATCCAATTCTTTTTTCCCATTATTTTCAATATAATCTATAGTTAGTTAATACTTATTTTATAGAAAGGTGGTAAGTACATTTTCTCGCAAAGATCAAAACTATAAAAATGACGATTTAAGTCAACCTTCCAAAGAGGGAAGATTTGGAAAATATGGTGGTCAATATGTTCCTGAAACGCTAATGCCTGCTCTTTTTGAGCTTGAAGACGCTGCATCTAATGCATGGAAAGATAAACTATTTGTAGAAGAATTAAATCATCTACTTAAGACTTATGTAGGAAGAGAAACACCACTTTATGAAGCCAAAAGACTTACTGAACATTACAAAAATAAACAAGCAACTCCTAGAATATGGCTTAAAAGAGAAGATTTAAATCATACTGGGGCTCACAAAATTAATAATGCTCTTGGACAAGCTTTATTGGCAATAAGAATGGGCAAAAAAAGAATAATTGCAGAAACTGGAGCAGGTCAGCATGGAGTTGCTACTGCTACTGTTTGTGCGAGATTTGGCTTGAAATGTATTATCTACATGGGTGCTGAAGACATAAAAAGGCAATCCCTTAACGTTTTTAGAATGAAACTTTTAGGAGCTGAAGTTAAAGTTGTAAATTCTGGAACTGCAACACTTAAGGATGCTACTAGTGAGGCCATTAGAGATTGGGTTTCTAATGTCGAAACAACACACTACATTTTAGGATCTGTTGCAGGCCCACACCCTTTCCCAAAGATCGTGCGAGATTTTCATGCAGTTATAGGTGAAGAAACTAAAAAACAATGCTTGGAATCATTTGGATCTTTGCCAGATATTTTGCTTGCTTGTGTAGGTGGAGGATCAAATGCAATGGGGCTTTTCCATCCTTTTGTTAAAGAAACTTCTGTGCGTCTTATTGGAGTTGAAGCCGCAGGAAGCGGAGTTGATACTGACAAACATGCTGCCACTATCACTAAAGGGTCAGTTGGAATTTTGCATGGATCAATGAGTCTTCTCTTGCAAGATGATAATGGTCAAGTACAAGAAGCTCACTCAATAAGTGCAGGGTTAGATTACCCTGGAGTAGGACCTGAACATAGCCATTTAAAAGATATAGGAAGAGCAGAATATGGATCAGTCACAGATCAAGAAGCTTTAGACGCTTTAAAACTTGTTAGTGAACTAGAAGGAATTATACCTGCACTTGAAACCTCCCATGCCTTTGCTTGGTTAGATAAATTATGCCCTACTCTTGAAAAAGATACTCATATAGTTATCAATTGCTCTGGTAGAGGCGACAAAGATGTCAATACTGTTGCATCTTCATTAGATATTTAATCAATACCTTGGGATTGATGGGTCAATATATCTACTCCATCCATCAATACCCTCCTCCAAATTCCATATTTCGCTCACAATATTATTATCCAAGCACCATTTAGAAAAGTTATAACTTCTTATTCCTGCATGACAGGTAACTACAATTTCTCTGTCTAATAAACCAGCAAATCTTTCTTCAACATATTCAAATGTAACTTTACTAATTGGTATATGTAAAAATTCTTTTGAGAAACGAGCTACTTCAAGCTCTGACTGTTCTCTTACATCAATCAAAACTGGATCTTCCTTCTCAGAATTAAACCAATCATTGAGACTAGAAGCATTTATAGATTTTGGATAACTTCCCAATTTATAGGATAAATTATGTGTTATTTACAATTTAATAAATTAAGTTGCAGTAGGAAGTTTATTGTTAAAAATAAAAATAAACATTGATAATGAAACTTAGAGTAGTAGCAATAATACTATTATTAACTTTATTACTTTTTTTTGGTTTTAAAAAAGTTGCTGCTAATAAAAATAAGGAGCAAGGTACAAATATTGAGCAACTAAATATCTTAAGATATATACCTAAAAATAATAAATTATTATTTATTTCAAATTTAGATAGTTTTCATATTGTCAATAATAATGAAAAAGATATTTAGTTGCTCAATATT
>CACJNU010000004.1 GCA_902594875.1 uncultured Prochlorococcus sp.
GTTGCAAAAAACAAAAGATCAACCGTCATTTGGCCATTCGGTGCTGTTGAGCAACATGGACCGCATTTGCCTCTTGCTACAGACAGTATTTTTGTTGATGAAATTATTAGCGAAGTTTTTAAATTATTCTCTGCCGATATTCCATTAAAAAAACTCCCAACCCAATATATTGGTTTTTCTCCAGAACATAAGGGTTTTGCAGGGACAATTTCACTATCCTCAAATTTAATAACATCAATGATAAAGGAAGTCGGAGGTCAATTATCTGAAATGGGTTTTAAAAGATTGATATTAATTAATGGACATGGAGGTCAAATTTCGCTATTAAATACAGCTGCAAGAGAGCTAAGAAGTATCGCACCAGAGATGGCAGTCTTCCCTTGTTTCTTATGGAGTGGTGTGAATGGATTGAATGAATTGTTAACAAAAACTGAGATTGCGGATGGGCTTCATGCTTCTTTAGCTGAAACAAGTTTGATGCTGGCTTTGAAACCAGAATTAGTAGGTGATGAACGCCCAAATGAGGGTAATAAAGTAGAGATCCCTGAAGGTTGGAGTCTAGAGGGCAACGCGCCTACTGCTTGGCTTACTGACGACTTCAGTAAATCAGGTGTTATTGGAGATAGTAGAGGAGCAAATGAGTCTTTAGGGAAAAATTTAAAGGAATTATTGATTAATCATTGGTTCCAATTGATTATGAATCTGATGCAATCAGATTGGCCAAACAATTCTTAAATAAGCTTAAGTAAAAAATGTGACTTAACAATTGAAACTATTTTCATGATATTTAAATAAACTCTCTATAATATTGTAATATTCATGCATAATGAGCAAAAGACCACCGACATGCAAACTCTAGAATCAAATAAAAAAACTATTGAAGAATCGACTAATCCGATTTCTTTAGATTTGCCAGACTTCACTACGGATTCTTACAAAGATGCATACAGCAGAATAAATGCAATTGTTATAGAGGGAGAGCAAGAGGCTCATGATAATTACATTTCAATAGCAACTTTAATTCCAAATGAACTAGAGGAGTTAACTAAATTGGCGAGAATGGAAATGAAGCATAAAAAAGGCTTTACTGCATGTGGAAGAAATTTAGGTGTAGTAGCTGATATGGAATTTGCTAAAAGATTCTTTTCTAAATTACATGGTAATTTTCAAGTTGCTCTTAAAAAAGGAAATTTAACAACATGTCTTTTAATACAAGCCATCTTAATTGAAGCTTTTGCAATATCTGCTTATAACGTCTATATAAGAGTTGCGGATCCTTTCGCAAAAAAAATAACAGAGGGAGTGGTTAAAGATGAATATCTTCATTTAAATTATGGTCAAGAGTGGCTTAAAGAGAATCTATCTACTTGTAAAGAGGAATTAATGGAAGCTAATAAGGTTAATCTGCCATTAATTAAAAAGATGTTAGATGAAGTAGCAGATGATGCATCAGTACTAGCTATGGACAGGGAAGAATTAATGGAAGAATTTATGATTGCTTATCAAGATACATTAATGGAAATAGGTTTAGATAATAGAGAAATTGCAAGAATGGCTATGGCAGCTATCGTCTAATTACATTTCTTATTACTTAAGGATTTTAATAATTAATCAATCCTATTTAAGTAGTTACCTCTGTGCTATTGTTCATAACATTATATAGAAACCATTTATAAATTCTAAATGTTTGGGTTAATAGGCCACTCAACCAGTTTTGAAGATGCAAAAAGAAAAGCTTCGATGCTAGGCTTTGATCATATTGCTGATGGCGACTTGGATGTTTGGTGTACTGCTCCTCCTCAGCTTGTTGAAAATGTAGAAGTTAAGAGTGCTACTGGAATATCTATTGAAGGTTCTTATATAGATTCGTGCTTCGTTCCTGAAATGCTTTCTAGGTTTAAAACGGCCAGAAGAAAAGTACTAAATGCTATGGAACTAGCTCAGAAAAAAGGTATTAACATTACCGCTTTAGGAGGATTTACTTCTATTATTTTTGAAAATTTTAATCTTCTACAGCATAAACAAATAAGAAATACTTCATTAGAGTGGGAAAGATTTACTACTGGCAATACTCATACCGCCTGGGTTATTTGTAAGCAACTAGAAATCAATGCGCCTCGCATTGGGATAGACCTTAAAAAAGCAACTGTTGCTGTAATTGGTGCTACAGGTGATATTGGTAGTGCTGTTTGTAGATGGCTTATCAATAAAACTGGGATTTCAGAACTTCTTATGGTAGCAAGACAGCAAGAACCACTAGCGCTGTTACAAAAAGAATTAAATGGTGGCACCGTAACAAGCTTAGATGAGGCATTGCCTCAGGCGGATATTGTTGTATGGGTTGCAAGTATGCCTAAAACTATTGAAATTGATACAGATAATTTAAAAAAACCATGTTTAATGATTGATGGGGGATATCCCAAAAATCTTGATGAGAAATTTCAGGGTGAGAATATTCATGTTTTAAAAGGAGGTATAGTAAAGTTTTTCAATGATATTGGTTGGAATATGATGGAACTTGCGGAAATGCAAAACCCTCAGCGTGAGATGTTTGCTTGCTTCGCAGAAGCTATGATTTTAGAATTTGAAAAGTGTCATACAAATTTTAGTTGGGGAAGAAATAACATTTCCCTTGAAAAGATGGAGTTTATTGGAGCAGCATCTTTAAAGCATGGTTTTTCTGCGATTGGACTTGATAAGCAGCCTAAAGTATTAACTGTTTAAATTATGGCTAAACGTTACCTCCTTGATTTTGAAAAGCCTCTTGTTGAGCTTGAGAAGCAGATAGAGCAAATTAAAGAATTAGCTCGAGATTCAGAAGTAGATGTTAGTCAACAGCTTCTGCAGCTTGAAACCTTAGCTGCTAGGAGAAGAGAAGAAATATTTAAATCTCTTACCCCTGCTCAAAAGATTCAGGTTGCTAGACATCCTCAAAGACCTAGTACTTTGGATTTTGTTCAAATGTTTTGTGATGACTGGATCGAATTACATGGAGACAGAAATGGTTGCGATGATATGGCACTAATTGGTGGGATAGGTTCTATAAATAAAAGACCAGTTTTGATGTTAGGACATCAGAAAGGCAGGGACACAAAAGAAAATGTAGTAAGAAACTTTGGGATGGCAAAACCAGGAGGTTACAGAAAAGCTCTTAGATTAATGCAACATGCAAATAGATTTTCTTTGCCAATTCTTACATTTATTGATACTCCTGGAGCTTATGCTGGTTTAAAAGCTGAAGAACAAGGTCAAGGTGAAGCGATTGCAAGAAACCTTCGAGAGATGTTTGGATTGAAAGTTCCAATTGTGGCTACTGTCATTGGAGAAGGAGGTTCTGGAGGAGCACTTGGAATAGGTGTTGCCGATAGGTTACTAATGTTTGAACACAGCGTTTACACAGTTGCTAGTCCGGAAGCATGTGCATCAATATTGTGGAGAGATGCTGCGAAGGCACCAGAAGCTGCATCAGCACTTAAAATCACAGGTATAGATTTACTTAAATTAGGTATAATAGACGAGGTATTACCAGAACCTTCTGGTGGGAATAATTGGGCTCCTTTAGATGCTGGCAACACACTAAAAGAGGCTATTGAGAAACACCTTAATGCTTTACTGCAAATGTCTGAAGACGAATTAATTGAGGAAAGATACAAAAAGTTTAGGGTATTAGGTAGATTTATCGAAGCAAATAATATTGAGGAGATTTATAGTGAAACCCCCCAAAAAACTGAATAATTTGAAACTAGCTTTTATAACGGGTGCTACTAAAGGTATTGGTAGATCTACTGCAATTACTTTTGCCAATGCCGGCTGGGATTTAATTTTACTCTCCAGGAATATGGATTTAATGGAGAAACTAAAGAGCGAACTGTTGACCACTAAATCAAAAATTAACCTAGTAAAATGTGATCTATCTAATCCTTTAGAAATAGAGCATTGTGTTAGAGAGGCAATTGAGAAGTATGGGTGCCCTTCAGTATTGATAAATAATGCCGGTTGCGCATTTAATGGCCCTTTAGTTGAAATGGAATTAGGTCAATGGGATCAAACTATTCAAATAAACCTCACAAGTGTTTTTCAAATTTGTAATTCAATAATTCCTCAAATGAGAAAAAATGGTGGTTTAGTTATTAATGTTAGTAGTCATGCCTCTAATAATGCTTTCCCCCAATGGGGAGCTTATTGTGTTTCAAAATCTGCCCTAGCTATGTTCACTAAATGCTTGAGGGAGGAGGAGAGATCTAATTCAATAAGAGCGTGCACAATAACTCTTGGTTCAGTAAATACTCCTCTTTGGGACTCCGAATCAATCAATTCTGATTTTGATAGAACTTCTATGCTCTCCTCAAAAGAGGTATCAGAAACTATTCTCTACATGGCTCAAAAACCTGAATCGCAATTGATCGAAGACTTGACTTTGATGCCTTCTGGAGGAGCCTTTTAAATATTCTGTTTATTTGATTAACCTTAAAACAGTGATTTTTTTAAGTGCTATTTGAACCCGATTGAACAAGAGAATGTGATATAGTATATAAGCAATTAAGCTTTTGGAAGATACAGTTAATTAAGTTGCGTACAATTTTCTGTTTAGAATTTTATGACCTCTACATTACCTAACGATAATATTAGAAACTTTGACGATCAGATTACTAACAAACTAATTTCTGAAATTATAAGAGACAGAATTAAGAATTCTGGTAAAAGATTTAGTGCTAATGACAATATTTCTGATTTTATTAATCCTGGTGAATTAGAAATTTTAGAAAAAGAAATAGCTTCAAGAGTTAAAGACTTACTAAAGTCCCTCGTAATTGATGTTGAGAATGATCATAATACTCAAGAAACTGCTGAAAGAGTTTCAAAAATGTATCTCAATGAAGTTTTTAAAGGCAGATATCATGAACAACCTAAAGTTACAAGTTTTCCTAATGACAAGAATCTTGATGAAATTTATACAGTCGGTCCAATTTCGGTTAGATCTGCATGTTCACATCACTTAGTTCCAATTCTTGGAGAGTGTTGGATAGGTATTAAACCTGGAAAGAAAGTCATAGGACTTTCAAAATTCGCGAGAGTTGCTGATTGGGTTTTTTCAAGACCTCATATTCAAGAAGAAGCTGTAATGATCCTTGCAGATGAAATTGAAAAGCTGTGTGAACCTAAAGGCTTAGGCATCATTGTTAAGGCCCAACATTATTGTATGAAGTGGAGAGGTGTCAAAGAACCAAATACAAGTATGATTAATTCTGTGGTTAGAGGCGATTTTAGGCACGATTTAAGTTTAAAACAAGAGTTTTTTGAGCTTGTAAAACAGCAGTCCGCTACTAATAATTACTAATTTCTTTTTAAACAATTAAAAAAATCTTTTGTCTTTTTTATATCTTTTAAACCGGGAGAGATTTCAATACTACTTGAAATATCCAGTCCATCAGGTTTGATATCTGTAAAGATTTCATCAATCCATTCAATTGATATTCCACCTGCTAACCACCAAGGTTTACTAAATTGGAGATTCCTTAAATAAGTAGATTTTATTTTTTTCCCTGAACCTCCATAAGTTTCTTTATTCCAAGAGTCAAGTAATATAGCATCAACAAAATCCTCAAAAGGCTTTATTTTATCTATATCCTTTTCCGTTTTTATTCTGAAAGCCTTCCATAGACCAATATTGGGAATTTTTTCCCTTATTTTTTTGCAGTAATCAATATCTTCATCTCCATGTAATTGAATGATAGTTTCACTCGGGTTTCCTAAGAAATTTTTAATAATTAATTCTATTGGACAATTTTGTACAACTGATACCCTCTCGATTTTTGGATGAAACTTTGCTAAGGTTTTAAAAATTTTTTTCTTATTTTCAGCTGATATATATCTTGGTGAATCTTCCACTGAAATAACGCCTATAGCATGTGCTCCTAATTTTGCGATTTGAAGAGCTTGTTCTTCTGAGGTTAGGCCACAAATTTTAATTAAGGTATTAGTCTTGGGCATATAATTATTCTGATATGTAAAATTAATATTATTAATAAATATAGCGGAGATTATTTTTGAGAAGTTGGCAAATTTTTAAAATATGGGGAATCCCCTTTAAAGTTCATCCTTATTGGTTTGCTGTTCTTTTTTTATTCTCATGGAGTATAAGTAATCAGGTTAATTTAACTTCTAGTGATATTTATAATATTAAAGAATCTTGGATTATAGGATTTTTAACTTCTTTTTTCTTATTATCTTCAATTATTTTTCATGAGGTTTTTCATACTTTTGTTTCGCTTAATCAGGGTGTAAAAATAAAAAAAATTACTTTTTATTTTCTAGGAGCAATTTTACAAATAGATAAGTATTGTCAAACTGCTTTAGGCAATATAAAAATTGCAATTGTTAGACCTCTTTTATGTTTCGCTACAGCATCTATCCTACTTTTAATTAGTAATATCAGTTCATCTCAAGAACAAATAGCCGTTAATATAATTTCAAGAGTAGGTATATTTAATTTATTCTTAGGTTTCTTGAATTTGATTCCAATAGGTTCTTTAGATGGAGGAAATTTATTAAAAAGTATTGTTTGGTATTTTTCAGGAAGTAAAAATAAAGGAAGAAATCTCCTCAATAAAGTAAATTTATTTTTATCTTTTTTTGTTTTATTTTTTGGGATAGTTTGTTTATTTAGATTTAACTTTTACTTTGGCTTTATTCTTTCGTTTTTGGGCTTGTTTGGAGTTAATTCTTCAAAATCTGAAAGTCAATTTTTTAAAATTGAAAACATACTTAAATTTAGTAAAGTTTCCGAGATCAAATTAAAGCCTTTGAGGAAAATTGAATACGATTCAAATTTCTCAGAATTTAATAAATTAATAAAATATAAAAAGGATACATCGGATAAATATTTTTTTGTTACGAATAATGGTAGATGGACCGGTTTTGTTGATGAGAATATCTTAAAAACTGTTTCCTTAAAAAAATGGGAACGAAACTTTGTTGGAGATTTTAAGAAACCAATCGATAGTTTTGAAAGTGTATCTTATAACGATAAATTATGGAGAACTATAGAAAGAATTGAAGAAACAAATGAAGGTTTTTTGTTGGTTCTCAATGCTGCAGATATGCCTTTGGGGATTATTGATAGGTCAAAAATTGGAAACTTTGTATTGAATAAATTAGGTTTTAATTTACCTTCAGAGATTGTTAACAAATTAAATTTTAAGAATCATTATCCCTTAGGAATTGAATTGCCAAGAATAATTAATTCAATGAAGCAGAAAGGAGATCTTTAATAATTCATGTCATAAAAATTTTCTATTTTTTTATCTATGAGAATATTTTTGAAATTTATATTTGATTTATTTTTCTGGAATGAATTCCTCAAATGGTCAATTATTTCATCATTTGTTAGTTTTAAATTTACTTTTGGCGGAGCTTCTTCTTTGAATAATTTGAACCACAAATCTCTAGAAGGGTTTGTTTGAATCTCTCCATGTTGAAGGAATGCACCTTTTTTCCGAAATTGGGCACTACCTATTCTCTTAAACCCATCTTGATCGACTAAATCAGAAATTAATGAAGTCCCAAAACAATTTGTTCTAATGCTTGATTTTCGTAAATTACCATATTGTAAGTTTAGACCTAACTCTCCAAAACTTTTAATTAACCAATTATTAACCAATTCATAACTCAAGACTTTATAGTAGTTTTTTTTAAATGTTAACGCATATGTTATCCCTCCTGAATGCAAAACAGCCCCCCCTCCAGAGGGACGCCTAACAATATTAATTTCCCCATTTGATAATAAATTTTTCCAATGAAGAGGAATTTCCTTTTGGTGATAGCCAATT
Organism: uncultured Prochlorococcus sp.; assembly: GCA_902594875.1. GTDB lineage: Bacteria > Cyanobacteriota > Cyanobacteriia > PCC-6307 > Cyanobiaceae > Prochlorococcus_A. The sequence goes on from CACJNU010000004.1 coordinate 7,830, forward strand.
GAAAGCCAATCCCCAGTCCAATAGTAGAATCTCAATGTGAGAATTATTTCAGGATTCAAAATAGTCTGATCTAAAGAATTTAAATCTAAAGCCATTTGATCAAATCCAGGTAAATTATTTGTCGCAAAAATTAAAGCCTGTTTTTCTATTCCCAAAATTTACCTTGTAGGTTTATTTATGATAATTTTCAATAAATTTTTTCTTTCAATTTGTTAATTACGTAACATCATTTTGTAATAGTGTTTCAAATCTCCTCTTTTCGGTGGAGAATATAGGAAATATTTTTTTTTACCATGGAGCCAACTCAAACAATAAATCTAATTGCATTAAGCCTCATAGTCGTTATGCATGCTGGGGTGTTAGCTCTAAGACTAGGAATTAGTTTAGTTAGGAATTAAGATCTATTAGAAAAATTTAATTTATAAGGTAATAATATAAGAAGACTGAATTAGTTTATTCAGCAAAATATTAATTTTTAAATTTGACAAAATCTTTTTATAAAAATAGGATTTCATACAATAAATATTTTGGGTCTGTATTTATAAAAAGACAACGGAAACAAAACAATTTTGTATTTTTAATTTTGTTAATTATAAAAATTTGCTTTACCCTTTTAGCAATGATAAGTCTAATTAAACTTGGTTATAGCTCCAAAGTAAGGTTGACTAGATTAAGGGAAATTCAAGACTCATTCTCATACGAAAAATATAGATTTAATGTTTTAACAAATAAGTTTGATGATTTATTTTCTTCCGAAGGTGAGCAAAGATTTATGAAGGATCAGGATCAAATAATTTCTAGGGACATTATCAGAGTAATATGGCGTTGAAAAGATGATCTAGAATCATTATACTTTTCATTTTTCTATTAACTTTTTTGCTAGTGAGTAAGAACATTAAGGGTTTAGTCCTAATAACAGGAACAACTTCAGGAGTTGGGTTAAATACTCTAAAACCTCTACTAAGATTTGGTTGGGAGGTTATAGCGGTTAACCGATCAAATAAAAGAGCGAAAAAAATAGCAGAGGAATTCTTGTCTATAGAGGAAATTAGAAATGTTCACTTTATAGAAATAGATCTTTCTAACTTGGATGATGTTAGAAAAGGTTGCGATGAAATATTTGAAAGATTTAAAAAACCAATAAATTCTCTTATTTGTAATGCAGCAGTTTATAAACCAAGACTAAAGAGACCTGAAAGATCTCCGCAGGGTTTTGAAAACTCTATGGCAGTAAATCATTTTGGGCATTTTCTTATGATAAATCTTCTTTTAGAAAATATTTTATCTTCAGAAAGAGAAATTGTTTTAAATGGAAAATCTACTTTATTCAAGCCAAGAATTACAGTATTAGGAACTGTTACGGCTAATTATTCAGAACTTGGAGGAAGGATTCCCATACCTGCCCCGGCTGATTTGGGAGATTTGTCTGGATTCAAAAATGGTTTTTTATCTCCAATAAGTATGGCGAATGGAAAGAAATTCAAACCTGGTAAGGCTTATAAGGATAGTAAACTTTGTAATATGGTGACCGTTCAGGAATTATCAAAAAGATATCCTGAAGAGAAAATTATTGTAAATTCTCTATATCCTGGATGTGTTGCTGATACAAAACTTTTTAGAGATACGCCTTGGTTATTTAGATTTCTTTTTCCTATATTTCAGAAATTCATAACAAAAGGATATGTTTCACAAAGATTGGCAGGAGAGAGAGTCGCTAAAGTAGCAACTTACAAAGAATTTGCTAAACCATCAGTCCATTGGAGCTGGGGAAATCGTCAAAAAACTGGCAGAAAAGCATTTTCTCAAAAGTTGTCAAAAAGAATAATTGATACGAATACTTCTAAACAAACTTATGATCTAACAAGAAAATTAGTTGGATTAGATTAACTAAGACTAATCAAATCCTAATAAATCAAAAATTTCTCTATCTTTAAGTGGTTTGCCTTCTAAGGGCTCTACGTTTTCAAGCATATTCTTGGCAAGAGATAAATATTCATTTTGAACTTCAATAACATCTTCAGTAGGTTCCATTTCAAAAATGGTGCATTTTTTTAGTCTTGATCTTCTAATGGCGTCGACATCTTTAAAGTGGGCCATAGTTTTTAAACCTGTTCTTTCATTAAATTTATCAATTTGATCTGTTTCTTTTGATCTATTTGCAACTACCCCACCTAATCTGACTTTATAATTTTTTGCTTTTGCTTTAATTGCAGAGACAATTCTATTCATAGCGAATATTGAATCGAAGTCATTAGCAGTTACAATTAGACAATAATTTGCATGTTGCAATGGAGCTGCAAATCCTCCGCAAACGACGTCTCCTAAGACATCAAAAATAACAACGTCAGTATCTTCTAATAAATGATGTTCTTTTAATAGTTTAACTGTCTGACCGGTTACATAACCCCCGCACCCTGTCCCAGCAGGAGGACCTCCACTTTCAACGCACATTACGCCATTAAAACCTTCAAACATGAAATCGGTTGGCCTCAATTCTTCGCTATGAAAATCCACCTCTTCGAGAATATCAATAACTGTAGGAACCATTTTGTGCGTCAAAGTGAAAGTGCTATCGTGTTTCGGATCACATCCAATTTGTAGAACTTTTTTACCTAATTTTGAGAATGCTGCAGAAAGGTTTGATGATGTAGTTGATTTTCCGATGCCACCCTTCCCATAGACGGCAATAACTAAAGCCCCCTCCTCAATATTTATTTTTGGATCTTGCTTTACTTGAACACTTCCTTCTCCATCAAGAGGTCTATTTATAGTACTTGTCATTTAAAGCTTAAAACACATTATTATTTATATTCTTGCAGCGCAAATACACATGAAATATATTTCTAAACAAATATGTATTTAATTGTATTAAAAGTGTGAAATATGTTCTTATAACTGAATTTTTAGGATTTTATCTATTAGATTATGAGTGAAAATACTCATGACTTAATTATATTTTATTAGTAAAAAATTAACTAAAATATGCTTTAGCATCGTAAAGAGTTTCATCGCTTATCTCTGGAATTCCTCTCAAAATTGCGTATTTTTCAGTATTTGATTTAACTTTACCCCTTACAAAAAATGGAACTTTTGTTAATTCAGCTCTACCAGATTCAGTCCAGATAATTCCTTCTCTACAATTTTTTTCTTTTTTCTCGTCAGAATTTAACATGTTATTTTTGTTTGTCGCTGTATGTCCTAAATGGCTTTGATGACCATCAACAAACTCAAAGTCATGTTTGAACATATCAATAAGATGCTCTTCTAAGCCCATCATTAGGGGATGTACCCAGTCATCAAAAATCACATTTGCTCCTTCCCATCCCATTTGAGGGCTATATCTTGCAGGAACATCTTGAACATGCATTGGAGTACTAATTACTGAGCATGGAATGCCTAGTCTTTTTGCACTATGCCTTTCCATTTGGGTCCCTAAAACCAGTTCAGGGGCGGCTTTTTTCATGGCATCTTCCACTTCAAGATAATTGTTAGTTATCAGAGCTTCTAAATTAAGATCTTTTGCAGTAGCTCTTACTTGCCTGGCCATCTCCCTGCTGTATGTTCCAAGACCCACTACTTCAAAACCCAATTCTTCCTTAGCAATTTTGGCTGCTGCAATTGCATGAGTTCCATCACCAAAAATAAAAACTCTTTTACCAGTTAGATAATTAGAGTCAACTGATTTTGAGTACCAAGGAAGTTTTGATTTATTTTCTAATTCTTCTTTATTTGTTAAAGGAAGATCTAATTTCTCATGAACTTCATTTATAAATTCAATTGTATTTTTTATTCCAATAGGAATAGTATTCGTATATTCCATTCCAAAGTTCCGTTTAAGCCACTCACATGAAGCTTCAGCAATTTCTTTATAAAGACAGATATTTATTTCAGCATCAATTAGTCTTGCAATATCATCAGGACTAGCACCTAATGGAGCAACTACGTTTGTATCTATACCTTGTTCCGAAAGTATGCGTTGGATTTCGATTACATCATCTCTGCATCTAAATCCTAGTAATGAAGGGCCAAGTATATTAACTTTTGGTCTCCTACCTATTTCCCTCCACCTAAGAGGATTTATTTTGTCTGCAGAACTTACTTTTTCTTTTAAAAGGGTTCTTGTCAGTTGATAAAGGGTTTCTGAGGCCCCCCAATTTTCTTTCTTGCTATAAGCAGGTAATTCAAGATTAACAATCGGCATATCAAACCCCATCCCTTTCGCAAGTGCTCCAGGTTGGTCTTGGATAAGTTCTGCTGTACAACTTTCTCCGACTAAAAGAGTTTTGGGTTTGAATCGTTCAACCGCTTCCTTAATATTTTTCTTCACTAATTCTGCTGTATCGCCTCCAAGGTCTCTAGCCTGAAAAGTTGTATAAGTTACTGGAGGCCTTTGCCCTCTCCTCTCGATCATGGTAAAAAGAAGATCTGCATATGTATCACCTTGGGGGGCATGAAGCACATAATGAATGTCTTTCATTGACGAGGCAATTCTCATAGCACCAACATGTGGTGGTCCTTCATACGTCCAAAGAGTTAATTCCATAGTTTTTAATGCGTTACTAAAGTTTTTGAAGTTAGTATTTGATTTCTTCTTAAAGGTTTGGAGAAGAGACCAGCCAAATCTGCGGCTTGATCAATTCCATGAATTGGACTGAATACCATTTCTATTGACCACTTAGTACTAATCCCCTCCGCCTCAAGTGGGTTAGCTAAACCCATGCCACAAACTACTAAGTCTGGATGAGATTCTCTCACTCGATCTAATTGTTTTTCTACATGTTGCCCTTCAACAATTTTTGTATTATCAGGTAATAAATTAATCTCCTCTTTCATTAAATCCTTATTTAGGTAAGGAGTGCCTACCTCTATAAGATCCATTTCGCATTCATTATGCAAGAATCTTGCCAAAGATATCTCTAGTTGCGATTCAGGAAGAAGAAATAATCTTTTCCCCTTAAGTATTTCTTTGTGTGAATCAAGAGCAAGTTTTGCTCTATTGATTAAAGGCGAAATAATTTCATGAACTTTAAGTTCATTAATTTTGAAAGCTTTGGCAGCAGCTAAAAACCATTTTGTACTTCCTTCGATACCTAGAGGAAATGGAGCTGAAATTATTTCACACCCCCGATGTTTGAGGTCTCGTACCGTATCACTTAAATAAGGCTGTGTTAATAATACTTTTGTATTTTTACCAATCTTTGGTAATTCTGTTGATTGCCGTGGTGGAAAGCTCTCAATATTTGAAATTCCTAAATTTCTAAAAATCTTTTTAAACCTATCCTCTACATTATTTGCGAGAGTCCCAACTAATAATAATTTTTCCTCATTTGATGACTCCATTAATGGAATTAAAGCTTTTAAGGCGCCATCCTCTCCTTGGGTAAAAGTTGTTTCTATCCCGCTGCCAGAGTAATTAACGAATCTTACTTGACCTAAAAATCTTTTATTCAATTTCTCTGCGACAGTTGCAAGATCTAGTTTAATTACTTCACTTGGACAAGATCCAACTAGAAAAAGAGTTTTTATTTCTGGTCTTCTTGCAATAAGATCATTAACTACTCGATCTAATTCTTCATGAGCGTCAGCAAGACCAGCTAGATCTTTTTCTTCAAGAATAGCCGTCCCAAATCTTGGCTCAGCAAAAATCATAACCCCAGCAGCACTTTGAATTAAATGAGCACATGTCCTTGAACCTACTACCAGAAAAAACGCATCAGGCATTCTTCTGTGGAGCCAAACTATTGAAGTTAAACCGCAAAAAACTTCCCTCGGACCAGTTTCCTTATTAAATTCAACTTTACTCATTAAAAATTTTCAAGAGCTTATATTTCAAGCTTGCATAAACTTTTTAATTTAAGAAAGTAATTAATAAGTTCTCTTACAAAATGAACACATTTAAAAAACTTATATGAATGTTTAAATACTTAAATGGGAATTATGAAAAAAACTTTTTGGGCGTATTTTAATTTCTGTAGAAGGAATTTCCTTGACTTGTTTTTGAGATTTTCCATACATTTCTAGCTATTTTCGTTGCTAATAATCCTGCTCTTTCTAGCTTAGATTTTCCGGGCTTTGCTCCAATTAAAGCTGTCACTTCTGAAGTAGTTAAAGGTGCTCCAGTATTTATAGCTAATTGCGTTAATTCCAATCTATCTCTAAGGTTCTTAAGATTTACCTTTTCGATTTTATCCTCTTCTAACCAACTAAAAGATGGATCTTTCTGAGATAATTTTTGCATCAAGCTTAGGCTGACTAATCCAAGAGTTTGATCAGGAGTTAATTCTTTATCGGTGCCAGAAACATTTGGTTCTTTTTTTTGAGAAGTTCCCATAAAAATGCATATCTTTTACTTGAAGTTATCGTTTTGTGGGAAGCATGCAAGTAAATTTAATGGAAAAAATGAACCATTATCCGTTATAGTCGCGTGAATGGAACCAACTTCTAGTTTAAACAGAGGGGAACGAAAGAAAGGGAGTTCTCTTGTCACAGGATCTGAGGTGCAATCTCAGGCTAGTGGTGCAAGCTGTTTTATTACAACTGACTCAGAAAAGTCATTGGTATCCAGACAAGCAAGTCAAGTAGAACAAATTGAGTTAAGAACATATGTTTTTTTAGATTCTCTTCAGCCTCAATTGGCTGCATATATGGGAACTGTTAGTAGAGGCTTTTTACCAATCCCTGGAGATTCATGTCTATGGATGGAAGTTTCACCTGGGATGGCCGTGCATAGAGTCACTGATATTGCCTTAAAGGCTAGTAATGTAAGACTTGGACAGATGATCGTTGAAAGAGCATTTGGTTCTCTTGCCCTTTACCATAAAGATCAAAGTACTGTGTTACATTCTGGGGATGTTGTTCTAGATGCTATTGGTAGTGAAGTTAGAAAAAGAACCAAACCTTCAACAAGTTGGACAGAAGTTATTCGAGCTATTACTCCAGATCATGCTGTTTTAATAAATAGACAAAACAGGAGTGGATCAATGATTCAATCTGGGATGAGTATGTTTATATTAGAAACAGAACCGGCTGGATATGTCTTAAAAGCAGCAAATGAAGCAGAAAAAGCATCAAATATAACTGTTGTTGATGTAAAGGCAGTTGGAGCTTTTGGTAGATTAACTCTAGCAGGGAAAGAAGGAGATGTAGAAGAAGCAGCAGCTGCTGCTATAAGAGCAATTGATGAAATTTCAAATTATTGAGAATTTTTTAACTTAAACCAATTTCTTTTTTTAGATACGGGGACATAATTTTGGCAGCTTTACCTCTGCTTCCTAACTTACTAAGTTGCGATTGTGTGAGCTCTCCATAAACACAGTTTGCTTCTTTTACCCAAAAAATAGATTCGAACTCCCCATTTAGATATTTTGGGGTCTTAAGAATTTCTCCCCAGCATATTCCAGTTGTATCCTTCACTAAGTTTCCTAAGGGATCACATAAAACCATACAACTTATAAATCTTGCGCTCCTGTAAGGAATATCGGAAAGTTCATTAATTAATTTTTTAATTTTTTCAGCGTTGTTTTTGGCATATCGAGCAGAATATATGCCTGGTCGACCATCTAAGATATCCACTTCAAGTCCTGAATCGTCAGCTAATGCCCAAGTTTTTGTTTCTAAAGCAGCTGCTTTTGCTTTTAAAAGTGCATTCTCAAAGTATGTGTTTCCAGTCTCTTCGACATTTAAATATTCTGGTTGCTTCTGAACCTTTAAAGACAAAACATCCAGCATTTCAGAAATTTCAAAAACTTTGCTTTTGTTGCTACTAGCAATAGTTAGTACTGGAAGGTTCAAAATAACAAAATATTTATTGAGAATATTATCTTACTTCAAAGCTAGATACGGAGACAGGAAAGGTTGAACATTCCACACCTGTATAGACAGGGCCTGCCTCGTACGGAAATAACATAATGTAAATTTTTTCTTAACACAACAGTATGTTTTGATGCACTAACTAATTTGCATAAGTATTGACATATCAATAGTACCAAGGGTGATAAGTTTAACTTATGAATGATAGAAAAAACATTAATGGAGATTTTATCGAAAACGCTTGACTTATAAGTACTTAATGAAGCATTCTTCGGATTGAACATTCCACATTTAGTATTTAGTAGACAATGGCTACAGAAACAATGGGTATCGCTCTCGGCATGATCGAGACACGCGGACTTGTACCTGCAATCGAAGCAGCAGACGCAATGACAAAGGCAGCAGAAGTTCGCCTTATTGGTCGTGAATTCGTTGGCGGCGGTTATGTCACAGTATTAGTTAGAGGCGAAACAGGCGCAGTTAACGCAGCTGTAAGAGCTGGTGCCGATGCTTGTGAAAGAGTTGGTGACGGTTTAGTTGCAGCTCATATTATTGCTCGTCCACACAGAGAAGTTGAACCTGCTCTAGGTAACGGTGAATTTCTTGGTCAAAAGGACTAATTAACTAAAGCAAGATTTATTAATTTTGCACAATAATTATTTTCCCTACACAGACCTAAATTTATCCTTATGAGTAAGAAGTATGATGCAGGGGTAAAGGAGTACAGAGATACCTACTGGACTCCAGAATATGTACCCCTAGACACCGATTTACTAGCCTGTTTCAAATGTACAGGTCAGGAAGGTGTTCCAAGAGAAGAAGTTGCAGCAGCTGTTGCCGCTGAATCTTCAACAGGTACTTGGTCAACAGTTTGGTCCGAGTTACTTACAGATTTAGAATTTTATAAAGGACGTTGTTATCGAATAGAAGACGTTCCTGGAGATCCTGAAGCTTTTTATGCTTTTATTGCATATCCTTTAGATCTTTTTGAAGAAGGTTCTATTACAAACGTATTAACATCTCTAGTAGGAAACGTTTTTGGATTTAAAGCTCTAAGACATTTACGTCTAGAAGATATTAGATTCCCAATCGCTTTCATTAAAACTTGCGGTGGTCCACCAAATGGAATCGTAGTTGAAAGAGATCGTTTAAACAAATATGGAAGACCTCTTCTTGGTTGTACCATTAAACCTAAATTAGGTTTATCTGGTAAAAACTATGGTCGAGTTGTATATGAGTGCCTTAGAGGTGGTCTTGATTTAACGAAGGATGACGAGAATATAAATTCTCAACCATTCCAGCGTTGGAGAGAAAGATTTGAGTTTGTTGCAGAAGCAGTTAAGCTTGCCCAGCAAGAAACTGGAGAAGTTAAAGGTCACTACTTAAACTGTACTGCTAACACTCCTGAAGAACTCTACGAAAGAGCTGAATTTGCAAAAGAGCTAGATATGCCAATCATCATGCATGATTATATAACTGGCGGTTTTACTGCAAATACTGGATTAGCAAACTGGTGTCGTAAAAATGGCATGCTTCTACATATTCATAGAGCTATGCATGCTGTTATTGATAGACATCCAAAACATGGTATCCATTTCAGAGTTCTAGCAAAATGTTTGAGACTCTCCGGAGGAGATCAATTACATACTGGAACAGTTGTTGGAAAACTAGAAGGTGATCGTCAAACAACTCTTGGTTACATTGACAACTTAAGAGAGTCATTTGTTCCTGAAGATAGATCAAGAGGTAACTTCTTTGATCAAGATTGGGGTTCAATGCCAGGAGTATTTGCCGTCGCATCAGGTGGTATTCACGTATGGCATATGCCTGCACTCTTAGCAATTTTCGGAGATGATTCTTGTCTTCAGTTCGGTGGAGGGACACATGGTCATCCATGGGGTTCAGCTGCTGGAGCTGCAGCTAATAGAGTCGCTTTAGAAGCTTGTGTAAAAGCACGTAATGCTGGTCGCGAAATCGAAAAAGAGAGTAGAGACATTCTTATGGAAGCTGCTAAACACAGTCCTGAATTAGCTATTGCTCTTGAAACTTGGAAGGAGATTAAGTTTGAATTTGATACCGTCGACAAACTCGACGTTCAAGGTTAAACCAGATTTCAAAATTGAGGAGATTGTTCTTCTCCTCAAACTTCTACAAATCTCGTTCTATTACGAGTAATTTCATTCACATTTAAATTAATTATGCCTTTCCAGAGCACAGTAGGCGACTATCAAACAGTTGCAACCCTGGAAACATTCGGTTTTTTACCACCGATGACCCAGGAAGAAATATACGATCAAATTGCATACATAATTGCTCAAGGCTGGAGTCCTGTCATTGAGCATGTTCATCCTAGTGGAAGTATGCAAACTTATTGGTCTTATTGGAAACTCCCATTTTTTGGGGAAAAAGATCTTAACTTGGTTGTGAGTGAATTAGAGGCGTGTCATAGAGCATACCCTGATCACCATGTAAGAATCATCGGATACGATGCATACACTCAAAGCCAAGGAACAGCTTTTGTAGTTTTCCAAGGACGTTAAATCTACTTTATGTAGTAAATATCTTTCTCCAAAAAATATTTTTGGAGAAAGTTTTTTCAAAAGAGTTTCACATTTGAAGATTATGTCAAAAAAAACCAGTAGAGAGATTGCATTAGAAAGAAGAAAGGCGATGAGTGATAGCGGTAAAAAAGCTGCTGCTTATTCTTCAACTACTAAAGATAGAGTTCGATCTTCTCAAGATATACAGATTTCTGGGACTCAGTCTTCTCATAATAATCAAAATATTTCCAAACCAACTACAAATCATATTCCAAAAACTCAGGTTACCAGAAAGTCTTCTTCAACAACTTTATCTAGTAAAGAGTTGGTAATAGAGAGAAGAAAAGCAATGTCTACCCATGGGAAATCAGCTATAACTTCATCCGATAGAACCCGTACTGATGCTAAAAAAGAAAGTCCTGTAACCGCAGTTAAATCAACCATAAGTAAAAAACAAAAAAGTCAAGGTTCAACTAGTACAGAATCTAAGTCCCTAAAACCGAAAGTTAAAAGAAGAATTAATCAGAAGAGAAAGCCAATTACTAATACAAGTAGAGATATTGTTTTAGCGAGAAGAGAAGCTCAATCTAAACATGGTAAATCAGCAACAAAACAAAATACCAGTGCCGCCTCTTTAGCTAGAAGGGGAGACCCAGATTTAAGTAGTAGAGAGATTTCTCAGAGAGTGAGAGAGCTAAGAAGTAAAACTGGTGCCACAGGTAAAAAAGGAAATGGTAAATGCAGACCATGTGGTCCAAATAAAAATGGTGCAAAACAAAATATTGCGGATGCTAGCTGGAAAGTTGGTAAAAGTGAAACTGATTCAGGTCAAATAGTTACTGGAACTCAAGCTAATAGATCTGTAAAAACTACAGGTAATGAGGCAAGTACATGCAGAACTGTCACTGGTACTCAATATATGGGAGCAGAAGTTGTTGATCAATTTTGTCAAGAAAGACAAAGTTATAAACAACCACTTAGATCTACTGTTACCTCTACAACATCAGGTAATAAAGTAACTGGAAATGAAGTTGGTAGATCTGAGAGGGTCACAGGAGATGAGCCTGGGACTTGTAAAAATCTTACAGGTACTGAATATGTATCTGCCAATCAATCTCAGAAGTATTGTGGCGATGTTCCAAAAAATCCTTCAAAGGTTAAACACAGCACTACAACAGATGGATTAAAAGTATCTGGATCACTTCCTGGTAGATCAAACCTTGTTACTGGAGATGAATCTGGTTCTGGACATCAGTTAACTGGAGATCAATATCTTGGCTCAGAGCCAAATCCAAAAGGCAAAGCATTTGAAAAAGTAGGCAGTTACAATACTCTAAATGGGAATAATGTAACTGGTACAGGTGTAGGAAGATCAGAACATATGACAGGTAATGAACATGGGAGTTGCAAGAACGTAACTGGTGATGAATACATAGGATCTCAACAATATGATAAGTTTTGCGGTTCAAAACCAAAACCAGAAGCTAGAAAAGTAGGTTTAAGCCTTTCTTCAAAGTCAAATTTAATAAGCGGGACTATGACAGGAAGATCAAAAATAGTAACTGGAGATGAACCAGGTTCATGCAAAGTGCTAACAGGAACACCATACGCAGGCTTAGATCAGATTAATGAGAATTGTAATAATGAAACTTCTGAAGAAATGAAATCACTTGCAACAGTTAATTCTGGTAATAATTCAAATGCCAGACTAACAGGACAACAACCAGGAATTGGCGGAGTAATGACAGGTGCTAAGAAAGGTGCTTGTAAAAACCTAACAGGTACTCCTTATGTTGGTGGAGATCAGTTCTCACAAACTTGTGATAATCCTCCTCATGATACTGCTTATGCGAATCCGGAAAAGTCAGCAGATAACTCTTGGAATGAATTCTCTGTTAAATCACCATCAAGAGACAAATATTCTAAAAAAAATACTCAAGGTGTCACGGGTAATGAATATGAAAATGGTTCAAAGGTAACGGGACCTTTTGATATGGCAGTTGATAAGGTAACTGGTACTGAAAAATTTAGATTTGAACCTAATAAAAATATTACTTATAAACAAAAAATGGAAATTGAAGAAGCAGACCGGGCTGCAAAGACGCCAGAAAAAAGAGTCGCATCAAGGATTACTGGTGAAGGACAATCAGTGGGAAACGTAACTGGTGATGATTGGGATCGCGGTGATAAGGTAACAGGCACAGAGGGAACTTCTTCTAGAAAGCGAAATCCATCAAGAGCAGGATTTATGAGCGCAATGCCCCCTATGGAAGTTAAAAGAAATGAGGAAACAGAAAAACCAGATTTCTTGATAACTGGATCTAGTGGTAATACTCGTGAAGGACAACTTGTTACCTTTTCAGGTGGTGCAAGAGGTTAAGTAAATAATGCCTTTAAGAGGACTGGCTAAAGCCAAGAACTTCACATTGGGGCCAACCGCACCAATGAAAACTTTTACTGAAAATATCCATATACAAACCAAAGAATCAAATAATTTAAGCGATTCTGGAAAGTCTCATAAATTAACCAATAATATTCAAAATGAAAATCTATTTAGGTACGAAAGCAAAATAAAAAGTGATTTTGACGAAATTGTTCCAACTCTCAAGGAAATAGCCCGAATTCAACATCACGAAGATTTTATAAATAAGGCTCAGATAATATCAAGAAAAAATTTGGGAATAGATTTACCCCTTCATGTATTAGATAAATCTTGGGTTAAACCTCTTGATATGAGAGCTTTATATGCATGGTGTGCTTTCAAACAGCATGAGAAACTTAGCGACAATTTTTTTAACAACGATCCACTTGAAGGTGCTGCTGGAAGTAGGGATGCGGAAGACTTTGAAAAATTTCTTTTAGATTGTGGAATACATTTACTTGATATAACTCCTTGTTCAGATGGAAGATTAGCTCATTCAGTTGCTTATGTAATGAGAATACCTTTTAGTTCAGTAAGAAGAAGATCCCATGCTGGAGCATTGTTTGATATTGAAAATACCGTTAATCGATGGGTTAAAACTGAACATAAAAGATATAGAGAGAATGTTCCTAATGAAGCTCATAAAGATACCAGGTACTTAAAAGTTGTAACGTATCATTTTAGTTCAGTAGATCCTATGCATCAAGGATGCGCAGCTCATGGGAGTAATGACGAGTTAGCTGCAGCAGAAGGTAGAAATAAATTATATGCTTTCAAAGAGGCTGTAGAGAATAGCTTTTGCTGCGGAGCTTCTGTGGATTTAATGTTAATTGGACTTGATACAGACACTGATTCATTGAAAATACATTTATCAACTAGCGATGGAGGTATAGATTTAGAAAAAACTATTTCTACATTAGAAATTTATAATTCAACAATAAATTTTTCAAAAGAGGATGCGGAAAGAGAAATTTGCCAGATAATTTCCAAGCAATCTTCAAAAGACAAACTTAGTGGACTGGAAAAATTTACGTATAAATTAATTGTCAATAATATTTCTCAAATTGATTATGTTAAGAGTTTTCATAATGGTTCTTATGAAGATATTGGACATGCAGAGAGGTTTATTGGAGTAGGTATAGGTTTCAAAGAAGTACATCTCAGAAATTTAACTTATTTTGCTCATTTGGATACAGTCGAAGAAGGGGCTCCAGATTTAGATGTAGGAGTGAAGATTTTTACAGGATTAAATGTTTCTCAAGATCTACCTATTCCCGTAGTAATAAGATTTGATTACTCTGGAAAAGTACCCGGCGCAAAAGAGAGGGCAATAAATGATTGTGAAAGAGTTAATAATGCGATATCAATTAGATATAAAAATTTAGTTGATCAAGGTTTGTTACATACTTGCTCTACCATTAGAGATAGGGACAACATTCATTCCGCCCAAATTATTGGAATGTCTTTAGATAAAAAAACAGAGGAGGCTCACTAATTATGTTAATTTGCAAGGTTGTAAAACCACTTGTTTCTACCAATAGGATTCCTGGTTTTGAACATAAACATCTGCAGGTTGTCTTGGATGGTTCTTCTAAAAAGGTTGCAGTTGATGCTGTTGGCTGTAAGCCAGGCGATTGGGTTATTTGTGTTGGAAGTTCTGCTGCTAGAGAAGCTGCGGGAAGTAAATCTTATCCAAGCGATTTAACAATTGTTGGAATTATTGATCATTGGGATCCTGACAAATCATAAAAAGGAGGATATAAATCGTGGAAATTATGAAGGTATTAGGAAGGATGGTATGCACTCAAAGAGTCGCTGGCTTAGGTCATATGAATTTACGAATTTTAGAAAATAATAAAGGAAAGAAATTAGTTGCTGTTGATCCTGTTGGAGCTAGAGAAGGTAACTGGGTTTTTACAGCTAGTGGCTCTGCCGCTAGATTTGCATGCCCTAATCCTGAAGTTCAAACCGATTTAACAATTGGCGGTATTATTGATTATTGGGAGAGTGACTAAAAATTTTATCTTCAAAAATTTATTGAGAAACTTTGTTGAAGGTATAGTGTAATTAGTCTTGAATAAAGAATGTAATGTGGAAAGAAAGAGAATCACCTCTGAGGATTGAAAAAAGATTTGAATTTGATCAATACTCAAAAATTAGTAAATTCATGGGTGAAATTGAGAAATTATGCAAAGAAAGGGATATCTATCCAAATATCAGCTTCGGTAAGAATTTTGTAAGTCTTTCAATATTTTTGGATAATAAAGAAATATCAGAAAAAGAAAAAGACTTTTCAATGGATATTGATAAATTTTATTTAGAGGATTAGTCCTTTTTAATAATTATTAGGCTTTGCAATATCTCTTTTGATTAAAGCCATTAAATATGTTGGGGCTTTATATCTACCAGGTAGACATCTATTTAAAGTCTCAAGATGACCCCAACACACTGTCTTTTCTATATCTTTAACTGAGTTTCCTTTTAAGATTAATAGTCTAAGAGCTTTGCAAAATAAAGGATAACCTGCTTCTAGTTCATCTATATTAAGCTTTGCTGCTGACATAGATCAAAGATGAATTATCAACTAATAATCTATACAACTATGGTGCACAATTGGTTCATATTACAAATTTCTCAATAATTAGAAATTAATCTAGAAATGCGACGCAATCTATTTCAACTAAAACTCCTTTTGGTAGAGATGAAACTTCCACACAGGCCCTTGCTGGAGGATTATCTATATTAAAAAAATCACTATATATTTTATTGACAATTTGAAAATTACTTAAGTCCGTTAAGTAAATAGTTGTTTTTATTACATCCTCTATTTTGGCTCCACCAGCTTTAAGAACTTCTGCAAGATTTTTTAAAACTTGAATAGTTTCCTTCTCTATATCACCTAAACATGTTATTTCATTTAAAGCTGGGTCTATAGCAATTTGACCAGAACAAAAGATAAAATCCCCAGCTTTTATTGCTTGATTATATGGTCCAACTGGATCTGGAGCATTTGATGTTTTAATTACTTGTTTGGGGGACATTTGTTTAAGAAGATACCTATCTATTTAAACCCATAAATCTTTATTTGCTCTTAAAAAAGTAAATTCTTCTAAATTTTTTGCTCTTAAGAAAAGGTTTATTTTCATCTCTTCATCAAGTAAAAATGGAATTGTCAATTCATTAAGTGAAAGTTTTTTTTCAACTTCCGAAAGTTTATTTTTTATATCTTGATCTTTTGGCTTGAGATTCAATGCCCACAATATATTCCCCTTTGTATATTCATGAGCACAATATATGAGAGTATTTTTTGGTAAAGATTTGATTCTTTCTAGTGAAGAATACATTTGTTGATAAGTACCCTCAAAAATTCTTCCGCAGCCTCCAGAAAATAATGTGTCACCAATAAAAAGAACAGGATTTTCCCCATTCAAAAAGAAGGCAATATGTGAGCTTGTATGACCTAATACTTCAATTATTTTTACTTCTTCCCCTAAAATATTTAAAGTTTCTCCATCTTCAACAGATACATTTTGAAAAGGGATTCGCTTTTTTTCTTTGGAGGAAGCAATCACCTTTACATTTGGCCATTTTTCAATAAGAGACTTCGTCCCGCCAATATGGTCTGAATGATGATGAGTTTGCAAAATAGCTTCTAAGTGAAAATTGTTTTCATTTAAATATCTAATAACTGGTTCGTGAACAGATGGATCTACAACTACAACGGATTTATCTTTTACCAACAACCAAATGATGTTATCACTTAAAACTCTAAGTCCAATTATATTTCGAGCTTTATTAAATTCCATTGTTAAATTAGAATGAATAATCCTTGGAAGAAATTGATCTATGATTACTATAGCTTTACCAAAAGGAGCTCTGTTAAAAGATTCAATTTCAACGTTTAAAAAAGCTGGGTTAGATTTCTCTAATGCGTTGGAAGAAAATAATAGATCATTAACCTTTGAATCAAATTGCAAACGGGCAAAAGCTCTATTAGTGAGAAATGGAGATGTGCCTGTTTATGTTAGTTATGGTCAGGCTGATTTGGGTATTGTTGGATATGACGTTCTACAAGAATCTGAATTAAAAGTCGCAAAATTATTAGATTTAGGCTTTGGGGGTTGTCATATGTCGTTGGCGGTTAAGAAAAATAGCAATTATTTAAAACCAACCGATCTTCCGGCGAATTGTAAAGTAGCAAGTAAATTTATAAAAACAGCAAGATCTTATTTTGAAGAATTAAATATTCCTGTAGAAATAGTTCATTTGACAGGATCAGTCGAGCTTGGTCCTATTACAGGCATGGCAGAGGCAATAGTTGATTTGGTGGCAACCGGAAAGACTCTCAAAGAGAATGGTTTAATTAAAATAGATGATCTTTATTACTCGACTGCAAGACTAATTGGAAATCCTTTATCTATGAGGTTAGATGATAATCATCTCAGAGATACAATTTTATCAATAGAATCAACTAATGCTTTATAGAAGATTAGCTAAATGTTTTTTAAAGATTTTAGAAGGATTAAAAAGTTAGGTAAATATTTAACTAAAGATAAAAAAACAATCTATCTTATATTGATAGTTTTGTTACCTGTTTCTTTCTCTGGAGCTATTCAACCATTATTAGTTGGTCAAGCAATTACTATTCTAAAGAACGAAACTACAGATGTTTGGCTAAGTAAAACTTTCTTTGGGCAGTCGATAAATGCCATTATCGTAACTTTATTTATAACTGTTTTATTCAGATTAGTTCTGCAGGGATACCAAACTTACAATATCCAAGCAGTCGGACAACGTTTGACAGCAAGAATAAGAAGAGAACTTTTTGATCATTCAATATCTTTATCTCTTAAGTACCACGATAAAATGCCTGTGGGGAAATTATTAACAAGATTAACAAATGATGTTGATGCTTTAGCCGAGGTTTTTGGTAGCGGGGCAGTTGGAGTCATTGCTGACTTCGTTAGTCTGATAGTAATTTCTTTGACAATGCTGTCGATTGATCGGGGGCTTGCCATTTTATTACTTTTGACTCAAATCCCAGTTTCATATTTTATTATTTGGCTTCAAAAACGTTACAGAAGAGCCAATTATCAGGTAAGGGAAGAATTGTCTCAACTAAACTCTGATTTTCAAGAGAATCTTCAAGGTTTAGAAGTCGTTCAGATGTTCAGAAGAGAGGCTTTTAATAGCAAGAAATTTTCCAAAACTGGAGTTGCTTATAAAAAAGCAGTTAATGGAACAATATTTTATGACAGTAGTATTTCGGCGTTTATAGAATGGATTTCTCTAGCTGCAGTTTCCTTGGTTTTGGCTGTTGGAGGATATCTTGTTACTTCTGGAAATATTGGTTTAGGAACATTAACAACGTTTATTTTATACTCTCAAAGACTATTTGAACCTTTAAGGCAGCTTGCAGAAAGATTTACTCAAATACAAGGAGGTTTAACAGCTGTAGAAAGAATAAACGAATTATTGGATGAAGAAATACAGATTAAGGACTCTACTACCGCAAAACATTTTTTAGAAAATGCTAAAAATGTAAATAAAAAATTTAAGGGCAAAATTGAGTTCAAGAATGTAAATTTTTTCTACAACGAAGGAGAACATATTTTAAAGAATTTATCTTTCAAGATCAACCCAGGAGAGCATGTGGCTTTTGTAGGCCCAACTGGTTCAGGTAAGACAACCATAATAA
The DNA here is from genome assembly GCA_902594875.1 of uncultured Prochlorococcus sp. Taxonomy (GTDB): domain Bacteria; phylum Cyanobacteriota; class Cyanobacteriia; order PCC-6307; family Cyanobiaceae; genus Prochlorococcus_A. Next base: position 26,299 of record CACJNU010000004.1, read on the forward strand.
GACTATTGTGTAGATTGTATGAACCTCAATCGGGTCAAATTTTAATCGATGATATCGATATTAAAGATATTCCTATTGCAATTCTTAGAAATATGTTGGGAGTAGTTTTGCAAGATACCTTTATCTTTAGTGGAAATGTCGCTGATAATTTAAAACTAAATTCGAATATAGACAATCTTGAATTAGAAAATCTTTGTTACGAATTAGGGTTAGATAATTTGTTAAAAAAATTACCAGAAGGTTTGAACACCTCACTAAGAGAAAGAGGTGGAAATCTCTCTTCTGGAGAGAGACAACTTCTTTCCGTAGCTCGAGTAGCAATTAGAAATCCTGTTGTTTTAATAATGGACGAAGCAACTGCTTTTATGGATCCCTCAACAGAGGCTACTTTGCAGATGGATCTTGAGAGAATTCTTTCAAAAAGAACAGCATTAGTAATAGCTCACAGATTAGCAACTATTGAAAGTTCTGATAAGATTTTAGTCTTGAAAGGGGGATCATTAGTTGAGGAGGGAACACATATTGAATTAAGGCTCAAAAAGGGTTTATATTTTCAGCTCTCTGAGCTTCAACAAAAGGGATTCGTGAATTTTTAATGATTTTTAGAAACCAAGGATCGTTAATAAAAAAATCAAACAGTATATCAAAGGATGAGCTGATAGATCTCTATGGTTTAAATTCTTATGAGTTCACTCAAACAAATAAAGAAGAAATATTTGTATGTAGTAAAAATAAAGATTTAGATCTAATAGAACTAGATCAACTTTTGCAAACTGTTGGTTGGAGCAGAAGACCTATAAGGAGGGTAAAAAGAGCTTTAGATTTCAGTATTTTGGTGGTTGGGTTATGGCGTCATGATGATAAATTTCCCAGACTAGTTGGATTCGCAAGATGCACTGGCGATGGAATTCTAGAAGCAACAGTTTGGGATGTAGCTATTAACCCTGTTTATCAAGGACTTGGATTGGGGAAAGAGATAATGAGATATGTCCTAAAAGAATTGAAAAATATTGGCATTTCTAAAGTAACCCTTTTTGCTGATGCTGAAGTGGTTTCATTTTACAAAAGACAGGGTTGGATTTTAGAACCTAGAGGGTCGAAATGTGCTTTTTGGTATGCAAATTAATCATTTTTTGTAATAGTCAAAATATATAGATTTTAACGATTCGCCTTTTAACCATCTTCTTCTAAAGTGCCAGTTCTTAATTGCTTGGAGAAAAATATTAGTTCTTTCCCATTTCCTTGAACTTATAAAGATAGGAAAATTTAATTGTTTTAAATCTTTTTTTTGGTTTAATCTCATTAAAAAATCTACATCTTCCATCAAAGGTATATTTCTAAATCCATTATTCTTAAAATAGATTGTTCTATGAATTATTAAACCTTGATCACCATACGGTTGTTTAAAAAATTTACTTCTAATATTCACGAGAATTTCGAGGACTCTATAAATTATCTTTTTGTGATTAATTTTGAATTTAAAATAGTAAATAATATTCTTGTGTCCCTTTAAAAATGAGTTTATTTTTTTAAACCAATCATAAGTTAATCTTGTGTCTGCATGTAAAAATATGAGCCACTCTCCTTTTGAATTTTTAGCTCCAATATCTAATTGTAGTCCTCGATTTCTTTCTTTGGATATAAATACTTTCGCTCCATAAATATTTGCTATATCAATAGTTTTATCTTCACTTCCACAATCAACAATTATGATTTCGCCCTCTTTTTGAATACTTGACAAGTCTGAAAGCAATAATGGCAAATTATTAGCTTCATTAATAGTTGGAATAATAATTGAGATTTTTGACAAGTCGATTACTTTCTATTTTCAATATCAATAATTGTATCTATATCAATTTTTTTATCTAAAAACTTATATCTTAATTTTGTTGTAGCAAAATTATCAATTGTATTTTGAAGAACATTTTCTGTCCCCCACTTTATGTTGATAAAAGGTAAATATATATGCGATGACATTATTTTTTCTGATAAACCAATAAGCCAATATCCTCCATCATTAGATGGTCCTAAAATAAGATCATTTTGTTGAAGCTCTTTTAAAGTATTTAACAAATCTTGATGGCATAAATCTGGAAGGTCAGTACCAATAAAAATAATATTTTTGATCTTATGTCTTGCACAAAAATTTTTATTGATAATTATTTGCCGTTTCATTTTTTCTCCCAAGCAGCCTTTTCCTTGTAAATTAAATTTTTTGATGCCTAATTCTTTAGTCCATCTTTTACAGTTGCCTATCCCCAAACCAGATATAGCAATAGAAATATCAATTAGTTTATTTTCTTGGAGAAATTTTGCTACTGAAATAGTGTGTTTGGTCATTACACTTTGAACCTTTGCAGAATTACTTTTACCTATATCTTTAGATAATCTTGTTTTGCATCTTCCAAAAGCATGCCATTTTGCCATAATAATGAGTAATGCTTTATCCAAAAATTTGTTGCTATTTAAAATAATTATATGCCTATAAAAAATAAAATTTTTCTTATAAATTTGTATGGTAGTTTGTTAAGTAATTTTAAATTTGTCGTGATCTTGTGATTTCCTAATGGCCAATTATTAAATTCCAACTAGATTAATAATCTAGATAATAAAATTTTGCAAGCAATTAATCCTATTTGGGCGGAAGTTCAACAATCACTTCAAAAAACTTTAAGTAAGCCTTCATTTGAGACATGGATAAGGCCTGCAAAATTTAATTGTTTTGAAAATGGCTTATTAACTTTAATTGCTCCAAATACATTTTCCAGTGATTGGTTAAGAAAGAATTATTGTCAAACTATCGAAAAGGCTGCAAAAGAAATATGCGGCCATGATGTAAAAGTTGTCTTTAAATCTGAAACAAATATAAGCAGCGATTCAACAAATAAAGAGAACCTAGATGAACATATTGTGAATCATAAAACAAAATCATTTCCTAATAATCAAGATATTTCTTCAAAAAATCGATCCAAAAATCCCAACGGTCTAAATTTACGCTACGTCTTTAAGAGATTTGTTGTAGGTCCAAATAGTAGGTTGGCTCATGCAGCTGCTTTAGCAGTTGCCGAATCACCCGGGAGAGAATTTAATCCTTTATTTATTTGTGGTGGAGTAGGTCTCGGCAAAACCCATTTAATGCAAGCAATAGGCCATTATCGAGTAGAAATAGATCCAGAAGCAAAAGTTAAATATGTATCTACAGAAACTTTTACCAATGATGTTATTAGTGGTATTCGAAGAGATGGAATGACAGCTATTCGAGATAAATATAGAAATGTTGATTTGATTTTAATAGACGATATACAGTTCTTAGAAGGCAAAGAATATACACAGGAAGAATTTTTTCATACTTTTAATGCTCTTCACGAATCAGGAAGTCAAATAGTTATTGCAAGTGATAGGCCACCAAATCAATTGTCGGGAATTCAAGAGAGATTAATTTCTAGGTTCTCAATGGGCATGACGGCAGATATTCAACCACCTGATCTTGAGACAAGGACAGCCATCCTTCAAAAAAAGGCAGAACAAGAGAGGATGAGTCTTCCAAGAGATTTAATTCAATTTATAGCAGGAAGATTTACTTCGAATATTCGAGAATTGGAAGGAGCATTTACTAGAGCTGTTGCATTTGCATCAATAACAGGCTTGCCAATGACAGTCCAATCAATTGCTCCAATGCTTGATCCGAATAGTGTTGGAGTAGTTGTTACTCCAAAACAAGTTATTAATAAAGTGTCAGATTTCTTTAAAGTTTCTACTGATGAATTGATCAGTTCAAGTAGGAGAAAACCAGTAAGTCAAGCTAGACAAATAGGTATGTATCTTATGAGGCATGGGACGGATCTAAGCCTACCAAGAATTGGAGATGAGTTTGGGGGCAAGGACCATACAACAGTAATGTATGCTATTGAACAAGTTGAAAAAAAATTATCTATCGATCCAAATATTGCAAGTCAAGTTCAAAAAATAAGAGATTTACTTCAAATAGATTCAAGAAAAAATTTATAGTTTTACTATTAACTAGAAATGAAGTTTTTAGGATCTTGATCATATCTATGCCTTAAAGGTAACTTATCTATTTCATTGATATCACTCAGCGATTCAATTCTATTTAATGATTGCCTTAATAACCTCGCTGAAATGATTGGCATATCTCTTGGAACTGAGATTCTATTTTTTAAGTATCTTAAAGAGATTCCTGAAAGTTTTTTTGGGATTAATACTTCACCTGTGATCATATGGCTCAAAGCTGATCTCAATGATTCGTCAAAGGATTCTTTATTGTATGGGTTTACCTTTAGTAAATTGTCTTTATGCTTTATCACTCTTTTAAGAGCAATTGTTGCATAATATTTAGACTCATAATTTTGGTTTAATTCATAATTACCTAAACCCTCCCCAGTATCTATTAGCTTTGAGAAAGTAATCTGTTGTTCATTGCTTTCTTTATAGCATCCTCCCATTTGTGGGGGTAAATCATGAGAATGAGTATGAAAATCTCCTTGAGTGCCTCTATAAGCACTTGTCCCCTCAAAAAGGGTAAGCCAGTTATCTATATGACGATAATTAGATCTTAAATTAAACCCTTTATAATAAATAAGTGATGCATTCATTCTCTCCATGTAGGGAATAAAAATTATATCTCCAACACCAGGTTCTGTATCACCCGTGTTAGAAACTGATGGATCAACAAACCCTGATTTTGAGCTACTTAAGATTTCATCTAGTTTAGAAATGGATTCTTTAAATCTTTTTTTTCTAAAAGAGTTATCTATAAAATTAAAGCTTTCTCGGCAGAGCCAATTACACCAGGATCTGAAAATTTCTCTTTCTAACTCTCGAATTTTGAAAAGGTGACTAGATGTAATAAAAGATCCAAGTGCTCCAAATTCATTTTCTAAAAAAGCAATGATGGCGTCGCTTTCAGTTATAACTTGCCCTTTAAATTCAATTGCAGGTAATTTCCCCGATCTGACTTTTTCAAGGAACCAACTTTCTTTTTGGCCGTAGCAAAACATATTTATTTTCTTGACTCTGTATGGAATTTTCTTGAATTCAAGCCATAACCATACCTTCTGACAGTAAGGACACCAAGAATGTCTATCCCTATAAAGAGTAACTAATACATCATTTTCACTATGTCCAAATAATCTTAAATTTGCGTAGGAATTATTTATGCCATGGACTCTATCAAGATCTTCAACTTCAAATTTATTTAAATCATCCCATGTCAAAATACCATTCATTATTTGAATTAAAGCTATAAACTAACGTTATAATAATTGATTAAAAAAAGTCTTGGAATTTGAATTTGATTTAATTGTTGTTGGCGCTGGATCTGGAGGACTCGCGGCGGCTAAACGTGCGGCTATTTATGGAGCAAAAGTCGCAATCATAGAAGCAAATCAAATAGGAGGAACTTGTGTGATAAGGGGATGTGTGCCTAAGAAATTAATGGTTTATGCAGCTAAAAGTAAAAAAAATATGGATTCTTCTGAAGGATATGGATTAAAAAATGAAGGTATTAATTTTGAATCAAATATTTTGTTAAAGAATATTAGAGAGGAGGTTTCTAGATTAAGTAATTTACATAGAAATTCTTTAAAAAAATTGAATATAACTATTTTTGAAGGCTTAGGAAGATTTATTACTCAAAATGAATTAGAAATTATTTGTTCAAACACTAAGAAAATTAAAAACAAAATAAGTTCAAAAAAAATTCTTATTTCAGTTGGAGGTAAACCAAAGAAATTAAATATTCCTGGGGTAGATTTGGCATGGACTAGTGATGATATTTTTGAATTAGAAAAGTTTCCTAAATCAATATTAATAGTAGGAGGTGGATATATTGCTTGTGAATTTGCTTCTATTTTCAGAAATTTAGGTACTGAAGTAATTCAATTAATTAGAGGTCAACATTTACTTAATGGTTTTGATGAGGATCTTTCTTCGTGCCTAGAGGAATCACCTACTTTTACTGAAATCAATATAATCCCCAATAATCAATTAAATTCTATCAAAAAAGTAAATGGAAATCTGGAATCTACCCTAGATTCGGGAGATAAACTCCTAACTAATAATGTCCTTATTGCTACAGGAAGAGAACCAAATCTTTTGCCTTTAAATTTAAATTTTTTAAATTTAAAGATGGATGGCCAATATTTAGATGTCGATGAACTTAATCAAACAAGCAACGCAAATATTTTTGCAGTTGGCGACATCATAAATAAGCCAAACTTAACTCCAGTAGCAATAGAACAAGGGAGAGTTTTTTCGGATAATTTTTTTAATGACCAAAAAAGAAAAGTAAATTATGAATATATCCCTAAGGCCGTTTTTACTATTCCAGAAATTTCAACAGTTGGCTTAAGTGAGAAAAGAGCTAAAGAGATTTACTCTGAAAAAAATATAAAAATTTTCAAATGCAAATTTACCCCTATGTCTAATACCTTTAAAAAGAATAAATCAAAATGTATGTTGAAGATTGTAGTTCATAAGCTAACTGACAAAGTCCTAGGATGTCATATGTTTGGAGAAACATCGTCTGAGATTATTCAAATGGTATCAATTTCCTTAAATGCAGGGATAACAAAAAAAGAATTTGATATTACTATGGCTTTGCACCCAACTATCTCAGAAGAATTTGTGACTATGTATGGATAAAATTATGAATTAGAAAATTTTAATTTTTCTTGAACAATTAGAAATACTACAAGTAATGCAAAGTAAATAAATAAACCTATCCTTAATTCAGAAAGGAAGTTAAATTCATTCAGGAAAAGTATCTTATCGAGAATGTAAAAAATATAAAGATTAAGCAAAATAAATCCTTCAATTCTTGTTATTTTCCCTTTGCTCCAGAAAATTGGTAAGCATGCAAAGGTAGTTAAAACCATAAAAGGTAAGTCAACTTTTATTAGACTCTGTTCAATTACTAAACCTTTAAATCCTGAAAAAATACTGCAACTTCCTAGGATTAAGAGTTGATTGAGTAAATTACTTCCTATTACATTCCCAATCGCAAGATCTGTTTTGCCTTTAAATGCAGCAATTATTGAAGTTACTAATTCTGGTAAAGATGTCCCAGTTGCGACGATAGTTAAACCAATAATAATTTCATTTACACCCAAAAGAGTAGCGAGCGTTTGAGAACCATTTACTAAAATATTTGAACCAAAGCTTAAAAGAAATATTCCAAATATTAACTTTATTAAAATATTTATTTTCCCTTTATAGTTATCTTTAAATTCTTCTATCTCTGGTTCAGCATCTTTTGTCTCCTCTCCTTTTTCATTGATGGTGTTGATTTCCCATATTGTATTTAAGATTAAACAAAATATTAGAAATATCCCTGCTTGCAATGTTAATAAGCCTGTTGATGACATTGCCCAAACTGCACAAGAAATTGCCATTAAAAGAGGCACATCTCTTCTGACTATTCTGCTTTTTACTTTAAGGGGCGTTATCAATGAGCTTATGCCCAAAACAACGAGAACATTAAAAATATTGCTTCCAATTACATTGCTTGCCGCAAGCGAATCACTGCCTTTTAAAATTGAACTCAAACTTACCAACAACTCAGGAGAGCTTGTTCCAAGAGAAACAACTGTCAAACCAATGACTATTTGAGGTATTCCTAAAATTAAAGATAAAAATATGGCTCCCTGAATAAAGAACTCTCCTCCAGCAAAAAGTAGAACTATGCCTAAAAATATTTCTATTATTGGAAATAAAAAATCACTCATATTTAGAATTTAATTTAGATAATAAAAATTTTCATAATTGTTTAATAACTATCCTCGAATATCTATAATTTATTGTCAATTTTAATTTGCTGTTAAAATTGACTAAATAGAAAAAATCTTGAAGACTTTAAACATAATAAAACCTGATGATTGGCATTTACATTTAAGAGAAGGTCTTGTATTAAAAAATATCATTCAGTTTACTTCGGAATATTTTGGAAGAGCCATTGTTATGCCAAATACTAAAAGTCCCATAACTTCAATCAATAGCGCTATTTCTTATAGGAAATCTATTGTTGAAGCGCTACCAGAAAGTTCTAAGTTTGAACCCTTAATGACAATTTATCTTACAGATGACACTGATAAAGGGGAAATAATTAATGGTTTTAAAAATAATGTTTTTTTTGCAGCAAAATTATATCCTGCTAATGCCACAACAAATTCCAGTCATGGAGTTAGGAAAATAGAAAATCTATATAAGATCTTTGAATTAATGCAAGATTCTGGAATGCCTCTTTTAATTCATGGGGAAGTGACTGATTCTGAAGTAGATGTATTTGATAGAGAAGAAGTTTTTATAGATAAAGAACTTTCTCAAATAACCAAAAGATTTCCAAAATTAAAAATCGTTCTAGAACATATAACCACCTCTTACGCAGTGGATTTTGTGCAAGAAAATAATATTGGGGCTACTATTACTCCGCATCATTTACATATAAATAGAAATGCAATGTTTTTTGGAGGTTTAAATAGTGATTTTTACTGCTTACCAGTTGCTAAGAGGGAAAATAATAGACTCGCTTTAAGGAGAGCGGCAACAAGTGGGAAAAAATGTTTTTTCTTGGGGACTGACTCTGCTCCACACCTTAGGAAGTGGAAGGCTTTTTGTGGATGTGCAGGCATTTTTAATTCCCCAGTAGCAATAGAAAGCTACTTAACAGTTTTCGAAGAGGAGGATGCTCTAGATAATTTTGAAAAGTTTGCAAGTTTGAATGGCCCTAATTTTTATAATGTCCCACCAAATAAAGAAAAATTAAAATTAGTTTCTAGGCCTAACAAAATTAAAGAATATATTGATGTTGTTGAAGAAAAAAATATCGTCGGACAAATAAAACCATTTCATGCAGGTGAAACTTTACAATGGCAAATAGAAGGAATAGTAAATTAAAAATTTGATTTAATCTGATAATTAAAAGAGTAAATATTCCAATTTTTCTTGGTTAAATGGGTTACTTTTAGCTACGCTTAGAAAGCGCAAATTCCTCTGGGAGTATGGCGGAATTGGTAGACGAGCCGGACTTTAAAACGAGATAGATTTTAATTCACTAAATTATATAAACCTTTAGCCATTGATCAAAAGCAAGTCTCTATCTTGCTTCTGGATCTATTAACTTAAGAACAAATATCCACAACTTGATCTAGCGCGATCCATGCTTCTTTTTTTTATCGTATGGTATTAAAAAAAGGAACTTTTTACCCTTTTTTGAGATCGACTGTCAATCAATTAGTAATTAATTAATTTTCTTTTTCCATCTCTAGTTTCTACTTTATTTATTCTTAACCCAATAAACAGCACCCAAATAACTGCAAAGACAATTGGTAAGAAAACGATAGAAAGTTTCATCATTTTTTTTTAAGTGTTATTGCTGAAAATAATAACCTTTAAATAAAAAACTAAGTATAGGTACTTTATCTAAACAAAGTAGGTTCGAGGTTAGATCGACTCTCAATCAATATTAAAGATATAAATAAATTAGCTTTTAAAATATTTTCAAAGATATTTAATACTAAACTTCATTGATTAATTTATTAATTTTGAAACACTTTTTTTCTTTTATCCCTTTTTTTTTTATGTCAATTCTTTCATTAGGTTGTTCTAATAAACCTATTGAAAAAGAAATGAAAATGCCAATGTTATTTGATACAAAAGAACAGACTGAAAAAGAAGCTTATAAACTTGACTGTGAAGGCGCTCATCAAATGGGAGATAAATTGATGCCGTGCAGTATGCATAAACATAACCATTAAAAAAGGAGCTAATTGCCTCTTATCTTTCGAGAATTAAGTTATGGCGATCAATTTTAATCAATTAATTTTAAAATAGTTCTAGCTCTTCCATTGGTCTCCAAAAAATGTAAATATTCGCATTTTTCTTGGTTAAATGGGTTACTTTCAGCTACGATAAAAAAGCGCAAATTCCCTTTGGGAGTGTGGCGGAATTGGTAGACGCGCCGGACTTAAAATCCGTCGAGCGATTTAGCTCGTGGGGGTTCAAGTCCCCCCACTCCCATTATTTAATTATTTATTTTTAGTTCTGACGATAACTTCCAATAGTTGTTATGTTTTAACTAAGCAACCATAAATTAAAATGGAAAGTTTTTTCAATAATTCATTCGCTACTTTAATTGCTTATATCGGAATTATTTCTACCTATTTATTAGTTATCCCATTGTTGCTATTTTATTGGATGAATAATAGATGGAATATTATGGGCAAATTTGAAAGATTAGGAATTTATGGCCTTGTATTTCTTTTCTTTCCTGGGTTAATTTTATTTTCTCCATTTTTAAATCTCAGACTAAAAGGAAGTGGTAAAGGGTAAATAATTGACTAAAGGAAAAGTTGTACAAATAGGTTTATTTATTTCATTAATAGGATTAATTAGTTATAAATTTACACCGCAAATTGGTATCGATAATTTTACAGCCACTACTCTATCAAGCTGTATCTTGATTTTGATTGTTATTACTTGGGTAACATCTTATGTTTATAGAGTTGTTAATGGAAAAATGACTTTTATGGAACAAAGGAAGCGTTATAGAAAAGAGTATGAAAAAGTTGTTAATGATAAACTAGAAACCAAATTCAACTCATTGCCAAAGGAAGAGCAGCAAAAACTTATGGAAGATTTAGAGAAAAATCCATAAATTTTTCATAGAAAAATATCTAAAAATTATGAAAAATAACAAAATGCAAATTACAAAAAATGAATCTTTATCTAAGGTAGATGAGATGTTTTGTGAGTTAAAAAATAAAAAAAAATTTGCTTTAATGCCCTTCATAATGGCTGGGGATCCTAATATTGAAATAACGTCTGAGATCTTATTAAAGTTACAAGAAAATGGAGCTGACCTTATTGAATTAGGTATCCCGTATAGTGACCCACTTGCAGATGGACCTGTTATTCAAGTGGCGGCCTCTCGAGCCTTAAAGTCAGGCACTAACTTAAGAAAAGTAATTAAACTTTTAGAGTCTTTAAAAGGTAAATTAAATATCCCCATCATCCTTTTTTCTTACTTGAATCCATTACTATGTTTTGACTTTGAAAGGTTTTGTGAGATGGCATCTGATGCTGGAGTTTCTGGACTAATAGTTCCTGACCTCCCTTTGGAGGAAGCTTATAAATTTTCTAAAATAGTTAGTAACCATTCTATGGACTTAATTTTATTGGTAGCGCCAACTACTCCTTTTGAAAGAATGAAACAAATATCAAATCATACAAAAGGCTTTACTTATTTAGTAAGTGTTACAGGTGTCACCGGTGAGAGAAATAAAATGGAAAATAGAGTAGAAAATCTTATTGCTAAATTAAAAGATGTAAATAACAATCCAATTGCTGTTGGTTTTGGAATATCAACTCCTGAACATGTTAATAAAGTTCGTGAGTGGGGAGCAGATGGAGTAATTATTGGGAGTGCATTTGTAAAACGAATCTCGAGCTTAAGTGAAAAAGATGTTGTCGATCATGTTGGTGAGTTTTGTAAAGAAATGCGTTTAGCTGCTGATCAAAAAAAATAAATACAAAGATAATTTATTAATTAAATGAATTATTTATAGAAAATTATTTAAAAATGTTATTACCAATTTATTGTCGTTGTCTTTAAGATTCTTCTGTAGGCAATAATCTGATTTGTTTTCTTCCGAGCTTAATTTCGAATTCATCACCTGCTTTTAAATCAAGAAGTGCTGTATATGCTTTCCCAATCAGAAGATTCCCATTGCCTTGAACTGTAGCAATATAACTAAGTTTTCTTCCACCTTTTCCAATACCTGCAACTCCAGAATCACCAAGATTAACTCCTTTTGCTTCTAAAAGTGCTTCATAAAATGCGGTAAAGTTTAAGCGTTCACCTCCGTTTTTTTTACTGGAAACATATCCACAGGCGCGAACTAGGTCAGATTTGCTAACATCACCAAGTTCTTTAACTTTTGCAAGGAGATCGCTACCAGTTAGCATAATTAATTAAAGGAAAGTTGTATTAAATAACATAGCAATCTGAGTGTAATATATGCAATTATTAAGTATCTATTCATTCTATTATTTATATTTAAAAATGGAAAAGTTTGTAGTTTTTGGACGGTACTGTGAAGATGCAATTATTAAAAGGGAACCATTTCGAGAACAACATCTTAAGAGACTTAAAAACTTAAAAGATAGCGATATTTTAGTTACATTAGGGCCAACAAAATGTACCAAATATTTGTTTGGAATTTTTAATGCTAATGATGTAAAAGAATTGAAAGATCTTATTGAGGAGGATATATATTGGGAAAAAGGTATATGGATTAATTATGATATTTATCCCTGGATTCAAGCATTTTAAATATGATTTACGAAAAAATTTAGCAATTATTAACTATTTATTAAAAGAATTAATTTAACTTAAAAATACATATTATTTTTGCTTTAATAATTCAATTATTTATCTTATTTAGGAGTTAAATCGATATTTATTTAAACGTTAGTTTTAAGAGGTTTTATCATTATTAAATAAAAATATATTATTTATAATAATATTTATTTACTAGTATCTTGATTTATCTGGTTTACTAATGAGTCGATATCTAATTGATTATATGGTGGTGTTTGTTTTGTTTCTAGATAATCGTTCTTGATATTGTTTAACCATTTTTGCTCAATCTTTATAAGATTTTTTGCAATATTGAACATGCCGCCTTTTTTATATAATTCTTTCATTTTGAGAATAATCTCGGAGGTTCTACTCGATTTAATATTTAATTCATTTGCTAAGTCTTTTTGGTTAAATCCATGCGTTTTTAACCAATCTTTAATGAAGGAGACGAGTTCTTTTTCTTCCTGTATAGATAATTTACCCATTCAATAAAAAGGAAATAACTTATTAAGCTTATTCTCTGCTCTTGCTCTTATTGAAGGAGTCATATATTTGCTCCATATACTGAGTACTGCTGTGAGGGCTACAAAATCATCACTAAAACCAACTAAAGGCATAAAGTCAGGAAAAAGATCAAATGGCATAATCAAATATGCTAGAGCAGCCATTAATGAAACTCTTACTTGTGCAGGAGTAAAAGGATCTAATGCCATCTCCAAAACTTCTAAGGCAGGCTTGGCAATTGTTCTTCCCGCTTTAATAAGAATCTTGATAATGATATTTTCATCAAATGTTGAACTTTCTAAAACTTCAGCATCATAGATTTTTTCTTGAGTTTTGTAATTCTCTTTCATCTTTATAAATGAAATTTAAATATATTTAATAGAGTTTTTAGCTAATACTATCAACTAATCCATTTTGTATTCCTGCTTTTCTAAGTTTTCTTAAAGCACGTTGAACAACTTGTCGGCAATATTCCCTGCTACAACTCATATGTCTTGCAACTTCAGCTAAAGTTCTCCATTCATTTGAGCCGTCTAAACCAAATCTTAAGCTTACTATCTTTCTTTCTTTCTCAGTTAAATTTGCTTTATCTAATAACTTCCAAGCCGAGGCCGTCCTTTCGGCTAATTCGGCTAATTCCATTGGGGGAGTTTGATCACTTGGAAGAATATCAACTAACTCGGAAGGATCTGATTTTGATTTAACTGTACCTTGGAGACTAACAGTGATGCTTCTCAATTCACAAGAAAGGAGTTCGTCAATTTCCTCTTTGGTTATCTTCATTTCTTCAGCTAGCTCATCACTAGTAGGTGGAATACCCTTTTGTTGCATAAGCTTTGATTTTGCTGATCTTAGTTTTGTAAGTTTTTCATTAATGTTAACAGGGATCCTTATCGTTCTACTTTGAGTTGACAATGCTCTATTTAAACCTTGCCTAATCCACCAATAAGCATAGGTGGAAAATCTATGTCCCCTAGACGGATCATATTTTTCTACAGCCCTTGTAAGACCTAATGTACCCTCCTGAATTAAGTCCAGTAATTCTAATCCTTTCCCTTGGTATCTCTTGGCGAGGTTGACAACTAGCCTTAGGTTGGCTGTTATCATCTCGTTTTTAGCTTTTTCACCAATTTTTATCTTTTTTCTCTCAGCTTCGGAGTATTCACAAGCGGGGCCTTTCCCTCCTGCCTCTTGACATCTATTAACAAGTACTACCATTTCTTGGACTTTTCTGCCCATTGTGAGTTCTCTTTCGGGAGTCAAAAGTTGATGACGACCTATTTCACCAAGAAAATCGCTTAATGAACTCACGATTTACCTCATTATTAATACATTCAACTTATAGTCAATTCAGTAATAAGCCATACATGTAATAATTAATTAATAATTAATTAATAATTATTAATTAGTTTATTAACATTATTTTTTTAAATTTTTTGGTAAAAAAATTTAAAAACTATAAATTTTAATTATTTAATTTTTTCTTCTTGATTCTAGAACAGCAAGTACATCTCTCCACTCAACCCCTTTATGCATAAGGGCTACTTGCAGATGATAAATTAAATCAGCAGCTTCATTTGAGATTGATTTTTTATCATTATCTTTGCAAGCCATTATAAATTCTGCAGATTCCTCTCCTATTTTTTTCAAAATAGTATTACTTCCTTTTGTTAATAAATGATTTGTGTAACTTTTTTTTGATGGATTTATTGATCTTTCGTTAATTGTATTGAATAATTCAGAGCAAATATTTGAGAAGGGAGTGGTTTTTTTCTCTTTTTTATCACTTTGATTAATTTTGATTTCGTTAAAAAAACAACTTCTTTCCCCTGTGTGACATGCTCCTGAACCATTTTGTTCAATCAAAAGGATTAGTGCATCATTATCGCAGTCGAATCTTATCTCCTTAAGTATTTGGGTACTTCCGCTTGTAGCTCCTTTTCTCCAAATTTCGGATCTTGATCTACTCCAATAATGAACGTTTTTGGTTTCAAGTGTCATTGTCAGAGATTCTTTGTTCATCCAAGCAAGCATAAGAATTGATCCGTCAAGCCAATCTTGTGCTATTGCAGGGATTAATCCATAATTATCAAAGCGTAGATCCTCTATCGAAAAATTTGTTGAATAAGTCATTATGTTCGTTATGTTAAATCCTTCTCAATGTGTTTTATTAAAAATTATACTAACAGTTAATTGATGTATATTCATTCTCTGAAATTTACATGCAGCAAAAGTTACGAGGATTTTCCCTGTTCACATAGGCAATGGCGCCATGAAGGCCACTGCAGATTTGTGCATGGATATTCAAGATCATTCACCTTTTGGTTCACTGCAAAAAAATTAGACCTAAATGGTTTTGTTGTCGATTTTTCAAGTCTAAAGCCCCTGGAAAATAGACTAAAGGAGCATTTTGACCATACTTTTCTAACAAATAAAGATGACCCTTTGCTGAATTACTGGGAAAAATTACATGACTTAGATGCTTTAGATCTGAGAATTATGGATAATGTGGGAATGGAGTTCACCTCTGAATTAATTTGGAGATGGGCTAATGAATACTTACAGGATATGGATAAGGGCAGATCATGTTGTTGGAAAACAGAATCAAAAGAAAATAAATCGAATAAAGCAAGTTATGAGGAAATTCCTGATTGGTTCAAATCTTAGATTAATTTTAAAGTCAAATAGGATTCTTTAATTAGATATTTAATCAACATTTATCTCTCCATTAATCAGATAAATATTAATCTCGTCTTTATTAAGGTAATGATTATTCAATATATTATTTGAAATTTTTGTCTCAATTTGTTTTTGAATAATTCTTTTTAAAGGCCTTGCACCATAGGCATGATCGAAACTATTTTCGACAAGTTGGTTAATTGCTTCATCCGTAATTTTGAATTTTAAGTTTTTTTTGTTAAGTCTTTTTTCTAAATCTTGAAGCTGGATTTTTGCAATTTCTTTTATGTCATTTAATTCTAAATTATTAAAAATAACTATTTCATCAAGTCGATTTAAAAACTCAGGCTTGAAAAATTTTTTAATTTCATCATCTACAACTTTTTTAATTTCATTTGTATCTTCTTTTCTAACTGATAAATCATTTATTGATTGACTTCCTAAATTACTTGTGAGAACAATGATTGAATTTTTGAAATTGATTGTACGACCTTGACCATCAGTAATGATTCCATCATCAAGAACTTGTAAGAGAATATCTAAAATATCTTTGTGAGCTTTCTCTATTTCATCTAGGAGTATTAATGAATAAGGATTTTTTCTTACAGCTTCAGTTAATTGACCGCCTGATTCGAAACCTAAATATCCAGGAGGCGCACCTATGATTTTGCTCACTGAATGCTTTTCCATATATTCAGACATATCCAGTCTTGTAATTGAAGAATTTGAATCGAATATTATTTTGGCTGTTACTTTACTTAGCTCTGTTTTCCCAACACCAGTTGGACCTAAAAAGAGAAAACTGGCTAATGGCTTGCTTGGATCATTTAGACCAGTCCTTGATCTCTTAATGGAATCTGCAACTGCCCTAATTGCACTATCTTGACCAATAATTTTTTCTTTAAGGATTGACTCGAGGCTCAAGAGTTTATCTTTTTCTGACTGGTTTAAGTTCTGTACTGGAATAGAGGTCCATTTTGAGACAACTTCTGCAATATCATCAAAAGTTACCTCTTGCCTTAAAAGACTTTTATCTCCATTTTTTTGAAAATTTACTAGGGACTCACTTTTTTCTTTTAATTTTTTTTGCAAAGAATTTAAAGTTCCAAATTCTAATTCTGCTGCTTTGTTGAGGTCAAAACTCCTTTTGGCTTGATCTATTTGCAATTGAACAGATTCAATTTCTTCTTTTATGGTGCTAATCTCATCAATTTCATCTTTTTCTTTTTTCCATTGAGCTCCTAATTCTGCCTGTTTATCTTTAAGGGATATAAGTTCATTATTGATTTTTTTTAATCTTTCTAGAGAAAATTCATCCGTTTCTCTTTTTAAAGATAATTTTTCCATCTCAAACTGTAGAACTTTTCGATCAATTTCATCAATTTCTTCAGGTTTGGAAGTTATGACCATATTTAATCTTGAGGCTGCTTCATCGATTAGATCTATTGCTTTGTCAGGAAGAAATCTATCGTTAATATATCTTTCGCTAAGGGTTGCAGCAGCAACTAAAGCATTATCAGAAATTCTCACACTATGATGAACTTCGTATCTTTCTCTCAATCCTCTTAAAATTGATACAGTATCATTGATTGAAGGAGCATCAACTTTTATCTTTTGAAATCTTCGTTCTAAAGCAGGATCTTTTTCTATATTTTGTTTATGTTCATTAATAGTTGTAGCACCAATACATCTAAGTTCCCCTCTCGCAAGCATTGGTTTTAATAGGTTGCTTGCATCTAAAGAACCTCCACTAGCCCCTGCACCTACTACCGTATGAATTTCATCAATAAAAAGAATAACTTTACCGTCTGATTCTTTCACCTTCTTCAGAATATTTTTTATTCTTTCTTCAAATTCTCCACGATATTTTGCTCCAGCTAAAAGTGAACCCATATCTAATGAAATTAGTTTCCTATCTTGTAGCGCAGAAGGTACATCGCCATTAATAATTCTTTGAGCTAACCCTTCTACAATGGCTGTTTTTCCGACCCCAGGTTCTCCAATAAGAACTGGATTATTTTTTGTTCTTCTACTCAATATTTGAATTGTTCTTCTAATCTCTTCATCCCTACCAATAACAGGGTCTAAAATCCCATCTCGTGCAGATTGAGTTAGATCAATACCATATTTTTCCAAAGACTCATTAGAACTATTAAATTCATTTTTTTCTGCCGGATCTGACTTCATTTTCTTTATAATTTCAAGAAATTCAGGAATACCTTTTTGATTTAAAATTTGAAATCTATATTTTTCATCATAAGCGAAACCGTAAACTAAGTGTTCTGTTGATATCACTACATCATTTAAAGAATTTTTAATATCATTCGCCTTCAAAAATATTTTGTGAAGAGTATCACCAATATATAAATTATCTTGTTTATTTTTCATTTTTGCCTTCGCATTTAATGAAGAAATTATTTCCCTTTCAAGATCTTTTAGATTTACATTATTTTTTTTAAAAATCTTTTTTGTAATATTGTCTTCTTTTATAAGAGCTATTAATAAATTATCAGAGTCTACATTTTGTTGATAATTTTTATAGGCAATTTCTTTGGCAAAAATAAAATTGTTCCAAGCAGAATTTGAGAATTCGCTTGGAACAATTTTCATCAATCAAAATTTATTTATGACAGTAATAAAAATAAAGTCAAAAAGGGTGTTTAACTATTTAGAGGATTTATTCAACAATCACTTTACCTACCATTCCAGCGCCTCTGTGTGGCTCGCAATAGTAATCATAAGTACCAGCAGTATCAAATGTTTCTTCCCAAGACTCACCTGGAGCAAAAGCTAGGTCCGCATGACTTAATTCCTCATGACCATCAAAAACAGCATTATGAGGGGCAAGTTTATTATTGACGAATTTAACTGTATCACCAGCACTAATGGTTACTGTACTTGGTTCAAATGCAAGCATTCCAGCATCTGTTCCAAGTTTTACTTCAACAGTCTTAGCTGAAACTGATGAAATACCTAGACCTAGAGTTAAAACTATTGCGAATAACCCTGCAAAGATTGAACGTAACATAATAAAAAATTTGCTTATTTATATATATTACAAGGCTTTGTGAACCTAACTGCGAGAATTTTAATTGTTATTACAGCTTGGTAACTTTGACAACCTTAAAATATCATTCAGTGACTTGGCATAACTTTTAAGTTTAAAAGTCTCAGGATTAGTGATGTGGACATGATTAAAGTCATATTTTTTGATACTGAAGCTATCCCAAGGAGTAGTTTGGATGGGGAGAATTCTTAATAATATTTTTAGAATTTTTTTTGTAAGCGGTATCGCAAAAAATCTCCTCATATTATGTTTCTTTAAAAGTGTAATTATGGCATCATCAATTGAAATGAATTTTTGACCTAGCACAAATTTTCTAAAGCCTTTGTATTTTTCTTCTTTATGATTTTTAATTAGAAACCCGCAAATCTGGGCGATATCATTTGCGTGTATAAAGTGAAATTTAGAATCGAGTTTTAAAAATCTTGCTAACCAAAGCCATTTCCCAATTTCTTTCAATCCACTAGTTAAGTAACTCAAAGGATATTTACTTTTTTTTCCAAGATTCCCTCCAAAAACCAAGGTAGGGAAAACAGCGAATGTTTTTTCTGCAAATGAGCTTTTTCTAAGTCTCTGGAAACATTCATATTTTGTTTGAATGTACTCTGTTCCATAAATCAATGATTCCCTCATTAATTCTGTTTGAGTATCAAGAATACTAGCTGTTGAAAAATAAATAATCTTTTCTAATTTTTCAATATCAAGCATTTCTAGTAATTCTTCAAAAGCTTTAATATTTACTTCATAGGCTCTTTTTGGATCTCCCCAAGCTGTAGCAGTATGTATTAGGTAATTAATTTGACTAATTTCCTTTTTATACCTATTTGATTCCCTGATATCGCAGACCATTAACTTGACTTTTTTATTTTCTTGAACAGAAATTGGTAATTTACTTTTGTCTCTTACCATGAGATAAAGCCTGAATTTTGTGTTTTTCAAAAACCAATCAACTAAATATTGGCCAACACATCCATTAGCGCCTGTTATTAATAAGTTTTTATATCCCAAGACTTTGACTAGTAAGTGAGTTTTTTCCCATGTTCAAAAAATGTTTGAGCATTTTCTTCTGGAGTCCCAGGTAAAATCCCATGACCCAAATTAAGAATATATTTTCTGTCTTTAATTTTGTTGAAAGTACTATCTATCCTTTCTTTTATTGATTCTTTGTTCCCGAATAAAATGCCTGGGTCAACATTACCTTGAATTCCTATGCCGCTAGGGATTCTCTTACAAGCCTCTTCAATATCTACTGTCCAGTCTAATGAGATTATATCGACTCCAGTTTTTGCCATTCTTTCTATGACACCAGCACTTCCTGAAATGTAAAGAATTACTGGTGTTTCTGGGTAATCCCCTTTTACAATGTCAACAACCTTTTTTTGATACGGCCCAGCAAAGATATCGTAATCTTGTGGGCTTAGTTGACCAGCCCATGAATCAAAAATTTGTACTACTTGCGCTCCAGATTTTATTTGATACTTTAGATATTCACCAATGCATTTTGCAAAATGATCAAGAAGTTTATGAAGTAAATCTGGTTCTTTGAAAGCCATTGATTTTATTAAAGAATAATTTTTACTGCTTTTACCTTCAACTACATATGCGGCAAGAGTCCAAGGCGCGCCAACAAAACCTAAAACTGTTGCCTCATTATTCACATCTTTTTTTAGTGAAGAAAGAACTTGCCCAACAAAACTTAAACTCTCACTTGGATTTAATTCTTTTAAATTTTCTATTTGGTTAAGAGTTCTTATTGGGGTCTCAATTATTGGACCTTTACTTTCTATTATTTCAAAATTTATGCCCATCCCTGGAAGAGGGGTGAGAATATCTGAAAAAAGGATCACACCATCCGGTTTGAAAGCATGAAAAGGTTGCATTGAAATCTCATATGATAGTTCTGGATTTTCAGACCTCTCTCTAAAGCTTGGGTAACGTTCCCTTAAATCTCTATAGATTTTCATATATCTTCCTGCTTGCCTCATCATCCATACTGGAGGCCTATTTACTTTTTTACCTAATGCGGCAGAAAGTAGAAGTGGTAAATTTTGACCCATTTTTCAATTCGATATTTTAAAAAAAAATTAAAATCCAACTTAAAAATCTTACAATGTAAAGCTGAGCAAAAGCGTTATATGAACATTTATATGAAGCACTAAGTTAAATGAACCTTCTTATTTTTTTGATTGATGCTTGAAGATACTCACGCTTAATGGGGGCAAAGCGAGTTCTAAAGCATTTTGATAATCATGAATATTGTAGTTTATGGTTTCTTTACCTCCCATATTTCCTTTGTTGCTGCCCCCGTATCTAGAACCATCTGAATTAAATATTTCTTTATAGAATCCTTCCAAAGGAACACCTACTTTGTATGACCCATGAGTATTAGGTGTAAAGTTAGCAACAACTACAAGCCACTCATTGGTATCGTTTTCTCTTCTCATGAAACTTATAACCGAATTAGATTTGTCATTACAATCAATCCATTGAAAGCCATAAGGATCAAAGTCATTTTTCCATAACGCTGGTTCATTTTTATAAAGAACGTTAAGGTCATCAATCAAGTTCCTGATACCTTTATGAGGCTCAAATTCTAATAACTCCCATTGCAGATCATCCCAAACATTCCATTCTTGTCTTTGCCCAAATTCCATTCCCATAAATATCGTTTTTTTACCAGGGTGGGTCCACATATAAGTTAGTAATGCTCGAGTATTTGCATATTTCTTCCAGTCATCGCCAGGCATTTTATGCAAAAGATGACTTTTCCCATGGACAACCTCATCATGACTAAGTGCAAGCATAAAGTTCTCCGTATAGTTATATGTAATTGAGAAAGTTACACTATTTTGATGGAATTGCCTAAACCAAGGATCTATTTCAAAATAATCAAGCATATCGTGCATCCATCCCATATTCCATTTCAAGTTAAACCCTAACCCTCCCATGTCAGTTGGTTTGGTTACCATCGGCCAGGTTGTTGATTCTTCCGCTATAGAAAGTGCACCTGGGAAATGTTGGAAGAGTACATGATTAGCCTGTTGAAGAAATTTAACGGCTTCTATATTTTCATTCCCACCATTTTCATTGGGTATCCATTCTCCATCTGGACGTAGATAATCTCTGTAAAGCATTGAAGCTACAGCATCTACTCTTATGCCATCAATATGAAACTCTTCAAACCAATAAACGAGGTTTGCTACTAAGAAATTTCTTACTTCGTTTCTGCTGTAATTAAATATTAGGGTTCCCCATTCTTTATGTTCACCTATGCGTGAATCTCCATGTTCATAAAGATGACAACCATCAAAAAATGCTAAACCATGCTTATCTTTTGGGAAATGACCAGGCACCCAATCAAGAATTACGCCTATGCCTTCTTCATGGCATTTATTTACAAACTCTTTAAATTCATTTGGGGTACCAAATCTACTTGTTGGTGCATACCAGCCTGTAACTTGGTATCCCCAGGAACCATCAAAAGGATGTTCAGATATTGGCATTAGTTCAATATGAGTGAATCCTCTCTCTTTTACGTAAGGGATGAGTTTCGCGGTTAATTCTGGATAAGTTAATAATCTTGTTCCAGGTTTTAAATCGGCTGCAGGCACTGGGTCTCTTGGTTCACCATTGTCCTCAAAATATTTATTATCTGTTGATTCGTGGAGCCAACTTCCTAAATGCATTTCATAAACTGAAATTGGCTTGTTAATTTGACTAGAAGAATCTCTATTTGAAATCCAAGAACTATCATTCCAATTAAAGTTTTTCAATTTTGAAACTATTGAACCATTTTGAGGTCTTATTTCATGAAGGAAACCATATGGATCAGCTTTCTCATAGATATGACCTTGTTGTGTTCTTATTTCGTATTTATATGTATCGCCCTCTTGCATTGTTGGCATGAATAGTTCCCAAATTCCCCCTAATCTTTTTTGCATTGGATGATGTCTTCCATCCCAAGAATTTGTATCTCCAATTATCGAGATTGATTTTGCATTTGGAGCCCAAATGCAAAACATGACTCCTTTTTGATTTTTTTCTTCAATGAGATGTGCTCCCATTTTTTCCCAAATATGATGATGATTACCTTCTGCAAAAAGATGTCTATCAACTTCTCCCATCCACTCATCTCTATATGACCAAGGGTCATGTTGTGTATGTGTGATCCCTCCTCGTGAAATATTTATTTCGTAATTATGATTTGGATTTTCAGGCAGAATAGCTTCAAAAAGCCATTTATGGTTTATGCTTTCAGCCTTATAGGTATTGTTTTTAAAATTTATTTTAACTTCGTCGGCTTCAGGCATCCAAACCCTAATTACCCATTGTTCTTCATAAAAATGAGGACCTAATATTTTTAATGGATTATCATTGCAACAATTTTCTAGGTTGATAGCTTCTGATTTAATCCAGTCTGCTTGAATTGTCTCGATCATGACTGGTAGATATTAACGATTAATAATATCAAATGATTAACCAAAAAAATAATTATTTATAGAAAAAAGGAGTCATTTTCATAAATGTTTTATCAAGGCTAAAACTTAGAGTAATAATTCTATGATTTGCTGAAGGAGATCCAACATTTCCCTCCCCAAATCCAGGATTGACTCCAATAGCGGGATAAGCTGCTGCAGATATAGATAAGCGAAGCTTACTATCTTTAATCAAACAAATATTTGTTGGTTGCATTGTGATTTGATACATGCATTCTTCACTTATTTTGGAGTTTTTAACCCTTAAGAATCCTGTTGAAAATTGATTCACCTTTTCATTACCTTCTTCAACTAAAGATAAAGCAAGGCAGATATCGAAATTGGGCTGATCACTTTTTACTTGGATTGTTAATGTTGGAACTCCTCTTAAATATTGATCTTCTTCAAAAGAATTGGTTTGAAAAACACCAACATCCAGGCGTTTATCAATGATACTTCTATTAAACTTTCCTGGATTTGGACCTAAATGACCACCGTCAGATGGAGCAGGCCTCCATGGGTCATTAACAATTGTGAACCATCCTGAACCTTTTGAATTTATGGTCAGACTTCCATCTTCAACCTTTACATTTGCTGTTCCATCGCTTTTGAGCCCAAAAATAAATTCAGGGTGAAATTTATTATCTAATTCTTCCCATTTATTTAATGAAATATTCCAAATTTTTTTCTCGTTTTTAAAGTTCTTAGAATTAAATTCTTCATCTGATTTTAAATGTTTATCAAAAAATTTTAATAAAGATTCTTGTGATCCCTCCCACCAATTTAGATGTGTCGCATTCCCAATAATAATCTCTGGGCTTCCACCAGCTTCTTTAGATTTTTTATAAAGATCAAAGGCACCTTTTAAATGTGGATCCCAAAGTCCTCCAATAATTAACATAGGTTGCTTAATCCATGATGAAATTGGGCTGAATTCTTCAAATGGGCGAGAATTATTTAAATTTTTAAGCCATTCCAAAACAAAGCTACTGGGATCATATTTTTTTAAAATATCAATTCCTTGCCTTAAATAACTTTTATTTTCTAAGGCTAATCTTATCTTTTCCCATTCAAGCAATTTATTTTCTCTTTTCATTTTTAGTGCTGCGATTTGAAGCCCCCATGCAATATTGTTATGCCACCAATATGCTCCTCCATCTGAACACCAATGATCTTTAATATTCATCCCAGTCATTGCTGGAGATAAACAATCGGGCGGCTTTGAATTTAATTCACCAGTTAGTTGAGTAAATCCATGATATGAAAAACCATATAAGCCAAGTTTTCCATTACATTGTTTTAGAGATCTTACCCATTCATGTGTTTCTGAAGTATCGCTAGCTTCTTGAGAAAAACCATTAAAAACTCCTTCAGAAGAGCCCATACCTCTAACATCTTGAATTATTACCATATACCCCTTGGTTGCCCACCATTCTGGGTGAGAATAGGTAATAGTTGAAGCTATTCCCCTGCCATATGGTTGTCTCATTAATAACGCAGGCCATGGTCCATTACTATTAGGTAACCAAATCCTGGATATAAGTCTTACTCCATCTCTAAGTACTAGAGACTTGTCAAACCATCTTGAACCAGACATTTAGGATTTAGATAATGTCTGGGCAGTGCAGCCCAATGACATAAATAGAAAATATCTCTGCGTTAACGGGAGTTAACTTTTTTTTGTTTGATACATAATCTATAGCTTGATCTGAACTAGCTGAAATACCTTTGGAATTAAATTCTCTAAACTTATTACATAAATTCCTAGCTTCGTTTGGATTCTTTTTTACAGTTTCCAATAAGTTAGATTGACTTAAAACAGGGTATAAAGAGTTGAAAAACAAAATTAAAAAAAATAACAACGGTTTCATTATCACTAACTTTTTCTAAATTCTACATTAAAAAATTTTTTTATCCAAGATTCCCAATAGATTTGTCGATTTGACTAGCTTTTTTAATCCATTCTTTTAAGAGAATAAAAGTTGTATCTGTCTCAGTTTTTACTCTAAGAGTTCTCTCTAATCTACCAATTTTGCGTTCTAATTCGTAAGGTGTAGATAGTGATAATGATTTTATAGAAGATATACCGCAATGTAAAAGTAGATATGCTTGCGGTGGAGAAATTCCAATTTCTTTTTTAAAAATAGCTATCGTTCTAATTTTCTTGAGATTATTCAATGTACATAGTGAAGATTTTCTTTGAATCTCATTTATATCTAAATCCGAAAGATTACTTAATTTTTCAAAATCAGTTAGATTATTTTGAATAAAGAAAGACTTCTCATGTCTAAAATTAGTTGGTAAAAAATCTAAAAAAGTTTTACTTTCCATTTTTTAAAAGACTAATTCATTTTGACATTTTTCTGAACTTCTCCTATAACCACTGGTTTACTTACACCATCTGAGATTTTTTCAAGTTTTCTTATCTTGATTTTTACATCTGCACCAGATCTGCTACCTTTCCTTAAGTTTTCCGATAATTGTTCTAAAGTTGGCTCGATAGATTCTTCTGGAAAGTCATCATTTGCTTTAGCAATAATCAAATCGAACCCATTGTCATAAACAATTGGAACATATTTTGCACCTTCTATTTCAACCTTTTCGGAGTAACTTTGTATAAATGCCCAACTACTCAAAGAAAGCAATAATGAAAAAATGGTTGCTCCAATTATTCGAAATTTGAAACCAAAATTAAATATAAATGCTGCTATTGTGCAAATGAAAAGAAATATTCCAAAGAATCCAAAAATTTTGGGTGTGTTCTCTAATAGTTCAAAAAAAGACATTTAGTGGCTTTGACCTGATTAATTTCCTATATTTTGTAAGCCTACTCTATTTTTGGGCTCTAACTTGAAAAAAATTAGATCTCTACATTCAAATACTAAGATTCTTTTGGTAGGGATTCTTTTACCTTTAGGTTTTTTAGGCACTTTTTTATTAAATAATTTTTTAAGAGAAACTTATAGTTCTAGGAAATTAGAACTAGAAAAAAGTATTGAGAATCTTTTAGATAAAAATATTGATTTAGGTAATTATGTCGGGATTAGATTTCTAGGTATTTCTTTGGGCAATTCAAAAATTAATGATAAAAAAAATATAGATTCTGAAATTACAGCCAAAAATGTATATGTGGGCATTATGCCTT
This sequence comes from uncultured Prochlorococcus sp., assembly GCA_902594875.1. GTDB lineage: Bacteria > Cyanobacteriota > Cyanobacteriia > PCC-6307 > Cyanobiaceae > Prochlorococcus_A. The sequence continues at coordinate 52,545 of CACJNU010000004.1, forward strand.
TTAGATCTTTACTAAAACAAAAATGGATTGTAAAAATAAGTCCTAAGAAAGTAGCTATAAATATAGAAAGAGATTTTTTTAAAAGGGACGAATCTTATAAAAGGGATCTAATTACAAAAAAATCAGAATCAAAGTATGAATTGAACTTTAACTTAAATAAATATGCAGATCTGAAGTTTAATAATTCAGGATTAAAAACAAAAATAAAAGGTAATGTTATTTACAAGTCAAGAAATAGCCAAATCATTGCTAATGTAAAATCAAATTTTGATGAAAAGGGTTTTTTAAAATTTAAATTTAATACAAAGTTAAATCAAGACTTTTTAAAACTGGACTTATTTTCTAAGGGTTTAGATCTTGAGAATTCTGAATATATTATTGGTAATAGAAAAATTAGCTTTAAAAAGGGTACCTTTAAATCTAACTTTAAATTTAATAAATCATCAAAGCGCACATTTTGTGAAGGAAGATTTTCTTTTACTAATTTAGAAATAAAACCAGAAGATTTCGCAGAGAATATAAATTCAGGTTCAACTAGGTTTTTTTGTAAAGAAAATAATTTAATTGGTAATACAGAAGAATTAAATTATGGAACTTTGACTTCGAATTTTAATCTCAATGTACCACTTAATAAAAGTTCCAATAATATTAATCTAATAGGAAGTATTGGATACATTAATAGCCTTAATCCAGATATAAAATTATTGGGTAATATCCCCTTCTGGTTTGATAGAAGAGGTATTAATTTTGGTGATATAGATACTAGTTTTAAAATAAATAGAACTCAATTATCTAATTTAAATATTTTCCGAAAAAATGATATAAGGGGTTTCATTACTGCGAAAGGAGAATTAAAAGGAAAAATTACTGATCCTGATATTTCGATAAACTTTAATCTAGATTACCCGCACTTTAAAGGTATCCGCATTAGAGAAATATGGGAGGGAGATATTAAAAATGAAAATAATGAATTTCTGCTTAATATGAAAAATAAATACTCTCCAATCCCTTCATTTCTCTCAATCAATTTTAATTCTGATCTCAAAATAAATAATGCAAATTTTATAAGAGTTTTTAATTCTAATAAAGGTACTATAGGCATAACCAAAAAGGATGATGGTTATAATTGGCGAGCGGATAATTTTCCTCTTGATGAACTTGAATTATCAATAGACAAAAATCAATTCGATAGAATTGACGGTATTATTAATGGTAATGGATTAATTTCGTCAGACCAGTCATACCTTAATGGGCGAATTGCTTGGAGTTTAGGTAAATATGGGAATATTAATCTAGCTAATTCATTATTTGATTTCCGCGTCAAAGATAATTCTTTTTATATTAACTCTTCTTTATATCCAATTGATGGAGGAATAATTGAAGTCGAGTATGATTCAAGTAAAAAAAATATTATTAATTCAGAATTCAAAGATATAAGCACTAGTTGGACTATCCTTACAGCTGTTGATATTTTTAATTTTGATAATAAAAAAGTGATTCCTATAAGTAAATCAAATATTTTGGATGATTTGGAAATAAATAAAGAAAATAAATCATTTAAAGAGAGGATCGATTTTATAAATAACTTTATTGAAAATAGTAATGTGCTGGAGGAAAAATTTAAATTGAAAAAATATTTTAATAAATTTAGGAGTAGATACAATGGGAAAATTACTATTCAGGGCGATAGTCCTGCAAATTATAAATTGAATGCAAAATTAAATGGCTATCTTGATCTATCAATAGATAACTATGAGAACAATAAGGAGGAATTTTCTATTGATTTGGAAGGAGGATTATTAAAAGGGAAAGGTTCTTTAAGAATTAAAAAATTACCTCTAAGTGCAGCAAATATCTTTTTAAATAAACCAAGAGATTTTTTTGGAGGGTTGGATATGAATTTATTATATGATCTTGATACAAAATCTTTTTTTAGTGAAATTTCTTCCGATAATACATCAATTAAAAACAACACTATAATTTTTGATAAAGGACTAGTTGAATTTAATAATTCTATTTTTGATATTGATTTTTCACTTTTAATAAATGATTCTGAAATCCCAGTTAATATTAAAGGCTCAATACCTGTAAATAAATCGAATAACTTTGATCTAAGATTGATTGGGAATGGAAAATTTATTGAGTTAATAGATATTTTTGCTGATGAATACTTTACCTTTAAAGAAGGTGATGTTAATCTTCGGATGATAATTAAAGGGACTTTAAATAAACCAATATTGAACGGTTTTATAGTAATTAAAGATTCCGAAATTGATTTTTATAACAACATAATAAAAGATATTAATAGCTTGATAATTTTTGATTTTGACTCTTTAGAGATCAAGAATCTAAAAGCAAAAGTGAAAAATTCTGGAGATATTTTTATTAAAGGTTCTTTGCCTTTTTACAGTAAAAATGATTCTGGTGAATCAGAGATTAATATGGTAACGAATAAATTTACTTTAAAGACAGACAATTATAATTTTCTAATTGATTCAGATATAGATTTAAGTGGATCATTTGAAAATCCTGTTTTAGGCGGTAATTTATCTCTTAATAATGGATTTATTAACTTTAATATAAATAATCAAAATAATAAGTTAGATAAAGATACTAAATTAAAGGAAAATAAAAAAGATTGGGCAGAACTCTACTGGAATTATAAGCAGAATATTGAAATAATTTCAAACGAAACAATTTTAAATTCAGTTCTTTTAGGAGAAACATTGCCTAATTATTTGGATAATTTGAGTTTTAAAAATCTTAAATTAAAACTTGGTCCAGATTTCAAACTTCAATATTCAGAAATAATTCAAGCTTCTTTAGATACCAAATTAGATCTTAATATAAACGGAAAGGTTGGAAAAGATTTAAATGCTAGAGGTCTAATTTATCTTAAAAAAGGTAGAGCAAATTTGTATACTACTCCATTTAAACTTGATAAAAATAAAGACAATTATATTTTATTTGCATCAAGAAGTGGCGTTGTTCCATTTATTAATTTTTCTCTGGTTAGTAAAGTTCCAGATTCTATAATACCTATAAATGAAAATAATCAGGATTCAAATATCTCAAGTGATCTTGATGAAAATGCAACTTCAACCAGTTTTGGATCTTTTGGGATTGGCAATTCAAGGCTTATCAAAATTGAAGCATCCTACGAAGGATTTTTAGATCAATTATCTTTTGCAGATGAAAATAAAAGAATCCAATTAAGGAGCACGCCAAGTTATACCAGATCACAAATAATTGGTTTAATTGGAGGTAATTCTGCAAATTTAATAAATAGAGCATTTATTTCTCAACTTAATAATGCTGATGCTTTTAGTGAAAGATTTCAGTTATCTTTATATCCAGCGTTAATAGAAAATAATGATTCCTTAAACAATATTTTTTCCAATGAAAATTTAGATATAGAAAATGATGGTCAATCATCTTCTAATGAGGAATTTTCTTCTCAAGCTTGGGTGGCTGAACTAGGAATTGATATTACTGATGCGATAAATTTTGCCTTTCAAACCGTTCCAGGTCGAGATGACCTTTCATCTACAGGAATTTTGACTTTTCAGGCTAATCCAAACTTTGAATTATTAGGTTCTTATGATTCCAACGGGGATTGGAAAAGTCAAGTTCAATTATTTTTTAGATATTAACTCAAAGAGAAATTTAGTTTAAAGATTCGTTAATTTGAATTATTATTAAATTAACTAAAAAATATTATGGCTAATATCTTTGAAGTTCCTCAACCAGGTAATGATCTTTTAGAAAAAGCTGATAAAGTTCGTTTGGCATCAATAAAAATAAGTCAGACTGAAAATCAAAATAGAATTAAAGCCTTAAATTTTATGGCTGATTATCTTGAGAAAAATACTAAAGAAATTTTAGATGCTAATAATGAGGACTATAAAAGTGCAGAAAGAAAAGGTATCTCAAGGGCTTTACTCTCTAGATTAAAGTTATCAAAAGAAAAATTAAATTCAGGAATCAAAGGGGTAAGAAAGGTTGGAGAATTGGCTGATCCTGGAAATCAAGTTCAAATTAAAAGAGAGCTTTCAGAGGGATTGATCCTAGAAAGAAAAACTGTGCCAATTGGAGTCTTAGGGGTTATTTTTGAATCAAGGCCTGATGCCGTAATGCAGATTAGTTCTTTAGCAATAAGATCAGGTAATGGAGTAATGCTAAAAGGTGGTAGTGAAGCTAATTTAACCAATACTGCAATAGTTAATTCCTTGCAAGAGGGGTTGTATGAATCAGGCCTTGATAAAAATGCAATATGTTTACTCACAAGCAGAAAAGATAGCATGGCAATGTTAAATCTTGAGAAATATATTAATTTAATAATTCCTAGAGGAAGTAATGAATTAGTTAAATTTATTCAGGAAAATACAAGAATTCCTGTTCTAGGGCATGCTGATGGAATTTGTCATTTGTTTATAGATAGTGAGGCAAATCTCAACAAGGCGTTATCAGTTGCTTTAGACAGTAAAATTCAATATCCTGCAGCATGTAACGCAATTGAAACTTTATTAGTCCATAAAGATATAGCACCAGCTTTTCTAGAGAAAGCAATCCCTTTATTTAATTCATATGATGTTAAATTAATTGGAGATAAAAGATCAGTTGATTTAGGGTTAAAGTTTGAGGCTTGTCTAGAAGATTGGCAAACTGAATATTTGGATTTAATTTTGTCGATAAAAATAGTTGATGATCTGGAGGATGCAATAAAACATATTCAAAAATATAGTTCAAAACATACTGATGGAATAATTACTGAGAATTTAAGTACTGCTAACAAATTTATGAATGTAGTTGATAGTGCAGGTGTTTTTCATAATTGCTCTACTAGGTTTGCAGATGGGTTTAGATATGGATTTGGAGCTGAAGTAGGGATATCTACTCAAACTCTTCCTCCAAGAGGACCTGTAGGGCTTGAGGGTCTGGTTACATATAAATATTTCCTTAGAGGAAATGGACATATAGTTGATGATTTTTCATCTGGGAAAGCTATCTACACTCATAAGGATCTTTAAATTTTTTTTAGATGGAAACATTTTTAAAAATTGAGAAAATTAAACTTTGGGCCAGAGTGGGTGTTCTTCACGAAGAAAGGGAATTAGGACAATTTTTTAACTTAGATTTATTTTTATGGACTGATTTTGGAAAGTGTACTGCAAATGATGATATTAAAGAAACAGTTGACTATTCAAAATTAGTTGAAATTTTAAAAGATCAATCAAAGAGAATTCATTGTTTTACAATTGAAAAATACTCAAAAGCAATTTTAGAAATTATTGATAGTGAATTTAAACTTTCTAAAATTAAGATTATTTTGACAAAATGTAATCCTCCAATTATTGGTTTTGATGGGAAGGTTTCAATAGTAAGAATTCTTGAAAATAATTAAAGTTTTGGAAAAAAGAAATCCCATTATATTGATTCATGGTCTTTGGAATACTTCAAGTATTTTTTCTTCTATTACCTTAAAACTTGATGATATTGGAATTGAATATTTTGCTCCGACTCTTAAGCATTCATATGGAATGACATCAATTCTCGATTTAACTCATAAATTAAACGAATTAATTTTAGAAAAATATGGTTTAGAAAAAGAAGTAGATATTTTGGGATTTTCTATGGGAGGAATTATTGGCAGGTACTGGCTTCAAAAATTTAATGGATATAATAGAACAAGAAGATTAATATCTATAGGTTCCCCTCACAAAGGAACTTTGATGGCTCAATTAATACCTAAATACCCTTTTAGGGGAATATCAGAAATGAAAATAAAAAGTAAATTTTTGAGAGAACTTGCAGATAATGATTTTTTTCTTGATGATATCGAGTGTATAAATTTCTTTACATATTGGGATTTAATGGTTTTCCCTAGCTGGTGGACAAATTTAAATTTTGGAAAAAAAATAGCTGTAAAAGTATTTAAACATAGAAATCTTGTAAGAAATAAATCTGTGGTTAACAAAATAATCGATGAAATTATTATGTAGAACCAGATAGACCCAAGTGTCTTATTAAGGAATCAGTTTGTGGTCCTCTTCCCCTAAATAGTTTAAATATGTCTAGTGGAGGTAAGCTTCCACCCAGACTTAGAATTGTATCTTTAAATTTTTTTCCTATTAACTTTAAATCTTCAGAGTTTTCAAGATCAGCTTCTTCGAACATTGAAAATGCATCAGCACTTAGAACTTCAGCCCATTTATATGAGTAATATCCTGCAGAATATCCGCCGGCAAATATATGACTAAAACAACAAAGAAATTTATCTTCTTGAATTGGTTCGATAACAGTAGTGTGTGTAGCAATTTCTCTTCTTATTTGATCTGCTGTTTTACCTTCGTTTTTATCAATATTACTGTGTAACCTGAGATCTGTTATCGCAAAATGTATTTGTCTAAGAGTAGCCATACCACAATTAAAAGTTCTATTCTTTAGGAGCTTCTCAAAATTTTCATTAGATAATTTTTCTCCTGTTTTGTAGTGCTTAGCAATATTCAAAAGTGTATTTTTATGAAAACACCAGTTTTCCATAAATTGACTTGGTAGTTCAACAGCATCCCACTCAACGTTGTTGATGCCAGCTGCTTGAGGAAGATTTACAGTAGTAAGCATGTGTTGAAGACCATGTCCAAATTCATGAAATAGTGTCAGAACTTCTTCAAAACTCATTAAACTAGGTTTATCTTTTGATGGTGGAGTCTGATTACAAACAAGATAAGCAACAGGGAGGGTCTTTTTGCCAATATTATTTTTATTCAAACATTCATCCATCCAAGCCCCTCCTCTCTTTGATTCAGGCCTCGAATATGGATCCAGGTAAAAAGATGCTATTTTATTATTTTCTTTATTGAGGATATTAAAAAATAAGACCTCATCATTCCAAAGAGGAGCCTCATCAGTCGCCTCAACAACTTTAATTTCAAAAAGCTTCTCACTTAATTTAAATAATCCTTTCAAAACATCATTTAGTGGGAACCAAGGTCTTAAAGACTCTTGATCCAAATTGAGCTTTTCCTTCCTAAGAAGTTCAGACCAAAAACTAATATCCCATGGCTCAATATTCTGCGATTTTGGAAATCCATTAGCTTTAGAAAACTTATCGAGCGTTTCTAATTCAATTTTTGCGGTTTTGAATGCTGGTTCTCTCAATTCTTCTAAAAGTTTCTCAACATTTTTAATATCTTTCGCCATTTTCTTTGACAAACTTAGTTCTGCCCAACTTTTATAACCGAGAAGATTAGCTTGTTTAGTTCTAAGAGATAATATATCTTCAATGATTTGAGAATTATTTTTTTCTCCTTGAGACGCCCTACTAACGAATGCCTTGTATAGTTTTTCTCTAAGATTACGCTCTGTGGCATATGTCATAAACGAAGTATAAGTTGGAATATCTAGACTTAATTTCCAAGGACCATTTTTGATATCTACTTCTTCATCTTTTTTCAAGTGATTGTGTGCAGAAATTGCCATCAATTCAAGTACTCGTTCAGGAAGGCCATCGACTTCACATTTTTGATTTAAGATTAAAAACCATTCATTAGTGGCATCAAGAACATTGTTACTGAATTCGGTTGACAGCTTTCCAAGTTTTTCAGAAATTTTGTTAAATTCTTCTTGATCATTTTTTTGAAGTGAAATTCCTCTATGTTGCATTTCAAGAATTTCTTTATCTAAAATTCTGTTTTTAATTTGATCAAAGTTATTTGTTTCTTTAAGCTTGACTAAAGAATTGTAAATTATTTTGCTTTGCCCGAATTTATTACTCAAGCTAATAATTTCTGGAAGAAATTTTGAATAAATATCTCTTAAACTTTCAGAATTATTTACGGCATTTAGGTGACTTATTACTCCCCAACTCCATCTAAGGATTTCATTTACTTCATTTAAAGGATTTATTACTTTATCCCAATTTAAATCTTTTTCAATCAAATAATTAGATAAATTTTTTTCTATGATTTTAAATTCTTCAGTTATCTGTTCTAGCACTACTGGGAATTGTTTACTTATACTTTCAGGAGTAAATTTTTTAAATTGCGGTAACTCTCCATATTTAAAGATTGAGGTATCCATTTATTAAGATAATTTAATTAATTAAAGTTGGGATTAATCCAATCAATCTAGCTAAAGTAAGCTGCTGACTGAGAGCATTGGTTGAAGATTCGTATAAATTAATGGCGATTTTGGGCCAAAAACCTATTACTAATGTAGGTAACAATAAACTGAAACCAATTGTCAATTCTCTCCCATTCATTTCTTTAACTGTAGCTAGTGCTGGAATTCTAGGGCCAAAGAATACTCTTCTACACATTGATAACAGATATATTGGTGTTAGAACTAATCCTATGGCTGCAATTAGAATCGTGATTGATCTAAAAATAGAGCTAAATCCCTCTTGACTAGTGATACCTAAAAATACAGTTATTTCACTTATAAAACCGCTCATTCCAGGTAGTGCAAGAGAGGCCAGTGAGCTTGCTAAGAAAAAAGCAAAGGTTATTGGCAAGACCTTTGCTAAGCCGCCCATGTTTGGTATAGAAAGAGTATTTGTTCTTTCATAGAATGAGCCAGTAACAAAGAACATAGCTGCAGCTATAAGGCCGTGACTGATCATTTGTAGCATTGCTCCGCTAATTCCTAGAGCATCTACTGCTCCAATCCCTAACAGAACAAAACCCATATGACTCACAGAGCTACATGCAATTCTCCTTTTGACATTATCTTGTGCAAATGCATTTAGAGCTCCGTAAATAATATTAATGATTCCAAGAATAATTAACGCAGGTGCGATTTGAAGATGTACTTCAGGAAGTATTTGAACATTGAATCTTAAGAGAGCATAACCTCCCATTTTTAAGAGTATTCCAGCTAATAACATTGAAACTGGAGCATTAGCCTCTCCATGAGCATCAGGTAACCATGTATGTAATGGAAAGATAGGAAGTTTTACTCCAAAACCAATTAAAAATCCTAAATAAGACAATAAAGCTAGGCTGCCCGATACATGTTTATTGGTTAAATCGGTAATATTTAAAGTAAAGGTGTCACCGCTCAAGGCAAGTGCTAATCCACTTATTAGTATTAATAATGAAGCTAAAGCTGTATAAAGAATGAATTTAGTGGCCGCATATAATTTCTTTTTACCTCCCCAAATCGCAATAAGAAGGTAAACCGGAACTAATTCAAGTTCCCAGGCCAAGAAAAATAATAGGAAATCTTGAGAAAGGAAAACTAGTGCCTGTGCTGATGCTTGGACTAATAAAAGAGCAAAATATAGATTAGATTTTTTCTTAATTTTCCAACTAGCCGCAGCTGATAAAAATGTAATTAAACCACTTAAAGCTATTAAAGGAGCAGATAACCCATCTACGCCAAGAGACCATTCTAAGCCAATAGAGGGTAACCAGGAAGCTCTTTCTACGAGTTGTAAAGAGCTATCTGAAGTATTGAATTTTTGATAAAGGACACCAATTATTAATAAAAAATCTATAAATAGAAAAATTAATGAAATATTTCTAGGTAGTGAATTATCTTCTCCTTCTTTTGAACTTAAGAAAGGCATTATTAATGCCCCAATTAAAGGCAGTAAAACAATAGATGAAAGCCAAGGAAAAGATTCTAAATTCATTTATGTAATGAATAATTTTTTTATTCTAGTTGAAGTTGTACTAGCTTGAGACTATAACATTAAAAATGCCTAAGTAAAACTACTTACCAGAGATAGCGCTAAATTGGCTGCCCGTTGTTTGAACGTTTAAAAACGGTGCTCTGCTAGCTACACCTGACTTCTCCCATGCTTTAACCATGGCTTGACTGACGCTTTTACCATTTTCTTTTTTACATAAAGCTAAAATACTTGGCCCCGCCCCACTTATTGCACATCCCAAAGCGCCTGCATTTAGTGCGGCATCTTTAACTTCTAATCCACCCTTAATAAGTTTCCATCTGTAGGGTTCATGTAACTTATCAAACATTCCTTCTTTTATAAGTTCAGCATTACCTGCTTTTATGCCGTTTAGTAACAAAGTAAGTGCTCCCATATTTGTAACTGCATCAGATATGGGTACATTCTTGGGCATAACCTTTCTTGCTTCACTTGTGCTTAGACGAATTGCAGGTATTGCTACAACAGCTTTAATTGAATCGTGCCAATCACATCTAATGATTCTCCATCTTTGAGAAGAAGACCTGGCTGTCAAGCAAAGCCCACCCAGAAGGGAGGGAACTACATTATCAGGATGACCTTCTATATCAATGGCAAGTTCAAGGAGTTTTTCTTTGGATAATGGTGAATTCATTATTGCATTTGCTCCGATTAATCCGGCAACTATTGCTGTAGCGCTACTTCCAAGCCCGCGTGCAGGTGGCACTGCCAACTTAACTCTTGCTTCAAGTGCAATAGGATCCATATTTGCGTTCTCCCATACTTTCTGAGCTGCTCTAAAAACTAAGTTTTCAGGTCCTCCTCTTAAATGATTACCATCTGTACTTTCCATTATCAAATCAAATCTATCTCCACCGCCTTCAATTCTTGTAAAAATAAACTCATTATACAAATCTAATGCTGCTCCAAGGCAATCAAATCCAGGCCCTAAATTGGCAGTTGTGGAAGGCACTGTTACCCTTATTTTTTTACCTACTTCCGGAATAGACATTTTTTTGTTTTTAAGTTTTTAAAAGCATTTTTGCTCTGCAAGCTGCACTAAAAAGTCCAAACTCTTCATCTAAAATTACTTTTATAGGTATTGTTTTAAGAATATCTTTTAATCTTCCCTTATCGAAAAATTGTTTTAAAAATAAGTCTGATTTAAAGTTTTTGAAATGTTTTGATGCTGTTCCTCCAGAAATCCATAAGCCACCAAAGCACAATTCTTGAAGAGCAACGTCTCCCAATAAAGAGGCATAAGCGCCTAACCACATCCTCTCAACTTCGATCATTATTTGATCTCCTTCTTTAGAAAGATTACAAATTTTTTCAGGTAGTTCTTTCCTTGCATCATCAAAAATTTTAATTTTATTTAAATATTTTTGTAAAGGATGGTTTTGAGCATCAGGTTTGCTTAGTCTCCATTCGGCAATTCGTGATAAACCAGTTCCGCTAATAATTCTTTCACAGGAGATCCTTTCAACTTTTAGGTAATTTTTAAGCCAAATTTTTAATTCCCATTCTAATTTTGACTTTGGGGAGTACTCAACATGACCACCTTCACTAGCTAAAACTTTTACCTTTTCACCTAATATTAGGCCTCTTGCTATTCCTAAACCTGTCCCCGCTCCAACAATGGCATGCAAATCATTATTAGCTTCAGAATATGAACCATTCTGGATAGTTGAATATTGACTTTTTTTTAAGAAAGGAATTCCATAAATTTGCACTGCAAAATCATTTATTAGCTCGCATTGTTCAAATTTAAATTTATTTTTTAATTTATTTCCTGAAATATTCCATGATAAGTTCATGATTTTTGCGTTGTTGTTAGATAAAGGACCAGCTACAGCGAAACATGCAGAAGAAGGATGTGTAATATTTTTGCATTCATTTTTAAGAAAATCTTCTAGAATTAATTCAAAAGAATTCCAATCAGAAGAAATATATTTCTTTTTGAATAACAATTTAGGCGAATCATCATTTATTATTCTTTCGAATATTCCCAATAGAACCTTGGTACCTCCTAAATCACAAGCTAGAAAATTCATCTATTCAAAATTATTCTGTTCTCCCTTTTTTTTCTATTAATTCATCCATTAATTTGAATAAATTAGGTAAGTCGAAAATTCCCAAATTTGTTCCATCTAAAGCTCTTAAAGCGACTGAATCAATTTCCTCTTCTTTATCTCCAATAACTGCGATTAAAGGTACTCTCCCGAGAGTTGCTTCTCTTATTTTATATCCTATTTTTTCATTCCTAACGTCAACTTTTGATCGGTAACCATTATTAGTTATTAATTCATTAAACTTTAAACACTTTTTGATATTTCTATCAGTAATGCTCAATAAAATTATTTGATAAGGTGCAAGCCAAATTGGGAATTTTGCCTCATATTGTTCAATTAAGATTCCGATAAATCTCTCAAAAGATCCTAGAATTGCTCTATGAAGCATAACTGGATTTCTTTTCTCATTATCGATATCTACATAAGTTGCATCCAATCTAATAGGCATTGAGAAATCAACCTGAATAGTGCCGCATTGCCAGACTCTATTAAGACAATCTTTTAAGGAGAATTCTATTTTTGGACCATAAAAAGCCCCTTCTCCAGGTTGGAGTTCCCATTTCAGGTCCTTATTATCGAGAGCTTTGGTAAGAGCCTCCTCTGATTTATCCCAGATCTCTTCACTACCAACCCTTTTTTCAGGACGGGTTGATAATTTGATAATGATTTCATCAAAACCAAAAGTTTTATAAACCTCGAAAACAAGATCTATAAAAGTTGATACCTCTTCTTGAATTTGCTCTTCTGTGCAGAATATGTGTGCATCATCTTGAGTAAAGTTTCTTACTCTCATTAAGCCGTGTAGTGCACCAGAGGGCTCATTTCTGTGACAAGAACCAAATTCAGCAAGACGAATAGGCAAATCCTTATAACTTTTTAAACCTTGATTAAATACTTGTATATGGCATGGACAATTCATTGGTTTAATTGCATAAGTTCGATTTTCTGATGCAGTAGTGAACATATCGTCTCTAAATTTCTCCCAATGACCGGATTTTTCCCAAAGAGATTTATCAACAGCTTGTGGGGTTTTGATTTCTAAATAATCATTTTTTTTGAGTATTTCTCTTATGTACTTTTCCAGTACTTGGTAGATTGTCCATCCATTTGGATGCCAAAAAATCATTCCTGGAGATTCTTCTTGTATATGAAATAGTGAATGTTTTTTACCAAGTTTTCTATGATCTCTTTTTTCCGCTTCTTCAATTCTTGTTAAATAATCTTTGAGTTCTTTTTCTTTTGCCCATGCAGTTCCATATATTCTCTGTAATGATTCATTTTCATTATTACCTCTCCAATATGAACCTGATAATTTAAGTAATTTAAAGTGTCTCAAATGTCTAGTGTTAGGCACGTGAGGCCCTCTACACATGTCGATGTATTCTTCGTGCTTGTATAAATTGATGAGACCTTCTTCAGGAATTTCTTCAATTATTCTTAATTTAAAAGTCTCATCTCTTTCTTTAAAAGTTTTAATTGCCTCTTCTTTAGAAACTTGTAAAATTTTAACGTCATAGTTTGTTTTTATTAATTTATTAATTCTATTTTCAATTTTAATTAAATCTTCAGGAGTAAATCTGTATTCAGAGAAAATATCGTAATAAAAACCATCTTCAATTACAGGTCCAATCGCCATTTTAATATCAGAGTAAATTTGTTTAACTGCATGACCAATAAGGTGAGCGAAAGAATGTCTTATTATTTCAATTCCTTCTTTATCTTTTGATGTGATGATTACAACTTTGGAATCTTTATTTATAGGAATTGTTGCATCAAGAAGAACATCATTTACTTTCCCAGCAATTGTTGCTTTAGCTAATCCAGCACCTATACTCTGAGCAATTTCTAGAATAGTTACAGATTTTTCGAAAACCTTTTTTGAACCATCAGGCAAGGTAATTATTGGCATAATTTATTTCTCCATTTCAAAAAATCCCAATTTTGATTTAACTCTTTTTAAAGTCTGATTCGCTAAATCTTCAGCTTTTTCCTTCCCTTCATTAAGGATTTTATTTAGTTGATAGGGATCATTAATTAATAAATTATATTTTTTCTGAATAGGTTCTAGTGATTCAATAAGTTGTTCAGTAATTAATTTTTTAAATGTCCCCCATCCAGTCTCTAAGAATTCATTTTCACATTGAGAAATTTCTTTGCCAGATAATATTGAATAAATCATCAAAAGATTTTTAGATTCTGGTCTCTCAGGGTTGTTAAATTCAATTCCAATAGAACTGTCACTTTTTGCTCTTTTAATTTTTTTTGTGATTATTTCAGGAGGATCTAATAAGTTAATGCGACTGCCCTCATTAGGATCACTTTTGCTCATCTTTTTTGAACCATCAATTAAACTCATTATTTTTGAACCATTCTTCATGATGATTGGTTGAGGGATCTTTAAAATATTTTTATCCTTACTAAATCTGGCATTAATTCTCTGTTGTGCAATATCTCTCGCAAGTTCAAGATGTTGTTTTTGATCCTCACCTACTGGTACGAAGTCAGCATCATAAAGAAGGATGTCTGCAGCCATAAGTATTGGATAGTCAAATAATCCAATAGATACATTATTACCTTGTTGTATGGATTTTTCTTTAAATTGAATCATTCTTTCCATCCAATTTATTGGGGTCATGCAATTTAATATCCAACAAAGTTCTGAATGCGCTGAAATCTGACTTTGGACAAAAATTGAGCATATATTTGGATCTATCCCACAAGCGACGTACAAAGCCGCTGTAGAGATAGTATTTTTAGATAATTCTTTGGGATTATATGAGGCTGTTATTGCGTGTAAATCAACTACACATAGAAATGTTTCATATTGCTCTTGAAGCGTAACCCAATTATTTATGGCTCCAAGCCAATTCCCAATATGTAAATCACCAGTTGGTTGAACTCCAGAAAGAATTCTTTTTTTATTTGCCATCCTCTTCTACTTTGCTAGATTGGATCTCTTCAGTTGATGAACTTTTTACAGGTCTTGCAAAAGGATCTGGTGCTGTTTTTGTCTTTTCTTCAAAAGAATTTAGCGATTGTCTACTAGGAGATGAGTTTTTATTATTTTTTGCATATTCTTTGATTGATTCAATCAATTTTTCGTCTTTAATCATTTCGCTAAGTGTTCTAACAGAAAAACCCAGAACTGCAACGGTAGATCTTAATTGAAATGTCTCTTGTATTGATTTTACAGCTTTCATTTCGTTATCACTCAATCTTATGCGGAATCCTCCTCCATCCCTTCTGCCGCCCGATCTATCTCTGAAATTAGATCTTTCATTGTTAGAACGACCTCTGTAATTTTCTTGTCCAGGATTATTGCTGAAATTTGAATTAGACATCTTAATGTTTCTTAAGTTATTTAAATAGTCTATTAACTTAGCATCTTGTTATGCAATAAGTCTCTTTAAAAGGCTTAAATTTTTATCTTTTGATTAACGACTTATGAAATTTTGCTTTTCTCATTCACAACTTGCATTAAAATAAAATTAGAAAAATAAAGTATTGTGTTTGATATTAGTAAAGAAAACCTTTTAAAGGATTTTATAAAGTTTCCAAAAAAAAATCTTCTTATTGTTTTATTATTTTTAGGTTTTGGGGAATGGTTTGTCAGTGACTTAATTCATTTTGCAGGAGGCTCAATAGGCTTTTTTGCGTTGTGTTTGGGGGGATATTTTTACTTGAAGAATGATAAGCCTAAATTTAATGAGCCAAATAATTTAGATGGTTGGATAAATCTATGTAATGAAGATTTAAATTTTTTTGAAGAACTTGAAGCAAAAAATGATTTAGAAAAACAGAATTTAAAAAGACATAAAACACTTGAATCTATTCTTTATAGATGTGAAAAAGAAAAAATAAGTTGCATTGGACAAAAAGATTATCAAAGTTTTCAATCTGTTTTGAAAAATAATTTAAAAGCAGATAAGTTTGACTTTGATTTATATGAAAAACTTCCAAAATACAATTCTTCTCAAGTTATTCCAGAAGAAGCTTTGAAGAGTGATGCAATCTTGTATTTTATAAACTTGCCTTTGTCGGCAAATGATTTTTTGTGGCTGGAAAAGTTTCCTAAAAATATGCCAATCTGGTTAGTGGCTTTAACTTCCAACCAAATAGAATCCAAAAATCAGATAGAAGACCTAAAGTCTCAAATTTCAAGTGACTTCATAAACAAAATTATTACTTTTGATGTTAATAACAGTGAAATAACAAATATACCTTTTTCTTTAAGGAAGTTTTTCATAAGTTCATCTAAAAATATTGAAAATACAAAAAAAAGGCTTTTGAAAGAACTTCATGCTTCCTGGCAATCTGAAATTGAAGGTATAAGAAGAATGCAGTTAAAAGCTATACAAAGAAAAAATCAAATTCTGGTCGCAACAACTGTTTTCTTATCTCCTATCCCATCAATTGATGTTATGGCAATGACAGTATTAAATTCTTTAATGATTAAAGAAATTAAGTCTATATGGGGATGTAATTGGTCTCCTGAAATTTTAGATAAAGTATCCAAAGAGATTTTAAAGACTGCAATTGCTCAGGGAGTTATTGAATGGAGTGGACAGACTTTAATTGGCATAACAAAATTACATGGCCCAAATTGGCTTGTCTCAGGAACATTTCAGGCTGTCAGTGCTGCTTATTTAACAAGAGTAGTATCAAGTTCTTTGGCTGATTTTATGGCAATAACAAAAGGAGTAGAAGAGCCTGATTTGGAGTTTATAAAGAAAAATTCTGAGAAAATTGTTGAAGAAGCTTTTGAAAAAGAAAAAATAAATTGGAAAGGATTTATTTCTGATCTTAGAAAACCACTTATGAAACTATCTTTTAATTCATAATCTTGGGATGAATGTTAATTATGAAAAAAAATATTCTTTTTTTAAGTTTGATGCTTTTGCTTTCTATTGCTTCAGGCTCATGTAAGAGAATATCAAATAAAAATGAAACTAAAGAAGTAATACTGGCAAGTTTCACTGTTTTGGCGGATATAATTAGCAATGTCGCGAAAGATGATTTTATTGTTAGATCAATAACGAAACCTGGAGTTGAAGTTCATGGCTACCAACCAACTCCAAGCGATTTGGTAAATGCCTCTAATGCTTTTGTTTTTATTGATAATGGCTTTGGATTTGAATTATGGGCTGAAAAATTTGTTTCTAATTTAAAAGTTAAAAGAATTACTGTCGCGGAAGATTTGGATCCTATTTTTATTAGTGAAGATTTTTATAAAGGGAAACCCAATCCTCATGCCTGGATTTCTCCAAAAAGAGGGATTCTATACGTAGATGTTCTCGTGGATTCTTTATCAGAATTGAGGCCATCCAAAAGGACATTATTTGAAGAAAATGGAAAAATTTATAAAGATAAACTATCTAAATTAGATAAAGAATTCTCACTTTTTATTAATAACTTAAATAAAGATAGGCGATATCTAGTAAGTTGTGAAGGTGCTTTTTCGTATCTAACAAATGATTATGGATTAGAGGAAGTTTATTTGTGGCCAGTTAATGCTGAGAGTCAAATTACTCCCAAAAGAATGGCAAGAACAATCTCACTAGTTAAAGAAAAAAATGTCCCATCTGTATTTTGCGAAAGTACTGTAAGTAACGAATCTCAAATGGTAGTTGCAAACGAAACTGGGGCTAATTTTGGAGGAAATCTTTTTGTTGATTCATTATCTGATGATAGTGGGCCTGCTAGTTCCTATATAAAAATGCTTGAGCATAATTTGGAATTGATAAAAAAAGGGCTTTTTTAAATATGGAAACAGTCAATTATCAAAACTTTAGGATTGAGGCAGAGAATATTTGCGTAGATTACAACGGTAAGGTGGCTTTGTATGATGCCAATTTAAGATTGAAACCTGGCCAGATTTGTGGGTTAGTAGGGATGAATGGGGCTGGTAAAACAACTTTTTTTAATGCTTTAACTGGCTTTGTAAATATTTCAAAGGGAAAAATTAGAATAAATGGAGAGTCTGTAAGATCTGCTCAAAAAGATCAGACAATTGCTTATGTTCCTCAAAATGAGGGAATTGATAGTCAATTTCCAATAAGTGTTTGGGATGTAGTGATGATGGGAAGATATGGTTCTATGAATATTTTTAGGTGTCCTAGAGAGTCTGATGTTCAGGCGGTTAAAGATGCTATTGAGAGAGTTGATCTTAGTGATCATTTATCTACACCTATTGGAAACTTATCTGGAGGTCAGAGAAAACGAACATTTTTAGCTAGAGCAATTGCACAAAGAGCTTCAATATTACTTCTTGATGAGCCTTTTTCAGGTGTTGATATAAGAACTGAGAAACTTATTTCGGAATTATTTATTCAATTTAAAAATGATGGGAAAACTATATTATTATCAACCCACGATATGATTCACGTCCGTGAATTTTGTGATTTGGTTCTTTTAATAAATAAAACTGTTGTAGCTTACGGAGAGACCTCTGAAGTGTTTACCCCTGAAAATATTACAACCACTTTTGGAGGAATCTCACCTGATTTCTTGTTTGGACCTGAATCCTAAGTTTTAAATTATATGGAGCTCTGTTCTTTTTTAACTTTAGATTCATTCATAAAAGATCCTTTAACTCATGAATTTATGAGAAAAGCACTTCTTATGAGTTCACTAGTTGCAGCTGTTTGTGGTTTCCTTTCAAGTTATTTGACTCTTAAAGGATGGGCTTTAATGGGAGATGCAGTGTCACATTCAGTAATGCCTGGTGTTGTGGTTGCTTATGCATTAGGTCTTCCTTTCTCATTAGGGGCATTTATTTTTGGAGTTGGGTCTGTAGCATTGATAGGGTTTATTAAGCAGAAATCTAGAGTAAAGGAAGATACTGTTATTGGGTTAGTATTCACTGGATTTTTTGCTCTTGGAATCGTATTGGTTTCTAAGATTAAAAGTAATATTGATCTGCACTCAATTCTTTTTGGTAGTCCATTAGGAATATCACTTTCAGATGTAAAACAAACCATATTCATTTCCTTATTGGTAGTAATCCTTTTATCAATTTTTAGAAAAGATTTAATGCTTTATTGTTTTGATCCTAGGCATGCAAAAACAGTTGGGATTAATGTGTTTTTTCTTCATTATTTACTCCTCACATGCTTATCTTTGGCAGCTGTTGTTGGCTTGCAGTCTGTTGGAATTATTTTGGTAGTTGCAATGTTGATTACACCAGGGGCTACAGCATATTTACTTACGGATAAGTTTGATAATATGACAGTAATTTCAGTATTAAGTGCAATTATCTCAAGCCTTATAGGAATCTATGTTAGTTTTTGGTTTGATCTTGAAACAGGTGGATCAATTGTATTGGCACAAACTTTTATTTTTTTATTTGCTTTTTTATTCGCTCCAAGATATGGAATATTTAAGTTAAAGAAATTATTTGCTGGGTATAAATGATAGTGGTGGAAGAAACTTTAAATAAAAAATGGAGTTGGTGGCCATTATTCCCTTTATATCCTTATGGAAAAAAGAAAACAATTTTTAGAGAATTAATCCCTGATCAAATATGGTCCTTGGAACAAATACAGGGACTTTATTATGTGGCTGTTCCAATAAGAATGACTGTAATAAAGGTTGATAATGGATTGATGCTAATAAATCCACTGCCTCCTACAAAAGAATTAATAAATGAGTTAGAAAAATTAATTGCGATTCACGGCAAAGTAAAAACAATAATTTTACCGAGTGCCTCTGGACTAGAACATAAAATTGGACTACCAGCTCTTTCAAGAATTTTTAAAGATGCAGAAATTTGGCTTTGTCCTGGACAATGGAGTTTCCCCATAAATCTACCACTAGATTTTTTAGGAATTCCATCAAAAAGATCAAGAATACTGTTTGAGGAAGGTACTCCATATACAAACTCTTTTAAATGGTCTTCATTGGGCCCACTGAATTTAGGACTTGGAAGATATCAGGAAATAAGCTGTTTCCATTACCCTACGAAAACTCTTCATGTAACAGACGCAATAGTTGGAATAGACTCCACGCCACCTGAGATATTTAATTTTGATCCAACTCCACTTCTTTTTCATTCTAGAGACAGAGGAGATGAACCTTTGATTGACACCATCGAACAAAGAAAAAAAGGATGGAAAAGGTTAGTCTTATTTTCATCTTTTTTGAAACCAGGTAAATTAAATATTCCACCTTTAAAAAAAATATTTAAGTATTCATTCAAAAAAGATCTTAGAAATTGGAGATCTCATTTCGGCATTTATCCCTTTTTATGGGACGAAGATTGGGAATCCTCTCTCGTTGAAATAATGGGTAAAGATACTCCTAAGATTCAAATTGCACCAGTTTTGCAAAAATTAATTTTTCCGCGTTCAAAAGAAGTTTTACTTAAATGGTTAGAAAATATCAAGTCTTTTGAAGATATGGAATATTTAATTCCAGCTCATTTTTCGGCACCAATAAAATTCACCATAGAAGATTGTCAAAAATTAATTAATGAAATCAATTCTCAAAAGTGGGACAAACTCCCTGAGGATAATAAATTTTTGATGGGTTTATATAAAAAGTTGTTTGAACTAGGAATAATTCCTGAAGAAGTAAATCTTTAAAAACTATTATTCTTCAATAGACATGTTTTCATCATTTTTAAGAGTTTGTTCCAGCTCTTTTCTTTGCTCCATTTGTCTTAAGAAATATCCTGTCATCATTGCAGAAGATAATAAATTAGCAATGTTGTCTTTTGAAGATGTTATTTTTACATCAAATTGATCTGAAGGAAGCATTCCAAGAAGACCCTGAACATTATGTCTAATAATTTCTTGAATATCTTCACTAGCTGATTTTGCTACTCTTTGCAAAACTTCTGGAGATTGTTTTTGTAAATATTGGATTAAATCATTCTCATCGTTTGGATCATTATTTTCAGTAGCAAGAAATTCTGGATTAAACATTTCTACATCTTCAAGATATAAAAACCCTACAACATCACGTACCCATTAATCTAAATTATTAAGGGCAGGGAACCGAATAGGTCCAATTTTATTAAACGGCCAATATCTAAAAATAGCTTTACCAATAACCTTTTCATAAGGTAAAAACCCCCAAATATGTGAGTCCATACTGTTATTTCTATTATCTCCCATCACCCATAATGACTCTTCTGGGACAATTAAAGGCCCTATAGAGTAATTAATATTTTTGTCAAAAACGTAATTTTTTTGAGCGATATCATTTAAGAAAAGGTTACCGTCTCTTACTTCTACTTTGTCTCCAGGTATTCCAATTACCCTTTTTATTAGTGCAGTATCTTCTTCATAACCAGCATTTATCAATTGTTCCGGAACTTTAAAAACAACTATTTTATTTCTTAATTTTGAAAGATTTGATTTGGATATGATTTTGGGGGTTACCTTCTCAACAAGAATTTTATCTTGTATTTGAAGAGTTGGAAGCATAGAACCGGATGGGATCCATCTTGGCTCAATAACCTGCCATCGTATAATTAAGGCTATAGATATCCAGATTAAAAGATTTTTTAAATCCTTTAGTATTGAATTTCTTTTTTCTTGAGTTGTAGACATGTTTTATTTAATTCAGTTATAAGGAAAATCCCAAAGCATTTATATAAATTATGACATCATCTATTGAATGCAAAAATTTTCTTAGAAGTTTACAATTTTTGAATCTCCTTATAAAAATAGGAGTTCAAAATTTAATATTATGTCCAGGTAGTAGATCAGCACCTCTAGCGATAGCTGCTGGAGAATTAAATAAATTAGGACTGTTAAATATTTTTAATTCAATAGATGAGAGATCTGCAGGATTCCACTCTCTTGGGATTTCTACTGCATCAGGTAATCTTTCTTTAGTTATTACCACTTCTGGGACTGCCGTAAGTAACTTATTGCCGGCAGCAGTTGAGGCAGACCGATCTTGTAAAGGTATTATATTTCTTACTGCAGATAGACCCTTAAGATTAAAAAATTGTGGTTCTAATCAAACAGTAAATCAAGAAGATTTTTTGAGTTCAGTCTGCAGAAGAGTTTTAAGTACAAATTTAAATGGACTTCATGAAACAAAAGAAAATGAAATCTTGAATTTAGTTCGAATTACTGAGAAACAAATATCAACCTTCCCAGGTCCTATTCATTTAAATATTCCTATGGATAACCCTTTAGGTATTTCACTTTCGAATAAAAAAAATGTTTTAGAGGTTTTTGAGAGAATTTATTTAAAGAAAAAATATATATTTCAGGAAGTTGAAATAAAATCTGACAAAAAAAAATTCTTAGAAATTTTAAAAAGTTTAGATTTAGATAAATCTGGAATTATTTTGGTAGGTCCCTATCAAGGTTCCATAAATGATTTAACTTCTTTCAATAAATCTTTAGAGCGATTACAAGAAATTACTGGTTGGCCAGTATTTGCGGATCCTGTTTCAGGAGTTTATTCTGATTTGCGAGGATTGGTTGTGAATTGGGAATTAGTCTTAAGAAAAAATAAAAATTCAATAAATTGCCATCAACTTTTAAGACTTGGCCCTATGTCATCCTCAATTGATTTGGAGAAGTTTTTAATAAACTTCGAAGGGATACAAATTCTTATAAAAGAAAAAAACTATAGAAAATTGGACCCTATAAAAAAATCATTAGAGTATGATTTTGGGCTTTTAAATTTTACAACTCTATTGTTAGAAGAATTTTCAATTAACGAAAAAAACAAAAAGTCTCTTACTCCGATGGCTCTAGATCTAATAAAGGAAGGTGAGCAGATTAAAGAAATTTTTAAGGAGCAAATTACTCAAGATAATCAAATTACTGAGTATATGCTTGCAAATCTTGTTCCAAAACTTTGGCCAGCTGAAAATCCTATAATGCTCTCCGCGAGTAGCCCGATTAGAGATTGGCTTACATTTTCTGAGAATGGTACTTTAACAAGAAATTGTTTCAGCTTTAGAGGGGCTTCTGGCATAGACGGTACTTTATCTCTTGCATTAGGTATTTCTAGAATTAAAAATCCTCTACTTCTTGTGACTGGAGATTTAGCTTTTATTCATGATATAAACGGTTGGCTGATTGAAAATTCAATCGACATGAATTTAACAATTCTTCTGATAGACAATAATGGCGGAAATATATTTAATCGTATTTATAAAGAAAATTTAAAAGAAGATGAATTAAAAAAACTTTTTCTTATGCCAAAAGAAATAAACTGGCCAAAATTAGCAGAAGGGTATCAAGTAAGCTTTAAAAGTGTGGCAAATTTTAAAAAATTACGAGAGGCATTCGATTGGAGCATTTCTATCCGGAAATCTGTAATAATTAAAGTTAATATTGATCCAGAAAATGAAATTTGTGAAAAAAATGCCCTGCTAGAAAAAATAATTGGCAGTTAAATTTATTATTTTCTATCTTTGAATAATTAGGTTTCATGAAAGTATTACCTGGTAAAACAACTCTAAATTGGTCAGAATGCAAATCTTATGAGGATATATTGTTTCATAAATCAGATGAGGGAATTGCGAGAATTGCAATTAATCGGCCTGAAAAAAGAAATGCATTTAGGCCACAAACCGTAGATGAACTCATTGACGCATTTGATATCGTAAGAAATGATGAAACTATTGGCGTAGTTCTCTTTACAGGTGCGGGACCTGACAAGAAAGGTATTTATTCTTTTTGCTCTGGAGGTGATCAGAGTGTAAGGGGTAAAAATGGTTATAAAAATGATGAAGGGAAGCAGAGATTAAATGTACTTGAACTTCAAAGATTAATAAGAAGTTTGCCTAAAGTGGTTATTGCTTTAGTTCCTGGTTTTGCAATTGGAGGAGGCCAGGTCCTTCATTTAATTTGTGATCTCAGTATCGCTTCTGAAAATGCAATATTTGGTCAAACAGGTCCAAGGGTTGGTAGTTTTGATGCAGGTTTTGGATCTAGTTATTTAGCAAGAGTTGTTGGTCAAAGAAAAGCAAAAGAAATTTGGTTTTTATGTAGAAAATATAATTCCAAGGAAGCTCTTAAGATGGGCTTGATAAATGCAATTACAAAGATTGAAGAATTAGAAGCTGAGGGTGTAATCTGGGCAAGAGAGATTTTACGAAATAGTCCAACTGCTATTCGTATTCTTAAAGCTTCATTCAATGCAGAGAATGATGGGATTGCGGGTATTCAAGAATTATCTGGATACACAACTCAATTATTTTATTCGACTGAAGAGGCTCAAGAAGGTAGAGATGCCTTTCTTGAAAAGCGTCCACCAGACTTTTCTGAATACAAGTGGACACCCTAGTTTATTTTTCAAAAGAACTTTTTTAAATAATTATCAATGAGAATTCTTCTTGCTGCTGCTGAATGTGCTCCAATGATCAAAGTTGGAGGTATGGGAGATGTGGTTGGTTCGTTGCCTCCATCTTTGATAAAACTTGGTCACGATGTAAGGGTAATAATTCCAGGGTATGGAAAGTTGTGGAGTCTTTTAGAGGTATCAAATGAACCAGTCTTTAGAGCAAATACAATGGGTACTGATTTTGCCGTATATGAAGCAAAACATCCCATTCATAATTATGTGATTTACCTAGTGGGCCATCCAACATTTGACTCTGACCAAATATACGGAGGCGAAAATGAGGACTGGCGCTTTACATTTTTTGCTAGTGCCACTGCAGAATTTGCCTGGAATTGTTGGAAACCTCAAGTTCTCCATTGCCATGATTGGCACACTGGAATGATTCCTGTGTGGATGCATCAGGATCCCGAAATTAGTACTGTCTTCACAATTCATAATTTAAAATACCAAGGCCCTTGGAGGTGGAAACTTGAAAAAATGACTTGGTGTCCTTGGTATATGCATGGAGACCACACAATGGCTGCGGCAATGTTGTACGCAGATAGGGTCAATGCTGTTTCTCCGACTTATGCAGATGAGATTAAAACCCATGAATACGGGGAAAGCCTCGAAGGATTACTTAATTACATTTCAGGTAAATTAAGGGGAATTCTTAATGGCATAGATCTTGAT
Source organism: uncultured Prochlorococcus sp. (assembly GCA_902594875.1). Taxonomy (GTDB): domain Bacteria; phylum Cyanobacteriota; class Cyanobacteriia; order PCC-6307; family Cyanobiaceae; genus Prochlorococcus_A. The sequence continues at coordinate 77,259 of CACJNU010000004.1, forward strand.
GAATGGAATCCAGCAAAAGATCCAGTTTTACCTGCAAAATTCAGTATCAAGAACTTAGAAAATAGGCAAGAAAACAAAAAAATTCTGCAGAGAGAAATGGGTCTTGAAGTTAATACTAAAAAATATCTTTTAGGAATGGTCAGTAGGTTAGTTGATCAGAAAGGGGTTGACTTGCTTTTGCAAGTTTCAAGAAGACTTTTAGCCTATACGGATTCTCAAATTGCTGTTTTAGGGACTGGAGATAGATATTTAGAATCTGGATTATGGCAACTGGCATTAGATTACCCAGGAAGATTCTCAGTATTTCTTACCTATGATGATTCTTTATCAAGGCTTATCTATGGTGGCTCAGATGCATTTTTAATGCCAAGTAGATTCGAACCTTGTGGGATTAGTCAACTCCTCGCTATGAGATATGGCTCTATTCCAATAGTAAGGCGAGTTGGAGGTTTAGTTGATACAGTTTTACCTCATGACCCAGAAAATAATAATGGCACGGGATTTTGTTTTGATCGCTTTGAACCTATAGATTTCTATACTTCTTTAGTAAGGTCATGGGAAGCTTTTAGGCATAAAGATAGTTGGGAATTACTCCAAAAAAGAGCCATGAGCCAAGAGTTTAGTTGGCAAAGATCAGCTCTTGAATACGAAGTTATGTATAAGGATGTTTGCGGGATAAAAGAACCATCACCAGATGTTGCTGAAGTTGAAAAATTTTCTTATGGACAATCAGCTGATCCATCTTTAAAAAAAGTATGACTTAATTTTTCAATGGAATTCTCTTTATCAGAATTAAACGATGTTTTGGGGGATATTAGAAATCTGAGAGAGGGGGAAAAAGATTTTTTAAATTTTAAGAATATAAGTATTGATAGTAGAACTTTATTAAAAAATGATCTTTTTATAGCTATCAAGGGTAAAAATTTTGATGGACATAGTTTTCTTCCAGAGGTTTTAAATAAAGGAGTTAAATCTGTTGTAATTAAAAAAGGGATGCAGAGATTACTTCCTAGTGATTTCCCTTATTGGGTTGTAAATGACACAATAGAGGCATTTCAAAAATTAGCATTGCTAAAAAGAAAAAAATTAAATATCCCTATTGTTGCAATAACTGGCTCAGTGGGTAAAACCACAACAAAAGAAATGATTGGCGGAGTTTTAAATAAACTTGGAAGAATTAAATTATCTCATGCAAACTTCAATAATGAGATTGGAGTTGGTCTTACTATTCTTGCGACAGATATAGAAGATAAAGTTTTAGTTCTTGAAATGGGGATGAGAGGTCTTAATCAGATCGAGAATTTATCTAAATATAGTGAACCGGATATTGCAGTTATTACCAACATTGGCACAGCTCATATTGGATTGTTAGGCTCAAAAAAAAATATTACTCATGCAAAGTGTGAAATTAGTAAGTTCTTAAATCCAGAAGGAGTTGTAATAATTCCAGCAAATGATCCATTCCTAGAAAAAACTTTGAAAGAAATTTGGAAAGGTAGAGTGATAAAAGTAAAACTATTAGATATAGAAAATCAAAATGAGAGTTTTAAGAAAGATGATAATTTGCGAGGATTTTATAATCCTTCGAATAAAACAATTTTAATTGAAGAAAATACCTTTGAAATTTCATTTGAGGGATTTCACAATGCTTCGAATTTCTTATTTGCTTATGCAGTTGCTAAAGAGCTAGGCATTGATTTTGCAAGTTTTAATAAATTTGATTTTGTAAGTTTAGGTGGAAGGAATAAAATTCTAAAATCAATAAAAACAACAATATATGATGAATCATATAATGCTTCGCCAGAATCAGTAAAAGCATGTATTAAAAACCTGCTTGAAAAACCGAGAAATAAATTTTTCATATTTGGAAGTATGCAAGAATTGGGAAAAGAATCTGAAAAATATCACATAGAAATATTCAACTTAATAAATAATTCAGATATAGAAAAGTGTTTATTTATTTGCGATAAAGAGAATGAAAAAATTCTCACCAATTATTTAAAAGATAAGAATAAATTTTTAGTTTTAAATAATATTAAAGATGTACCTCAAGAGATAAACAAATCTACAAAAAAAGGTGATTCTATTCTTATAAAAGGTAGCAGATGTTGGCAACTTGAAAAAATTATTGCATTAATTAACTAGATCAGGATTTCTTTTTTTTCCAATTCTCTATATTTACTTGCTTAGTTCTTGAGATCGCTAGTGAATTATCTTTAGAGTCTTTTGTGATCACAGAACCAGCACCTGTAGTTACTGATTCCCCTAGATTTATTGGTGCTATAAAAACTGTGTTTGCCCCAATACTGGAATTTTTACCAATTTTTGTTTGATATTTTTTCTCTCCATCAAAATTTGCAGTAATAGTGCCTGCTCCAATATTAGTAGATCTTCCAATAATAGAATCACCAATATAACTTAGATGGTTTACTTTAGATTCTTCCTCTAGTTGACTATTTTTGATCTCAACAAAATTACCTATTTTGCTATGGGAAGATATTTTGGAATTAGGTCTTATATGACTATAAGGGCCAATTTTTATATGATCCATTATCTGAGAATCATAAACAGTAGAGTTTGAAATTTCACATTGTAATCCCACATTAGAATTCTCAATAAAAGTATTTGGACCAATAATGCAATGACTATTTATTTTCGTATTTCCTCTTATATGTGTATTTGCCTCTATGATTACATCCTTACCAATTTCAGCTTCTTCACTAATTGAACAACTTGCTTTATTTATAAAAGTTACACCATTAAGCATATGTTTTTCTTTAATTAAATTCTGAATACATTCCTCGCACTCTGATAGTTGAATTCTGTTATTAATTCCTTGAAGCTCTCCATTATCACTTACCTCGAGACTTAAGGAATTTTTTAGCAAGGATATTGTATCTGTTAAGTAAATCTCTTTTTGATTATTATTGCTTTGCAAGGTATTAATTATTTCTGACAAGTTACCCCAGTTAAAACAGTAAACACCTGAATTTATTAATGGATTTTCTCTCTCTAGGTCATTGCAATCTTTTTCTTCAACAATTCTCTCTATAAAGTCCCCCTTCAAAAAAACTCTGCCATATCCATGGGGATTTTTTTTCTTTGTGGTAATTAAAGAAACATCAGCATTTTTTGAATCGTGTAAGTACAAAAGTCTTTTTAGAGTACTAGGCCTAATGAGTGGCACATCACCGTTAAGCACCAAAAGTTTTCCTTCAGGTTTTTTTACTTCTTTACAAAGTACCTGGATAGCATGACCGGTTCCTGATTGAGGTTCTTGAACAACAACATGGATTTTTTTATCGTTTGGGATTGACTTTTGTACTTCTTTCGATTTGTGTCCAGTAATAACGAAAATTTTATCTGGCTTTAGTTCGACACATGAATCAATTACTCTTTGTAGAAGACTTTTGCCAGAAATTTTATGTAAAACTTTTGGCAATGAGCTTTTCATCCTAGTGCCCTTACCTGCCGCTAATATCGCAACACTTAACATGTTTATTTGAAATCCTAATTTAAATCTAACTCTTAAAGGATAACTTCGTCATTCCCCACTTCTCTCTCCATTTATTTGTAGATAATAGATTTGAGAATAATTGCTCATCTAATCTTCTCCTAATTATATCGTCTGTACTTGAGTTTAAATCTTGATCTCTATATGGAATACTAGCTTTAGTTAAGAGATGTTCTTCTTCCATTAAAGTTAACTTTTCAAAATTGAAATTAGGTTTCAATTTATTCTTATCAAAATTTGATATTGCGACAGTTCCCTGACTCCAAAATGTTCTGTTTTTAAAGTTTGGCTTAATAGTAAAAATTTCTAATCCAATATTTCTTAAGGTTTTTCTTACTGCTGCTGATGAAGAATAAGTTATTAAATAACCCTGAGGATTAAGATTTTCTGTGACTTTGGATAAAAATTCAATCGTCCATACTTGTGGGCATTTTTGAGGGGAAAAACCATCTAAATAAATCAGATCAAATTTAATTGAGGAAGGAATAATGTTGATTTTTTCTCTAGCATCACCCCACAAAATATTGCATTTAAAAAATTGATCCTCAAAGTAATCTTTTCGATAAAGTGATTCAAATATTTTTTTGACTTTTGGATCCCATAATTTAAGGAAAGATTCATTTCTAAGCGAATACTCAAGAGGCTTTTTATCAATCTCCAATGCATACAAATTTAAATTTGATTTTTGTTTAATTAATTCATCTAATAAAGAAGCTGAATTGTATCCTAAACCAAAACATATATCCAAAACATTGAGAGATTTGCCCTTAAATCTTTGCAAATTAGAAGTAGCTGTAAACTTTGACTTTGTTTCCTCCAATGCGCCCAATAAACTATGGAAGTTCTCTTGAAAAAACACACTTCTTAAAGAGTAACTACCATCTTTAGTTAAAACTTCTATTAATTCAGACAAAAACTTTTTAGACTAGTTAGTTAGTTTGGCCAGCTCTTCCCAAAAAGTTGGATACGAGACGCTAGCAGCATCAGATCTCATGATTTTTGAGGTACCTTTAGCAAGAAGTGAAGCAATAGCCAGACTCATTGCTACTCGATGATCTGTCTCACTATCTACCTCCGCAGAATGAAATTTTGATTGCCCATTAATAATTAACCCATCCTCTTTTTCTGTTATTTCGGCACCGAATTTTTGTAACTGTCGTGCCATGACTTTTAATCGATCTGTCTCCTTAACTCTTAATTCTTGTGCATCCTTAATTTCAGAAACTCCATTACAAAAACAGGCAGCCACAGTAAGGATAGGAATTTCATCTATAAGTTTTGGGAGAATATCTCCTTCAATAATGAATGATCTTAAATTATTTGAAGTCTTTACTTTAATAGATCCAATAGGTTCACCTGCAATAGTCGATTTTTCTAAAATCTCATAATCACATCCCATTGAATCCATTACATTTAAAATCCCGGTTCTAGTGGGATTTAGTCCTACATTCTGAATTAAAACCTCTGAATTTGGAACGATAGATGCAGCAATCATCCAAAAAGAAGCAGAGCTTATGTCTCCAGGAATCAATATTCTCTGGCCAATTAAGCTGCCCCCTGACTTGATAACTACATTCCTTCCTAATTCTCCTCTGATACTGATGTCTGCTCCAAATGCTTTTAACATTCTTTCAGTATGATCTCTTGAAGATGCTGGTTCAATAACAGAAGTGGTTCCTGAAGCTTTGAGGCCTGCCAATAAGATTGCAGATTTTACTTGAGCACTCGCTACAGGGGTTCCTATAACACAACCTTTTAATTTATTCCCATCAATTGATATTGGAGCTTTGTTTCCTTTTTCTCTACCAAAAATTTTGCCACCCATCAAAGATAATGGTTTGCCCACTCTCCCCATTGGCCTCTCATTAAGAGAAATGTCACCAGTTAAGATGAAATTCTTACCTTCTTGACCGGCAAGTAACCCCATTAATAATCTCATGGTGGTTCCCGAATTCCCACAATTTAGAATTTCTTTGGGCTCTTTAAATCCATCAAGACCCAATCCTGAAATTGTAAAAGGCTCATTTTTTTTTATTTCTGGGATGCTTACACCTAACTTTCTTAGACAATCAGCAGTTGAAAGTGGATCCTCAGAATGTAAGAATCCCTCAATAGTCGTCTCACCCTTAGCAATACTTCCTATTATTAGAGCTCTATGGGAAATAGATTTATCTCCAGGTACTTTTACTTTTCCTTTTAACTTAACTCCACCTTTTATTGTGCGGATATTATTCATTTTCAAATTAATTACTTGATAAAATTTCTGTAAAAACAAATTAGTTTTATATTATCAATAAGTTTGTTTTTTAAAAAAAAATAATCAAATTAAGTAACTGTTTTCTATAATAAATTTAGAAAAAGGATTTGATTATTAATCTTACTTATTATCACGTTGCAAAGGATGTTCCTGAAAATAGTCCAGATATTGCAGTTGTCATTGATGTTTTAAGAGCTACAACAACAATTTCTTGGGCTTTAAAAAATGGAGCTGATTCGATACAAGTTTTTGCAGATTTAGATTTATTAAAAGAATCTGCAAGTAAGTGGCATGCTGAAAAAAGACTAATGCTTGGAGAGAGAGGAGGAAAGAAGATTGAGGGCTTTGATCTAGGGAATTCTCCTTTATCAGTTACAAAAAAAGTTGTTAATGGTAAAAGACTATTTATGAGTACGACTAATGGTACTAAATCATTGCAAAAAGTTCAAAATGCTAAACATTTATTTGCTATGGGTCTCCCTAATAGGAAAGCAGTTGCCGAAAAAATCATTTCATTAAAAAGTGAAAATGTTTTAATACTTGGTAGTGGTTGGGAAGGCTCTTATTCACTTGAGGATTCTTTAGCTGCTGGTGCTTTGGCTTCATACCTAAAACAGACCTGTGATTCCGAAATTAATATTCTGAATGATGAATTACAAGCTGCTTTGGCACTTTGGGATGTCTGGAAAAATGATATTTTGAAATGTTTAAAAACAGCAACCCATGGCAAAAGATTGACAAGTCTTGGAGATTATGAGGATGATTTTAAATGTTGCTCTGAACTTGATTGCTTAGATATTGTTCCAGCTCAAGTTGAAAAAGGTGTGATTCGTGCCTCATGATTTACGAATTGGTTCATTAGGAGTAAAGTCTTGACTGATTTTTTGGTAGCTGCATTGCAAATTACAAGTACTTCAAATGTTGAAGCAAATTTCACTGAAGCAGAAGAACAGATTGAATTAGCTGCTAGAAGAGGTGCTGAGTTAATAGGATTGCCTGAGAATTTTGCTTTTTTAGGAGGAGATAATGAAAAACTTAGATTAGCCTCTGAATTATCAGAAAAGTGTGCAAATTTTCTAAAAACTATGTCTCAAAGATATCAAGTATTTCTTTTGGGAGGAGGGTACCCTGTCCCTGCCGGTGATGACAGTCATACTTTTAATAGGTCAGCCTTATTTGGGAAAGATGGACAGATTTTAGCAAAATACGACAAGATTCACTTGTTTGATGTTGATTTGCCAGATGGAAATTTATACAAGGAATCGTCCACTATTTTATCTGGTTCAGAGTATCCACCTGTTGTAGATGTCCCTGGTTTATGCAAAATAGGATTATCGATTTGTTACGACGTTAGATTTCCTGAACTTTATAGATATTTGTCTTCGAATGGAGCAGAGTTGATTATGATACCCGCAGCTTTCACAGCATTCACTGGAAAAGATCATTGGCAAATCCTATTACAAGCAAGAGCAATTGAGAATACAGCATATGTAGTCGCTCCAGCTCAAACTGGAATTCATTATGGGAGAAGGCAAAGTCATGGCCATGCAATGGTAATTGACCCTTGGGGGACAGTTTTATCTGATGCAGGGAAAACTCAGGGAGCTGCAATAGCACCTGCAGATAAAGAAAGGGTTAATAAAATCAGGGAGCAGATGCCAAGCCTTAAACATAGAAAAAACAAATTGTTTTCAAACTAATGATAAAGTTTTTAGATAATAAACTTTTTTGTTATTTATCTGTTTTTTTATTTTTAAATTCTTCAATCCTCCCAGTTAAATCTTCAAGTGCTCTGGCAGCATGGGCGATAAACACTAATGGAGTTTTAGAATTAAGAACCAAATCAAATTCAAATTTAAAAGCATATTTTCAGAAGGCAAACCAAATATATGGAGACAGATTCTGGGTAGATTTCCCTGGAGAATTAAAAAATCCCAGAATAATAAAAGGTAATGGTCCAATAAAAGAAATAAGATTAGGTAAACCAAATTTGGGTAAAACAAGATTAGTAATTGAATTTAAAGAAGACACTTTTTTGAAACCTTTGACTTGGCAAATGGTTGGCTTAGATCAAAATAGATGGAAAATTAAACTATTTACCCCAAAATATTCATTTGAAAAGATTAGTGAAGGTTTAGTTGAAAACAAAAGAGGAAATATAAAAGCAAATCAAAATTTAATTCATAAGAAGAATAAAAATTATGGTTACTTGAAACTACCAAAAGTAAAACGAAACAAGTTTGAGGTTGTAATCGATCCAGGGCATGGAGGACCTGATCCAGGAGCAATAGGTATTGGCGGTATAAGAGAAACAGATGTTGTTCTAGAGGTTTCAAAAATAATTAAAAAATTACTTTCTGAGAAAGGTGTCAAAGTAAGGTTGACTAGAAAAAATGACGTTGATTTGGATTTACCTCCAAGAGTTTCCATTGCAAATAATACGGATGCAGATATTTTTGTAAGTATTCATGCAAATGCCTCAAGAGGTAAAAGAAGGGATATAAATGGCTTGGAAACCTTTTATTACAGAGGGTGGAGAGGAAGATTACTCGCGAAAAGAATTCAAAAACAAATTTTAAGAGTTTCCCCTGGGAGTCCTGATAGAGGAGTTAAACAAGGTCGATTTTATGTAATAAAAAATACTAGGATGCCTGCAGTCCTAGTAGAAATTGGATTTTTAACAGGAAGATTAGATGCAAGAAGATTAGAAAAAATAACGCATCGAAAAAGATTAGCCTATGC
>CACJNU010000005.1 GCA_902594875.1 uncultured Prochlorococcus sp.
TTTCTCATTAAAAATATTTTAAAAATATCAAATGAAGAATCGCTAGAAATCATAAGTCAATCTATTCCTGAAAAAAATCCAATTATTTATAAAGAAACAATATTAAAAATTCTTTAAATTAAATTTATTCAAACAGGCTTCAAACACAATCATTTTAATTTTTTGTGAAGTTAATATCTTGTGGTTAATTAAAAATTATTTGACTATCTTTAATCTATAAGTATTTGATATTGAATTAAGCAATTGGATAGCAAAAAACTAATTTTAAAACCAGGATTAGAGGGTGTCCCAGTTACTAATTCATCTATATGTGATATTGATGGGAAGAAAGGTAAATTATTGTACAGAGGCTATTCCATTGAAGAACTATCCAAAAAAAGCAGTTTTTTAGAAACTGCTTACCTATTAATTTGGGGTGAATTGCCCACAGCTATTCAACTAAGAGATTTCGAACAAGAAGTTCAGATGCATCGAAGGTTAAGTTTTAGAGTTAGAGATATGATGAAATGCTTCCCTGCAACAGGCCATCCTATGGATGCTCTTCAATCTAGTGCAGCTTCTTTGGGACTCTTCTATTCACGTAGAGCAATAGATGATCCTAATTACATCTACAACGCAGTGATAAGACTAATAGCAAAGATACCCACAATGATTGCTGCGTTTCAACTAATTAGAAAAGGACAAGACCCAATTCAACCTAGAGATGATTTAACTTACTCATCAAATTTTCTCTACATGCTGACTGAAAAAGAACAAGATCCTATAGCTGCAAAAGTTTTTGATAGGTGTTTAATTCTACATGCCGAACATAGTTTAAACGCAAGTACATTTAGCGCTAGAGTGACTGCAAGTACTCTTACAGACCCATATGCTGTCATCGCATCTGCAGTAGGGACCTTGGCTGGCCCATTGCATGGAGGAGCAAATGAAGATGTAATTGCAATGTTAGAAGAGATTAAAACCTCAGAAAATGCTGGATCTTTTTTAGATAATGCAATAAAAAAGAAAAGCAAAATAATGGGATTCGGCCACAGAGAATATAAAGTCAAAGATCCAAGAGCAATAATTCTCCAAAAACTGGCAGAAGAGCTTTTTATTAGATTTGGAGCAGATGAAATGTATGAAGTTGCTAAATCACTTGAGGCAGAGGCAATACCAAGACTTGGACCTAAGGGTATATTCCCTAACGTGGACTTTTATTCTGGTCTTGTCTATAGAAAACTTGGTATTCCTCGTGATTTATTTACTCCAATTTTTGCCATATCTAGAGTGGCAGGTTGGTTAGCTCATTGGAGAGAGCAACTTGGAGCAAATAGAATTTTCAGACCATCGCAAATCTACACGGGTTCAGAACCAAGAGATTGGATCAGCCTAGAAAATAGGGAATAATATTTGCAGCTTTTCATAAAAAACACACATATTGTTTGTGAAGAGTTAATCTATTAAGTAAATAACTTAAAAATTTTGGAATACGGATTAGATCTCGAATATAGTTTTAATGAATTCTTGAAAGGCTTTGGCCTGTCCAGCGAAATCGCTCATATAATTTGGCTCCCTCTCCCTATGCTTTTGGTTTTGGTAGCGGCAGTTGTTGGGGTTTTAGTAACAGTTTGGCTTGAAAGAAAAATATCTGCTGCTGCTCAACAAAGAATAGGCCCTGAATATGCAGGAGCGCTTGGTGTCCTTCAACCAATTGCAGATGGTCTTAAGTTACTTGTCAAAGAGGATATTATTCCTGCTAAAGCGGATGGAATTCTCTTCACTGCAGGACCAATATTAGTTCTTGTTCCAGTGATTCTGTCCTGGCTAATTGTTCCTTTTGGACAAAACCTCTTAATAAGTAACGTTGGTATTGGAATTTTCCTATGGATCGCTTTAAGCAGTATCCAACCAATTGGACTTCTTATGAGCGGATATGCATCAAATAATAAATATTCTTTATTGGGAGGCTTAAGAGCAGCAGCTCAATCAATAAGTTATGAAATTCCTTTAGCTTTATCTGTACTGGCTGTGGTACTAATGACAAATTCTCTAAGTACTATTGACATCGTCAACCAACAAAGTGGTGCTGGAATCCTAAGTTGGAATATATGGAGACAACCAGTTGGTTTTATAGTCTTTTGGATTTGTGCTCTTGCAGAATGTGAGAGACTTCCATTTGACTTGCCTGAAGCTGAAGAAGAATTAGTGGCGGGATATCAAACTGAATATGCAGGGATGAAATTCGCATTGTTCTACCTTGGTAGTTACATTAATTTAATCCTCTCAGCTTTATTGGTATCAATACTTTATTTGGGAGGTTGGGGTTTTCCCATTCCAGTTGAAATAATAGCTAAGTTTCTGAACTTGCCAATTAATGCACCCTTCATACAAGTTTTCACTGCATCAATAGGAATTGTAATGACTGTATTGAAAGCATATCTTTTAGTTTTCATTGCAATATTATTGCGTTGGACAACTCCTAGAGTAAGAATAGATCAACTATTAGATCTTGGATGGAAGTTTCTTCTTCCAATTTCTCTTGCTAATCTTTTGATAACTGCAGGATTAAAACTTGCTTTTCCGCAATTCTTTGGTGGTTAAATTTAAGTAAAAATACTTAAATTTAAAATTAATCCACTAAAATAAAGTAACTAAGTAAATTCTTCAAAATGAAAAATTTTCTTCAACAAATAAATAGCTATATCAAAGAAGCGTTTAATGCTGGTAAATATTTATATAATGGCTTATCAGTAACTTTTGATCATCTTCGAAGAAGACCTGTTACTGTCCAATATCCATATGAAAAATTAATACCTTCTGAGAGATATAGAGGAAGAATACATTATGAATTCGATAAATGTATTGCTTGTGAAGTGTGCGTGAGAGTTTGCCCCATAAATCTACCAGTAGTTGATTGGGTAATGAATAAAGAAACTAAAAAAAAGGAACTTAGAAATTACTCTATAGATTTTGGAGTTTGTATATTTTGCGGAAATTGCGTGGAATATTGCCCAACTAATTGTCTTTCGATGACAGAAGAATATGAATTAGCTACTTTTGACAGACATAATCTAAACTTTGATAATGTTGCACTTGGTAGATTACCTACGAACGTCACAACAGATCCTTCAGTTAAACCTTTGAGAGAACTTGCCTATCTTCCTAAAGGTGTTATGGACCCTCATGAAATACCAGCTTCAGATACTAGAGTTGGTAAATTACCTGAAGAAGTCTATGATTGGATGAGACCAGAATCCAACGAGAATAAAGATAAAGTTTCTAATCCAGACAATTAAATTCGATTAATTTATGTCCATTGCAATAACAACTCAAATTATCTGTTTTTCAGTGTTATCACTAGTGATCCTTATTGGAGCACTTGGTGTGGTACTGCTAGAAAGTATTGTTTATTCAGCTTTTCTTCTAGGAGGAGTTTTCATGAGTGTTGCCGGATTATATCTTCTATTGAATGCAAGTTTTGTCGCTGCAGCACAAGTTTTAGTTTATGTTGGTGCAGTCAATGTATTAATAATCTTTGCCATAATGTTAGTCAATAAAAAAGAAGATTTAAAGCCCATCAGTGACATTAAATCGAGAAGAATCATTTCAACATCAATATGTTTAACCCTACTAAGCCTTTTAATAAGAGTTGACTTAACTAATGCATGGAGCCTTTCTAATCCTCAAAACTCTATAGGAGAAGAATCAACTATCAGAATTGGTGAACATCTTTTTAGTGATTATTTACTCCCATTTGAAGTAGCATCAGTTTTACTGTTAATGGCAATGATTGGAGCTATTGTTTTAGCGAGAAGAGATGTAATGAGCAAGGATATTTCCACCGGATTGCCTGTTGATCAAGAGTTAATTGAAAAATCATCAGAACCATTACTTACAAACAAAAATTAACCTTTCACTTTTCCTATGATGAATTTAGAATCAATTCCTATCCAAGCATTTTTAATAGTATCTTCAGCACTATTCTGTATTGGAATTTGGGGATTATTAAATAGCAGAAATGCAGTAAGAGTTCTTATGAGTATTGAGTTAATGCTCAATGCAGTAAATATCAACTTAATGGCTTTTTCTTCCTATGTTGATAATAATTTAATTCAAGGACAAGTTTTTACAATTTTTGTGATTACTGTTGCTGCTGCAGAAGCAGCAGTTGGATTAGCAATCTTATTATCTCTTTATAGGAATAGGGTTACTGTAGATATGGAAAGTTTTAATTTATTAAAATGGTAAAACCATTAAATGAAACTTTCGTTAGTGCTCATTGTATATCGTTCAAATAGTCCTATAGCTGAAGAGGCTTCTAAATTCTGTGAACAAGTCCTCAAAGCTAAAAATATTAAATCGAAGAGAATCGAAAGTGATTTTTATAAAGAAGAAATTGAAAAATATTTTTGCAATCTAGAATTACAACCAAATATTGGCATAGTTCTTGGTGGAGATGGAACCTTTCTAAAATGTGCAAATGCTTTAGCTGATTATAATATTCCTTTGTTGAGTATTAATATTGGTGGTAATCTGGGTTTTCTTACGCAAGAAAAAGATTTTTTGTTCGATAAATCTTTTATTGAAATTCTTGAAAACGAAGAATATAAAATTGACTTTCGTAATAGATTAAATTGTAAAGTTTGTATTAATGGGACAAGTTCTGAGAAAAAAATTATAAAAAGCTATGATGCCTTAAATGATTTTTATTTTAAATCTGTTGAAGAAGACATTTCTCCAACCAACCAAATACAAATTGAAATAGATAATGAGAAAGTAAATGAATACAAGGGTGATGGATTAATCATATCTACATCTACTGGTTCAACAGCCTACTCTATGGCTGCAGGGGGGCCAATAGTTCACCCTAGCATTGATGCAATGGTAATAAACCCTATATGCCCGATGAGCTTGGCTAGTAGACCAATAGTTATACCTAATACAAGTAAGGTAATCATAAAACCTGTAAAAAAAAGTAAAGGGGAAATTAAATTATGGAGAGACGGGTCAAAATGTATAACCATTAAGGAAAATTATTATTGTGAGATCAAAAAAGGGCAATCGCCCTGCAAAATAATAAAATTTAAAAAAAGCACAAGCTACTATAGAACCTTAATAAAAAAACTAGATTGGAAAGGTGATTTATCTCAAAAAAATTTTAAAAATTAAATGGCCTTAGAGATAGAAAGAAGATTTCTTATAAAAAATGATAATTGGAAAAAATTCATAAATAAAAAAATTTATATTGAACAAGGATATTTATCCAAAAGTTTAGATGGTTGGATTGTTAGAGTAAGGCTTATAGGCAAAAAATCTAAAATTACACTTAAAAAACATATCAAAGGCTTTACCAACTTTGAATTTGAATACTCCATTCCACGAAGCGATGCTAAAACAATAATGTCAAATCTTTCAAGTACAATAAAAAAAGATAGATTTTTTCTAGAAATTGAAAAAAAATCTTGGATTATAGATTGCTTTAAAGAAAAAAATTATCCACTTGAAATTGCAGAAATTGAACTTTCTAATGAAGAGGAAGATTTATCTATTCCATCTTTCATTTCAAAAGAGATTACTGGACTGAACCATTACTCAAACTTCAGTTTATCTAACAATCCTTTTTCAGAGTGGAAAGAAGACTATCTAACAACTTTCAAAAGTAACTAGTCACAAGAGGCACTTATCCTTTATATTTTCTTTATATTTAAACAAAGTATTTTTTTCTTCAGATGTATGGTCTTTACGACAAAGAAGGAATATTGAGATTTGTTGATTCTGACAAGGATGCATGTATTGCATATGCTGAACTCTTCGAATTAGGTTCTGCAAATTATTGTCTAATTGAATTAGCTAATGATAAAAAAAATAAAGGTTAATACTAATCTTGATCAGAGTCTGGGAGTGTACAACAATTAAAGCCATCTCTACAAATCTTGCCGTTGTCCATTGCCCAATTCAAAAGTGCAACTCGGTTTTTAGAACCAGTTTTTGTAAACATATTACTTACATGGTTATCAACAGTTCTTTTACTAATAGTTAGTTTTACTGCAATCTCTTGATTAGTAAGACCATCAGCTACTAGATCAATGATTTCCATCTCTCTTGCTGAGAGACCCATCATATCAATGTTGTTTACTTCTTCTTCAACCATTTGCATTTAAACAGTTCCTTTTTTATATTAATTAAGTTTAGCAATCTCAGTACACTTGTTAACCAACTAGGAAACAAAAGCAATTGAAATCGAAACTTCAGCAGACTTTAGAAAAAAGATCTAAGGTAATAACGGCAGAGTTAATGCCGCCAAGAGGTGGAAGCCCCATAAGATCTCTTAAGATAGCACAACTTTTGAAAGATAAGGTACATGCTGTTAACATTACCGATGGAAGCAGAGCTGTAATGAGAATGTGCAGCTTGGCAATGTCCAAACTATTACTGGAAAATGGGATAGAACCAGTAATGCAAATTTCTTGCAGAGATCGTAATAAAATTGCTTTACAATCAGACATTCTGGGAGCAAATGCTTTAGGAATAAGAAACATCTTATGCATTACCGGTGATTCGGTAAAAGCTGGGGATCAACAAGATGCCAGGGCCGTACATGAGTTTGAGTCAGTAAGGTTGCTTCAACAAATTCAGGCTTTCAATAAAGGAATTGATCCTACTCTAGGAGAACTTTCCGATAAAAAAACATTGATTTTTGCAGGTGCTGCAGCTGATCCAAATTGCAGAAATAAAAGAAGTCTAGAAAATAGAATGAGAAAGAAAAAAGAGGCTGGAGCTGGATTTATACAAACTCAAATGGTTATGGAAAAAGAAAATTTGATAGAATTTTGTGAAAAAATCAGCAAGCCTCTTGAAATTCCTGTGATTGCAGGTGTATTCCTTTTAAAGTCTTATAAAAACGCTCTTTTTATAAACAAATACGTTCCAGGCGCAAACATTCCTGAAAAAATCTTAAATCGTCTTAAAGATGCTAAAGACCCATTACAAGAGGGTATTAAAATTGCAGCTGAACAAGCTCATGATTTTATTAACATCGCAGATGGTATTCATTTAATGGCCGTAAAAACAGAGCATTTAATTCCTGAGATTATTGAAAAAGCTAATCTTATTCTGGAATATTAACCAAATCAGTACCTAATAATTCTGCCATAGCTTTCTGCTGAGGAGAAGGCTCAGTTAAGTCAGATCTTCTTGAATCTGCTATTAACCAGTCTAAAGATGCATCTTGCAGATCAAAGTGATCTCCATTTTTCCCAACACAATATTTACCAAACACTAACTTATCCATAAGTCTTACACCTTTACCAATTTTAGAATAATCAAAAATAATTGAGTTATCTATAGTTGCGCCCTCGCAAATGCAACAACTTGGTCCAATCATGGAAGGGCCAATAATAGTTGCTCCATCCTCGATCCTAGTCATGCCTCCTATATAAACCGGCCCAGTAATATTAACCTTTTCCCAGTTAGCAGCTACATTCAAACCGGTAAAAACTCCTGGTTTTATTTCCTTACCTGGTATTTGCACTTGTCTTACCTTACCTTGCAATACATTTCTAATAGCACTCCAATAATCAGGAACTTTTCCAATATCTACCCATTCAAAATCCATTGGTAATGCAAAAAATGGTAAGTCCATTTCAACAAGTTTAGGGAAAAGATCGGCACCGATATCAAATTTCTCTGCTGAAGGTATGTAATTAAAAATTTCGGGTTCGAAAAGATAAATTCCTGTATTTATAGAGTCACTTAAAGCTTGATCAACTGTTGGTTTTTCCTGAAAAGCCTTTATTCGACCATTTTCATCAGAAACTACGACACCGTAACTTGATACTTGATCCTTAGTTACCTTCTTTGTAATTAAGCTCGCAATAGCTCCTTTCTGCTTATGTTTTTTAACAGCTTGAGTTAAATCTAAATCAACTAAAGCATCACCACATAAAACAACAAAAGTTTCATCAAAGAAATTTTGAAAATCCTGAATTTTTTTTAATCCTCCTGCGGATCCTAAAGCATCACCTATTAATTCTCCATCTTCAATTCTCCCCTCGAAACTATAGGCAATTTCTACTCCAAATCTTTGTCCATCCCTAAAATAATTTTCAATTTCCTCGGCCAGATGAGAAACATTTACCATTATTTCCTTAAAATTATGTTCTCTTAACAGTTCCAATAAAAACTCCATAACAGGTTTTTGCAAAATTGGAATCATCGGTTTTGGAATAACATGTGTAATAGGCTGAACACGTGTACCTTTACCTGCCGCAAGTATCATTGCCTTCATAAATTCAAAACCATTTTTATAATTATACGTTATTACTTTGAAGCTTCTATGCAGCCGAGGAAGAAGCATTACTAATCTCAAGGTTTTCTATAGGCAATTGAGCTAAGCCACCATCAGGTATTATTCTTTTAATGTGAATTGGGCCATATAAGGAATTAATTTGTTTTATTTCAATTTTGTTTTCAGATGATAAAAATAACAACGCCCAAAAAACTCCTAAACGATCTTTATCTAAATCATTTTTTACTACTGTTTGCCATTTCTTAACTAAATATTCAAAATCTGTCCACTGCAATGCTTTTTCCCATCCTTCAATAAATTTCCCTAATGCTTTTGTTGTTTCTGGAAGTTTCTCGCGATGCGCTAATGACTTTACTTGAGAAATTAAAGCCTTATCAGAATATTTTTTATTTCTTTTTCTCTTCATGAGAAGAAGATCTTGGGTTTCTATAACTTCTGCTATGGACTCTAACTGACTTATAAGTTCTCCCAATGTTGTTGTACGTTTAAGAATTGGTTGCGCAATTGATCTTCTCCTTAGGTATTTTTCAGGATATTTTGGAATATCAAATTCTTTATCGATCCAATCTTGATCATCCAAATCAAATACATCTTCAAAATCGGAAGAATTTTCTTTAAAAACATCAGATTCTAAAACCTGAGCCTTAAGATTAACTAGTACGGAAGCTGCAAAAAATGCTTCGCTGGTCTCAGCTAAATCCTTATGATATGAGATTTGACTATTAGAAGATTGATTAAAAGTATATGAGTATTGCTCTAAAAAACTATCAATTACACTTATTACATCAATATCCCATGGATCAAGCTCACCTTTACCTGCGGCGTCTTGAAGAAACTTAATCAACAATCTAGGGCCTAGTTGTTGCCTATCAATAGGATTGAAATAAGAGATCTTAAGATATATAAAATCTACTCACAAGATATCTTTAAATTTATTTAATGCCAAACAATATTGCATTAATTTAAAAAATTATATTCTTGGAGCTTGTAGGATTTCACTTGTTTTAATTCCGGAAAAAATATTTGTTTTCACAGCACCTTTAACTGCAGTTAAATCTCGATCGACCAAATTATTGATAGATGCAATATAACTTTCAGTAACTAATCTTGGGTACAAACCGATTCCAATAATGGGTAAAAGTAAACATGCAATAATATAAACTTCCCTTGGCTCTGCATCTATAAGTTTTCGTTCTTCGATTAATTTAGGATTTTCTTTACCAAAGAAAATTTCTCGTAACATTGAAAGTAGATAAATAGGTGTAAGAATTACACCGATAGCAGCTAAAGAGGCCATAACTACCCTAAATGGAAGTGTATATACTTCATCAGTAACAAATCCTGTAAATACCATCAATTCGGAAACAAATCCACTCATACCAGGTAAAGCCAGTGAAGCCAGGGAGCAAGCAGTCCATAGGGCAAACATAATTCTCATTTTTTGTCCTACACCACTCATTTCATCAAGTTTAAGAGTCTTTGTTCTGTCATAGGTGGCACCAACAAGAAAAAATAAACTTGCACCTATTAATCCATGACTAACCATTTGCAGCATAGCTCCGCTTGTTCCAAGGCTACTAAAGCTGCCTATACCAATAAGAACAAAACCCATATGACTTATCGAACTGTATGCAATTTTTCTTTTAAGATTTCTTTGAGCAAAAGAAGTTAAGGCAGCATAAATTATATTGACTACCCCAAGGACTATTAATAATGGGGCAAATTGAGCATGTGCAACAGGTAATAATTGTGCGTTAAATCTTAAAAGAGCATATCCTCCCATCTTTAATAAAATTCCTGCAAGAAGCATGTGAACAGGAGCCGTTGCCTCTCCATGAGCGTCTGGAAGCCAAGTATGAAGAGGTACAATAGGTAGCTTTACACCAAATGCAATTAAAAGCCCTACATAACATAATATTTGGAATTTTTGACTAAAATCTTGAGCTGCCAAGTGAGAAAACTGAAAGTTAGGAATTTCAGTACCATAGAAACCCATTGCTAACGCTGCCAGAAGAATGAAAATAGAACTTCCAGCTGTATAAATAATGAATTTTGTTGCTGCATATTGTCGATTTTTGCCACCCCATATAGCCAGTAATAAATAAACAGGAATTAACTCAAGTTCCCAAGTTAGAAAGAATAAAAGCATATCTTGTACAGCAAACACAGCTATTTGCCCACCATCCATAACTAATATCAAAAAGAAAAATAACTTAGGTTTGAACTTGACTGGCCATGCAGCAAGAACTGCTAAAGCAGTTATAAAACTAGTTAATAAAATTAAAGGCATAGACATGCCATCAGCGCCAACAGACCAAGTAAGACCTAAATCAGGGAGCCAACTAATATTTTCTTTAAGTTGAACATTTTCATTACTAATATCAAAGCCATTTATATACGAACCTACAGTTATTAAAAAAGTAATTAATGCAATAGACAATGCAAACCATCTCACCTCTTTACCATCCCCTTTATCTGGGAAAAAAGGTATCACAAATGCACTACCAATTGGGAATAAAATTGAAGCAGATAACCAAGGAAAATTAGACAATCCAGCTCCCAAAGTTCCCAACATTTGTGTCGAAAAATGTGTATAAAAATAAGTACTCAATTTAATAAGAAATTTATCTTAAATAGAGTCTAGAAATTTTCTGTATTTTTTCACCCCAATGGACAGTGAAGACACACAATTGTAATTAAGAAACTTGAGGAGATTGAAAACCAAATATAGCAACTAGTAAAATTACACCTCCAAAAACAATAAGCGCATAAAATTGAGCCCTACCGGTCTCAAAATATTTTAAACCTTCTCCACTACCTAAAGTTACAAGTCCAGTAAGATTTACAACGCCATCTACAACCTTAGAATCAACCTCTAAAACTTCTTTAGCAAGTTTTCTACTACCCTTAACAAAAAGTTTTTCATTAATATCATCTAGGTACCATTTATTGGATAAAAATCGGTTGATACTAGGAAACTTTTCGGCAAATAAAACTGATAAATTAATTTTTTTCACAAAATATGCTTGATAAGCAATAATGATTCCAGCTGATGCAATAAATACTGAAGCAAGTGCTAAAGGCAAAAATTCTTTTAATTCGAAGGCTTTTGCAGCAGTCTCTGCTTCTTCAGGATCTAGTAAATTTGCAATTTTACTATCCCATGGAAGTCCCATAAAACCTATTATTACAGACGGTACAGCTAGAAATACCAAAGGAAATGTCATTGACCAAGGTGACTCATGGATAGATCCATGTTCTTCATGCTCTTCTTCATTTTCTTCATCTAGGTTTGTTTTAGAGGCTATTAGAAGCTGTTTTTGCAATTCTTTATTCTCCCCTCTGAAATCTCCTTCAAATGTTAAGAAATAAAGCCTAAACATATAAAAAGCAGTCATACCAGCTGTTAGAAGTCCTACGAACCAAAAAGCTGGAAATGATATAAAAGCATTTCCGAGTATCTCATCTTTACTCCAAAAACCTGCCAATGGAGGAATTCCACTAATTGCTACACAACCTATTAAAAATGTTGTTGATGTATATGGCATTTTTTTTCTTAATCCGCCCATCAATCTCATATCTTGAGCTAATACAGGCTGATGGCCAACTACTTCTTCCATTGCATGTATTACTGAACCAGATCCCAAAAATAGCATTGCTTTAAAGCAAGCATGAGTTACTAAATGAAAAATTCCTGCAACTGGTGCTCCACAACCCATTGCGAGCATCATATACCCAAGCTGAGAGACTGTGCTATATGCTAAACCTTTTTTTAAGTCCATTTGCGTCAAAGCTATAGAGGCTCCTAAAAAACAAGTAATGGTACCAACTAAAGCAATAATGAACTGAATAGAGGGGAATATTGAATATAAGGGTTGAAGTCTTGCTACAAGAAAGATTCCTGCTGCAACCATTGTTGCAGCATGTATAAGTGCAGAAATTGGTGTAGGACCTTCCATCGCATCAGGCAACCACACATGAAGGGGAAACTGAGCGGATTTAGCCATTGGCCCTAGAAAAACTAAAAAACAAAGTAATAAAGCAGCCCAAATGGGTATCGTATGGTCAGATATCGATTGAGAAATTCCAGTAGCTATTTCATTAAAATCAAAACTATTTGTTGCCCAAAATAGGCCAAGAATTCCTAGTAATAAACCAAAATCTCCAACTCTATTAACAACAAATGCTTTTTGTGCAGCGTGTGCAGCGCCATCCCTGTCATACCAAAAACCAACTAATAAATAAGAACACATCCCAACTAATTCCCAAAAAACATAAATTTCTAATAAATTCGGACTAACTATTAATCCCATCATTGAACTACTAAATAATGCTAAATATGTAAAAAATCTGACATATCCTTTGTCATGCACCATGTAACCATGAGAGTAAATCATTACCAGCAAAGTTATTGTAGTTACTAACGCAAGCATTACACTCCCCAAAGGATCAAGGACAAATCCCATTGGTATTGTGAAATCCCCTGCATTGGCCCATACAAATAATTTTTCTACTGATTGATAACCATTAACTTGTTCAATTAAAGCTTTATAACTAATTACCGCAGAAATTCCAACGAAAGATATCAGACCTACAGAAACAATTTCTCTTGAATTATTGATTTTCTTATTAATGCTTATTAGTCCTAAGCCAGAAAGCACTGCTCCAATAAGAGGGAAAACAGGAATTAACCAGGCAATTTCTGAAGCTTGTGGCATTTTTTAAAGAACTGATAATTTGATTTTAAACTGTCAATTGAAAAATTCAGACAAAAATGATGAATTAAATGTTTTTACAGCAATATTTATATATTGATGAGACCACCAAAGTACGCCTATTGCGATTAATATGCCAACTTGAGATAACCTAAAAAATTCTTTAATCTTAAATTCTTGCCTCCCCTCAAGTATCGCCAAGAAAGGGATTATGGAAGTATTTTTTTTAAAATTTTCAAATTCTTCTCCAAATCTATTTGATAATCTTTTATCACCATGCCAGATTGCAAAAAGATGATGCAAAACTAAGCCAATAGAAGTTATTAATGTGAATGATGTACCAATCCATAAAGTATGAGCAAAGCACCAAATTATCTGACCAAATGCTTGCGGATGTCTTGTGATTCGCATTATCCCAGTTCCATAGATTCGTACTTTAGGTTTTAAAACCGAAGGAATTTCTAGCAAATTGTAAGTAGCGGGATATAAAAACAAAAAACTTATTGCAGTTAAGAACCAAACGACCACAAAAACAAAATTATTGCCCTGTAAATTCCATAATCTGATTCCGTCATATCTATGAGCTAAAAAATAACTAATCAAGATAATTGCAGATGGCAAACTTAAAAAAACAAAACATAACCGCCATAATCTTGGACCCATAATAGATTCTGCTTTGATTCTTAAAGCAGCTCCCCCACTATGAATGACCGCAAAAATCATAATCAAAATTAAGATGATTAGCGAAGTTTTATGAGTCTCCATATATTTAAATTGTTCAAATAATTTTTGTTCTTAACAAGGATGCTTCTAAGCATTAGAATTATAAGTAATTGTAGGCATAATAGATGCCAGAATTACCATTTACACTCGACCAATTAAGAATATTAAAAGCTATAGCAGCTCAAGGAAGTTTTAAAAAAGCTGCAGATCTCTTGTATGTAACCCAACCTGCCGTAAGTTTACAAATACAAAATTTAGAAAAACAACTTGAAATAACAATTTTCGACAGAGGTGGTAGGAAGGCTTTATTGACTGAAGCAGGGAGATTATTACTTGAGTATTGCGAACGAATTTTGAATCAATGCGACGAAGC
Source organism: uncultured Prochlorococcus sp. (assembly GCA_902594875.1). Classification (GTDB taxonomy): domain Bacteria; phylum Cyanobacteriota; class Cyanobacteriia; order PCC-6307; family Cyanobiaceae; genus Prochlorococcus_A. The sequence continues at coordinate 14,102 of CACJNU010000005.1, forward strand.
TTGTAAAGCTATTGAAGATTTAAATAGCCTAAAAGGTGGAACTCTTGTCATTGGAGCGAGCCAAACAACGGGTACATATTTAATGCCGAGAATGATAGGACTTTTCAGACAAAAATATCCTGATGTATCCGTTCAACTCCAAGTTCATAGTACGAGAAGAACTGGTTGGAGTGTGGCCAATGGACAAATTGACTTAGCCATTATTGGCGGGCAATTACCTGGAGATTTGGAAAATTTGCTACAAGTAATTCCATATGCCACTGATGAATTGGCATTAGTTTTACCATCTAAACATCCACTTTCGACCAAAAAAGAGCTTCTAAAAGAAGACTTATACAAATTAAATTTCGTAACATTAGACTCACAATCTACAACAAGAAAAGTTGTTGATAAACTTCTCCAAGATTCTGGGCTTGATATTCAAAGATTAAAAATTGAGATGGAACTCAACTCTCTTGAAGCAATCAAGAATGCAGTTCAATCAGGTTTAGGAGCTTCCTTTTTGCCTGTTGTTTCTATTGAAAGAGAATTATCGGCTGGAACAATCCACAAAGCATTCGTTGCTGATTTAGAGGTAAAAAGAGAACTTAAATTAATTACTAATCCGTCAAGATATACCTCAAGAGCATCAGAAGTATTTAAGAAAAACATTCTCCCACAATTTGCTAGTTTAGAAAGCCCTTTGAGGCATATATAATTTCGATCAAAACTGAATTGCTTCTTTGTTGATACCTACCCCGCCGTCTTCAGCTTGTCCATCACCTTTGATTATAAATTTATTTTCATTTACATCAGTCTGATAAACACACTTAACTATTGGCTTATCTCTTATAGAACCAATATAAGCAAAAGTATTCATCCTTTGCTTACATTCTCTTACATCTTCATTACTAATTGCGCCCTGTTTTTGTAACACTGTCCAATTCTCTCTTCTAATAACACACCCTGGCTGAAGAGCTGGTTGGGTTACAAAACTCGTAGATGGATTTAGAGTGGTATACATTTCAACATCAATTACAAAAGCACTAGCTCCCCATTGTCTACAAAATTCAGGATCTGGAACAGCCATATCTAATTGTTGTTGACTTGCTATATTTCCCTGCCCGCCATCAGTAGTACTGGTAATAGCGCTCCCGATACCAACTCCTAAAATTAATACTCCAGCAAGTACGGCAATAGTTCCTGTACTAAAGTTGATCTTTTGTTCAGAAGAAGCAGGCAATCTATTGCTTCTTTGACCGTACGGATCTATATCCTTTGGATTTGGCGGATAATAACTTCTATTTGAGCCTCTTCTTGGCCTTCTATTTGAGGATGATCTATTCACAGCACTTCATTTGTTTTTGGTAAACCCATTGAATAATTCATTACTCTACAATCAGGGTTATAGCTAAGCTGACCATTTTGAAGCAAAAATTTAATCAAACCTTCAATTTCTGATCCTATTTTTCGAAGTTCATAATCATCTAAATCTTTTCCTGCTCTCTCTTTTATTAATTCATTGAATTTTTCATTTATTTTGTTTAGAGAATCTTCGTTCCAAATAAATTCGTTATCGGGATCTAAATCAAGAGTTAGTTTATTAGGATGAAACTTTAACTCCTCATTTACCACTTCGGCAGTAAAAATTCTTACATGCCTAGTAGTCGATTTTAAAAGCATTTTTTCCATAATTTTACGAAATAATCAACGAAAAAAACTATTATGTTCTAACTTTAATGTAGCTTATTAGTAAGTGTTAATTTATTTCTTGATTTAATAATGCGTGTTGTAATTGCTGGTGCTGGTTTAGCAGGTTTATCTTGCGCTAAATATTTAGTCGATCATGGACACATACCGATTGTACTTGAAGCCAGAGACGTTTTAGGTGGGAAAGTTGCCGCATGGAAAGACGAAGATGGAGATTGGTATGAAACTGGGTTACATATATTTTTTGGAGCCTATCCAAATATGTTGCAACTTTTTAAGGAATTAGATATTGAAGATAGACTTCAATGGAAAAGTCATTCAATGATTTTTAATCAGCCATCAGAGCCTGGAACTTACAGTAGATTCGACTTCCCCGACATACCTGCTCCAGTTAATGGTGTATCAGCAATACTAAGCAATAATGATATGCTTACATGGAATGAAAAAATTCTTTTTGGATTAGGTTTAGTGCCTGCAATGTTAAGAGGCCAAAAGTACCTAGATAAATGTGATTCAAAATCATGGACAGATTGGCTAAAAGAGCACAATATACCGGAAAGAGTTAATGATGAAGTATTTATAGCGATGAGTAAAGCTCTTAATTTCATTGGACCGGATGAAATATCATCTACAGTTTTATTAACAGCATTAAACAGATTTCTACAAGAAAAAAATGGTTCTAAAATGGCATTTCTTGACGGAGCTCCTCCAGAAAGACTATGTCAGCCAATGGTTGATTATATTACTTCTCGTGGTGGCGAAGTTCACATGAATAGTCCATTAAGGGAAATCAATCTTAATGAGGACAGCACTGTTAGAAGTTTTACTGTAGCCTCTTTGGATAAAAACGAAAAGAAAGAGCTAACTGCTGATGCTTATGTAAGTGCAATGCCCGTAGATCTCTTTAAATTAATGATCCCAAAACAATGGAAAGGGTTAGATGCATTTTCTAAATTAGATGGTTTAAATGGTGTGCCAGTCATTAATATCCACTTATGGTTTGACAAAAAATTAACAGAAATTGATCATTTATTATTCAGCAGATCACCTCTCCTCAGTGTTTATGCAGATATGAGTATCACCTGTAAAGAATATGAAGATCCAAATAGATCAATGCTTGAATTGGTTTTTGCACCAGCAAAAGATTGGATAAATAGGAGTGATCAAGATATTGTTGATGCAACTATGGAAGAACTCAAAAAATTATTCCCAACGCATTTCATGGGAGACGATAAAACAAACTTACGAAAATATAAAGTAGTCAAAACTCCAAGATCTGTTTATAAAGCAGTTCCTGGATGCCAAGAGTTCAGACCTAGTCAAAAATCTCCTATAAAAAACTTCTTTTTAGCAGGTGATTATACTATGCAAAAATATTTAGCATCTATGGAAGGAGCTGTTTTAAGTGGTAAATTATGCGCGGAATCAATCAATAAGGAGTATTCCAAAACTCCTCAAAATGTTTCTTCATGAGATTTACATTCCAGTAATATAAAAATTCATCTAAAACTTTTTGACAAATTCAATTTCTCAACTAGATCAAGCATACGAGATATGCCGAAAAGAAACCCAAAAATGGGCTAAAACCTTTTACTTGGGAACCCTTCTTCTACCTGTAGAGAAAAGAAAAGCTATTTGGGCTATTTATGTTTGGTGTAGAAGAACAGATGAAATAATGGATAGCTTAGAAGCTTCAACGAAATCGCAAGATGAACTTGCAGAAAATTTAAATGCATGGGAAGAAAATACAAAGAATGTTTTTAAAGGCAATATTAAATCGGAATTAGATGCCGTTCTACTAGACACCATTGAAAAATATCCACAAAGTATTCAACCTTATCTAGATATGATAGATGGCCAGAGAATGGATCTTAATAAATTTAGATACAAAGATTTTGATGAATTAAAACTCTATTGTTATAGAGTCGCAGGGACTGTTGGTTTAATGACTCAGAATGTCATGGGGATTGATAGTGCTTACACATCCGCTCCATGGAGTGCCAAACCTGACCCCTCAGAAGCCGCTATAGCTTTAGGTATAGCTAATCAATTAACAAATATATTAAGAGATGTCGGCGAAGATAGACAAAGAGGTAGAATTTACCTTCCTCAAGAAGATATTGAAAAATTTAATTATTCTGAAGAAGAACTTTTAAAAGGGAAAATAAACAAGCAGTGGAAGGAATTAATGAACTTTCAATTAACAAGGGCTCGCGAATGGTTCAAAAAGTCTGAGGATGGTATCAAGTGGCTATCATCTGACGCAAGATGGCCAGTATGGACTTCTTTACGTCTTTACAGGGGAATATTAGATTCTATTGAAAAATTAGATTATGATGTTTTTAATAATAGGGCTTTTGTAAAAAATTCAGTAAAAGCACTTGAAATACCAATATCTTTTTTGATTTCTCGAATTAAATAATTAAGCAGGGGTCTTCTGATTAGCTAACAAATCCTTTAATTTAGACAGTTCACCAGCCCATCTTGGGTCAGGAGCTTCAAGGTTAGGAGCATCACTGTGAACAATTTTCTTAAAGTCTTTCCTCTTCTTATTCTTGTTTAATTTTCCACTATTTCTTTTGTTTGACGCAGAATCTTTCTTTTCTGAAAACTCTACTCTTAATTTAGAACCATTAAATTCAAAACCGTTCAACTTTTGAATTAATAAATTAGCACTATCTTCATTATTAGTTGTCGCAAAACCAAACCCCCTGCATTCCTTAGTTTCCTTATCAAGAACTGCTTTAAATTTTATCGAATCAGAAACTGATTTTAAAATTGTATCAAATTCTTTTGGATTAAATCCTTGTGGTAAGTTGCCAATGTAAATGCGAATGCTCATAAATTTTTAAAAATGATTTTGAAGTCTGAACTTCTAAACAAAACTAAGCTATGTGTATTTAATCACATTTTGGCGCATTTTGTTCAATCCATCGCTTTGCTTTATAAATAGCTTCATCAAAATTACTTAATCTTTTATACGCAAGTTCCCTAGAAAGGTACTCTAAAAGCTCTCCTAAGATAGGCCCATCCTTTATTTTTAAATTTTTTTTGATTACGTCACCATTAAGTAAGTTTGAAGGATGAAATAATTTATCATCGTTATCGCGCCATCTATGAAGCCAATCTAATTGTAAGTTTTGAGGTAAATAAAAAATAAAAGATGGCAGAAACATTTCTAATTCTTGATGTAATTTAAATCTGTCAAATTCATTTAACTGAGCGATATTTTTGTTTTTCAAGAAAAGGTGCCACTTTCGCAATAACTTAGTTTTTGCAATATCAGCTTTACTAAATTTCAGTTTCTCTAAAGTTACAACATCTAAGATTTGAGAAATAAAAAATGATGGTAAATATTTATCTTTTTCTTCCTGATCAAGTGCTCCATAATTAATTTTCTCTAAATCCAAAAAAAAAGAATCTTCAAATAAATTTTCAATATCAAATATATTTAATTTTTTTATCAACAATACTGCATCAAGAGCATTTGCTCCATTTACTATTTTCTGTATTTCATAAGTAATTCTCTCTTTTGCGACAAGATATAAGTTACCTTTATTTTTTTTTATAAATTTTACTAATCTATAATCAATTTTAAAATTCAATTCTGAAACAAATCGAAAACATCTTAAAATTCGTAAAGGATCATTTAATAAATTATTTTCAGAATGAGTTCTAAGCAAAGAAATCTCAAGATCTTTAAGACCATTTAATGGATCAAACAAACTCTTCTTATCAAATAAAAAAGCAATTGAATTAATCGAAAAGTCTCTAGAACTTAAATCTCCTTCTATGGAAGATGAAACTTGATTAGCAATATCAATATAAATATAATTAAGAATAATTCTTACTACTTCTCTTTTTTTATCTAAAATTATAAATTTTGATCCAATATTATCTGCAATCTTTTTACCAATTTCAATTGCATTTAAAGGAACAACAATATCAACATCTAACTTTTCAGTTTTTCTTCCCAAAATAATGTCTCTTACATAACCACCAACCAAATATGACCCTTTAGGTAAAAAACCTAAGATTAAATTCAAATTATGAAATTTTATACTTGTTTCTAATTCATCAATTATTAGTGTATGATCTGTGTGAAAGCTATTTTTCATATTATTTATTATGTGCATTTGCATCAACTGTAAATGGGTTGATAGATGTATCACATATCATGATGTTGAGAATAATCATGGTGTTGCTCATATTTGTGATCTACCTGATTTTAAAGCAAAAAAACCATTCATTCATGTCAATATAGTTAAAGATAAAAATGGTGATTATAAAACTGATTGGGATGTTCAATCTTGTGAAAGTTTTGAAAATGAATTTGGTAAATGGTCTAAGTTTAATCCAGGTATGGAATTACCTGTTTAAAGGTTATAGATGACAAATAAACTTAATCAAGGAGAAAATTACTCTACATTAGTGATTCATAGCACAGATAATTCTTTTGGCTTTGGGTATAGAAAAAACTACGACCTAGAATCTGATCAATTATTTATCAAGAAATTTGATAATGATCTTTGCAACAACTTAATAAATGATCTTAAAAAATTCATTTCCAAAGAAAATTTGCAAAAAATAAATAAGTTATCTGTCAGTATAGGGCCAGCAAATTTTAATGCTTCCCGACTAATTGTAGTTTTAGCAAGAACTATCTCACAACAAATAAATTGCCCTCTAGACAGTTTTAGTTCATTTGAAATAATGGCAAAAAGAATTGCATCACAAAATAATATCTTAAAAAACAAAAAATCATTCTGGATTTTCAAAAATTTAAAACGTAAGGGTTTTATTGCAGGTAAATATGAAATTTGTTGTAACGAAAAAAACTCCTCGGATCTAATCATTCGAGAAACAATTTTACCAAAAGTTGTCAAAGAACTTGATAGTAAAGAACTTTCTTTTGAAGCTACTTATGATGATAAAAAAGATTTGAAAGAACTATTATATTTATCAAATAAAAATTTATTAAATTTAAATATAGATTCCTGGAGAAAAGTTTTGCCTCTTTACCCTATTTCTCCAATTAACTAAATATTCATCCAATCAAATTATTAATTTTATCTTGAAGGTGCATTGTTACAGAATTTAGATCATGTCTTGATGAACTTTGTGGAGGTTGAACAGGTTTCCCCACTTTAATAACTATTTTTGAAAACAAAGGAATAAAGCATCTAAATCTTATTAGTCTATGTGAATTAACTATTGCAACAGGCAATAATAATTTTTGATTTTTAAAGGCTAATAATGCTGCACCTTGTTTGGGCTTATTCACTCGACCATTTTTTTGACGAGTGCCATCAATAAAAATTCCAATACAATTATCATCTGATAATTTCTTACATGCTGTTTTAATTGTGTTTTTATCAGCAATTCCTCTATTTACAGGATATGCTCCACAAGCCTTGATAATAAAGCCGAGGAAAGGGATTCTAAAAAGCTCTGCCTTGGCCATAAAAGATATATTACGTCCAAGGGCATGTCCTAATAAAGGAGGGTCAAGTAAAGAACCATGATTAGAGACCATGATAAAGGAATCTTTTTGCGGAATATTGTCTCTACCTATTAAGTGACCTTTAAATACAAATTTATAAATAGGAAAAACAAAAAGCTTACTAACTAATTCATAGATTAATTTTTGAATAGTATGATTTTTCATACAAATTAATAAGATAGTTGATCAGAAGATGAAACTTGAGAAATTTTTACATCTTTAAGATGTCTTTTTCCTAAACCGCTTAGTACATTAGAAGGGCCAATTTCGACAATATGAAGATCACTATCTTTTGCCATTAAATCCATAGTTTCTCGCCATCTCACTCCATTACACATTTGCTTTTCTAATCTAATTTTAAGCTCGTTTGGATCGCTACACAGTGAAGGTTCATAATTACTTATTACGGGGAAAGAGGGATTATTAAATTTAATCTTTTTTAAATACTCACAAAATTTTGATGAAGGTTCATTCATAAATGGCGAATGAAATGCTCCTGAAACATTTAATTTCAAGAATCTTTTACAAGCAAGTTCTCTCGATAAATTATCTAAAGCTTCAGTAGATCCTGATAAGACAACTTGGGAAGAGCTATTATCATTAGCAATGACAATATCATCGATTTTTTGCACTAATAAATCAAGTTGATTTCTATCAAAACCAATTACTGCTGCCATAGATCCTTGCCCAGCATTTACCATTAATTGAGATCTTACTTTTATTAGTGATACGCATTCTTCGAACGAAAATACATCCGCAGAATATAATGCAGTTATTTCTCCCAGACTATGCCCAGCAACATAAGTTGGTTTTAAACCATTTTCTTTTAAGGCATCTAATAGAATTGATTCAACCAAAAAAAGACAGATTTGTGTATTTCTTGTATTATTCAAATCACTAAGAGGATTTGTTGGATCAGAATTTAACTCGCAAATTTCAAATAAATTTCTCTCAAATATCTTAGAAGCATAACTAAACCTCTCTTTTGTGCTCGGCAAATTTTCAATTTGTTTTGCCATTCCAATTTTTTGCGATCCCTGTCCCGGGAATACCCATGCAACTGTCATAATGTTCCTATTTTGTTTTTAACCCCATTTAATTAGGGCTGCACCCCAACTTAACCCAGCACCAAAACCACTTGTAGCAATAATATCATTTTGTTTAATTCTACAATCTCTTACAGCCTCATCCATCATTAATGGAATTGTTGCTGCTGATGTATTGCCATATTTTTCTAAATTGCTAAGAATCTTTTCTCTGGGAATTTTTAACCTTTCTCCTACAGAATCCAATATTCTTTGATTAGCTTGATGTAGCAAGAGCCAATCAACTTGATCAGAATTATATTTCATTTTTTTCAACAACTTTTCAAGAATTAAGGGAACTTCTTTAACTGCGAATTTATAAACTTCCTGACCATTCATTTGAATTGGAGAAAAACCGCCACTTAAAAAGTCAATTTCATCAACTATTGAATCTTCATTTTTTTTTGATGGAAGATTAAGAAAAGAGCCCCTTCCCCCATCTGTTCTCATATCAAAACCTATAAAATTATCAAATTCATTTGTGGCTTCAATTGCTAATGCACCGGCACCATCACCAAAGAGAATACAACTTCTTCTATCGTTCCAATCAACAAAACTTGATAATTGATCTGCTCCAATAACAATAGCCCTTTTAAAACTACCCCCTTTTAAAAATTGTGAGGCTGTTATTAAAGCAAATAAAAAACCACTACAAGCTGCAGTTAAATCGAAAGCTACAGCATTTACTGCCCCTAATTTGGCTTGAATGGATGGGGCGGATCCAAATAAATCATGTGGAGTAGAAGTCGCTAAAACAATCAAATCAATCGTTTTAATATCCCAATTAGCCATTTCTATAGCAGTTAGAGCAGCCTTATAACCCATCTCAGTAACATTATCTTCTACGCTTGAGATTCTTCTCTCAGAAATACCAGTTCTAGATTGTATCCATTCATTGCTTGTATCAACCTTTTGACTAATTTTTTGATTGGTTAGGATTTGATCAGGTACATAACTTCCGCTTCCCTTGAATGACACTCCAATCTGATTCAAATTTATTCCTTCCAAAAGAGTTTTTTAATTGCTTATATTAGTCAAACATAAATTTGACTCAATATGTTTTATGAATTTAAAACTTGAAGCTTTTGCAGTTGATTTAAATTGTCCATAACACCATGATTCACTGCAGAATGAGCCAAACGAAGAGCACTAACTACTGATAAAGATTTGCTACTTCCATGACCAATTACGCAAATACCATTCACCCCAAGTAACAAAGCTCCTCCATGTTCGGCATGATCTAACCTTTTCTTAATTCTAAGTAGATTACTTCTTAAAAAAGCTGAACCAACTTTCCCCCGCCTTCCACGTGGCAGCTCAGATCTCAAAATATCTAATAAAACTCCTCCCACAGATTCAAGAAATTTCAATAATATATTTCCAGTAAATCCATCACAGACTACTACGTCGAAACTACCTGATAATACATCTCGCCCTTCACAATTGCCTCCAAAATCAAAACTTTTTTCAGAAGATAATAATTCAAATGTTTTTAGGGATAAATCATTACCTTTACATTCTTCTTCTCCAATATTTAAAAGGCCAATTCTTGGTTTTTGTACTTGTAGAACATCTTTTGCATAAATATTACCTAGAAGAGCAAATTGATGCAGATAAGATGGCTTACAATCAGTATTTGCACCGACATCTAAAACCAATACCGGACGAGTTTGATCCCTTGTTGGAAACAATGCTCCTATAGCTGGTCTATCAATCCCTTTCAATCTTCCAATTCTAAATATGGCAGAAGCCATCATGGCGCCTGAATTACCTGCTGAGTAGACAGCTTCAGCTTTATTATTTCTCACTAAATCCATTGCTACGTTTATACTTGCATTTTTCCTTTTTCTAACTGCGGTAGCTTCTTCATTCATCCCAATAGGCTCTCCACTATCGATTAATTCAAGACGATTATTATCTATTTCATTTTCTAATAATTCTGATAAACCAGTTTTTTCTGCTGCATCTTTAACTTTTTCAATTTTGCCGACAAACTTTATATTTATTGGGAATCTGCTTATTGCTTCAAGGCAACCTTCTAGAATTGGACCGGGAGCATAATCTCCACCCATACCATCAACTGCGATCCAAATTCTTTTAGATTGAATGTCTTCTTCCTTATCTAAAATATTATCGCTATTTTGTAATCTTTTTAATGGGTCAAAAACTAATGGCTGTAATGTATTTTTCGCTATTGAGCTAGCATTTGAAACAACACTACTGGCAGTATTCACAACAGATTCAGCGCTTGAAACTACATTACCTGCAACATTACCTGCGACATTACTCGCAACATTACTAGCAGTGGTCACAACAGAACCAGCACCAGAAACTACATTACCCGCAACATTACTAGCCGTTGCCGCAGAACTAGCAGCAGTATCTACTATTGAAGTGACAGCCGAATTTCTTTTGTACCAAATAACTAATCTTCTAATAGCTCTGGACTTGTTAATTTTTTGCGCTGTTTCTTTCCCCATTTATTTACCGTCAAAAGGAGCAATATCAACAATCCGTTGAAAAAGATATCCTGTACCCCTTGCTGTCAAAATTAATTCAGGATTTGCTGGATCAGCCTCAAGTTTTGATCTTAATCTTGATATATGAACATCTACGACTCTCGTGTCTACATGTCTCTCGGGGGTATATCCCCAAACTTCTTTCAAGATCTCTCCTCTACTAAAGGGCTCTCCTGACCTACTTACCAAAAGCTCTAAGAGACTAAATTCCATTCCAGTTAATCTTATTCTTTCATCACTTTTAAAAACTTGTCTTCGATTTGTATCAATTTTTATATCCGTTACCAAAATTAATCCTGAATTAGGCATTCCAGGAATCTGTTCTTTGTCGATTCTTCTAAGAACACACCTAATTCTAGCTTCTAATTCCTTTGGGCTGAATGGTTTTACTACATAATCATCAGCCCCTAATTCTAAACCTGTTATCCTATCTGCGACATCTCCTAATGCAGTTAACATAACGATTGGGACATCAGAATCTTTCCTTAATTCTTGACAAACTCCATAACCATCTAGCTTTGGCATCATGACGTCAAGCACTACTAAATCAGGTTCATAATCCTTAAATAACTTAAGTGCTTCTTTACCATCACTTGCAGTTACAACTTTGTAGCCAATCATGGAGAGACGTGTCTCCAGAATTCTTCTAATACTTGCCTCGTCATCTGCGACCAGTATAGTTTCTTTAGTTTGACTAGATAGAGCCATTTGTTTCTATTAGCTAATCAGTAAGAGAATTTATTATTAACCTAATCTAACTTGTAGAGGGGCAATATCCCAAACATTCTAGTTCCATTACTTCATTCAGAAACTTAATGTCTAGCAAATTATCGACTTTTATTTGTCAGAATTGTGGATCTGAAACTTCTCAATACTTTGGGAAATGCCTTAATTGCAACTCATGGAATTCCATTGTTGAAGAAATAAAAAGTAAGAGCTCTAAATATCAAGAAATAAACGATATCAAAAACATTAAAAAATCTATACCATTTAATGAGATCTCATCAAAAAAAATATCAAGATTTACGACTGGTTTTAAGGAATTTGATCGAGTTCTTGGAGGTGGAATAGTACCTGGATCTGTTGTTTTACTTGGAGGAGAACCAGGGATAGGTAAAAGCACAATAGTTCTTCAATCAGCAGGAAAAATATCTCTTAAAGAGAAAGTTTTATACATAACTGCAGAAGAATCTTTAGAACAAGTAAAAATTAGATGGGAAAGATTACATCAAAACAGTGTTGATTTAAAAATTTTTGCAGAAACTAATTTATCCCAAATTATTGAAGAGATCAAACGTGTCAATCCAAGTTTCGCAATTATTGATAGTATTCAAGCTATCCATAATCATGAAATGCAAAGTTCTCCAGGATCGGTTTCTCAAGTTAGAGCATGTTCATCTGAATTGCAAAATCTTGCCAAAGAAAATAATATTGCGCTTCTAATAATTGGTCATGTAACCAAAGATGGTGCTTTAGCTGGCCCAAAAACTTTAGAGCATTTAGTTGATACAGTAATAAACTTTGAAGGCGATAATATTTCCTCACATAGATTACTAAGAAGTATAAAAAATCGATTTGGATCGACCTTCGAGATTGGAATTTTTGAAATGCTTGAAGAGGGTTTACGAGAGATAAAAAACCCAAGTTCAATTTTTACAAATAAAGAAAACATTTCTGGTGTAACAACTACGATTACAAATGAAGGCACTCGACCATTAGCAGTTGATATACAAGCACTGGTAAATAAAACTTTCTACAGTAACCCAAGACGGACTACAACTGGAATAAGCATAAATAGATTGCATCAAATCCTAGCTGTTATTGAAAAACACGTAGGGATTAAATTATCTGAATTTGATTGTTATGTAGCTACTGGTGGGGGTTTTGAGATTAATGATCCTTCATCTGATTTAGGTGTTGCAATATCAATTTTATCAAGTTTGAAAAATATTCCTCCTTTGGCCAGTAGCTCATTTATTGGGGAATTGGGTTTAAGCGGTCAGGTTAGAAAATCAAATAACCTTCGAACAAAGATAGAAGAAGCTGTAAGACTAGGGATCAAAAATATCGTAGTGCCAAAACTAGAGGAGGAACTAAATAAAAATTTTCAAAATTTAATAAATATCAAAGAGATATCAAATATTAGAGAAGCAGTTGACTATTCTTTATCAGTTTAAAAAAAATTAGAGATACATATCGATTGAACTTCTTCCTGAGTTTTTCAACCAATTTTCAATATCTAGATAACCACCTGGATATAATCTAACTGCTTTAGACCAGACTTCTGCAGCTTTATCAAACCAAATATCTCTCTGATCTAAATCACCATTTTGCTCAGCATATCTTCCCCTTTTTTCATAAATCAAACCTATATTTTTCAAGCATGATGGCTGTTTGGGATTTTCTACTAATGCTTTTTCATAAGTTTCAATAGACAGATCCTCTTCACCATTACTCATATATATAATTGCCATATTTTTTAAAGTCTCACCCCTATCAATTTTATTTTCTTCAAGTAGTAAACTCTCTTTGTAATACTCTAATGCTTCCGAATAATCCCCATTATTTTGAGCAGCTAGGCCATCTCTATAATAGATATATGCTTTTTTTTCTTTCTCTGCAATAGGCATTATTTTTACAATAGATTCAGCAATTACAGTAAAAGCTTTATCGATAAAATTGTCTCTGTTTTGATTACTAGGCACCAGTCTAAAACCAATAAAATTAATATAGTAATTTAAAAAATAACTATTTAAAAAGTCTATTACATTTATTATTATAGTTAAAAAATAGGTCAAGCATTAATTTGCTTCAATGGTGAAAAATATGGAAAGCATTCAATTAAGCGTTGCAGGAATGAAGTGCGGAGGTTGTGTTAGTACTGTTGAAAAAATATTGAATAATTCCGATGGTATTGAAAATGTTTCTGTTAACTTACTTACAGAAAGTGCTTATTTTGAAATCACCCAGAAACATATAGAAATAGAATCAGTTCTCGAAAATCTAAAAGAAAATGGTTTCCCATCAAAGATTTACTTAAATGATTTTTCAAAAAAAATAAATAAAGCAGAATTAGAAAAAAAAAAGAAGTGGAATGATCAATGGAAAAAACTAACTTTTGCCCTATTACTTTTATTATTTTCAGGATTAGGTCATCTGGCAGAAGGAAGATATATAAATTCTCCAATTTTAGGTAATATATTTTTTCACGCTTCATTAGCAACGTTAGCTCTATTATTTCCTGGCAGAGGAATAATTATTAATGGATTTAAATCATTTATTAAAAACCATCCCGATATGGATTCTTTAGTAGCTCTTGGAGTTATTAGTGCATATACAACAAGTCTTCTATCTATAATATTTCCTGCTACAGGTTTTCCCTGTTTTTTTAATGAACCAGTTATGCTGTTAGGCTTCATAATGATTGGGCGTTACTTAGAGGAAAGAGCAAGATATCAAACTGGTTCATCCATTGGAGAATTATTAGATCTTCAACCAGAAATGGCAAATATCTACACAGAAGACAATCACATAAAGTCAATAAGAGTGAACACTTTAAGACCTGATCAAGAAATTCAAGTTTTAGCAGGAGACAGAGTACCTGCTGACTGCATTGTTACCCGAGGTAATTCATATATTGATGTTTCACATATTACTGGAGAATCCAAACCTATTGAAGTAAAAGAAGGAGAAAATATATCTAATGGATCCTTAAATCTTAATTCAACTCTTAGACTTAAAGTACAAAAGGTCGGAGGAGATTCTTCTCTTGCAAAACTAGTAAATCTTATTGAGTCTGTAAACGCTAGAAAACCGCGCATTCAAAGCATTGCTGATGAAATTGCAGGTAAATTTACTTACTTTGTACTTATTTTTGCTACTTTAACCTTCTTCTTTTGGTGGAAGGGGGCAAAAAACATATGGCCTGACTTATTAAGTCACAATCCTGCATTAATCACTCACTCAAGCCATACACTGCATAGTTCGCTTGGTAGTAATGCTGAGAATTTCCTGAGTTTAGCAATTCAATTATCAATAGCTGTTTTAGTGATAGCTTGTCCTTGCGCATTAGGTTTAGCCACCCCAACCGTTATCACTGTCGCATCAGGTAAAGCAGCAAAAAAAGGGGTTTTATTTAAAGGCGGGGATAAAATAGAGATGGCTTCAAAAATTAATCACATTATTTTTGACAAGACAGGTACTCTAACAAAAGGTAAGCCTTTCATTGTTGATTACAAAAATAATGAAGATCATTCATTTTTATTAAAAATAGCTGCCAGTTTAGAAAAGGAAAGCAGACATCCAATTGCAGATGCCTTAATTCAAGAGGCAAAAAAGCAAAATTTAAGTTTATTTCCAATAAAAAAAATTTATACACATTCAGGGCGAGGTATTTCTGGTGAACTTGAGTCAATTGATGGGCTTATTAATATTGGAAATATTGAATGGCTACTAAGCAAAGGAATAATTATTGATAATGATGCAAAAACAGTAATTGAAAATGAAGAAACAAAAACGAACACAATCATTGGAGTAAGTATCAAAGATAAGTTATTAGGCTTTATTTTGCTTGGAGATTTACTCAGAGATGATTCAATTAAAACAGTTCAAAATTTGAGAGAAAACAAATTTAAAATTAACATTTTAAGTGGCGATAGAAAACAAGCAGTTTTATCTTTGGCAAAAAAAATTGGTTGTAAAGAAACAGACGTAAAATGGGATCTTCTTCCTGAAATGAAGCTAAAGACTATAGAAAATTTAAAAATCAATAATAAAGTGGCAATGATTGGTGATGGTATTAATGATGTCCCAGCCTTAGCATCCTCAGACTTAGGAATTGCGGTAGGATCAGGGACTCAAATAGCCAAGGCAAATGCAGATGTAGTATTAATGGGAGATCAACTAAATGGATTACCCTACGCCTTAAAACTTGCAAAAAAAACTATTAGAAAAATAAACCAAAATCTAGCATGGGCTTTTGGTTACAACTTACTAGCTATACCTTTAGCCGCCGGCATTTTATTCCCTAAATACGGTATTCTTCTTACTCCCTCAATAGCAGCATTATTAATGGCTATTAGCTCTATTACAGTTGTAATTAATGCTTTATCTTTGGATTAAATGAAGGGAAAATTTATCGTTATAGAGGGTATTGATGGATGTGGTAAAACTACCCAAATAGATGAACTATCTAAATGGCTTCCTAATAGTGGTTTAATAAAGAAAGGGTCAAAATTAATCACAACTAGAGAACCTGGAGGCAGTCTTTTAGGAAAAAAACTTAGAGGACTGATTCTTGATAATAATGAAAATAACAAGCCTTCATCTCTCGCAGAATTATTACTTTATTCAGCGGATAGAGCTGAACACGTTTCCAAAATTATTTCACCTGCTTTAAATAATAATGATTGGGTAATAAGTGATAGATTTTCTGATTCCACACTGGCTTATCAAGGTTATGGAAGAAATATAAATTTAGAAGTAATTAAAAATATTGAATCTATTGTTTGTCAAGGAACATCTCCAGATCACACTTTCTTCTTAGAAATTTCTCCAGAAGAGAGCATATTCCGAAGAAAAAATGAAATTCCAGACAGAATCGAATCAGAAGGTATTAGATTTTTAGAAAAAGTAAATGAAGGGTTCAAACTAATTGCCAAACAAAAAAACTGGACAGTAATATCTGCTTCACAAAATATTAGAACTATTTCTAATCAAATTAAAGAGACTTTACTAAACAATTTTTCTAATAACAAATGATTGAGGTTAAAAAAAATAATACTTTCTTGAATGAGGAAGTCGATACCTTTCTCAAAAACATAATTAAAAACAAATCATTAGCTAATGGTTATATATTTTATGGTGCTGAAGGATTAGGCAAAAAGCAAACTGCTCTTCAATTTATAAAAGAGATTTTCAAACAGTCTTCACCAAGCGAAAATATTGAAGAGAGAATTACAAACAATAACCATCCTGATTTTTTAATTATTGAACCTGATTCTCTTTTGGCAAAAAAAAGTTCAGGAAGTTTCGATCTTGAAAAAACAATAAAAAGTGGATCTGAGATTATTAAAATTGCTCAAATACGAAATATCAAAACTTTTCTTAGTCAAAAATCAATCAACTCAGAAAAAAAAATTGTTTTGATTATTGATGCACACCTCTTAAACGAAGCAGCCTCAAATTGCCTTTTAAAAACCTTAGAAGAACCTAGTAACGGCATTTTTATTTTACTAACATCTAAATTAAACCTTCTCTTAGATACGATTATCTCAAGATGTCAAATCATCAGATTTCGATCTTTTTCTAGTGAACAAATAAAGTCAATTTTAAAAGAATATTTAGATACTTCTAAATTAAAGATAAATACAAAATTTCAACTTGAAGATTTAATAAACTCTGCAAATGGATCTCCAAATCAATTATTGAAAAATATTGAAATTTGGAATAATTTTTCAGATGAAATTATGAGTAAATTGGATTCACCAATTAAAAATAGTCTGGAAATATTAGAAATATCCAAATCAATATCTGAAAAATTAGAAATTTTTCAACAGATTTGTTTAGTTAATTTAATACAAACAATTTGGTGGAGAAAAACAAAAAATATCGGTTTAGTTAAAAAACTTGAAAATTTAAAATATCTCTTAAAAAAAAACATTCAACCAAGGTTGGCATGGGAAATAGCTTTTTTAAAAATTTCGATGGAAGATATATGAGATTAATCTATTGAAGAATTTATCAAGTCAGGATTTCTTGCTTGAATAAACTCTTGCCTAGCAGTTTCTACTTGAGAACCGATAGGTAACTCAAGACAATATCCAGCACCGTATACCGTTTTTATATAAATAGGTTTCCGAGGATCGGGTTCAAGTTTAGTGCGCAAGTGTCTAATATGGACTCTTATCGTTTCAATATCATCATCAGGTTCATATCCCCATACTTCTTTAAGGATTAATGCTGGCGATACGGTTTGACCATGTCTCTGCAAAAGACAATGAAGAAGTTCAAATTCAAGATGCGTTAACCTAACAGGAGATTCAAACCATATAGCTTCAAATCTTTCCGGAACAAGAGTTAAAGGACCATAATTTAATATTTCTTGCTGGTTACTAGAATTCAATTGTGCTCTGTTGGTTCTTCGTAATAGAGCTTTTATGCGTACATGTAATTCTTCTAAATCGAATGGTTTAGTAATGTAGTCATCTGCTCCAGAATTAAATCCTGTAACTTTATCTTTAAGACCGCCTAACGCAGTTATCATCAAAATTGGTATATTTGATGTTCTTTCATCTCTTCTTAGTCGCTGGCATAAAGTTAAACCATCAACACTTGGTAACATCAAATCCAAAAGTATTAAATCTGGTGAATATTGAAGAGCTAGTGCTTGTCCTTTAATTCCATCTTCAGCTTTTTGAACATCGAAACCAGAATGTTCTAAATGCCTAGCAACTAAATCACGCATATCACGATCATCTTCAATTAAAAGGATTGAAATTTTCATATTTATCAACTATTAAATTAAAATTAAGTTTTGGTACTATGATTCTCTCAAGAATTTATAAAGATTGCTGAATTACTGTAAACAATTTTATCAATTAGATTTATCAATTAACTTACTGATAGCAATGGATTATGCAGAAATTACAGATTTTAAAAAAGTTTAAATTTTAGAATTTCTTTCGATTCTATTTACTTTTCCTTAATAATCAAAGGATTACTCGAAACAAATAATGGGTTAAATTGAAAAAATTTCTAATTCAGATTGTCACTATAAGGTTTAGAAAAATTGAATTAAATGTAGATTTTAAGTTTTCAAATAGGATTAAACTAGGTTTAAATGTTGAATTTCTCCAAAATGTTTAAAATCATAATTTTGTCTATATTAAAAAAATTTAAGTATCTATGAAAAAGAAGTCCATTATCTATTCTGATTTATCAAAAAAACAACTAGAAACTCTTAAAGAACTTTACATTCAAAAAAAAGTTGAATCGATGAGTCATCAAGAACTTAAACAATATGTATTAGAAATTATTTCTCATCAGATAAACGATACTATTGGCAAAGAAGAGGAAATGGAAGCTTGGAGAGAAATGTCAGATTTTTTTGGAGAGCAATTTGAAATAAATATCTTAGAAATACAAGCAAAATACATTGACGATAAAAACGTAATAGAAACAGAAATAGATTCTCAGAAGCAAAGAATAGAATTACTTGAAAGGAATAATTTGAATCAAGAGAAAAAAGATATGTGGGATGACTAGAATTTTTTTTTGGTGTAGTAATTCAAATAATATAAACAAAAATATGTCTTAATTTCTAAAAATCAAAATCCAGCAAAGAGATTTTTTGTAGAACTTAGCAAATGTTCTAGTTACTGTTCTGAAAAAACAATTTTTTAGTTTATAAAAAATAGTTTATAACTTTAAAATTAATTCTTAATAATGTTCTATATACTAATTTTATTAGTACATCAAATATACTCGATTATATCTTCGGCTAACCACTATTTGACAAAAAAGGTCAATAAATTAAAAAAGTCACCTTTTTATGGGCGACTTTGGATAGTTTTTTGGAAATTATAAACTCCCCGGGCGGGATTCGAACCTGCGACCAATCGATTAACAGTCGATCGCTCTACCGCTGAGCTACCGAGGAATATAAAGTGAATTTAGCTCTTTAAAGTACCTTATGACAAGTACAAGAGTTAATTATATTGAAATTTTGATGGTTCTTGCCAATTAGATAAAAAACCATTTTTCAACTCTGCTACTGCATCAGCATAAGTAAATTCTTCACAACGATGAGTAATCCACAAAGCTGTTAAAGGTTTTTTATTGTTGCTGGTGAGATTTTTAATAGTTTTTAAAACTTTTAATTGACTGGTTTGATCAAGTAACGCTGTAGGCTCATCCAAAAGAATAAAATTTCTATTACTTATAAGAGCGCATGCAATAGTTAAGCGTTGTTTTTGTCCACCGCTTAAAGTATGAACTGGCCTTTTTTCAAAACCTGTCAATCCTACCTGATCTAGCACATATTCAATTTTTTTATTAATTTCATTTTGACTTATATTTTGATTTATATTAATCAGAAGTTCACTCCTACAATTTGGCATCAATATTTGATGATCAGGATTTTGAAACACCATACCAATATTTGCATTTGAATCAATAACACCATTGTTAGGTTTGATTATTCCATTAATTAATTTTAAAAGAGTACTTTTTCCGCTACCGTTTTTACCTACAACCATCCAAAATCCAGGTTTTTTTATTGAGAAGTTGCATTTAAAAATTAAATTTTCTTTTTCTCCAGGATATGAAAAAGAAACATCTTTAAATTTAATATAAGGTATTTCATTTTCAAGGGAATCACGCATTAATTCTATCAATCTATATTGAGAGAAAATCCTGGTCTTTTAGCTCCTCCTGCTACTGACGATTTTTCATATATCTGAACAGAAATGATTTCTTTTGCTCTTACAGAAATTAATTTATCTTGTACTTTGTCACATCTTAATTCGATCAGGTTTGATGTTTCTAAAGTTTCATTCATAGAGCTTTTTATCTTGTCATAAATTTGTTTAACATCATCAAATTCTTTCTTCTGAATTGAAAGTGGAAAAGGTGAATATCTCAGACTTAATTCCAACGAATACATGATCATAATTAAAACTACCTTTTATACTACTAAATATTTTTCCGCAGGAAGTTATTTAAATTAAATTCTTTTGAGAAAATTATATAAAAGATCTTTAAATACAATTATCATGAGTATAGGAAATATTATTTTGCATTTTAAAAAATCATTTCATGGAAATAGCAAATGATATAACTTCTCTAGTTGGAAATACCCCATTAGTTAAATTAAATCGAATCAGAAAGTATTTTGATTGTTATCCAGAAATAATAGCCAAACTAGAAAGTTTCAATCCATCAGCATCCGTCAAGGATAGGATCGCTTATTCAATGTTGTCTAAAGCTGAAGAAGAGGGATTGATAACGCCAGAGAAAACAACGTTAATTGAAGCAACTAGTGGGAATACTGGCATCGCATTAGCAATGGTTGCTGCAGCAAAAGGATATAAGTTGATATTAACTATGCCGGATACGATGAGTATTGAGAGAAGGGCAATGTTGAGAGCATATGGAGCTGAATTACAACTAACACCAGGGAAAGATGGAATGAAAGGAGCTTTAGATTTAGCTAATGAGTTGTCTTCAACCATAGCAAATAGCTATCAATTTAATCAGTTTGAAAACTTTGCTAATCCAGATATTCATGAAAGAACAACAGCTAAAGAAATATGGTCCCAATCCAATAACAATTTAGATGGACTAGTTACAGGAGTAGGCACAGGAGGAACAATTACTGGTTGTGCACGTTTTTTGAAAAAAGTTAATCCAAATTGCAAAATTTATGCAGTAGAGCCCAAAAAAAGTGCTGTGATTTCCGGAGAAAAAGCAGGATCTCATTCAATTCAAGGAATTGGAGCGGGTTTCATACCGAAAGTACTTAATACTAAATTAATTGATGAAATTATAAAAATAGATGACGATGAAGCATTTTACTATGGGCGTTTATTAGCTCGATTGGAAGGTCTTTTATCTGGCATCAGCAGCGGCGCAGCTTTAGCTGCAACTATAAAAATCGGTAAAAGAAAAGAACTAATGAATAAAAGATTGATAGTTATTCTTCCTAGTTTTGGAGAAAGATATTTATCAACAGCAATGTTTGAATCTAATTCATCAATTCAAGCCAGAAAAGATGGTTATCTTTAATGCATAATTTATAAACATGAGAAAAAATTTATATGAAGAATTAGGCCTCAAAAAAAATGCAACCAAAAGTGAAATTAAATCTTCATATCGCTCTTTAGTTAAGCAACATCATCCTGATGCAGGCGGTAAGAAAGAACGATTTCTTGCAATACAAAATGCCTGGGAAACTCTAAATGACCCTATCAAAAAGAAACAATACGATAGAAGTTTTCTCTCTTCCAGTTCATCAATTGATTCATTAAACGAAAATTGGGAAGAGAAATTTAATTCTAAAAAATATAATTCTTCAATTAAGGACAAAGAAGTTGAAACATGGATTAAAGAAATTTATAGTCCGATAAATAGATTAATTAGTCAAATCATTAAACCTTTGAATAACGAAATAAAAAAACTATCTGCGGATCCATATGATGACCAACTAATGGAAAATTTCTGCAGTTACATAATGCTTTCACAAAAGAAAATGGAAAAAGTAGAAAAAATTTATAAAAAAAAATTAGTTCCAAAGTCTATTTCAGCTTTAGGCCTCGATCTATATCATTGTTTTTCACAAGTTAAAGATGCGCTATCAGAATTTGATAGATATACACAAGGATACGTAGATAATTACCTATTTGATGGCAAAGAAATGATCAAAGAAGCAAAAAGAATCCAATCAAAGATGTCTGCTGAGAAAAAAAATAAAAACTTTTAGATATAAAAATTTTATTGAGTATATTCTTTAAGTTGATTTAATTTCAACCAAACATCGGGAACAGGTCTGCGCCATCGAACCTGAGCATATTCGTCTTTGAGTGAAAGAATCTCTCCAGGTCCTTCAAAGACATAATTAGGTAAATCATTATCACTGGCTTGCGCTTCGATACTTTTTATGTAATTTTCTCTATCGACAAAAACTAAGCTTCCTTTCTTGAGAGGTTTCTTTGGAATAGAATCTGTCATAATAAATTCAAGAAAGATATTTGAGATTAATTATACAAAAACTTGTTTAAAAATTATTGAAAAAAAATTTATACCGGAATAATAATTACAAACGTCTTAAAAATTTAATAGCCTTAAATGATAAACATTAATATGACATGCGTCTTTTACTACTTGGCTGTACTGGATTTGTTGGGAAAGAATTAGTTCCAACACTACACAATGAAAATCACGAAATATACATTGTAAGTAGAAAACCAATTAGTAAATTAAAGGTTGATCTAGATTTCAATAAGTTTAATTTTTTTCAAATAGATTTATCAAAAGAAAAAAACTGGAATAACGAAAATTTTCTAAATATTTTAAGAGAGAGCGATGGAATTATTAACCTGATGGGAGAACCAATAGCAGAAAAAAAATGGACTTCTGAACAAAAACAGGAGATTGAAAATAGTCGTATTAACACCACAAAATTTATGATGAAGACCCTTAAAAATTTTAAAATAAACCCAAAAGTCATTATAAATGGATCAGCGATAGGTTATTACGGTACAAGTTTATCTGGTGAATTTACTGAAAATAGTATGGGCGGAAAAGACTTTTTAGCTAATCTTTGCAAAAAATGGGAAGTGGTCGCTGCTGAAAAACCATTTTTCTCAAGATTAGTTATTTTTCGAATTGGAATAGTTATAGAGGCAGATGGAGGAGCATTAGGGAAAATGCTCCCTATATTTAAAGTTGGATTAGGTGGACCAATTGGAGATGGTAAGCAATGGATGAGTTGGATTCATAGAACTGATTTATGTGGATTAATTACTCAAGCATTAGTTGATAAAAAGTATTCGGGAGTATTTAATGCTGTTGCTCCAAATCCAGTATTAATGAGAGAATTTTCTCAGATTTTAGGCAAATGTCTGAATAGACCTAATTTACTTCCTGTACCTGGAGCGGTTTTAAAAATTTTGTTAGGAGATGGAGCGAAAGTTGTTTTAGAAGGACAAAAAGTAATTAGTAGTAAACTCAAAAATTATCCTTTTAAATATCCTCTTCTTGAGAAAGCAATTTACGCCTCAACCAAGAATTAATACCGTTTACTAATGCACCAATAATAAGAATTGTTATCAATGGAACTACAACAGGATTCCAAACTATCTGAATAAAATTAATAAAAATAAATATGCCATTTAATTGCATGATGATTGCAAAAATAAAAAATATTGCAAAAAAAATGACTATAAATAAATTTATTAATAACAAATTATCAATAAATTGTTTTAACTTTTTATGATTATTCTCCTTAGTCATTTTTTATAACAATATTCATATCATCAACCATCTTAAGACAAACTTTGTTTTCACCCAGTCTTTTTTTAGCATTTTCATTACATGAGATCATAAACTTTTTATTTAGCTGTATAAGGTATATTATTTTTATGATCAATTTAATTGTCTGATTGATTTGATCATTCTTATCTTTATAATTAGTGGCACAAAAAACATATTTTCCAAGCAAACGTCTTTGCGCTTCTGCAAAAGTTTTTGTGAATTGTGGACCTTTACCTTCAATTTGGATAACTGGTTTTCCTAATCCAATTGCTTGCTCTGCTGCTGTTCCTGCCATGCTGATACAACATCTACTTTTCAATAATATTTTGTCAAAATTGTTCCAATATATATTCACTTCTAGAAATCTATATTTGAATTTCAAAAGATTATTATCTTTTATATTTTCTATTTTTAACCATCCTCTTTTTAGCAATATCTCCTTTATTTTTAATGAAGATAGAGCATTAACTATTGCAAAATTAAACTGAATTTTTTGAAAATATCTTAAATCTGATAATGCCTCTAATACCTCTAAAATAAAAACAAAATTATCTAAAATCTCAGGGAATCTACTTCCTGGGAATAATCCAATACTAAATTTAGCTTTATTTAATTCTTTGTTTCTAGGAAAAAACTTATCCATAAAGGGGTTGCCTAAAAAAGACACTTTCTTTTTTAATTGCAATGTTAAATCATTAGCTGTAAGGGAATCTCTCGTATATATTTTTTTTGCTTTTTGTGAGAGCAAGAAAAATTTAGAAGGCCATGGTAATTTCAACTTCCCTTCATAATGGCTGGAATAAGCAACTAGATATATAAAAAAATCTTTCTTACAAAACCATGCAAAAAAAACTGGCACAATATCTCCAACTACAAAAAAATAATCATATTTTTTTCTTATTTTAAAAGTTAAATATAATCTTTTTAAAAGATAAAATATTTCTCCTCCAAATATCTCAGTAAGTCTTCCCTTAAAGGAATTATAGCCAATTCCTCCAGTTCTAAATTCTTTAGTTTTACCGATAATCTTAATTTTTTCTTTTTCGTAATGGTTTCCCATACCAACAATTGGCAAAGCATGAACAGAATAACCACTTTTTACGAATTGTTTAGCTATTAAACTGCCAGATAGATCTTCTCCATGCCCATTACTTAATATTAAAATCTTAAACAATTTAAAATTCCAACCATTTTTTTACTTTGGTTAACTCAGGCCAATCTGGATATCTACTTAAGCCGTCTTCAACAGATTCTTTCAACTCACTTTTCACATCTGGCATCATCATAGACATTTTTTTTATTAACTCGATATGATCCCTAACACCTTTATTATTAGTAGCCAAAAGAGCTAAGGACAAATTCATTCTTGCTTGTGGATCTTGCTGATTTAATCGAACAGCTTGTCTAGCAGCTGACAAAGCTTCTTCATTATTTTTCAAAAGTAATTGAAGCCACGATAAACAAGTCCAAGCAGCAAAATGATTTGGAATTTGCTGTATAATTTTTTGAAAATCTTCAACAATTGGAATTAAATCTTGCCCTGCTTTGTATCTTGATAAAGCTGCATTAAAATCCTCTTCGATGGGATTAATTTCGTTATTCATTATTTATTAAACTGCAAAAGAACTTCCACAACCGCAAGTTTGAGAAGCATTGGGATTTACAAAATTAAAGCCACCTCCAATTAATTCCTTACTAAAATCTAACTGCATTCCATAAATATATAAAAGACTTTTAGGATCACAAACAACTTGAAAGCTTTGATCAACTTTTAATGAATAATCATAAACTTTATCATCGGGATTTATTTCATCAGTTCCTATAAAATCCATCGTATAACTCATCCCACTACAACCGCCAGATCTTACTCCTACCCTTAGTGCTTTTTTATCACTTTGGCCCTTCAATAAATTTGAAATTTGTTCGATAGCATCATTTGTAATTAAGATACCTTTGCCATCATCAGAATTTTTAATTTCCTGTTTAACTACTACATTTTCCATAAACAAAGGATTTCTACTATTCATAATATAAAAACTTAATCGATAGGATGCATAGAACAAACGTTATCCAAACTTGATTTGTTATAATTTTAAGAAAAAGTGAAAATTGCAATAGTCGGTTCTGGATTAGCTGGTCTTACAGCAGCAGTCAATTTAGTTGATGAAGGTCACGAAGTAGAAATTTATGAGAGCAGGTCATTTTGGGGAGGTAAAGTTGGGAGTTGGGAAGATAAGGATGGGAACCACATAG
The DNA here is from genome assembly GCA_902594875.1 of uncultured Prochlorococcus sp. GTDB lineage: Bacteria > Cyanobacteriota > Cyanobacteriia > PCC-6307 > Cyanobiaceae > Prochlorococcus_A. The sequence continues at coordinate 40,183 of CACJNU010000005.1, forward strand.
AAATGGGTTTACATGTATTTTTTTACAATTATGCAAATCTTTTTAAATTAATGAAAAAAGTGGGGGCTTTAGACAACTTACTCCCTAAAGACCATACTCATCTATTTATCAATAATGGCGGCAATTTAAAATCTTTAGACTTCAGATTCCCTTTAGGTGCTCCATTCAACGGACTTAAAGCTTTTTTTACTACTGAACAACTCACTTGGGTAGATAAATTCAGAAATGCCTTAGCTTTAGGGACAAGCCCAATAGTTAGAGGATTGATAGACTATGAAGGCGCAATGAAAATAATTAGAGATCTAGATAAAATTAGTTTTAAAGAATGGTTTTTAAACCATGGCGGAAGTGAAAAAAGCTTAGAAAGAATGTGGGATCCTATCGCATATGCTTTAGGTTTTATTAATTGCAAAGATATTTCAGCAAGATGCATGCTAACTATATTTATGATGTTTGCTTCAAAAACAGAAGCCTCAAAACTTAATCTTTTAAAAGGTTCTCCGCATAAGTGGTTAACTCAACCTATTGTCGACTACATCACAAACAAAGGAGCAAAAATACATCTTAACCATAAGGTAGACGAAATAATTTATGAAAAGGCATCTTCCTCTTATTCAGTAAATCAATTAAAAATATCTTCTCCTGAAGGAATTAAGGCAGTGTTTGCAGATAAATTTCTAGCTGCCTGTGATGTTCCTGGAATAAAAAAAATAATTCCAAAAGAATGGTATCAATTTAAAGAATTTGAAGGTTTAAAAAAACTTAGAGCTGTAGCTGTTGCCACAATCCAACTAAGATATGACGGTTGGGTTACTGAATTACAAAAAGATAATACTGGAAATGAACCAATTGGACTAGATAACCTTCTTTATTCTGCTGATGCCTCTTTCAGTTGTTTTGCTGATTTAGCACTGGCAAGTCCAGCAGACTATAGAAAAAAAGATATGGGATCACTTCTCCAATGTGTTTTAACTCCTGGCGATAGATGGATGGGAAGATCCACAGAAAGAATTACAAAAGAAATAGATAAAGAAGTTCGCCGTCTATTTCCATCTTCAAAAAATCTTAAATTGCTTTGGAGTAACGTAGTACAAATTCCACAATCACTTTATAGAGAAGCTCCCGGTATGGAACCTTTCAGACCCGATCAAAAAACATCTATATCTAATTTCTTCATGGCTGGTAGTTATACAAAACAAGATTATATAGATTCTATGGAGGGAGCTACAATGAGTGGTCATTTAGCTGCCGCCGCAATTTTAGAGAAGAAAGCCGAATTAGCAAAAAATCTTGCAGTAAGTTAATTAATGGGTACTTGGCTAAAACATGACGTAATAACAGTAGTTAATGCGCCTCTTGAAAATGTATGGGACACATGGAGCGATTTAGACTCAATGTCACTTTGGATGAGCTGGATTGAATCTGTAAAAACAGTTGACGAAGAAACTAATACGTTACCAGATTTAACAGAATGGACTTTAGCTGCTAATGGCTTTAGGTTTAAATGGAAAGCTCAAATTACAGAAAGGGTTGAAAAAAGCAAACTTAAATGGAAATCAATAGGAGGTTTACCAACTGAAGGATCAGTAGTTTTCGAAAGTAAAACTGATCAAATCACAACAGTAAATTTAGCAATAACTTATGAACTACCAAAAATGATTGCTCGGTTTATGGAAGAAAATATTTTAGGAAAAATGGTTACAAACGAATTGCAGGCCAATATTGATAGGTTCAAAGATTTAGTTGAAAAGAACTATACAAAAAATTTTTCTAATTAAAAATATTAATTGCTACATCTAGTAGTCCTTCAAAAGTATATTTTTGTGCCTGACAATCAACTCTTCCAAAAATCCTATTACATATTTTTGTTGTCTGAGGTCCAATAGTTAATAACTTAATTTGATCAAAATATTCTAACCATTGTTTACCAAGGTTTTTTTCTAGTAAAAAAGCAGCATTTACAACGGTTTTACCGCTTGAGAACATAATTGCATCGACTTTTCGATTAGAAATAATATCAATTGTTTCTTCCGGTATTGAGTCAGGACATCTAGTTTCATATGCAGCAACCTCAAATACACGAGAACCAGCCTTTCTAAATTGATCTGCTATTAAATCCCTACCACCTGTTTGAACTCTTGGTACAAAAACTCGAAGTCCATAACCAGATACTGGGAAATTATCAATTAAACTTTCAGCAACAAATTCTGGAGGTATGAAATCAGCCTTAATCCCAAAATCATCAAGAGTTCTTGAGGTTTTTTCTCCGACTACGGCAATTTTTGTTTTTTTAGAACATTCTTTTAATGAACTATTAAAGTATTTAAGTCTTTTATCGACAAATTTGATCCCATTACTACTGGAAAAAATAATCCAATGAAAATCATTTATTTGATTTAATGCTTCATCAAGAGGATTCAAATCATCAGGATCAGCAATGCTTAATGCAGGTAAATCAAATACATTAGCGCCCTTGCTTATGAATATCTTTTTTATATCCAATATCCCTTCTTTTGATCGAGTAATAATTATATTTCTTTGATCAAGGGGTAGATCAACTTTTGGCATCCTTGTCCTCAACATTATGATTTTGATTTTTATTTTTTAATTCATCGAGAAGTTTCAAGACTGATAATCCTTTATCAAGAACAACATCGTCTTTAAAAATTATCTCTGGAACTCTTCTCATCTCAATTCTTTTTCCTAAACTATGCCTTATAGAGCTTTTAGCAGTATTCAAGTTTGATACAATTTCTTTCCTCACTTTCTCTTGAGCAGTTGAAGTTATATAAATTTTACAGTGTTGCAAATCACCTGATAAATCAATCTTAGAAATATTGACGAAATGATCTCTAATAAGATCATTTTCTAAATCATTCTGCAAAATAAGGGTTATTTCTTTCTTCAAAAGAGAAGAAACTTTTGCAAGACGGTAATTATTTGGCATTATGGTTGTAAATTTATTGGGTTTGTCATCGCTTGCAAGACAAAATAAACAGTTATGAAAGCACTTAAAACAGAAGATATCAAACCTACTATTGTGAGTGGATTTGATCTATTCTTGAATAAAGGTTCAAGCAAAGCAACAAGTCCTCCAACAATGATAGATATCAAATACTTTGGATATCTCGCAACATTAGAGAAAAATTCGCCCATCAGCTCCACAAATAGATTACTTTTTTAGCTAAGTTTTAACAAACATTAAACAGCATGATTACATTATATCAATTTAGGCATAGTGCTTTTTGTTTAAAAACAAGAATGGCCCTGCATGCAAAAAAACTACAATATCGAGTTGAAGAAGTAACACCTGGAATAGGCCAATTTGAAATCTTTAAATTATCAGGTCAAAAACAAGTACCTGTAATAGTCGATAGTAATGATCAAGTTATTAATGACTCTTCAACTATTTGCGAATATATAGATAAAAAAAATGAAAACAATCCACTTTTTCCGGAGGATCCAATATTATTTGCACAATGCAAACTAATTGAAGACTGGGCAGATACTACAATGGCTACAACTTGCAGAAAAGCTTTAATAAAATCTGCAATAGAAAATCCACAGCTAAGAACTGCATTACTTCCAGATGAAATACCTTCTTCAGTTAAAAGTATTGTTGATAAATTACCTTTTGAAAATCTTAGTAAAATTTCTAATGTAGTTTTGTCTAATAAAGATAATTTAGAACTCCAAAAATTACTGGAAGCTTTATCAAAATCCTTGATCAACAAGAAATATTTAGTTGGAGATAATTTATCAATTGCAGATATTTCAATTGCTGCTCAATTATCCCTTATTAAATTTCCAAAGTCTGCAGGACCAATTCTTTCAGGAGAGGGGAGCCAAGAATACATAAACAACCCCTATTTAGAAAATCTTTTCATTTGGAGGAACAACTTAGAAGAATATCTTTTTAGTGCTAGCTCTCAATAAATTCAAACTTCAATTTATATTTATTTGTTTTGATAGCATGAATAGAAGGATCACCAACTTTTGAACCATAAGAAGCAACATATTGCACTCCACAAATTGATGGTTTGATTGAATTATCAACTTCCAATATTTCTTCAGAACATTTTTGAAATTTACTAATGGTCTCTACCTGATTAATCCTTGAAGCACCTGGCTTATGTGCTGTTTGTATAACTAGCTCATCTGCGAAAAAAGTATCATTATCTTGAATTTGATTTCTCCCTGTAATTCTTGAATCAATATAAAAATCATCTTTTAAATAAGTAATTTGATTATTAATAGATTGAGGATCATTTACAACCTTGATTAAGGTTTCACCAAATATTGCTTTTCCAATAGACTCAGAATTTTTTGCACGATTACCAACAATTAAATCTGAATCATTCTTAAAGAAATTTACTTTATAAATAACTGGCTCTTCTGAATCATTAACTATATCTTGAGAAGTAACCAGCCAATTCCCCTCAAACCATTTAGGATAAATTAAGTCCTTGGAAGTATCCGATAATTTAAAATTTGGCATATATAATTCTGGCCATTGATTTACACGATTTTCCAAAAACTCTCGTACGTTAGAATCAACTAGAGCAAAAGAACTTTCTAAAAAAATTCCTTGAAAAATCAAGCAAATAATTAATCCAAGAAGAATTTTCATTATGTCAAATCCACTAATAAGAGCAACAGATCATTATGTATTATTAGAGCCAGATTCAAAGGAAAAAATTGTATCAAAGCAAGAAGCAATTTTATGGTTGAAGAATTGGCTTAATAAGATAGAAACACAAACAATATATCAGAATATAGAAGATCCTGATCAGGATTTTTTTGAAGAATTATTGGAAAGTACTTATGAATTAGAAATAAAATTAGGATACATTATCAAATGGTTTGCAGTAAGAATTGAACCAGATTAAATGATTATTTCTTTATGAATCGCATTAATTATTTTCATAGCAACTTCTTCAATATTTTCTTTTTTTACTTGAATTCTTAAATCTGCTTGAGAATACAAATTTTCTCTAGATTGAAAAATGCTCATATATAGATCATCTAGATTCTTTCCCTGAAGAAGTGGCCTATTTTCAATTTCATTTTTCAATCTTTCAATTGCTATATCTTTGTCGAGATCTATCCAAGCAATTATTCCTTGTCTTAAGATGCCCCAGTTTTCCGATTTGGTAACTATTCCTCCCCCAGTTGAGATTACTAATGAAGGAATTTTGATAGTTTCTTTAAGGCAGTTAGCTTCTAATTCGCGAAAATTATCTTCTCCTTCATCCTTAAAAATTTGATTGATAGATTTTTTTGCCAACTTCTCTATTAATGAATCTAAATCAATGTATTTATACTTCAATAATTCAGCCAGCTTCAAACCAGTTTGTGACTTGCCAGAACCCATCATTCCTATTAAAAAAATGCTTCTACCTTTAATAGCATGAACTGTTTTTTTGATAATGGATTGTTCCATAAAGACAAAAGCGTATTTAAAACCTTAAGATAGTATTATCGCAGACAGGTATGACTTCTACACAACCCAAACCATCTCATGGAAAAGGACGTGAATGCGTCATAACTCGACGTGCCTGCTTTAGTTCTAGTCACCGTTATTGGCTTCCTGAAAAAAGCCCAGAAGAAAATTTATCTCTTTTTGGAAAGTGCAGTATTGCACCAGGTCATGGTCATAATTATGAACTTATTGTTTCAATGGGTGGAGAACTAGACTCTGATGGAATGGTACTTAATCTCTCTGATGTAAAACACTCCATTAAAGATAAGGTTACTGGACAATTAGATTTTTGTTTTTTAAATGATGTCTGGCCTGAATTTAATGTTAATAATCAAGAAGGTATACTTCCCACAACTGAAGCATTAGTAAAGGTCATTTGGAGTCGTCTGAAGGATGATTTACCTCTTACAAGTCTAAGACTTTATGAAAACCCCAATTTATGGGCAGATTATTTTGGAAAAAACATGGAAGCATTTTTAACAGTACAAACTCATTTTGCAGCCGCTCATAGACTTGCAAAAGAAGAGATATCCTTTGATGAAAACAAAAAAATCTATGGGAAATGTGCCAGAGTTAATGGACATGGTCATAACTATCTTGTCGATATAACTGTAAAAGGAGACATTGATAAAAGAACAGGAGTGGTTTGCGACTTATCTGCCCTCCAAGAGATAATCAACGATTTAGTTGTTGAACAACTTGATCATACTTTTCTAAATAAAGACATCGAATTTTTCCAAAATTGTGTTCCAACTGCTGAAAATATAGCTTTATATATTTCTGATATTCTTAAAAATCCAATACATGAACTTGGTGCAACATTACACAAAATAAGACTCCAAGAGAGCCCAAATAATGCTGCAGAAATTTATGTTGATCAAAAGCTAACCAATTCATTGAAGTTGAAATTTGAAAATAGTTTAGTCTCACAAACTTGAGTATCCCAAGAGTAATAATTGTTATAGCATCTAGTCTTGATGGGAGAATTGCATTTCCTGGAGGTGGAGAATCGCATCTTGGAAGCGAAGAAGATAAGAAAATGTTAAATCAACACTTATCAATAGTGGACGCCACCATTTTTGGTTTAGGTACTTTAATAGCTCATCAATCAACTTATCTAATTAAAAATCTCAATGGTAATGACGATGTAACAATATCAAAAAAACAACCAATTTCTATAGTTGCTTCAAATAGCAAAAAATTTAACAGTAATTGGAAATACTTTCGTCAACCAATTAGAAGATGGCTAATAAGCTCAAGCAAAGTTGATAATTCTTCAAATAATGACTTCGAGAAACAACTCTTTTTCGAAGATTCATGGAGTAAAACTTTAATTTCACTTAAAAAACAAGGGATAAATGATCTAGCTCTTTTAGGAGGTGCAAAACTTATAAATTCATTCATAAAAGAGGATCTAATAACAGATATAAAAATTACAATAATTCCACAAATTATTGGAGGTAAATATACATGGATCCCTCCAGAAAAAACAAATGAGATTTTTAATCTCAAAAGACTATGGGAAATAAAATCAGTTAAAAATTTAATGAATAATGAAATCCATATTCATTACAAAAAAATTTGAAATAGATTAAATATTAAATGAACCAAAAAATACATAAAGTTGAAGTCAAATTATCAATTAAGGAAATCTCCAAGGAGATATGGAATGAATTAACAAATGAAATCAATAATCCATTCTATGAATGGACTTGGCTTAAAAATCTTGAAATATCAAAAAGTGTCTCAAGAGAAACTGGTTGGCAATCTCTATATTTTGTTGCTTATAAAAATGAAGAAATATTAGGAATTGCTCCACTTTTTTTAAAAAATCATAGCTATGGAGAATTCATTTTTGATCAATCATTTGCAAGATTGGCTCAAGAGCTGAATTTAAATTATTACCCTAAATTAATTGGAATGAGTCCTTATAGTCCCGTAAATGGATATCAATTTCTTTATAAAAAAAATGAAGATAAGAAAGAAATTACAAATTTACTCATAAACCATATCGAAAGCTTCGCAATTACAAACAAAATTTTAAGTTGTAATTTTTTATATATTGATGAAAGCTGGGGCGACCATCTTAAATCTTTGGGATACCATGAATGGATAAATTCCAGCAGTGAATGGAGGAGTAATGGAGAAAAAACGTTTGATGATTTTCTTTCAAGATTTAACTCTAATCAGAGAAAAAATATAAAAAAAGAGAGGAAATCAATTACTAAACAAGATATTAAAATAAAAATTTTTAATGAAATTGATATCAACCAAGAAATACTCGAAAAAATGCATGATTTTTATGAACAGCATTGTTCGAGGTGGGGAGTCTGGGGAAGTAAATATTTAACTCCTACATTTTTCGAAAAAATTCTTGATAATAAAAAAAATCTTTTACTTTTTAGCGCATCAAAAAATGATTCGAATGAAATTTTTGCTATGTCTATGTGCGTTAAAAATAAAAACAACTTATGGGGTAGATATTGGGGTAGTCAAGAAGAAATATCTAATTTACATTTTGAATTATGCTACTACCAGCCAATTGAATGGGCAATAAAAAATAGTATCCATTTGTTTGATCCTGGAGCAGGCGGGAAACATAAAAGAAGGAGGGGGTTTTTTGCGAAAAGCACCATTAGCTTGCATAAGTGGTTTGATAAAAATATGGAAAATATAATTTATCCTTGGCTAAATGAAGTTAATAAACAAACTAAGATGGAAATTGATATTGAAAATAAATCTATACCCTTTAAATAAAAAATTATTTAGCTTTACCAAAGATTATATTAGTAATATAGTTTTTATTAACTTCTAAGAATGGATTCTAGTAAAAGTTTCGATGAAAAAATAAATATTGATGATAATCTATCCAACCGATATATAGACTTAGATCCAAACGGTTATTTTATTATAAAAGTAGATTTAGAAGAAAATAAAATAATTTTAGAGCACTTTTTAAATAACATCGATGAGGAAGGCTATGCGCTTGACCCAGAAACAAATGAACCAATCAAATGCGACTCTCAAAATAAAAGAGTTAGTAATGAAGTTTTTAAAGGTATTAGCGCGAAACAACTTGGAATATTGATCACTGAAGAAAGAAATGACTTAATAACCAGATTCGACCATGCTCTATATTTAGGCCGGGAACTACAAAAAGCAGAAGAATGTTTATACAAAAAATTACCCTATATCCAAGATTAAGAAATTAAACGAAAAAATCTAATCTTTTCATCTGATGTTAAATTAATTAAAAATAAAAAAATTAATGAACATCATTTTCTATTTTGCATTTATTGGTTTTGGTTTTGGAGCTGCTTTCGCATTAGATAAGCTCTTAAGAGCAGTTAAATTAATTTAAAAAACTACAAAATTTTAATAGTCTCTCCATACAAGTCATATTCATCCGCAAAGGAAATATTTGCTTCAACAAATTTACCAATATAATTTTTCAAATCAATTTTATCTCTAACAGATAAAATTACAGTTCCATCAATTTCAGGAGCGAAATTGTAAGACCGACCTATTAATTCGTTATTGTCTGATATTTTTTCTACCAAAATCTTCATTTTGGAACCAACATATATCTGATTTTTATCTTTAGAAATATTTTGTTGCACTGAAATAACGTTATCTTTTCTTGCCTCTGCAACCTCTGGAGATACCTTATTTGGCAAGTGAAAAGCTGCAGTTCCTTCCTCAGGAGAAAAAATAAACACTCCCACATGATCAAATTTGTGCCTATCCAAAAATTCGAGAAGATTTTCAAAATGTTCTTTTTTTTCTCCTGGGAAACCAACAATGAGACTAGTTCTTAATACAGCAGATGGAATTTCTTCTCTAATTTTCTCTAAAATTGAATCATTCAAAGAAGCTTGCCAAGGTCTGTTCATACTCTTCAACACATCTGGATGACTATGCTGCAGTGGCAAATCAAAGTAAGGAACAATATTCTTTGAATCTTTGAAAGCTCTAATAACTTCATCAGTTAAACCTGTTGGATAAGCATAATGTATCCTTATCCAAGGAATTGGAACTTTAGAAAGCTCATTCAAAAGTTTGGCTAATGATGGTTTTCCATAAATATCTTGACCATAATTAGTTGTTATTTGACTAATTAATATGATTTCTTGAATACCCTTTTTTGCAAGACTTTTGGCTTCTGAAACTATAGATTCTATTGTTCTACTTCTTTGAGGACCTCTCAACTTAGGAATAATACAAAAAGCGCAATTATAGTTGCAGCCTTCAGCAATGCGAAGATAAGCAACAAATTTATTTTTTTCTACAAAACGAGGCATTTCCTCATCCGCAATAAATTCAGGTATTTTTGAAACTTCATTAACGATTTCCCCTTTTTCTACTCTTTCTAAAACATTTGCTATCTTTTGATAATCTCCTGTTCCAACCAAACCTTTTATTTCAGGGATTTCTTTTATCAGCTCATCTTTAAAATGCTGAGCCATACAGCCTGCAACTATTACTTCCTTTCCTTGATTTGTATATTCTAGAATTTTTCTAATAGATTCTTCTCTAGCTGTTTCAATAAAACTGCAAGTATTTACAACAACAACATTTGCATTATTTATATTGGTGTCAACTTCATAACCCGCTTTATCTAATAAGCCTTGCATATGTTCAGTATCAACAAGATTTTTCTCACAACCAACATGACTGAATGCAATCTTAGATAGTTTTTTTTCTTTTACATTGAGACTATTTTTTTTCACAACTTGAAAAATAAGAATTAAAAAATTTAAATAGCATTTCGTATATAACTCTCATGCCAAGATAATATTAGGATAGATAATGTAAATGACAAACTTTATTTTTTATGGCCCTTAAGACTTTGAACAGAAGAAATAAAAAAGATTTGAAATGGCCAAAAATCATAATCGCAATTCTTAGCACCATAGGCATAGTTGATACAGGTTCGATTACTTTAAAAAACTGGGGATTATTTACATCGCTTTCATGCCCAGGGATACAAAATGGTTGTGAAACAGTTTTAAATAGTCCTTGGGGTACTTTATTTGAAAACAATCAAGTTAATATTCCTCTCTCATTAGCTGGATTTATAACATATTTATCAATATTAGTTATCACAATAATACTCTCGCTTAATTTAATTTCCCCAAAAGAAAAACTAAATCAGTTTTTATGGTGGTTGGTCTTTCTAATATCTTGTGCGTCATCAACATTTAGCTTTTTATTAATAAATATAATGTTTTTTAAGATTCAAGCATATTGCTTTTTTTGTATACTTTCAGCAATTTTATCGTTTTCTATCTTTATAATTTCTATGATTGGAGCAAAGTTCGAAAGTAGAGAACCTATGATTTTTAGAGGTTTCATTGTAGCCATTAGTGTCCTGCTAGGGGGCCTAATTTGGTCAACAAACGTTGACCCCTCTAATGCAATTGATGTTTCAAAACCCACTGAAAATGTATCGCCAATAATTACCACTTCAAGTTCTCCCCAGAAGGTAAAGTTTGCAAAATTTTTAAGTGAAAACAATATTGTTATGTATAGTGCATACTGGTGCCCGCATTGCCACGATCAAAAACAATTATTTGGTAAACAAGCAGTTAAAGAATTAAAAGTAGTTGAGTGTGCTAAAGATGGTAAAGATAATGAGTATGAGCTATGCCAAACTAAGGGAATCAGTGGATTTCCTTCTTGGGAAATAAATGGGGAAATTATTAGTGGTACGCGTGACTTAAATGAATTAGCAACAAAAACCGACTATCAAGGAGATCTTAATTTTTAATAAATCTTTTTTGAATTTTTTGATCTAACTGTTGTCTAGTATGGCATTCCCAATTTTTATCTTTATCAGGGAAATCATCTCTATAATGCCCTCCTCTACTTTCTTCTCTAAATAAACAAGCTTTTAATAAAGTTATGGTGGTTATTTGTCTATTCTTTAAATCTAGTAAAAGATTTAACGCTCTTCTATTACGTTCACTAAGTTTTATTTTTTGATCAAATTTTATTTTTTCAAGACTATTTAGTAAATCATTTTTATTTAATTTATCTATATCATTTTGAATATAATTTAAAAATTTACTCATATTTACCTTATTTCGAGATACACCTAAATTTAACCAACATAGTTTTCTTAGTTCATCAATTTTTTCAGCAATTATAGAAATTTGATCTTCTCTAGGATCTTCAATATCAAAATCTTGAAATGATCTATCAAATTTTTCAACTTTAGAAAGGTCATTCAAAACAATTAAAGACATTTTTCTTGCGAAAACAAGACACTCCATCAGTGAATTACTTGCCAGTCTATTAGCACCATGTACACCTGTAGAAGCCACTTCTCCAACGGCATATAATCCTTTTCTTGTTGAAGATGCATTCAGATCGGTTTTAACACCTCCCATCCAATAATGAGCTGCAGGAGCTACGGGAATAACCTCATTTAAAGGGTTAACGCCATATTCCTGACATCGACTTAAGATCGTGGGGAAGCGCTCTACAATTTTTTCAGGATCAATATACCGAAGATCTAAGCCAACATGTTCTACATTATTATCATGCATATTTTTCATAATTGCTCTACTTACCTGATCCCTAGTAGCTAGATCACGATTTTCAAGATTTTTAACTGGACTTTCACCATTTTTATCAACTAATATCGCTCCTTCCCCTCTAAGCGCCTCAGATATTAAGAAGCAAGGTGCACCGTAAAATTTTAAAGCTGTTGGATGAAATTGCACAAACTCTAAATCTTCAATAGCAGCTCCTGCTTTCCATGCAAGAGCAATGCCTTCACCAGAGGATTGAGCAGGATTTGTTGTATTTGTAAATAAGTGCCCACCCCCACCTGTAGCCAAAACAACAGCTCTAGATTTAATCCAATATAAATTTGCTCCATCAAGAACCTGAACTCCTCTACATTCTTTATTGTCAATGAGAAGTTCGGTTACTCTTACACCCCTGCAGTGAAGAATATTTTTTTGATTCTCGATATGATCTTCTAGAACTTCAACTAATGCTCGTCCAGTACGATCCTTAACATGTAAGACTCTTCTTCGTGAATGGGCTGCTTCCAAGGTAGTAGCTAGTTGATCGGAACTTTGATCAAAAATCATCCCTAAATTCTGCAACCTTTCTACACAACCTGGAGCTTCTTTAACTAGCATTTCAACAGCTTGAAAATCACATAGTCCATCACCTGCTTTTAAAGTATCCTCAGCATGAAGATCAAATGAATCATCTTGTCTAACAACAGATGCAATTCCGCCTTGAGCCCATCTACTGGAAGATACCTTACTAGTATTTCTATTTAAAAGAAGTACTTTTAAATTTGAGGGTAATTCAAGACAAGTCATAAGGCCAGCAGCTCCAGCACCTATAACGATTACATCCCAATTATTTATTGGTATCGGTTCTTGCGAAAATGGAGGCCTTAACATTAAACCAATCCACTAAAAGTTGGTTGCAGAATTGCTAAAACAATAAAAATACCATCAACAATTAATGTCGTTTGAATTACGTAACCAGAAACTAAGAGTGCCTTACCACTAGTAGTATTAATTGTGCCAGAATCTAAAATTTCTTTTGAAATAAACCAAAGTATAAGAGCAACAAAAACGATAATAGATAATGATTTTATTTGAATAAGATTCTCTGAAGTTTTTTGAAGAATCATGGGTGCATTTTCAGAATCTGCTGTAATTACCTGCCTCCATTGATCCATAACTCCGATTAAAAATATTGTAATGTCTGTAACTGCGGTTCCAAATAAAGAAGAGATATAAAAACTTGAACCTATTTTCCAGTTAGTACCAAATCCAATTAAAGCTAATGGGAGAACTACAGCTTCAACAGGTATGTGTAGGATAGGAAATGGGCTTAACCATCCCCAGAACAAGCATCCACCAAGCCAACTACCTGATATACCAAGTAATAATGAACTGACAATAAACCATTTATTTGATCCTTTCTGATTCAAAACAATTGCCACTAAAACAATAGCAAAAGTAAAACAAAGAGCACTTATTGGTTCTAATCTAACCCAAGGGGCTTGAACAAAAATAGGTAAAATAATAAAAAAAGAAGACCACAATCTTAAAGATATAGGATTTGATAAAAAACTATTTTCATATGAATCAACTGTCTTGTGAGATTCATAGTTGAACTTATCTTTTACTTCTAAATTTTTTGTAATTAATTCTTTCAATGAAAAAGGTTATTTTAATTAATCTAAATCGTGTTTTAGAAAACTGCGAATGCCTTATTTTAATAAATCAAAGGCCATTAATTTCACAACTGTATTTGGAATTTTAAAGGTATTTAATACACTTTGAGACACATATGAGTTTAGAATAAAAAAAGAATAATATTTAGAATCTAATTGTGTGGCAAGAAATTAATTACAAAGAAGATTCTAATGATTTAATTCCTAACATTACTTATAAAATAAATCCTGCAAAAATTGAGAGTATCGAAGCTAATTCCATTGCTCAAGAAATAGGATTTGAATCAGGTGATTCAATAATTAGTATTAATGGAAAAAAACCTAGAGATTTAATTGATTATCAGATTCTCATTAGTGAAGAAATTTTAGATATATCAGTTTTAGATAAAAATCATCAAGTTCATAATATAAGTATTGAAAAAGATCAAGACCTTAATTTAGGTATTAATTTTAAAGATGCATTATTTGATTCAATCAAGCAATGTAATAATAGATGTCCATTTTGTTTTATAGATCAACAACCAAGCGGGAAAAGAACAAGCCTTTACGTCAAAGATGATGATTATAGATTAAGTTTTCTTTATGGTTCTTATCTAACTCTTACTAATTTAAAAAAAGAAGACTGGAAAAGAATATCTACGCAAAAACTTTCCCCGCTTTTTATTTCGGTTCATGCGACTGATCCTGATACACGAAAAAAATTATTAAAAAATAAAAATGCAGGCGCAATTCTTGATCAAATTTCTTGGTTTGAAAAAAACTCTATTCAAATACATGCTCAAATTGTTGTATGTCCAGATATAAATGACGGGGAGATTTTGGTAAAGTCAATTTTAGAACTTGCAAAATTTTACAAAAAAACTTCTCAAACAGTCCTTTCAGTTGCAATAGTTCCTGTAGGACTTACAAAATTTAGACCTGAAAATGATGGATTGAAATCAATTACCAAAGAATATGCAATAAAAACCATCAAGCAAGTAGAACAAATTCAAGCTTCTTTACAAAAAAAAATTGGAACTCGTTTTTGCTGGCTTGCAGATGAGTGGTATTTGATTGCAGGTTTAGAATTACCTAGCTACCAAACTTATGAAAATATGCCTCAAGAATCTAATGGGGTTGGGTCCATCAGAAACTTTCTAAAAAAATTAACTTATAAAACTAAAAATCTTCCTAAAAAAATAAAAAAACACAGGAAAGTTAGTTGGATAGTGGGCAAATTAGTCTATGAATCACTTATACCGACAGTTGATAAATTAAATAAAATTGATGGATTAACAATAAATTTATATGGTTTACCTAGTATTTATTGGGGGCAAGAACAAGTAGTGACTGGGCTTTTAACTGGAGAAGATTTAATCTCTGGACTGAGATATCAAGATCTTGGAGAGGGGATTTTTGTTCCATCCATAATGCTAAAACTCAATAGTGATTTATTCTTAGATGATAAAAAAATAAGTGAAGTTGAAGAACGCCTGAAAACTAAAATTCACGTTCTTGATGATGCAGATGATATTATTAATAGTCTAATTGGAATATCTAGTAGTAAAAAATTCTAAATTATGCTTAGAAAGATAGTAAATTCAACTTTATTTTTACCACTTGGCTTTTTAGTTACTTTTCAGCAATCCTCACTTAGCGAAAACAAAAATTTTATTGATGAAGTTATAGAAGAAAATGAAGGTAAAATATTCATAGATCATAAGGAAATAAAAAATATTATTCTAAATAATAACGATGAACTTAAATCTTTAAAAGAATTAATAGAAGCTGCTAGTTTTAATCTTTCAAGTAAAATTGCCAAAAGGTATCCTTCAATAAACTTACAAGCAAATGGATTACCTAAATATGTAGCTGGTCGAAATTATAGTAATAATTCAAGTACTACAAAAACTTCCCAACTTTCTGCTAACCCCTCACTTAATATCAGATGGGATTTAATTGATCCGCTTAGAGGTCCAGAAATTAAAATAGCAAGAGAAAACTTAAAAGTTGCAAACAATAATTATGAAATCAAAAGAAAAGACTTAATTCAAGAAGCGAGTACAAGATTTCATAAATACCAGAAGTCATCTCAAGATATTATAAATAAGAAATTTGCTCTTGATTTATCAATTACAAGTCTTAAAAATGCACAAGCCAAACTAGACGCTGGTATCGGAACAAAATTTGAAGTACTTGAAGCAGATGCTCAACTATCAAGAGACAAGCAATCACTTAATGAAAAAAAAATTGAGCATCAAATTAACAAAATATCACTGAAAGAAATAATGAATCTTAAAGGGGATTTTGAAATTAAAAAAGGGCAAAAATTATCGGGTTATTGGAATTACAAATTAAATAAAAATATAAATAATGGCCTTGAAAATAATCTTTCCTTAAAAAACATTTCTCTTCAGAAATCGATCAAAGATAATGAGGCAATTAGTTTCATGAACTTAAATAAACCAAATATATATATCAGTAACTCATTATCCGGTACATTCACCAAAGGTGACTCTTTGGCCCTTGAAATAGACCCTAGCGAATACGGATCTTCTTTTAGTAATACAATAAGTTTGAACTTTTCATGGAATATTTTTAATGGTGGACAAAACAAGAATTCATACAAATCACGTAAAGCTCAAGCAAGGGGGGAAGAATATTCTTATAACAATCTTAGTAATATTTTGAAAACAAACATTACTAAGGCTTACCTAAATTTAAAACTAAATGAAGAAAAAATATTATCCACTTCAAAAGAAATATCATCTACACAAGAGTCTTTGAGGCTATCAAGATTAAGATACGATGTTGGAATATCAACTTTAAAGGACGTACTAGTAAGACAAAAAGAATTAAGTGATGCAAAATCAAAGAAAATTAATGCCATTTATAATTACAATTTAAATTTAGATGAATTAGAAAGATTAACTTTTCTGGAAATAAATAATAACTGTTTAGATAACGATAATACGATTAACCAAAATGAATCTATCTGCAATATTCCAATATGAATCCACCAAATTTAAGTAATAAGCAACTAAGTGAATTAGATTCTTTGTTTGAATTAGTTAGTCATCGACAAAAAAAAGATTTTGGAAATATTAGCGCCAGTAATAAAGCAGACGGATCATTATTAACAAGTTGTGATTTATGGAGTGATAAAACAATCGTAGATGGCTTATCATCAATTGCTCCAGGTGAGGGCGTCCTTAGTGAAGAAGGGCAAAAGTTCATTCCCAACTCAAAAGCTTATTGGGTGGTCGATCCACTCGATGGGACAACAAATTTTGCTGCGGGTATTCCCTACTGGTCTATATCAGTGGCAAGGTTTGTTGATGGCAAACCCCAATCTTCTTTTTTAATAATTCCTACATTGAAAAAAAAGTTTGTATCCATTAAAGGTAAAGGGGTTTGGTTAAATAACAAGAAAATAGACCCTAGACAAAATAATCGTCAAAGTGAATGCATTTCTTTGTGTAGTAGATCTATAAAAATTTTGCAAAAAAAACCAAACTCATTATTTCCTGGCAAAATCAGACTCTTAGGTGTATCGAGTTTAAATCTCACGAGTGTAGCGATGGGGCAAACTTTTGGAGCAATAGAATCAACCCCCAAGATATGGGATATTGCAGCAGCCTGGCTGCTATTAGAAGAACTCAATTGTTCTATAGAATGGTTAGATAAAGATCCTTTAAATTTAGTTTCGGGAGAAAACTTGAGCGATGTTAATTTTCCATTAATTGCTTGTAGATCTATCGAAAAAATTGAAATTTTAAAGCCATGGGGCAATCTATTATTGGAAAAATAGTTGCATCATAAAAAAAAAATGGCTTGAAAAATTTCTTAATCAGATACAATAAAAAATAAATAAAGTAAATATTTGAAGAAAATTAATATGCAGCGAAGTTCAACATGGATACTGAAAAGTTTATGGGGAGCTTGTGAGCGATGGAGCAAATCTGATTGTGTTGATTTAAGCGCTGCATTTGCATACTACACACTTCAATCATTTTTTCCTATTCTTCTAATTTCTCTTTCTATAGCTTCATGGTTCTTAGGAAAACAAGAGGGGTTAGATCAACAAATAATTTCTATTGCTGCGCAACTTTTACCTCCTTCAGTAGTTGATTTAGTAGAAACTACATTATTTAATTTGATAGATCAAGGTTTTGGGGCAGGTATTCTAGGTGCTATGTTTTTGCTTTTTACAGCAGGCAATGCATATCTATCTCTTCAAAGAGGTTCAGATAGGCTTTGGGAAGACGAAATTCCTTCTAAGAAAGTAAATGCTGCGTGGAGAGTACAAGCTTCTAAGTTTCTCAGAAATAGAGTTGAAGCCTTTTTAATAGTATTCATTATTGGTTTTTTAATGGTATTAGATCAGATTAGTGCAAATCTTAGAATGATCCCAAGTAATGTTTTAGAAAATCTTTCAAAATCTAATAATCTTTTTTCTGATTTATTATTAAAGTTGCCGCTGTTACAAGTTGGTCAGTTTGCAATACCACTAATGGGATTTTCTTTAATGGCTCTTTTATTACAAGCTCTATTACCTAGTAGAAAAGTTCCTTTAAAACCTCTTTTACCTGGATCTTTTCTTATTGGAATTGGTCTAACCACTTTAAACCTAGCAGTAAGTAAAAGTATTTTGTCACTTGGAGCAAGATTTCAAGCATATGGTTTTATTGGAGGTTTTCTTGTACTTACTTTGTGGGTATGGCTATTAGGAGTGATTTTATATTTTGGACAGTGCTGGAGCGTAGTTATTGCTAATATGACTTTAGTTAATAAAAAAAGATATTAGATATAAATAAAATTAAGATGTATTATTTTCTTAAGACTAATAAGAATTTTTTCATATATTCATTATTGATACTTATTGTTATTCCAGTTTTTGGATTAAACTTTCTCATAAGCTTTCTTGGTAATATCCTACTCTTATTATTTTTAATTACTCTACTTTTAATAATTTTAGTATTTATGGGTTTTAACTATTACAAATCAAAAATTAATACATGTAAAAGTTGTGGATCAATATCATTAGGATTAAGTGAAACCTGCATGAATTGTGGAGCAAATCTAGAAAGTATCAAAAATAATAATCAACTTAATAAAAAGCCTAGTGAAAGTACCATTGAAGTGAAAGCAGAAGAAGTAAATTAAAATACTAACCTATTCCAATTTGTCGAAGAATACTTTGTCCAGTTATTAATTCAGTTCCAAGACCAATCAAAATACCCATCATTGCCATACGGCCATTCCAGGTTTCAGCAAAGTTTACAAAGCCAAATCTTGGTTGATTGTCATTATTCATAATTAACTAATTTACACATCAAATATTTTAACGTTTTAAGGAAGAATTTATGATAAATAATAAATTATTTATTTAACATGTCTTGCACCATCAACAGGACGATACACATCTCCAGTTAATTCCTCATAGACAATAGCTGGCAATCCTGTATCAAACATTGTTTGCAATGCCTCTTTTAACATAGGATTCCAACCGCCAGTACTAACTTTTCCATGTCTTACAGTCCAGTCCCAAGTCCCGTGAAGATCTCTGGGTAATCTACCTTCTCTATCTCTTCGAGCGACTAAGTCTAAAGATTCAATTAAACCAACAATAACTGGATTTTTACCGTAAGAAGGAGTAAGGCTTAGTTCAAGTCTAACTGGATCTTCTTTTACCATCTTTAAACGAAATCTTGGTGGCAACTTAAGGGATCTGATTACCGCTGAGACAATTTTTGTTCTTAATTCCAATTTTTTTCCTAAATGTAATTTGATTAATCAGTTGTCGAACCTTTTTCTTCTAATGTAGGATCATTGTCATTTGAAAATCTAACTGTTAAGAGTTCCTCTTCTGTTATATTTCCTGATTTATCTAAAAGTTCTGGGTGGATTGTGTACTTTTTTTGTTTAAAACTGGAAGTACTGAAACGTTTATTTTTATTATCAGATATACCCCAACCATTAGACATTACTTTAAATGCTTTCCAAACTAAATAAGTTAAGGCCGCAGAATATATGATTGGAAATAGAATAGACATCGAACTTATAAATTAAGTTGTTATATGTTTAATATAATAGCCCGAAAAAAAGAAATTTAGCTATTTTCACTTATTAAATTATTCTCTAGATTCAAATTATTTGGATAGTGGTTATATTTAAATTACACTTATACTATGTTTACATCTTTCGAGGAACATAAAAAATCAAAATTGAAAAGATACATTCAAAAGCTGTTAATAATCTCATCATTTATTACAGTGGGCTTTACTTGTAATGCAAAAGTCATATCCCAACCATTAATTAAACCAAAAATTAATGAAGTTGATTTATATTCAAACAAATCTTTTATAACTAAAGCTGTAGAAAGAACCGGTGCAGCTGTAGTGACAATTGATACTCAAAGATATATTAAAAAAAGAAAATTTCCTAGAAATTCTCAACCATTGCTAGACCCATATTTTGAAAGATTTTTTGGATTAGATTTACCTGATGACAATCGACCAAGAATAGAGCAAAGCCAAGGCAGTGGATTTATATTTGCTGATGGACTGATAATGACCAATGCTCATGTTGTGAATGAATCAGATAAGGTGATTGTAGGTTTAACCAATGGCAAAAAAGTAGAGGCAAAACTTATAGGACAAGACTTTTTTACTGATTTAGCTGTGCTAAAAATTGAAGGGAAAGGACCTTGGCCAAAAGCAAAATTAGGCAATTCGGCAAAGATTAAAGTCGGTGATTGGGCAATAGCAGTTGGAAATCCATTCGGATTGGAAAACACAGTTACCCTTGGAATTATTAGTAATTTAAATAGAAACGTCACTCAATTAGGAATATATGATAAAAAACTTGAATTGATTCAAACAGACGCTGCTATTAATCCTGGCAATTCTGGAGGTCCACTATTGAATAGCGAAGGAGAAGTAATTGGAATTAATACCTTGATAAGATCTGGCCCAGGAGCTGGTTTGAGTTTTGCAATCCCAATTAATAAAGCTAAGGAAATTGCCTATCAACTTATAAAAAATGGAAAAGTGATACATCCTATGATTGGGATTAGCTTAATAGAAGAAAGTAATTCTAAGAGAAAAAATAATTTCGTTAAAGTTGGATATGTAGTACCTAATAGTCCAGCTGAAAAGAGTGGAATAATGATAGAAGATATTATATTAAAAGTCGGTAATAAAGATATTGAAACAGCGTCTGACGTCATAGATCAAATAAGTAAAAATGGTATTAATAAAAAAATAGATATTTTATTAAAGCGTAGAAATAAATTGATTAAATTAAAAGTAATACCAACTGATATAACTAATCTAGAAAATAACTAAAAGATTTAATTATCATTCTGTTTAAGTATTTCCACACACCTAGAAATACATCTACCATCCCTTATATCACAGGTAGTAATGCATTCAAAATAACTTTCAATAGGATCAGAAATTCGAAAATTTTTTTCTTGAAAATCGTAATTTTTCATTTAAATTATTAAAACTTATTTTTGTATTTTAAGATTAATCAAGAAAGGTGAAGTATGTAAAGATAAATGAGTGATCTTACTTAGCCAAATGTAAATTTTATTAAAAGTAGTCAAATCTTTTTATGGCTTTGAGTTTTTTCTAAAAAATATTCGTAATTACCATCGTATGAAAATAACTTTGAATCTTTAATTTCGACAATTCTATTTGCAATCTTTGAAATAAAATACCTATCATGAGAAATAATTAATAATGAACCTTTATAATTTTTAATTGCTAATTCTAAGTTTTCCTTAGATTGCAGATCTAAATGATTAGTTGGCTCATCCAAAAGAAGAAAATTACTAGGATTAATAATCATGAGCGCCAATGCTAATCTTGCTTTTTCTCCCCCACTGAGTTGTTTAATATATTTAAAAACAGTTTCATTTTGAAAGCCAAACCCCCCTAAAAATGTTCTAACTTTTTTTTGGGACCACTCTGGAGACTTATTAAATATTAAATCAATAACCCTTTCGTCAAGTGAAAGTGCTTCAGCCTGATTCTGTTCATAATAGCTAGTAATTATATTATGTTTACCAAGATTAATTTCTCCAATTTCAGGAGATATTTTTTTCATAATAATTTTAAGCAATGTAGATTTGCCGCAGCCATTAGGTCCCAAAATTGCTATTTTCTCACCAGAAGAAATCTTTAAATTAATATCTAAAAAAAGAATTTTATCCTCGAAACTATGAGATAAATTTTTGATATTTAGAACTAATTTTCCTGAGCGAGGGCACTCTGGAAAATTAAAAACAGGACTTTTTGATTTTGCTATAGGAGCCTCAATTTTAGAAATCTTTTTTAATTGTTTTTCTCTACTCTTTGCTTGAGAACTTCTAGTTGCACTAGCTCTAAATCTATCTATATACCTCTTCTGTAACTCAATTTCTTTTTGTTGTAATTGATATGCCTTATTTTGTGATTCTTCATTCAAAGATTTCTGTTCGACAAAAAAAGAATAGTTCCCATTGTATGTTTCAGATGTTCCTCTATCTACAAAAATTATTTTTTTACATAATTTATCTAAAAAATATCTATCATGGCTGATTATTATGACTGCAATTTTAAGCGATGATAGATATTCTTCCAACCAAAAAATAGTTTCTAAATCTAAATGATTGGTTGGTTCATCCAGTAAAAGTAAATCAGGTTTTTGTAAGATTATTTTTCCAAGTGCAACTTTCATCTGCCAACCACCTGAAAAATTGCCAACTAATTTATCAGCATCTTCTATAGAAAAGCCTAATTTTGGTAATATCTTTTCTACATCAGATTGCATTTTATAACCACCTAATGCTTCAAATTTTGCTTGATATTTTGCAAGTTGATTTACAAATATTTCAAGTTCATCGGAATTTCTTTTTATATCCAACAATTTCATTTTATTCTCAATTTCTAAAAGTTTAATAGCAACAATTTGTATATCTTTAAAAGAACTTTCTAATTCTTGTCTCACTGAAAAATTCAAATTACAATCAAACTCTTGCTTTAAATGGGCAATTTTGGGATTTCCCTCTTTGATGATCGTTCCACTTGTTTGCTCTTCCTCTCCAATTAAAATCTTAAATTGGGTTGATTTACCTGCACCATTAGAACCAACTAAACCAACTTTTTCTCCTTTCTTAATCTCCCAACTGATATTTTTTAAAACAACATCTGTAGAATAAATTTTGCTTACACCTTCAAATCTAATCACTGTTTTAAAAATAGAATTAACAAAATCTTTGGCTTATTTACTAAAAAATATTTTGTGGAATAAAATTAAATCATGAAAAGAATAGAACAAATTGTAGTGATTTTCATAGCTGCAGCTCTTGCAATTCCAAGTTATTGGTTTTTTTGGACTTTGGCTGGTGGAGGCGGCTATAACAAAAGAATAAAACCTACTCCTAATCCTAATCCAAATAATAATTATTCGAAACCTTTTCCTAAAGGCCTCCTCGAGCCTTAATTAACCACATTTTAGTTGCCTCATCATCAATAGTACTCAAATATTCAATAACCTCTTCTTTAGTCACAGAAATATTTAACTCGTTGCCAATATCGCATATTTTATCTAAGGCTTTTTTGGGATTAGTTAAAGCTGTCATAAAAAGACTTTTTTTCTTTTTGGAATCGTTCGCTATTAACTTATAGAGCTTTTCAGCATTACTGGACATGTTTTTAAAATCTATTTATTAATAGATTATTACTTCAAGCTACATTTTGTTCACTATATTTATTATTAGATAAATCATTATCTACATCTTTTATCTCTTTTGCAGAAGCATCTGCCATACTTCTTGCATCTAAACATAAAACTTTTCTTAGTTTCGCAAAATTAGCTGCGTGAGATTTTCTACCATCTTTTTGAGCATAATACTCAGACTGCTGAAGAATATGGTGAAGATGAGTTAACAAATATGGACTAATTACCGCTGATACCAAAACGTCACTATTTTCATTATCTTGAGAATCAGAATTGACTAATCTTTTTTTCGGTTTATCAATTATCGACCTTTTAGGAGAATCAATTTTTCTTGAATTTTTCATGGGACAATAAAACAATTAATTGATACGGATATAAATTTCCTTACTAATAATATACACAAAGATAGTATCCTTGACTAACTGTGTATACTAATAAGTAACAGTTATCAACTTTGACTCATGGCTACCCGCCAAAACTCAACTAATGGGAAGCCTAAATCCCCCAGAATCCAAGTAGTTCTACCAGAATTAATATGTGAGCAATTAACTCTTTTAGCTGATAATGAATCTAGGACAGTAAGTAATATGGCAAAAGTGTTAATACAAGAAGGTATTAAAAAATATTTAGAAAAAGAAAGTAAATCACCTCTTTCAGAAAATAATTTAAATACTGATAAATTTAGAGATGAACTTGAAAAACAAAGCGTTAGAAGATTAAAAAGAGCTCCTCAAAGGATTAGATACTATAAAAAATCTGATTAAAAATAATTAATTTTGAGGCAATTTCTGTAAATCTACAGTTTTACCCATGACTACCAAAATATTTCCTCTTTCCAAAATATATTTTGCTGGAGGATTAACTGTTAACTGTTCAGCAGGTCCTGCAGCAAGAACATTGACTAAATAATTTTTTCTCAAATTTAAATCTCTTAAAGATCTTCCAATAAATTCCTCTGGAACAGTTATTTCATCTATACCAGTTTTATTATCTAGTTCCAATCTTTCGATTAGGTTTGGTCTTACTAATTCTAAACCTAATCGTTCTCCTTGCATCCTAGATGGGAAAACAACTTTATCTGCACCTACTCTTTTTAACATTTTTTCGTGCAAGTCACTGGTAGCTCTCGCTATTACTCTTTTCACTCTGCTACCTTCACTATCTTTAGCGATAAGTGTCGTAGTTATACTTGCTTCAATAGGTTCACTAATACCCACTACAACAGTATTCATTTCAAGAATTCCCGATTCCTTCATAGACTCTTCATCAGTACAATCTACAACTCTAGCTTCTATCGAAGGTTCTAATTGCCTTAAATCATCAATAGCTTTTTCCGAATAATCTGCAGCCAAAACATCAGCACCATTACTAATAAGTTCTCTGCAAACTGCGGTTCCAAATCTTCCAACGCCTACAACTGCAAAAGTGAGTCCTTCATTTTCTCTCTTTTGAGACCACTGCCACCAATCAGCCATAATAAAATTCAGTCGATTCTAAACATATAAATCAGCCCTAGGATAGCCAATTCTCTTTTGTCTATCTATTCTACTCTTATAAAGAGCCTGCCACAGTGCACTTAAAAGCAAAAGGATCCCAAGTCTGCCCACAAACATACCCACAATAAGAATAAATTGACCAAGATGATTTAATTTTGCGGTTAAACCAATATCAAAACCAACTGTTGCAAATGCTGATATACAAGTGAACAAAATTTCTAGGAATGTGAATGATTCTTTTTTAACAAAAGTATTAGTTGTACTAAGCAACATTGCCATTAAAAGAACAAAAAGCAAAGATCCAACTGTGATTCCAACTGCCTTTAGAATAACTTTATCTGAAATTAATCTATTGCTAATAATTACATCTTTCTGGCCTCTTAAAGTTGATCTAGTTGCAGCCATTAAAGCAATAAATGTAGTTGTTTTTATGCCCCCACCAGTACCTCCTGTACTTGCTCCGATAAACATAAGCGTCATTAATAATAAGAGGCCCGTATCTGAGATAGAGTTCAAAGAAATCGGAAAATTTGTAAAGCCTGCAGTTCTTGCACTAACCGTCTCGAAGATAGATGAAATTAACCGTTCAAACAAATTTAAATCATTAAAAAATTGACTATTTAATAATGATTCAGTGATAAAGAATCCTAATGATCCGAACAATATTAGAGACAAACTTGTCCTAATAACTAGTCTGGAATGAAGGCTTAATTTCTTATAAGAGAGATTTTTTTTATGACTCCAAATATCATCAATAACCCGCCAACCCAATCCACCCATAACAATGAGAAAAACAAAAACACTATTCACCAAATAATTTGTTCTATAGTCTTGAAGACTATTTGACATTAACGAAAATCCTGCATTGTTATACGCAGAAATGCTGTGAAAAATCGAGGACCATAGTCTTTCCCAATTATTTTGAATGTCTACAAATCCAAAAGAATATAAGACAATTGCGCCCAAGGATATGATAATAATCGCAGTAATAGCAATGCTTTGAAAAGTTCGACCTATTCCTCCAACTCCAAATTCATCTAAAGTCTTTCCTTTATCTAATCTAGTTCTTAGCTTTGTCCCTTTTACAACAAAACCTTGCAAAAATGTTGTAATGGCCATTAATCCTAGACCACCTGATAAAAGCATAAAAGCTAAGAAAAATTGGCCAAAGAAATTTAAATCAACACCAATATCTATTATGGTTAAGCCAGTAACAGTTATTGCAGAAGTAGATGTAAAAAATGCTTCCCACAAACCAACCTTTGAAGATGAACATAATGGAGAGCTCAAAATTAAAGTTCCAAGGCAAATAATAAACAAGCCTGTAACAATAGTAAATTGAGGTACAGATAGCTTTTTGTAAGCATCTTTTAACTTATAAACCTTTCTTGTAAATTTCACGATATTACCCGTAATTTAAAATTATCAATGCTGGCACAGTAAATGACATTATAAGTGTTAATCCAGCTCCGTATTTTGCGATATCAAAAAATCTATATCTTCCAGGCCCATAAACCATTAAGTTTGTTTGATAGCCCATTGGAGTCAAGAAAGA
Organism: uncultured Prochlorococcus sp.; assembly: GCA_902594875.1. Lineage (GTDB taxonomy): Bacteria > Cyanobacteriota > Cyanobacteriia > PCC-6307 > Cyanobiaceae > Prochlorococcus_A. The sequence goes on from CACJNU010000005.1 coordinate 66,636, forward strand.
TTGACTTGCACCGAATAAAACAAGCATTATTAAAGCGCTTGGTGTAATTTCTAAAACATTCGAGAATTCAATAGCAACAGGCAAAATCAAAGCAACTGAAGCAGCATTACTTATAAATTGAGTAAGAATAACTGTAGATACAAAAATTACGACTAATGCAAAATAAAGAGGCATTCCGTTAAGGGCAAAGTTTAAATTAACTGCAATTACATCTGCTAATCCAGTTATCTGCATAGCTACACTAAAACACGATAAAGATCCCAGCAATAAAATAACGTCTAACCTAATTGATTTTTGTATCTCTGCAGGTCTTAAACATCCACAAGCAACCATTGCAATCACAGCCAAAAGAACTGAACCTACTAATGGAATATCAGAAACCGAAGGCAAAACCACCATTCCTATTGCAATTGCAATCGATATAGGTTTTTTTATCAAAAAAGGTAAGTCATCTTCGAATTGATCTAAAATAAGCAGATCATTACTAGCTTGCAAACCTCTTATTGAATCTAGCGGTGCTTGTAATAATAAAACATCTCCAGCCCTTAAAACAGTTTGGCCTAATCTCTCCTGAACAGTTTGTTGACCTCTTCTTAATGCTAAAACTGTTGCATTGTGACGCTGCCTAAATCTTAATTCTCTCAAACTTGCACCGGCTAAAGTTGAACCAGCTGGTAACAAAGCTTCAAAGGTCTTAGTACCTTCATCATCTGAGAAAACATTAGCCCCATCGAAAGATGTTTTGTTTTCTCCTAATAGAATAGTATGTTCCTGCTGCAGCCTAAATAAGTCTGCCCTTGTAACGCGGATTATTAATCTATCATCCGGTTCAATCTTTCTATCAGCCAAAGGAGGAAGAATAACTTTTCCATCTCGTTGCAATTCCAGAACATCAACGTCAAATCGTCTTTGCAATCTACTATTTCTGACAGATTGTCCAACTAATTCTGAAGTAGAGGGAATAGTAACTTCGGTAAAATATATATTCATATCACCATTTTTAATAAACTCCTTATCTCTCCCTCTATCTGGCAAAAGCATGTCGGAAACCAGAATCATATAGGTTGTACCTATGAGCCACACAGGAATTCCTATTGAAGTCAAACTAAATAATTCCAGACCTCCATAACCTAATTGTTGACTAATATCACTTACAAGAAGATTTACTGAACTACCTAATAATGTCAGAGTTCCACCGAGTAAAGTAGCAAAAGAAAGAGGTAATAAAACTTTTGATGGTGATATGTTTCTTCGCTCACACCAACTTTCAATTAAAGGTAACAAAGATGCTACTACTGGAGTATTAGGTACAATTCCAGATATTGGAGCAATCAAAAAAGCTATTAATGAAATTAATTTCCTTGGAGTTCGAATACTTTCAGAAGAAATCAATTCTCTTACTCTATCTAATGCACCACTTTTAAATAATGCTGAGGAAACTGCAAATAAACCCATAAGGGTAATTAAAGAAGGGCTACCAAATCCAGCTAAAGCTTTTTCAGGAGAAAGAACCCCAGTAGATATAAATATTCCGACACATAACAAACCAGTCAATTCAGGTGCAATAGTATTTCTTATAAACAAAATTATTGACATTATTAAAACGACTACCGTTATAAACGCATTAAAATTATTACTAACTACTGCAATTAAATTCATACAAAACTTATTTAACTCAATATACCCAAAAACAATATTTCAAAAAAGTTTAATTCGAATAATCTTTTTTAAGAAACTTTTTAAAAATAGATTTTTTTTGGAATATCCATGAAGATGCAGATTTTAGGCTTTCTGTAATATCAGGCAACTTAGAAGCGTATATAAGTCTTCTTGCCTCAAAAGCCAATTTCCCAGATAAAGTAACCCCAAGCCCAGAAATTGAAGCTTCGCCTATTCCTAAGCTAATCATTTCACCGTTGTCTTGAAATTCAAAGGGTAAAGGATCTTTACCTTGAATTAAAAGTTGTAAATTATTAGCAAGATGATTTCCTTCCTGCATAGCAACCTGAGCAGTTATGGGTAAATCCTCCATTCCTTCAATAACTGCAATATCACCAATAGCAAAACAGTTTTTATACTTTTCTATTTGCAAATTATTATTAACTAAAATTCGTCCAAATTTTTTCGTTATTTGATCAGTTTCTAAATAAGACAAATTAGGTTTAACACCTGCTGTCCAAATAACAACATCTTTATCCAAGGAAGTTATTCCAACCCTACTAGAAATACTAATCTTAGTTTCTGAGACTTCTTTAACTGTGGAATTCAAAAGAACGTTGATTTTTCTTTTTTCTAGTGCCTTCTCTGCTTGTTCTCTATTAAAAATTTTGTTTTTATTGAGTATTTCGTTTGATTTTTCTACTACATTTATTTCAAATTGATCTATAAATATATCTTTAATTTTGCATGCCAACTCGATGCCAGAGGGACCACCTCCAACTATGAATAACTTTTTATGCAACGCATTGTCTTGAGATTTTTTTAAAAAAGAATTTAATTTATTCAAATCGTGTACATCATTAAAAAAATAACAATTTTCATCTACACCTTTTATAAAAAAACTATTTGGAATAGATCCTGTACAGATAATGAGATACTGATAACTTAATTTTAATTCATCACTAAATTCAAGAATATTTTCTTTGAAGGAAATCTTGGTTAAACGATTTCTTAAAAAAGTTATACCCGCATCAGAAAAAATATTTGCAAATTTTGGGGTAGCTTCCCAACTTCTTATTTCTTTACTTAAAACTTCGTACATTAAAGGTTTAAATATAAAGTTAGTTTCAGAATCAACCACAAGTATCGGTAAAGAAGGATTGAGATTCTTTAAATTCAAAGCAAATGTCATACCTGCAAAACCTGCTCCAACTATTACTATTGGTTTTTGTATTGATTTCATTAGAGAAATATTGTTAAGCGTAAATGTATTATTAAACTATAGGAATAATTTTTAAATTGAGCGAAATAAAATTAAACTCATAATCAAACTGCAGAATGATTGAAAAAATCCACAAAGATATTCAAACTAACTTGAGTAAATATAATCAAGAGCTTGTAGATATGAAGCCTCAAGAAATGCTTACGTGGGGTTATGAAAAGTTTGATAATAAATTTGCTATTACAACAAGTTTTGGAATACAGTCATCAGTCCTTTTAGATATGATTAGTAAATTATCTCTACAAAAAAAAATCAAAATATTTTGGATAGATACAGGTTACCTTCCTCCAGAAACATACCATTATGCTGAAAAGCTTATTGATAATTTATCCTTAGAAGTTGAAGTTCTGCAAAGTGAATTATCTCCAGCAAGAATGGAGGCAAAATATGGGAAACTTTGGGAAACAAAAAAAGAGAGTGATTTAGATAAGTATCATGAATTGAGAAAAATAAAACCTTTAGAAAAAGGTCTCAAAAAATATGATATTTTCTGCTGGGGAAGCGGTGTTAGATCAAGTCAAACAGAAAATAGAAACAAAATGAAATTCATAGACGTAATTCGTCAAAGACTCTCTTTAAGACCTTTATTAAATTGGACAAATAAAGATATTTTTTATTATATGGAAGAGAATAATTTACCTGCCCATCCACTTTTTATAAAAGGTTATTCTTCTGTAGGAGATTGGCATTCAAGCAGTCCCGATAGTATTGAAACAAAGGGCAGAGATGCAAGATTTGGAGGGATTAAACAAGAATGTGGAATACACACTAATAATTAAATTGATCATAGAACAATGGTTTTAGATATAAATTTTTTATTAGTAGGAAATAGTAGGCTTCATTGGGCAAAATATTCTAAAAATCAATCTAAATTCTTCCATACCAAAAAAGAGCAAAAAGTTCCCGAAAATATAGATCTTGAAAAATTAATTTGGGCTTCTGTAGGAAAACTACCAAATTTTTTCCTTAAAAAAGAAAATGAAATAAAAACTAAAGATATCCAATTATCAAATCTTCCTGATTATTTTGGAGTTGATAGAGCTCTTGCCTGTATTGCCGCTTTAAAAATTATTGAAAACCCTTTCAAAAAAGAGTTGCTTATTGCAGATTTTGGAACAATATTATCAATAACAAAATTGAATGCAAATGGATCTATTATTGGAGGTCAACTTATTCCAGGTTTTCTAACACAATTAAAATCAATGGAACAAAATACAGAAAATCTTAAAGTTCCCAATAAATATGATATTCCGATCAAAGATTTTTTAATTAATACAGAAGAAGCAATCTTAAAAGGAGTAATCAACTCTCTTACTGGTGTGATTAATAGTTTATTTAATCCCGAAAAGGATATTTTAATAATCTGTGGAGGAGACTCTCAATTACTCACAAAATCTCTAAAGAATCAAAAAGAGAATATTATCAATGCTCCTAATTTAGTTATGGAGGGGATGATTATTCACCATCTTTCAATTAAAAAATTAGCTTAACCCAAGGTCTGCAATTATATGATCAGCCATTATTGCTGCTTTAACCTTTAAGTAAATTTTTTCGATGTTACCTTCAGTATCAATTAAAAAAGTATTTCTCATCATTCCCATATATTCTTTTCCCATGAATTTTTTCAGTCCATAGCTATCGTAATCAGAAGAAACTTTGAAAGGTTCTGAATCAGTTAAAAGAATAAAAGGTAAATTAAATTTTTCTATAAACTTCTGATGAGAGGATGCATTATCTTTACTAATACCAAGCACAATAATATTATTTTTTTGAAGTAAATCCCAATTTTCTTTAAAATTACATGCTTCTTTAGTACATCCTGGAGTATTATCTTTTGGATAAAAATATAGTATTATTCTTTTACCTTTAAAATCACTAAGAGAAACTTCTTTCTCAAAAGAATCTTTTAATTTAAATTCTGGTGCTTTGTCGCCAACCTTAAGAGCCATTGAAATTATTAAATGAGTATGAATATAAAATACCAAAAATTTGGTTTTATGAGATCAAAGGTGTGCAAGATGTCGCAACTGAAGAAGAAATTAAGACTGCAAAAAACCTAACAAAGGCAAGATCAAAGATTTTCTTAGAAACAAGAGCTTATTTGCGACAATCACTTTCAAAACTTTTTGATTTAGACCCCCTAGAAATTCCAATTAATGCTCACCCTGGAGTACCTCCAAGTTTACCCTCTGGCATGGGAAATATCAGTTTAAGTCATTGTAAAGATGCCATTACTATAGTCTGGCATAAAGACAAAATAGGGATAGATATTGAGAGAATAGATAGAGATTTTAACTATTTAAAATTTGCAGAAAAATATTTTTTTCATACCAATAAATCAATCCAAAATAATTATTTGACGAAAAATATGATATTAAATCAATGGTGTGCTGTTGAAGCGGCTATAAAATGGGATCATGGAAAATTAGCTAAAGACATTAACCATTGGCAATTTTTTGAAAAGCCAAAAAAGTTAATTCATAAGAAGAAAAATATACATTTAAATTATTCACAGATTAACTTCCATAATTGGACTATTGTTTTAGCTTACGCAGAAAAAACTTCTTTTAATCCTGAAATTATTTGTTGTTCGAAAAATTTTTAGTTTTCTTTTCTTCTAAGCAATTCTTCATATTGAGTTTTTTCCCATCCATTATTATTTGGTTCCCATATTTTTAGACCTCTTAAAGATTTGGGAAGATATTCTTGTGCGACCCAATTACCAGGATAATTATGAGGATTAACATAACTTTTAGAATTATTTTTTAAATGAAGTGGAACATCAAAAGCATTGGCAGATTTAATAGTTTCAATTGCTTTAAAAATACTTTTCGTACTATTACTTTTTGGAGACATAGCTAAATACAAAGAAGCGTGCGTTAAGAAATATAATCCTTCTGGAAAACCAACTCTACTAAAAGCATCACAACAGGATTGTACAACTACTATTGCATTAGGCTCAGCTATTCCAATATCTTCACTGGCAGATATTAGTAGTCTTCTAAAAATAAAATTAGGATCTTCACCAGCCTCTAACATATTCGCAAGCCAGAATAAAGTTGCATCTGGGTCAGAACCTCTTATTGACTTGATAAAGGCACTTATTACATCGTAATGATTTTGACCATTTTTATCGTAAACAATATTTTTCTTTTGAATTGCATCCTCTGCTATTGAGAGATTAATCTTGATTTCTTTAGCATCATTTTCAGCATTTGTTTCTATGGCCATCTCTAAGGCATTTATTAATGTTCTTGCATCACCGCCAGAAAATTTAACTAAATGACTGATAGCATCTTGAGTTAAATTAACCTTTTTTAAATCTTTTTTTTTAGAATAATGAGTTATGACTTTTTGTATTATTTTCTGCAAATCATTTTCTGACAAAGGCAATAATGTAAAAATACGAGACCTACTCACAAGCGCTTTATTAACAGCAAAGAATGGGTTTTCAGTTGTAGCACCAATAAAAGTTATAGTTCCATTTTCTATTGAAGGTAGTAAAGCATCTTGCTGAACTGATGTAAATCTATGAACCTCATCGATAAATAAAATTGTTTTTCTTTTTGAATTTATTAATCTATCTTTTGCATTAGCAATTTCATTTCTTAATTCTTTAACACTTGATAAAACTGCATTTAACTTAATTAATTTTGAACGCGTATTAAAAGAAATAATTTCAATTAGAGTAGTTTTTCCAACACCAGGCGGGCCAGAAAAAATAAAATTACTAATCTTATCGTTTAATATTGCACTTCTTAAAAGCGAATTCTCATTTAGGATTGCTTGTTGACCAAAAAACTCTTCCAAATTCTTTGGTCTTAATTGATCTGCCAAAGGTGCATTATTTGTTATTTGAGAATAATTGGTAAATAAATTTTCTGAATGCATATAAATAAAATCAAAAAATAATTACTTTCAATTCTATGTAATTACTGTAGGGGTTTCCATTTGAGTAAGTTTTGAAATGTTTAATAAAGCATCTAAATCATTTATTAGAGGTTTCAAAGCAATCTGAGGATTTAAAGAAAGATTCTGTTGAGGATTGAAGAATTTCTCAAAGTAAAGTCTTAATGTTGCACCCTTAGTTCCAGTTCCAGAAAGGCGCACAATTACTCGAGAATTATCATCAAGCACCAACCTTAAACCTTGATTTTCACTTATGGAATTATCAACGGGATCTAAATATGAAAAGTTATCTGCAACTTTAACTAAATGGCCAGCAAAACTATTTCCTTTTAAATTTTCGAGCATAGCAGTTAGGTTATCAAAGATTTGATTAGCAATATTTGTGGGAATTGCCTCATAATCATGTCTTGAATAATAATTCCTACCAAATTGTTTCCAATGATTCTGCATCAAATCACTTACCGAACATTTTTTATTAGCTAAAACTTGTAACCAATACAAAACTGCCCATAGGCCATCTTTCTCTCTCACATGATTACTACCTGTTCCGAAACTTTCTTCTCCACATAAAGTAATTAAATTAGAATCTAAAAGATTTCCAAAAAACTTCCACCCAGTAGGTGTCTCGAAACAAGGTATATTTAATGCTCGAGCAACATTATCAACCGCTGAGCTAGTTGGCATGGATCGTGCCACACCCGTAATACCATCTTTGTAACCAGGGACACATTTTGTGTTAGCCGTGATCACTGCAAGGCTATCACTAGGATTTACAAAACATCCACTTCCTAAAATCATATTCCTATCTCCATCTCCATCGCATGCAGCTCCAAAACTATAGGATTTTTTATTTAATAACAAATCAGCCAAGTGGGATGCATAAGTAAGATTAGGATCAGGATGTAAACCTCCAAAGTCTTTTAATGGTCTACCATTCATGACACAATCATCAGCAAGACCCATTTTTTCAACAAAAATATTTTTTGCATATGGGCCTGTAACCGCATTCATTGCATCAAAGATTAACGAGAAGTCTTTTTTTAAAAAATCACTAATTTGATCAAAATCAAAAATTTTCTCCATCAAATTAGAATAATCTTTTAATCCATCGATAATTTCTAAGGTAGTTTCACCATAAGAATAAGTTCCATATTCACTAAAGTCAGGTAATTCAACTTTACAAATTTTATAACTAGTTAGTAGTTGCGAGGCCTTGAAAATCTCATTAGTAATTATCTCAGGAGCTGGGCCGCCATTAGAGATATTCAATTTAACTCCAAAGTCACCATCAATACCCCCTGGATTATGGCTTGCAGAAAGAATAATTCCACCAATAGCGTTTTCTTTTCTAATTAAATGTGATGTCGCAGGAGTAGATAATAAACCGTATTTTGGAACAATAACCTTATGAACTTTATGAGCAATGAATATTTGGACAATTTTTTCTATTGCTTCAATATTGCCATATCTGCCATCACCTCCAACTACTAATGTTGAACCTTTTAAATCATCCAATGATTGTAAGATTGCTTCAATAAAAATTTCTAAATAATGATCTTCCTGAAACTTTAAAGTACTTTTTCTTAAACCAGAAGTACCTGGTTTTTGATCTAGAAAAGGAGAATTTATATTAATTACATTAACTTGAGTCATTTTTTTTAAAAATTTCTAAAAATCTAACTAAATTAATGGGGCATTTCGGATGTTCTTAACATAGCGATAAACCATAATGAAGAAATTAACAATGCACTAAGAATTCCATAGTTAACACCAAATTTAGAAATTGTAATTGGAACTATTAATGGGAAAGTTAATGCCCCAAACAACGGAGTAAAAGCTACAATTTTTTTAAGCATTAATTTATTAGAACCATTCAGTCTCAGCATTATCTTTTTCATTAGTATCGTCAAGTGGTGTAGTTCTATCAAAATTCATTGATATACTTTTTTCTTGCTCACCAGATACATCTACAGCTTTAATATCATATTTTTGAGTCCCATCTCTAAATGGAACTTGAATTCTAAAAGTACCATCTGCAGCAAGAGGCACATCTTCTCCGCCTATTGTCAGCTTTGCAGAAGGCTCTGTAGCTCCATAAACAATTAATTCAGCATCAGCAACGAGCCAAAAAGATCTATTTTTATTAATTCCGCTTCCTGAATCATTTAAACCTGATGACCATTTACCGGCACCTGAGTCTGTGAGATTATCATTAAGGTTTGTTGAATTTACATTTTCCATGAATTCTTCAGAACCAACTTTTCTTCTGAGAGGCATATTAGTTGCTGCTTGGTATAACCTTTCGTGTATACCATTTTGTTCTGAAACGTCAGGATTTGAAATATCTGGGATTGACTCAGAAGTAGAATCTAAATTAAAAGGAACAAATTTATCAAGAATTTGCTCAGACGGATGAGAGCCAGGAACGTGGCTTATAGAAGAAAATGCTAATGACATCCAGTTAAAACCATATTTATAGCCTAATTCAACTTTATAATCCCTATCTGCAAGTGGGATTGGTAAATACCACTCAGTACTGTAACTATCGACTGCTATCTCCCTTAGAGTTCCTTGATTTAAGTTGCTTCCTTCAGAACCAGATGCATCAAATAATCGTAAGCATAATTTATTGGCACCTAAAGATTGTGCTTTCTCTCGATCTGCATCAGAAATTTGCCAAAAAACATAAGCCCAATCTGGGTCTCGAGGTAGGAATACTACATTTGTTTTAACTTCTTCACTACTGTTGAAAGTATTGGAGTCAGACGCTTCCTTAGATTTTGGCTCAGGAGGAGTAGTATATGTTTTTTTTGTAGATTTTTCTTGATACTTAAGTATTAAATCAACTAAAACAGCTTTTGTTTTGCGACTGTACAGCGGAACTGATAATTTACTTGCTTCTTGACGTAATTGTCTGAGGGTTAGTGAGAGTAATTGATCTTTATTCATGATCACATCAGCCACTTTAAATTCTCCGTTTTTGTTTGGGATCAGTATGTTCTTTTTTTTTAGGAATTGTGTGTCTTTTTGGCCTGTCGTCAGGATCCTCTGACTACTAAAAAATTCTCAAAATTTATATTTCTCTTCAAAACAGTTGGTATCAAAGAAATTAATTAATTTTCAGTTCTTTTTGAAATGTAAATTAATTTTCTTTTTTTTTAAATTTTATTACCTGAATTTGTTAACGACTCAACAAAAATATATTTTTTCTTCGGGATCACTTAAAAGAGAGTTCAGCATTGTTCAACTAGAAGTACTAAATCATCTATCTGTAAATCCTGAATACTTTTACCTATTTTTTTGGAAAAAGTACTTAATTTTTGCGAAGTTGATTCTAACTGCTCATAAAAAAGATCACTAAATTTTCTATCATCAAATTTTCTGGACTGGTTATCACACCATTCTCTCAGGGGATTTTTATTTTGATCTTCCAAACTATTATCTACATTGATAATTTTTAAAATCTGAAGGCAATGAGCGAGAATTCTTACATGATGTTTCTGCATGATAGGTAGATCAAGATTCTCAATTTCTTGAATAGTTTCTATGTTTAATGGGTTAGATAAGGGATCAAGATGATTAGACATTAATTTTTAGTTTTAATAAAGGAAAAAAACTCAATATTGGGGATATCTTTCGTTAAAGTATATAAAGCTAATTGTAATAAGTTATTTTTGATAACATGGTTAACGAAAATTTAGTTAAAGATGTAGTAAAAGAACCTTATAAATATGGTTTTGTTACTGATATTGAAACTGAAAAAATAGAAAAGGGATTAAATGAAGATATCGTAAGATTAATTTCACAGAAAAAAGAAGAGCCAAAATTTCTTCTTGATTTTAGATTAAAAGCCTTTAGAAAATGGCAAAAAATGAAAGAGCCTGATTGGGCAGCATTAGGATATAAAAAAATTGATTATCAAGATATTATTTATTACTCTGCTCCTAAGCAAAAAGAGAAAATTTCTAGCTTAGACGAAGTTGATCCCAAACTTCTTGAGACTTTTGATAAATTAGGAATACCCCTCACGGAGCAAAAAAAACTCACAAACGTAGCAGTAGATGCTGTCTTTGATAGTGTTTCTATAGCCACAACTTTTAGAGAAGAACTTGCTGAACATGGAGTTATATTTTGTTCAATTAGTGAAGCAGTAAAAAATCACGAGGATCTGATTGAAAAATATTTAGGTACAGTAGTTCCAGCTAGTGATAATTATTTTGCAGCACTAAATTCTGCAGTTTTTAGTGATGGTTCTTTTGTTTATATCCCAAAAGGTGTTACCTGCCCCATGGATCTATCTTCCTACTTCAGAATTAATAGTGGAGATTCAGGACAATTCGAAAGAACACTAATCATTGCTGAAGAATCAAGTTCTGTAAGTTATCTAGAAGGTTGTACAGCTCCAATGTTTGATACAAATACCCTACATGCGGCAGTTGTAGAGCTTATAGCACTAGACGACGCCTCAATAAAATATTCAACAGTGCAAAATTGGTATGCAGGTGATGAAAAAGGTATTGGGGGAATTTTTAATTTTGTCACAAAGAGAGGAAAATGTTTAGGTAAGAGAAGTAAAATTAGCTGGTCTCAAGTTGAAACAGGGTCTGCAATTACATGGAAATATCCTAGCTGTCTTCTTTTAGGGGAAGAATCTGTAGGAGAATTTTATTCAGTGGCTCTCACCAATAATCTTCAGCAAGCAGATACAGGCACAAAAATGATCCATATTGGTCCGAAGACCAAATCAACTATTGTTAGCAAAGGTATTAGTGCGGGTAACTCAAAAAATAGCTACAGAGGTCTTGTCAAAATGGGAACAAAAGCTACAGGATCAAGAAATTACAGTCAATGTGATTCAATGTTAATAGGGGATCAAGCTTCTGCAAATACATTCCCTTACATCAAATCTCAACAACCCAATTCTGAAATTGAGCATGAAGCAAGCACATGTAGGATCTCAGAAGACCAACTTTTTTATCTCCAAAGCAGAGGTATAGAATTTGAGGAGGCAGTATCCATGATGGTCAGCGGTTTTTGCAGAGATGTATTTAATCAATTACCTATGGAATTTGCTGCTGAAGCAGATAAGTTACTGGCACTTAAACTAGAGGGATCAGTAGGTTAATTAATCAATTTCTAAACTGAAATGCAAAGTAAAATGAAAGAATTAGATCCAATTTTAGAAGTTGAAAATCTCTCTGCATCTACTGATAATCTTCCAATTTTAAAAGGGGTTTCACTTACTGTCTATCCTGGAGAAATCCATGCCATTATGGGAAGAAATGGGTGTGGTAAGAGTACTCTTTCGAAAATCATTGCAGGTCATCCCTCGTATAATATTACAAATGGCGACATAAAATTTTTAGGTGAAAACATCAACTCTCTAGAACCTGAAGAGAGATCTCAATCAGGAATTTTTCTTGGTTTTCAATATCCAATTGAGATTCCAGGTGTAAGTAATCTTGAGTTTCTTAGAGTTTCAACTAATGCTAGAAGGAAATTTCTCAAAAAAGAAGAATTGGATACTTTTGATTTTGAAGAATTAGTTAAAGAAAAGTTAGAAATTGTGAAAATGGATCATGCCTTCCTATCAAGGAGTGTAAATCAAGGATTTTCTGGAGGTGAAAAAAAAAGAAATGAAATTCTGCAAATGGCTTTACTTGAGCCCAAGATAGCAATATTAGATGAGACCGATTCTGGTCTAGATATTGATGCCCTTAGAATAGTGGCATCAGGAATTAAAAAAATATCTAATGCTCAAACTGGAATTATTCTTATTACACATTATCAAAGATTATTAGATGAAATTGAACCAAATTATGTCCATGTTATGTCAGACGGGCAAATCATAAAAACTGGTCAGAGTGATCTTGCTCTAGAGCTTGAGAAAAAAGGGTATGAATGGACTGATAAATTTATAAAAGAGACCTAAATAAATGAAAATTATTGAAAAAATAAAAACCAATAAATCAATTGATAATCAAACAGAAATACAAAAAATCTGTCTAGATAAATTACAATCACGTCCCCTACCTAATCCTGAAAGTGAACAATGGAGACTTTCAAATAAATCAAAATTTTTAAACTTTTTAGACTACTCGGTTAATGAAAAAGATCCAAAATTTGATACACCTTTTCCGAACACTTCTCAAAATACTATTAGGTTAGTAATTGGTGATATTTGCCAAATTGATTTAATAGATAAAAATTATTCAATAAAGCAACTAAGTGAGGATAAATTAGTTAAGTATATCAAGGAACAGATATCTTTTTTTGATCAAAACGAAAATTGGAGTGACCTACTAAATCTGTCTTTAAACTGTACAAAGAATACCTTGGGATTAAAAATAAGTGGATCAAAAATACCTCCTATTGAAATCTTTAGTCATGCATCAAGTAATTCTTTAAACGCAAAAACCCTAGTAATATTTTTAGAAAAGAATTGCGATATTGATTTATTACAAGTAAATCTTGGTAAAGACAACTCTTCATTATCACAATCAACGTTCTTTTGTTTAGAAGAAAATAGTTCCGTAAACCATGGTGTTGTTTCTTACGGTGAAAACAAATCAAATCTATTAAATTCTCTCAATGTAATTCAACAAAAAAATAGCGAATACAATTTAGGATCTTTACATTTCAAATTTAATTATGCAAGATTTGAAATTCGTATTAAACAATCTGAAGGAAACGCTAAAACCAATATCAAAGGTATGCAAATAACAAAAAAAGATGAACAAATTTCTACTTACACAAAAATAGACTTTCATGGGCCAAATGGATTTCTTGATCAAATCAATAAATCACTTGCTGACGATAAATCACATGCAATATTTGAAGGTTCAATAATAGTTCCGAAAATTGCCCAGAAAACTAATGCTTCTCAATTAAGTAGAAATTTACTTTTATCAAATCGCGCACAAATAGATACAAAACCTCAATTAGAGATAATTGCTGATGATGTCAAATGCAAACATGGAGCTACGATTACACAACTAAATGAAGAAGAACTTTTTTATATGCGAACAAGAGGAATCACATTAACAGAAGCAAGTAAACTACAATTAAGTTCTTATTTTCAAGAAATAATTTCATTTATTCCCATTTCAAAAGAAAGATGGGATTTGCTTGATAAACTTTTAAATGAAAATTAATGAAAACAATTCAAAATTTTCCTGAAATAACGAAAAAAGACTTTCCTCTTTTGAATAAGAACTTCAATAGTAGTGAGCAAATTATTTATTTAGACCATGCTGCAACCACTCAAAAACCAATACAAGTCTTAGAAAAAATTAATGAATATTATAGAAACTTTAATGCCAATGTACATAGAGGCGCACATCAATTAAGTGCAAAAGCGACAGAAGAATTTGAAAATGCAAGATACTCAGTTAGTAAATATATACAGGCTAATTCGACAAAAGAGATTATTTTCACAAGGAATGCTACTGAAGCAATAAATTTAGCTGCTAGATCATGGGGTGAATATTCATTAAGAGAAAACGATGAAATTCTTCTATCAATAATGGAGCATCATAGCAATATTGTTCCATGGCAAATGGTTGCAGCAAAAAATAAATGTAAATTAAAATTTATAGGCATCGATAAAAATGGGAAATTAGATTTAGACGATTTTAAATCAAAACTAACAACTAAAACAAAGCTGGTTAGCCTAGTACATGTTAGTAATACTCTAGGTTGCTGTAATCCAATCAAAGAAATAACAAAATTAGCTAAACAAAAAGGTGCTCTAGTATTAATAGATGCATGCCAAAGTTTGGCGCATCAAAAACTGAATGTAATAGATCTTGATATAGATTTTTTAGCGGGATCAGGACATAAACTTTGCGGTCCCACAGGAATTGGCTTCCTCTGGTCAAGACAAGAAATTCTAGAAAAAATTCCTCCTCTCTTTGGAGGTGGCGAAATGATTCAAGATGTCTTTGAAGAGAAAAGTACCTGGGCAGAGCTCCCACATAAATTCGAAGCTGGCACTCCAGCCATTGCAGAAGCAATAGGCCTTGCGGAAGCAATTAACTATATAAACACTATAGGTTTAAATGAAATTCATGAATATGAAAAGACTATTACTAAATATTTATTTGAAAAATTAAATCAAATAGAAAATATTGAAATAATAGGTCCTTCACCGGAGATAGATCCAGACAGGGCCTCACTCGCCACCTTTTATATAAAAAATATACATTCAAATGATATTGCTGAAATTCTTGATTCAAAGGGAATTTGCATCAGAAGTGGTCACCATTGCTGTCAA
>CACJNU010000006.1 GCA_902594875.1 uncultured Prochlorococcus sp.
CAGGTCTAAGAATGCCAAATAAGACAGAACTTATTGCATGCGTTCCACTTACAAATTGCATTCTCACAGCTGCCTTTTCAGCAAGAAACAATCTTGCAAAAACCGCATCAATTTTTTCTCTAGATATATCATCATGACCACTACCAGAAGATTGATTGAAATGACTAGTAGAAACTTTTTCTTCCTTAAAAATTGTCAAAATATTTTCTAATTTCTGGAAAACCTGATTGGACCTTTCTTGGAAAACTTTACTTAAACTCTCTTCGACAGAAAGGACAGCATTTTCAGCCAGTTTATAGTTATTGTTTAGTGTCATTTACTATGAAAACTCATGTTGTTTTTCAGAAGCTAAATTTCTTAATTCTGCAAGGAAAGCGTTAGGCCCCCTACCCTGAAAATAAGAAAGTTTTTTTGAAGTTTCATATAAGTCAAGAAGTTCTCCATCTAATTCTTCTGCCGTATAATCTCTAATTCCTGCTATTACCTCAGCAAAACGTTCTCTACGGGCAGATTTATTCACAGCATATGCTTCCATTACCTGATTTTTACATGATCTCCAAGCCTTATTCTGACAAAAATGCACTGAAAGAGCATAACTTAAAGCAGAAGCTTCTTCATCTTCTATGTACCAATCAAAAGATGAAGGTAGAGATTTTAATCCTGAAAATATTTCGAATAACTCGCCGGCCGACAATGGATTACCAGAATCATTTTTTAGGGGTAATGCAGACTCTTCCAAAGATTTCCATAACTCTGGGTAATCACTTTCAAAACGATCCCTGATTTTTTCTATACCTTGATCAAGAATCGTATTGACTTGAGCTAAAGCAAGAAAAACTTCGGGGCCTGGCGAAGATAACTTCCCATTCCTAAGATTAGAAATTTGTGAATTATGAACTTTCCCTAAATGTATATGTTTTGTCGATAACTGTTATGGGGAGCTTGTTGAAGATAGTGAACCTATTTCAAAAGGGGCAAATATAATTGCTGGATCATTGATTAAAAATTTGGGAGGAACAATTGTTCCTACTGGGGGGTACGTTGCAGGAGATGCAGAGTTGGTTGAGATGGCATGTTCTAGATTAACCTCGCCAGGTATTGGTTCTTCTGCAGGAATAAATTTTGGATTAGGAAGATTAATTTTGCAGGGTTTGTTTTTAGCACCACAAATTGTTCACGAATCATTAAAAGGTGCTGATATGGTTGCAGCAGTCTTTAAAAATTTGGGATTTAAGGTTTTACCAGAGCCAGCAACATATAGATCTGATCTTATTCAGTCAGTAAGATTGAATAATCCTGATTTGGTACAAAAAGTTTGTCAATCTTTTCAAAATTCTTCACCAGTAGATTCTTTTCTTAATGTTGTTCCATCATCAATGGATGGATATGATTCAAAATTATTAATGGCAGGAGGTACATTTATTGAAGGTAGTACAAGTGAATTTTCTGCTGATGCTCCTCTAAGAGATCCTTACAATATTTTTGTTCAAGGTGGTTCTCACATAGCTCACATCAAAATTGCATTAATTCGATTATTATTTGATTTATTAGAGGAAAAATTAATTTCAAAGGATTCTCTACTTCCTTTATCTACTTAATCATGTCTTACCAGTTTCCAGACAACCTCAACTATGCTGATACTCATGAATACGTCTTGGAAGAAAACGGATTATTAAAAATTGGAGTTAGTGAATTTGCTATAGATCAATTAGGAGATATTGTTTTTGTTGAATTAGCTGATCAAGGGGCGACCTTAGAGAAAGGTGAAACTTTTGGAACAATTGAATCAGTTAAGGCCGTTGAGGAAGTCTATCTGCCTTTTTCAGGGGAAATAGTATCTGTAAATGAGAGCGTAATTGATAACCCTGAGCTTTTGCAGAACGATCCGATTGGAGACGGTTGGTTAGTCATTTTAAAACCAGAATCAAAAGCTTCAATTGCTGATTTGATGACTTCTGAGGAATATCAATCAAAGGTTGTACCAAAATAAGGCAAACTTTTTAAAAAGAGCTATTTTAAAGAAAAATATTTAAATATGATATCCAAATTTGGGTCCGATTTGTTTATAGACAGGCATCTTGGGTTAGGTGATAATGATGAAAGAATTATGCTGAACAGGCTTGGGTTTAATAATATTGATCAATTTATAAATCAAGTTATTCCTCAAGATATTCAGCTTAAAGATAAATCTTCAGAAATATTGCCCCAAGGTTGTTCAGAAATTGAGGCATTAAATGAATTAGAAGAGATTGCGAAGAAAAATACTAAAATGAGATCACTAATAGGCCTTGGTTATTATGACAATCATATGCCTAAAGTAATCCAAAGACATGTTCTTGAAAATCCAAGGTGGTATACGTCTTATACTCCATATCAAGCAGAAATTGCACAAGGAAGATTAGAAGCTTTATTTAATTTTCAAACTATTGTTTGTGAACTAACAGGATTCCCTGTCGCCAATGCATCTTTGTTAGATGAGGGTACTGCTGCTGCAGAAGCTATGGCCATGAGTTTTTCTGCAAGGAAAAATAAATCTTCAAAAGTGTATTTAGTGGAATCAAATGTTTTTGATCATACTTTTAATGTTCTACAAACCAGAGCAAAACCTTTGGGAATATCTTTAAAACGCTTTACTCAAAGCAACCTTCCTGGTCATGATGATGTTTTTGGAATGTTGTTGCAATTACCTGGTAAAAATGGGCAATTGTATGATCCCACATTCTTAATATCGCAAGCTCATAGATTAGAAATTATTGTAACGGCATGTATTGATCCGCTGGCACAAGTTTTAATTAAACCAATTTCTGAATTTGGTGTTGATGTTGCAGTTGGTAGTATGCAAAGATTTGGTGTTCCAATGGGTTTTGGTGGACCCCATGCAGCATATTTTGCCTGTAGCGAAAAATATAAAAGGCTGATACCTGGAAGAATTGTTGGGCAAACTCTCTCTAAAAATGGAGAAAAGTCTCTAAGATTAGCATTGCAAACAAGAGAGCAACATATTAGAAGGGAAAAGGCCACTAGTAACATTTGTACTGCTCAATCTTTGTTAGCTATAATTTCGTCTTTTTATGCTATTTATCATGGACCTTCTGGATTAACGCAAATTGCTAAGAGAATAGTAGAGTTGAGAATAAATTTAGAATCATGTTTAGCTGATTTAGGTTTTGATATTCCTAATGGGATTAGATTTGATAGTGTTGATGTTTATTCTAGGCATTCCCAGAGGATCCATAATGAAGCTTTAAAAAATGGGTATAACTTAAGAATTTTGCCGTTGGGATCAACTATTGAAAATTCAACTGGCTTTGGGATCTCTTTAGATGAGCTTAGTAATGAAAAAGAAATCAAAGATATTTTGACTTTCATAGCAAACGTTATAGAAAAAAAAGAAGATTTAGAGCTTATAAAATTTGATAAAAGATTTCATCTTGAAAGTTTAGCTTTGAGATCCAGTGAATGGATGCAGCAAGATATATTCACGAATTTCCAAAGTGAAACGGAATTAATGAGATATATATTCCGACTTGCTGAAAAAGATTTTTCTCTGGTAGATGGAATGATGCCATTAGGAAGCTGTACCATGAAGTTAAATTCTGCAGCAGAGCTAAATCCAGTTTCTTGGACTAATTTATCTTCTATTCATCCTTTTTCTCCATTAGATCAAACTAAGGGCTACTCAAAAATAATATCTGACTTAGAAAAATGGATAAGTGATATTGTTGGTTTAAAATCAGTTTCTTTTCAACCAAATGCTGGCTCTCAAGGAGAGTTTGCAGGTTTATTGGCAATAAATTCTTATTTCGAATCAAAATGTGAACTGTTAAGAAAAAAATGTTTAATTCCAAAAAGTGCTCATGGAACAAATCCTGCTAGTGCAGTTATGGCAGGTTTTGACGTGTTAACTGTTGAATGTGATGACGAAGGAAATATTGATTTTCAAGATTTGTCAATCAAGGTCAAGAAATTTGATAACCAAATAGGGGCTCTTATGTTGACTTATCCCTCTACTCATGGAGTTTTTGAATTACAAATCAGAAAGATATGTGATTTAATTCACTCTGTGGGAGGATTTGTTTATTTAGATGGAGCCAATTTGAACGCTCAGGTTGGATTATGTAAACCGGGCAATTATGGTGTTGATGTTTGTCACTTGAATTTACATAAAACATTCTGCATTCCTCATGGAGGTGGTGGTCCAGGAGTAGGTCCAGTTGCTGTATCAGAAACTTTAAGCCCATTTCTTCCTACTCATTCTTTAATGGATAATAATTTATCTATTAGTTCCAATTATGTATCTTCTGCCAAGCATGGGAGTGCAAGTATTCTTCCAATAAGTTGGATGTATATTAAAATGGTTGGTCTTAGAGGTTTAAAGAAAGCAACTGCGCATGCAATTTTATCTGCAAATTATATTGCTCATTCTTTAAAGCATAAATTCAAAATTCTTTACAAAGGAAAAAATAATTTTGTCGCACATGAATGTATTTTAGATTTTAGGGATTTAAAATCTAAAACTGGTTTGAGTGTAAATGATTTAGCTAAACGATTAATAGATTATAGTTTTCATGCCCCAACTATAAGTTGGCCTGTTCCAGAGACGATAATGATAGAGCCTACTGAAAGTGAAAGTTTGGTTGAATTGGATAGATTTTGCGAGGCTATGCTATTGATTGGAGAAGAAATCAGCGAAATAGAAAAAAATGTTGCACTAAAGAATAATAATGTAATAAGTAACGCTCCCCATACGCTGAAAGAGTTAATAGCTGATAATTGGCATTATCCTTATTCAAAAGAAAAAGCTTCTTTTCCTTATAAAACTCCAACGTCTATTAAGTTTTGGTCTTCAGTTTCTAGGATCAATAATGCATATGGCGATCGCAATTTAATTTGTTCTTGCAATGTAAATAAAGGCGAGACTTTCGAAGAAAAAAAATGTGCTTAAAGGACTAGCGTCCTTATATTTACTTAGTTATTATCAGTGAGAATAAAAATTTAATATTTTCTTATAGAATTTTTTTAAATTTTTTTATTAAAATATTCGAGCATCAAATTTTTTGGGGTATTTGAAGCTATGACCAAAGATTTTAAATCTGGTAATGTTAAGCACCTGCCAGTTAAAAACGTAGATTTACCAAATTTTGTCAATAATTTTCCAGGAAATAATTCAAACATTTGTTCCGTTGAGGGAACTAATGTTATAAGAGTACCCTTTGGTAAAAAATTTTCAAAGAAAAAAAGGCCTGAAAAAAATCAAAATATCGCTACTTTAATACTTCCTTTAAGTTCGTATAATAATCCCACTCCTCCACACGTAGCATAATTAAGATAAATTTTAATCTATTTCTTTGAGAGTATCTATATAATATTTTTGCAGTTGTAATGTTGCTTGATTCCAATCCCATTTTTCAGCTTCGTTTCGTGCCTCTTTTCTCATAACTTCTCTTTTACCTTCATTCTCTAGAATTTTTTTTGTCGCTTCAATCAAACTTTGTTCCCCATTATCTTTCTCATCAGGATCATATAAACAACCATTAATCCCATCGCTAATAATATCTGGAATCCCCCCCTTGTTGGCTCCAATAACTGGACATCCTGCTGCCATTGCTTCTAGTAAAACTAAACCAAGTGTTTCTGTACTAGATGGAAATAAAAATATATCTCCAGAGGCATAGGCGCTAGCAAGTTCATCGCCAGATAAGTATCCTATGAAATTAGTCTTTGTATTTTCGAAGATTTTTTCAAGCTGGTTTCTATATGGTCCGTCACCTACAAGTGCTAGGCAAGCATTAGGAATACTTTCTAAGACTGGTTTAATTCTCTCAATTTGTTTTTCTGCCGATAATCTTCCTACATAAATTAATAAGTAATTAGCATCGTTGTATTCCCCAAATAATTTTTTTCTCATTTTCTCACTTCTCAAATCTGGTCTGAAACTTAAAGTATCTACTCCCCTTTGCCATAGAGCAGTCCTTTGAATACCTTTATCTTTTAACTCATTGACCATAGCGGTGGAAGTACATAAATTTAACAAGGCTTGATTATGAGCTGCTTTAAGTAATTCCCACAAAAGTGGTTCTAACATACCCATACCGTAATGTTCCAGATATTTTGGAAGATGAGTATGGTAACTGGCAATTAAAGGAATATTATTAGTTTTCGCTAACCATATGCCACCTAAGCCAAGTACGGCTGGGTTAACAACATGTATCAAATCTGGGTTAAATTTTTCTAACTGATCTGAGACTGCAGGACCCGGTAAACCAAGCTTCAACTCCGGGTATAAGGGTAATGGCATTGCAGCAACTCCAACTACAGTTGCACCCATATATGATTCTGGACATCCTTCTGGACAAAAAATTATAACTTCATTACCATTTTTTATTAAAAATTCAATCGTTTTAGTCAGTCTTGTGACTATGCCATCAACTTTAGGTAAAAAAGTTTCGGTAAACAATGCAATTTTCACTTTCTTAAGGTAAGTATTTTATAAATTTTAATTTGCCTTTATTGCCTCAGCTTGTTTTTTAGTCCAGGATGAAACACAAGGTATGCGCTTAAGATCACATCTATTGGAGTATTTTTTGGCAACTTCAACAACTTCTTCTAATAATCCATTATCAAGAGTTGTTGGGCTTAAACCTAATTCTATAAAACATTTATTATCTACAATTAGATCATTTTCTACCGCTTCATTTCTTGGATTTGGTAAATAATTAATATCAGCTCCTGTTAGAGAAGCAACTTTTTTAGCTAGTTCTCCAACTTGATGACTCTCAGTCATTTGATTAAAGATTTTGACTCTTTCTCCAGATTTTGGAGGATTTTCAAGAGCAAGTTGTACGCATTTTACAGAGTCTTTTATATGTATAAATGCTCTTGTTTGCCCGCCTGTCCCATGTACACTTAATGGATATCCAATTGCAGCTTGCATTAGAAATCTGTTTAAAACAGTTCCATAATCTCCGTCATAGTCAAATCGGTTTGTCAATCTAGGATCTTTTAAAGTTGCTTCTGTATTTGTTCCCCAAACAATGCCTTGATGTAAATCAGTAATCCTTACAAGATCATTTTTGTTGTAGTAAAGAAATAATAATTGATCTAAGGTTTTAGTCATATGGTAAACACTACCTGGACTTGCAGGGTGTAATATTTCTTCTTCAAATCGGCTTCCATCTGGTTGTGGAACTTCAACTTTTAGATAACCTTCTGGAATTGTTGCACCTCTATGTGATCCATATCCATAGACTCCCATTGTTCCTAAATGAACAACATGAATATCTAAATTACTCTCTACTATTGCAGCAAGAAGGTTGTGGGTGCCATTAACATTATTATCCACTGTATATCTTTTGGTGAAACTAGATTTCATAGAGTAAGGTGCTGCTCTTTGTTCTGCAAAATGGATCACGGAATCTGGTTTTTCATCAATTAGCAAATTGAGCAATTTTTGATATTGTTTAGAGATATCCATATTAAGAAATCTCATAGGCTTACCTCCAATCTCTTCCCATGCAGAAAGTCGTTCTGTTATCGAAGCAATTGGAGTTAAAGATTCTACCTCTAAATCAATATCAATTTTTCTACGACTTAAATTGTCGACAATAATAACATCATGATTTTGCTCTGCTAAATTAACCGCACAAGGCCAACCGCAAAAACCATCTCCACCTAGAACAATAACTTTCACTCAGAACTCCAGAATTAAAAGATTCATAATATATTTATTAAATTACTACAGTGTGCTTCCACTTTGCGAAAAACATTGTAAATAGTTTCAAATCTTCTTTCTTAATGAGATAAATAAAAGCGAATAATAAATTTTTACTTTCTTTTTCAGCTTTGCTCAATTTTGCATATTAAGTAGATATATTTTTTTCCGGCGAACTTGCGACTGCAAAGTCTTGTTTTTTAATTCTTCCAGCCAGAAAAGCTTGCCTGCCAGCTTTTACACTATAATTTATCGCTTGAGCCATTAGAGGAGGATTTGCGGCTTGTGCTATTGCACTATTGATTAAGACACCATCAGCTCCAATTTCCATAGCTTGAGAAGCTTCACTAGGCACTCCAATTCCTGCGTCAATTATTACTGGCACTTTTGCATTCTCAATAATTATCCTTATATTTGATAAATTTAATAAACCTTGCCCGGAGCCTATGGGCGAGCCCAATGGCATTACAGTTGCACAACCTATTTCTTCTAGTCTTTTTGCAAGAATAGGATCTGCATTGATATAAGGAAGTACAGCGAAACCCTTTTTTATTAAAATTTCGGCTGCTTTAAGAGTTTCTATTGGATCTGGTAGCAAATATTTTTTGTCAGGAATAACTTCTAACTTCACAAAATTATTTTCTTCTTGACCAGATAATTTTGCAAGTTCTCTACCTAAAATTGCTATTCTGACTGCCTCATCGGAATTAACACAACCAGCTGTATTAGGCAGCATCCAGTATTTTTCCCAGTTGATCTTTTCGAGTAAATTTTCTCCGGTCTGATCATTTTTAATTCTTCTAACAGCGACGGTTATAATTTCCGTTTCAGAATTTGACAAACTTTCCACCATATCTTGAGTAGATTTGTATTTGCCAGTACCAACCATTAATCTACTGGAAAATTGTTTTCCACCAATTAGTAAATAAGAAGAATTGTCCATATTTAGAATCCCTTATCTTTAATACCTTTATAAGGTTTATAATTATTTCTTTTTTCTAACTCCTTACTTTTTTTAATTGCTGTTTTGTTTTTTGGATCTATCACCAAAACCTTTTGATAAGTTTCATACGCTAAGTCGTACTCAAGTAAACGCTGTTGTGCTGAT
Source organism: uncultured Prochlorococcus sp. (assembly GCA_902594875.1). Classification (GTDB taxonomy): domain Bacteria; phylum Cyanobacteriota; class Cyanobacteriia; order PCC-6307; family Cyanobiaceae; genus Prochlorococcus_A. The sequence goes on from CACJNU010000006.1 coordinate 8,820, forward strand.
GCGAGGTTATTTAGGGCTATAGGATATTCTGGAAGTGATTTTATTGCAGAGTTATAGTGTTTAATTGCTTTCTTAAATTCATTTTGAGCAGCATAAGAAAATCCTAAAGCATTATTTATTATCGCCTTGGCTTCATCAGGTTCATTTTCATAATTTTCAATTGCTTTTAAAAAAGTTTTTGTAGCTTCAGAATATAATCTTTTTTTTATCTGAATAGACCCAAATTCATATAATTCTGTAGCTTGAGTCAGAGATTCTAAACCTTGTTGCTCGAATTTTACTAAATTTAATTCTTCACTTCTTGTTTTTAGAAATTGTCTGAATACAAAAATAGAAATTATTATTAATACAACAAAAAGAATTATTAAATAAGATTGGAAGGAAGATATTTCCATTATTTATATTTATTTTTCTAGATTATATTCTTTTTTTCTACTTACTAACGGAAGAAACAATTTTTTCAAAACACTTAGGATTATTTAAGGCTAATAGAGCAAGCATTTTTCTATTTATGATAATTTCTGATTTTTTCATGCCATTTATCAACTTGCTATAGTTGGTTCCATTTATCCTGGCAGCTGCGTTAATTCTTGAAATCCAAAGTCTTCTAAAATCTCTTTTTCTTCTTCTTCTATCCCTATAAGCATTACAAAGAGCTTTCATCACTCTTTGATTTGCTGTCCTGAAAAGATTTTTGTTGCCGCCTCTAAAACCTTTTGCAAGATTTAAGATTTTGTTTCTTCTTTTTCTGGCTATGTTGCCTCTTTTTACGCGTGCCATGAATATCTAATAAAAATTGGTTAAAGATTTATGCGTATGGAATCATTAATCTTACATTATCAGCATCTCTTTCATCAACTACTGCTTTTGTTGATAGATGTCTTTTTAATTTTGAGCTTTTATGATCAAGTAAATGATTATGGAAAGCTCTTCTTCTCATGAATTTACCCGTCGCAGTAGCTTTAAATCTTTTGGCAGCTGATTTACGAGTTTTTAGCTTAGACATTTAAGTCAAATGTGTTTAATTAGGATAATCTAAACCTTTATACGCATTGGTGCAAATTAAAGTTTTTAATTGATTAAGAAAGTTCTAACTTATGAAACTTAAATCTGCCCTTTTATACTTACTTTTAGGATGTATTTCTCTCTTTTTAATAGAGATTAAATTTACTTCAAATGTCACAGGAGAAGAATTTCAAAAGGTTGAACTCAATAATGAAATTAAAAAAGGACAATTTTTAATTGGTTTAAAGCAATATTTAGGCGGGGAGAATGACAGCTTTTCAAAAAAAAAGAATATCAATCTTATCACTGATAAAGGTTTTTTAAATCTGATATCTTCCAACGGTATTAAATACAAATCAAAAGAGATTAATATTAGTTGGATGGATATACCCATCAAAAATCCAAAAACAATCGAAAGAATTGTTTTTGGTCCTTTTGCTAGCTATGAATCAGCAAAGAAACAAGCAGAGAAGCTTAAAGATAAAGGATTTAAGACGACTGTTGCTTACCCTAAAAATTGGGAAGTATGGATTCCATTTGAAGATGATCTTCCAGAGTTTGAATTAAAAAATAAGATTTCTAGAGAAATAAAAAATTTTCAAATTACTCCTTTTCTTAGAAGTGAATATAGTCTTATGAAACTCGAAGGACCTATATATATTTATGCTCGAGAGGACGTTACAATAAATGGTGTCAATTTTGGCAAAAATTTTTATTTATTAAAAGATTTATATGGAACTTGGACATTAGTTCAAAAAATTGAATTTGATGATTATTTGGCAGGTGTTTTGCCGTATGAAATTGGACCGAATTCTCCTTTAGAAGCACTCAAAGCTCAAGCAGTTATTGCAAGAACTTGGGGAATATTTAATTCTGATAGATTTAATATGGACAAATATCATTTATGTATCACCACTCAATGTCAAGTTTATAAACCTCCTAAAATTACAAATAAAAACGTGAAAAAAGCTATAGAAGCAACTTCAAATTTAATTCTTACTTATAGAAATCAACCAATTAATGCTTTTTACCATGGTTCTAATGGTGGTGTATCTGCTACTGCAGGCGAGTCTTGGCAAATGCAAGATTATTCTTATTTCAATTCGATCATTGATGGTTCCAAATTATTAAATAAAATTTTTAAACTTCCAATTACAAATGAATCTGATTTAAATAATTTTTTAGATTTTGATAAAGAACAGTTTTATGGGAGTAATCATTCTCTTTTTCGATGGAATAAGAAAATTTCTAGTCTTAAAATTAAAGAAAAGTTAATTAAAAACAAACTTATAAATATTAATGACGATATTTTGGATATAAATTCTATTGAACGTGGGTCGAGTGGCAGAGTGACAAAATTGGAAATACGAACAGACAAAGTTAATAAATCTATTGTTCTAGTTAAAGATGATATTCGACGGGTATTTAATTTTATACCTAGTAATTTGTTTACTATTAATAAATTAAGTGATGATTTATGGCTTTTGAGAGGAGGAGGCTTCGGTCATGGTGTAGGTTTATCTCAGTCAGGAGCGATTGAAATGGCTAAATTAGGATTTTCTTATGAACAAATATTGAATCATTACTATCGAAAAGCAAAACTGAAAAAATTTGAGATATTGTCTCAATGAAAGTTAAGTAATTAAAATTTACTTTTATGAGTAAGGGTTTTTATAAAAATCGAAGATTGAAGTCGTTTATATTTCTTAGTGCTTGCTTTTTAATAGCTTTTATTCCTCATGCTTTAAATATCGAAAATTTCTTTTACATTATATTGACTCTTTCTTTTGTGATTGTTCTATACGGTTTAATAGTTATTTCTAGAAATGTCAAAAGGAACAACGTTATAAACACTGTAAGCAGAAAAATTAGTAATAAAGAGTTGCCTGAGCTTGATATTTTAGTCGCTGCTAGAGATGAAGAGAATGTGATAGCAAGATTAGTTGAAAGATTATATAGTTTAGATTATCCAACAAATAAATTAAATATTTACATAATCGATGATGGTAGCTCTGATAATACGCCTTTAATTTTAGATCGATTAGTTAGACAATATGACAAGCTAAAAGTCATAAGTCGTTCTCCAAATGCAGGAGGAGGAAAGTCAGGAGCTTTGAATTATGCCTTGAGGTTTACTCATGGTGAATGGTTATTAGTTTTGGATGCTGATGCTGAATTAAAACAAGATTCTTTGAAAAGGTTATTTAGCTTTGTAGAAGAGGGTGATTGGTCTGCAGTTCAACTAAGAAAATCAGTAACAAATGTAAGTAAGAATTTTTTAACTTCTTGTCAGTCAATGGAAATGGCTATGGACGCAATCTTTCAATATGGAAGATTATCAGTTGCTGGAGTTTCTGAATTAAGGGGAAATGGCCAATTAATTAAGAAAGAAACATTATTGGCATGTGGTTCTTTTAATGAAGATACAGTTACAGATGATCTTGATTTGAGTTTAAGATTATTATTATCAAAATCTAGAATTGGAATCTTGTGGGATCCTCCAGTTATGGAGGAAGCAGTTGAGAATTTAAATGCTTTATTAGCGCAAAGGCAAAGATGGGCAGAGGGGGGTTTGCAAAGATTCTTTGATTATGGAGATCAATTATTTACTAATAAAATTGATTATTTGCAAAAATTTGATTTAACTTACTTCTTCATCTTGCAATATGCACTTCCAATAATTTCTATTTTTGATTTATTTTTTAGTATTGTTTTGTTAGATTCACCAATTTACTGGCCTATTTCATTTACAGCTTTTATGTTATCTGGAATTGCGTTTTGGTACGGTTCTTCTTGTAAAAGCGAAGTACCAGTATTGCAAAAAAGCAATTTTTTGATGGTATTTGTCTCGGTTTTTTATTTATCACATTGGTTTTTAGTAATCCCTTGGGTAACAATAAAGATGTCTATTTTCCCAAAAAAGATACTTTGGCGAAAAACTATTCACACTGGAGTTTAATTTATTCATCAAGGTCTATAATTTCTCCATTGAAAAAATTTGCTAAGTTTTTTGAACTATCATTATAAGTCTCCTCATTAGATATTTTTGGTGATGAATTAGTTTTTGGTTCTATTTTTTTTAACGGTCGAAAATTATTTACTTCATTTTGGGTCATTTCTGGAGTATTTTTTGGGTTACTTTTATTTAAATTTTTGGTTGAGAAATTAAGTATTATTTGATCTCCAAAAATCTTTTTTACAGTATTTTCAATTATAACTTTTCTGCTTTTAATCATATTTTCCCAATTTGGAGATAATGCAATTGTTATTTTCTCCGAATCAAAACTTTCAAGTTCGGCTTGTTGTGAAAGTAACATTCTTGTTGATGGTAACTCTAATTTAGAAAGAATTAATTCCCATTTATCTTTTAAATTATTTGATCCAGGATTATTTTGGTTATTGTCAGAAATATTTTCAATACTTTCTTTTTCAAGAACTGCGAATTTTTCTAATTTTTTGTCTTTTTCTTCGATCAATTCATCGCGAGCTATCTCATTTTTGATACTTGGTTTTTGACTTTCATTAGAAATATTTTCTTTATTAAAAATTGCAATGTTTTTTCTACTTTCATGATTCTCCTCAGTCGTATTATTTTTACTTTCTTGCTTATTTTTAAAACTATTTATCTCTTGATTACCGAGAAGCCCAGTTAAATGTATTTCAAACCAAAGCCTTGGATTGTCACTTGATTTGATTTGATATTCTATATTTCTCAGATTGTTATGCCAATTAATTATTGTTGATTTATTTATTGTTTTTGAGATTTTATCCAATTCATCTTGAAATTCATCAGATGTATAATAAAGATCTGAATATTTATTATTTGTAGTGTGTAATAGTAGGTCTCTTGTCATATTCAATAATCCGATAATTATTTGAAGAGGTTCGTTTCCCGCATCATATAGTTTGTTGCAGGTAATAATTAATGACTCTGGATTATTCTCAACTAATGATTTAATCAAATTTGTTAATTCACTTTCAGATACTTCTCCTAGGAGGTTTTGGATATTATTAATTGTTATTCCTTCTGGTAAAAGATTCAATTGTTCAAGGAGGCTTTGTGCATCTCTCATCCCACCATTAGATCTTTTCGCAATCATTTTTAAGGCCTGCACTTCATACTCGATGGATTCTTTTTCGGCGATTTCTGATAAATGTTGAAAAATATCACCAGGGCTTATTCTTCTAAAATCAAACTTTTGGCATCTACTTTTTATTGTATTTAATACTCTCTCAGGATTTGTCGTCGCAAGGATAAATACAACTCTTGAGGGAGGTTCTTCAATAGTTTTTAGTAAAGCATTTGAAGCTGCCGTTGAAAGCATATGACATTCATCAATAACATATACTTTCCATCTCGCTTGAGTAGGTGCAAATCTCGCTCTTTCTATAATTTCTCTTATATTTTCTACTCCTGTATTTGATGCTGCATCAATCTCGATAATATCTAGAGCGCTCCCATCTGCAATTTGTCTACACAAGTCACATTTACAACAAGGAGTTATCGTAGGTTGGTCGAATGCCTGGCAATTTAGAGATTTTGCAAATATTCTTGCACTTGATGTTTTTCCAGTCCCTCTTGGACCATTAAAAAGATATGCAGGAGAAATTTTTTTTGTTAATAGTGCTTGTTTGAGTGTAATGGATATAAATTTTTGTCCAACCAGTTCGTCTAAGTTGTTTGGTCTATATTTTTGATGAAAAGGCTTATGTATATTTGGCATTTATTTTTCATTAATTAGAAAAATTCAGGATTCAATAAAAAATTAAAATCTAATTTTATGCAGACTCTTTAATGATTCTTTTTGATCCTGAAGGTAGTTTAACAATTTTAGATGCGAACAAATTATCTACCATTTTTTTCGTAATTGTGAATTCTTTTACATTTTCTTCAGAAGGCAAAGTGTACATTATGTCTAGCATTAGCTCTTCAATTATTGATCTTAATGCTCTTGCACCTGTTTTTCTTTTATATGCTTCATTTGCTATCGCTTCAACAGAATCAGGCTCAAATGATAATTCAACATTATCCATACTTAGCAAAGTTTTGAATTGCTTTACTAATGCATCTCTGGGTTGAGTCAAAATAGATTCTAAAGTTTCTTTAGTAAGACGATCTAATACAGCACAAACCGGAATTCTTCCAATAAATTCTGGAATTAGGCCATATTTCACTAAGTCATCTAATTCTAAATTTTTCAAAGAATCTCTTGGGTCTACCATTTTTTTTGTATTAACTTTGTTTTGATCTGAATTGGTGGTAAATCCTATAGAGTGTTTACCCATGCGCTTTTGAACGATATCCTCTAAACCTATAAAAGCTCCCCCGCAAATAAATAATATATGACTTGTATCAATTTGGATGCAGTCATGATAAGGATGTTTTCTTCCCCCTTGTGGTGGCACATTGGCAATTGTTCCTTCAAGCATTTTTAATAATGCTTGCTGTACTCCTTCACCAGAGACATCTCTAGTAATTGAAGGATTCTCGCTTTTTCTTGCAATTTTATCTATTTCATCAATATAAATAATTCCTTTTTGAGCTAGTTCTACATTCATTTCTGATTTCTGTAGAAGTCTTAAAAGAATGTTTTCAACATCCTCTCCAACATATCCAGCTTCTGTCAAAGTCGTTGCATCAGCTACTGCAAAAGGAACATCCAGAAACTCTGCTAAAGTTTGAGCCAATAATGTTTTTCCACTTCCAGTAGGGCCAATGAGTAAAATGTTTGATTTTTGTAATTTAGTTGCTTTTGAATCTGTTGCAGTGTTATTTTTACTATCTTCTTTAACTTTCCAAGCTAATCGCTTGTAGTGATTATATACGGCTACTGATAATATTTTTTTTGCAGATTCTTGTCCAACAACTTGATTGTCTAGAAAACTTTTAATCTCTAATGGCTTAGGAATTGAGGTTAATTCTAAAGGAACAGATTTTTTTGGATTATCAGTTGGTAATTTCTTTTTTACTTGCGGAGAGTTGTTTGTGTTCGCTTGATTATCAAGTAGTTCTTCATCGAGAATTTCATTACAAAGATCTATGCACTCATCACAGATATAAACCCCAGGACCAGCTATTAGCTTTCTTACTTGGTCTTGTGATTTACCGCAAAATGAACATTTAAGATGGGCGTCGAATTTAGCCATCGATTATAAGTTTTTAAAAGTGAAAGGTGTTAAATATTCCCTATTCACTAGGATTGCTCATAAATATTGATTCGTCATCATATTCTTAAAAAATCAGTATTCCTTGTCACTTTTTGATAACTTTATCAATTAATCCATATTCGACTGCTTCTGAGGGAGATAAAAAGTAATCTCTTTCTGTATCTTCATTGATTTTTTCTAAAGGTTGACCAGTATGTTCTGCTAAAAGCGAATTTAATGTTTTCTTGAGAAAAAGTATTTCTTTAGCTTGTATCTCAATCTCTACTGCTTGACCTTGTGCACCTCCCAGAGGTTGATGAATCATAATCCTAGAATTAGGTAAAGCCAATCTTTTACCCTTTGCTCCTCCAGAAAGTAGAAATGCCCCCATACTTGCGGCTACTCCAAAGCATATTGTCACTACATCAGGGGATATTTGTTGCATACTATCGTATATAGCCATTCCTGCAGTTACTGAGCCTCCAGGAGAATTAATATATATTTGTATGTCTTTTTCGGGATCTTCCGCTTCAAGAAATAATAATTGTGCAACAAGTGAATCAGACACTTGATCATTAATTCCAGTACCTAAAAAAATTATTCTCTCTCTCAGTAGTCTTGAATAAATATCAAAAGCTCTTTCTCCTCGACCTGATTGTTCTATAACAGTAGGAACAGCAGCAATAGTTTTATCAATACTTTCGTAAGAACTTATTGAGCTTTGGATTAAATGTTTTTTTTCTGAGTTCACAAATTAATTTTTATCTTATAAATAATTTAAGTGGTTTTTGTTTAATTAGTAGGAAATTTCATAAATTATTTTTTTTCTTTTTTATTTTGAGTTTTTGAAGTTTTTGTAGTTTTTGAAGTTTTTGTAGCAGTTTTTGTGGCTTTTGTTGTTTTGGAGGTTTTAGTAGCTTTAGAAGATTTTGTAGTTTTTTCTTTTACTTCAGAATTTTCTTCAAGCCAAATTATTAATTTTTCTTTGAGTAAATCATTAGTTATTACTTCTGTTAATTTTTTAATATCTATTTGTTTTGAAGATTGAGAGATTGCATCTTCATAATCTTTCATTTTTAAATCAATTTCATCTTTCTCAACTTTTATGTTTTCTGTTTCAGCTAATGCTTTTAAAGCTAAATTTCTCTGAACATTTTTTTCAGCCTGAGGCCTTGTGGATTCTGCTAATGACTTAACTAATTCCGGAGTGAAAGTAGATTTAACATCAAGACCTTGTTGAGCAAATCTTTGAGCGGTTTGTTCAATATTATTCCTCACTTCTATATCAATCATAGATTTTGGAATTTCAGCAACCAATTCGTTTGTTAAGGCATCTAATAAAGCTTCAATTTTGATATCTTTTTGAGTTTTTTCAAAATTATCTTTAAGTTGCTTTTCAATATCTTTCTTTAACTCTTTTAGTGATTCTTTGTTGCCAGACTGTTTTGCAAAATCATCATTAAGTTCAGGCAATTCTTTTTCTTTAAGATCCTTAAGATTTACTTCAAAGATTGCCTCTTTGCCTCTTGAATCCTCATGAGAATAATCTTCAGGAAATTTAAGGTTAAGTGTTTTAGTATCACCAATGTTCATCTTTACGATTCCCTCAACGAAACCGGGAATCATTTTGTTCTTTTCTAACTCAAGATCCATTGATTCACTTGCTCCACCCTCAATCTCTTTACCAGAATCTTTATATTTTCCTTTGAAACTAACTACAGCAATATCTCCTAATTTTGCTGCTCTATTGGTAACTGGAATAATGTTTGCAAACTGATTTCTAGATTTTTCTAGCGCTTCATCTATTGACTTAGGATCAAACTTTGTTTTTGATATTTCAACATTTAGTCCTTTGGATTTTTTAAGTTTTAATTCTGGGGCAACATCAGTTTGAAGAGTAACCTTAAGTGATTTTTCAGGACTAAACTTTGCAAGTAAAGATTCAAATCCATCTACCAATTCTGGCTCACTTAGTGGCTCTATAGATTTTATTTTTAACGCTTCTTGCCATGATTTATCAATAATTTTTTCCAGAGCAGAAGCATGTAATTGTGTTATGCCAATCCTTTGGATTAAGACTTGTTTGGGAATTTTACCAAGTCTAAATCCCGGAATTTTAGCCGAACGACTAATAGAACTGATTGTTTCATTCACACAAGTTTTGCAGGTCTCAGATGGTATTTCTAATTCAAATGAGATTCTACTTTGAGGCAGAGGAGTTGTTTTGACTATTAATGCTTCTTTAGCCATTTTTTTTATTTATTACTAAAAGCCGAAACTTAATTATTTCACATTATGTGATTTCCTTGAAAGTTATTTTTTTGATAAAGTAAAAAAAATAGTCTATCTATACTATAAAAATCATTTGAAAGTGTGAGACAATCTCCGTTTTTGCCTAATAGGCCATTAAAAGTTGCTGTTTTAGGATCTTCAGGTGCTGTGGGATCTGAATTACTCAAAATTCTTGAACAACGTGATTTCCCAATATCAGAATTGGTCTTGCTTTCATCAGAGCGTTCAGAAGGAAAAAAAATTATTTGGAAAGGTGAAGAATTAGTTACAAAAAAAACGACTAAGGAAGAATTTCTGAATGTTGATTTAGTTTTAGCTTCAGCCGGTGGAAGTATTTCAAAAAAATGGTTATCTACCATTATGGAACAAAATGCTTTATTGATAGATAATTCAAGTGCTTTCAGATTAGATAATAATGTACCTCTTATAGTTCCTGAAGTTAATGCTAGTGACGTATTTAATCATGATGGGGTAATAGCGAATCCAAACTGTACTACCATTTTGCTGACATTAGTTTTAGCTCCTTTAAATAAACTTTCGACTATTCAAAGAGTTGTTGTCTCAACATATCAATCCGTAAGTGGTGCAGGCCAATTGGCGATGGAGGAACTAAAACTTTTAACTGAAAAATATCTTCGGGGTAATCCTCAAAAAAGTGAAGTTTTGCCATACTCACTGGCATTTAATTTGTTTTTGCATAATTCACCTATGCTTGCAAATAATTATTGCGAAGAAGAGATGAAAATGGTTAATGAGACTAGGAAAATATTAAATATTGCTGATTTAAAGCTCTCTGCTACATGTGTTCGAGTCCCAGTGCTGAGAGCACATTCTGAATCAATTAATATTGAATTTGCTGGTGTAGTTGAGCCTAAAGATGCTCTTGAAGAATTAAAAAAATCTCCTGGAATTGAAATTATTGAGGATTACAAAAATAATAGATTTCCTATGCCAAATGACGTTATGGGAAAGGATAATGTTGCTGTTGGCAGGCTAAGAGCTGATATAAGTCAGCCTAATGGATTAGAATTATGGTTATGTGGAGATCAAATAAGAAAAGGAGCAGCTCTTAATGCTGTTCAAATAGCTGAGTTATTAATTCCAAAAAAATGATTACAGACAAAACTGAGTGTAATAGGCCACTATTTGGAAGAATATTGACTGCAATGGTTACTCCATTTACTGAAAATGGAGATGTAGATTATGAACTAGCTATAAAACTCTCAAATCATCTTTTTGAGAACGGTTCCGATGGAATTGTGTTATGTGGTACTACTGGAGAATCTCCCACTCTTTCATGGGCGGAACAGCATGATTTATTTATTGCGGTAAAAGGATCTTTGGATGCAAGCTGTAAAGTAATAGTTGGCACTGGTAGTAACTGTACAAGTGAGGCTGTGGAAGCTACAAAAAAAGCCTATGACTCTGGTGCAGACGGTGCTTTGGTCGTTGTTCCATATTATAATAAGCCACCTCAAGATGGTCTTTATAAACATTTCAGTACTATTGCTAATTCTGCAAAGGATTTGCCTCTTATGCTTTACAACATTCCTGGAAGGACAGGATGCAATTTATTACCTGATACTATGAAGAAACTTATGGATTTCTCAAATATTCTCAGTATTAAAGCTGCAAGCGGTAGAATAGAGGAAGTAACAGAACTAAGAGCTATTTGTGGCTCTGAACTATCTGTATATAGTGGCGATGATTCATTATTGCTTCCAATGTTATCTGTTGGTGCTGTAGGAGTAGTAAGTGTTGCAAGTCATTTAGTTGGATCACAATTGAAAGAAATGATTCATTCCTTTCAAAGTGGAGATGTCTCCCATGCACTTGCTATCCATGAAAAACTTCAGCCTCTTTTCAAAGCACTGTTTATGACTACTAATCCAATCCCAATTAAGGCTGCTTTGGAGCTATCGGGATGGAATGTAGGTAATCCTAGAAGTCCTTTGTCGCCACTAACAAATGACATGAAAAAGCAACTATCTTTTATCCTGAAATCCCTACAATAGGGATTATATTTAACTTGATAATTAAATTAAAATAAACCTTATTTGATTACAAGCAGGCCTTCATAAATTTCAAAATTATGCAATCAAGTACAAATTCAACTGTTAATAGATCTACTCATGATTCATCTGGATCTAAAAGTAATATGCCAGCTCTACGAGTAATACCTCTTGGAGGACTGCATGAAATAGGAAAAAACACTTGTGTTTTTGAATATGGTGATGAATTGATGCTTGTTGATGCTGGGCTAGCTTTCCCATCTGATGGTATGCATGGTGTAAACGTTGTTATGCCAGATACAACTTTCTTAAAAGAAAATCAAAGAAGAATAAAAGGAATGATTGTCACTCACGGTCATGAAGATCATATTGGAGGTATTTCTCATCATCTAAAGCATTTTAATATTCCGATTATTTACGGCCCAAGACTGGCAATGTCAATGCTTAGAGGAAAAATGGAGGAAGCAGGTGTATCTGATAGAACAACTATACAGACAGTAAATCCAAGAGATGTTGTAAAAGTTGGACAACATTTTTCTGTTGAATTTATTCGAAATACTCATTCTATTTGCGATAGTTTTTCTTTAGCAGTTACGACACCCGTTGGCACAATTATTTTTACGGGAGATTTTAAGTTTGATCATATGCCAGTAGATGGAGAGCAATTTGATATTGAAAGAATGGTGCATTACGGAGAGAAGGGTGTTTTATGCATGTTCAGTGATTCGACTAATGCCGAAGTTCCAGGTTTTTGTCCCTCTGAGAAGACTATCTTTCCCTCTTTAGAAAAACACATTGCGGAGGCAAAAGAACGAGTTATCCTCACAACTTTTGCTAGTTCTGTTCATAGAGTGACAATGATCTTAGAGTTGGCAATGAAACATGGAAGAAAAGTTGGTTTGTTAGGTAGATCGATGATAAATGTTATTGCTAAGGCGAGAGATATTGGTTATATGAAATGCCCAGATGATTTGTTTGTACCTATTAAGCAAATTAGAGATTTGCCAGATAGAGAGACCTTATTATTAATGACTGGAAGTCAAGGTGAACCCCTAGCAGCGTTGAGCAGAATATCTCGTGGTGAACATCAGCATGTTCGTCTTAAGACTACTGATACTGTAATATTTTCAGCTAGTCCAATTCCTGGTAATACTATATCCGTCGTTAATACAATAGATAGATTAATGAAACTCGGAGCAAAGGTTGTTTATGGAAAGGGTGAGAATATTCATGTTTCTGGTCATGGTTTTCAAGAAGATCAAAAGTTAATGTTGGCACTCGCAAAACCTAAGTTTTTTGTTCCTGTTCATGGAGAACATAGAATGCTTGTTTGTCATGGTAAGAGTGCACAAACTATGGGGGTTCCAAAGGACAATATTTTAATTATTGAAAATGGAGATGTAGTTGAGTTAACACCAAATTCTATTCAAAAAGGTGATCCTGTAAAAGCTGGTGTTGAACTGCTTGATAACTCACGAAATGGGATAGTAGATGCTCGAGTATTAAAGGAAAGGCAGCAATTAGCTGGGGATGGAGTAGTAACTGTTTTAGCTCCTATTAGTACAGATGGGAAGATGGTTGCGCCTCCCAGAGTTAATTTAAGAGGAGTTGTTACTACTGCGGAGCCAAGAAAAATGTCTATGTGGACAGAACGAGAAATAAGCTGGGTCTTAGAAAATAGATGGAAACAATTATCCAGGCAAACTGGGCCGAATAATTTTGAAGTAGATTGGATTGGTGTACAAAGAGAAATTGAAAATGGTTTATCGAGAAGAATGAGAAGAGAATTACAAGTTGAACCACTTATTTTGTGTTTAGTTCAACCTGCTCCAAGTGGAACTCGTGCTTATATTCCAAAGATTACCGAGGATCAAAATTTTTCCAATAGAAATAGAAATAATAATAATTTCCATAAGAAATCAAACAATAACCATCCTAATAATTTAAATAACCCGCAAAATCCCCAAAAAAGTCCAAAAGTTTCACAGAATCCATCAGCTGAGACTGCTACTGAAGACTCATTTGAAGGTAGAACAAGAAGAAGAAGATCTGCTGTAACATCTTAACTTTTTTCAAAATTTATATAGTTTTTATCCCAAACAATTTTTAAAAACTCTTTCAGATTAATTTGACCTTTATTTTTTTCATAAATTGAAGTTGCTAATTTTGTTAGATTTTTAGAACTACATTGCTTAGCAGATATTTCTTTTAAAAATCTATTTAAGATTGTGCACCTCGCTTCAATACACATACCATTTAGGAGATTCCTATCAATACCTTTTACATCTTTACAATATAAATATGCTAGTTCACTCAGATCATTACGTTCATTATTGTATTTGCTCATTTTTTGGGAAAAATTATTTATCCTTTTAGAACAACCAGGATAGATGACTTCTAAGGTAGGAATAATTTTTTTTCTTACTAAATTTCTTTTTAATTTAAGATCTGAATTTGTAGGATCTTCCCAGACTGGGATCTTCATATCATTGCAAAATTGTTTTGTATCTTCCCTACTGAAAATTAATATTGGTCTTATTAAAAAAATTTGATTTTCTATTAATCTTTTACTCTCAATATTACTCAGACCTGCAAAATTGCTTCCTCTAGATAAATTGAGGATAAATGTTTCTGCATTATCACTACTCGTGTGACCAGTTAACAAATAAACATTATGTTTTTGCTGGTGTGTATTTAATAAAGTTTTGCCTCTTTCACATAATTTTTTATATCTCCATTCTCGTGCTTTTTCTTCTGAAGAAATACTCTCTTTATTTGCTTGATCAAAAGAGAATGAAATATTTTTTTCTTCGCAATAATCTTTTAATTCAAGAGCATATAGTGATGATTTTTCGTGCCACTGATGATCACCATGCCAAACACTAATAGACCAATTATGTAGTTTTTTTAGGTCATTAATTAGGGTTAATAAGGTCATTGAGTCTTGACCTCCGGAAACACTTATTAAAATATTGGATCCTTTGGGAATTAATATTTTTTTGGTAAGAATCTCCTTATGAAGCTGATGATGCCATGATGACCAATTGTTCTGACTTAATTTTTTATCAGTCATTTTGTGTTGCTCAGATAATATTTTTTAAAAAATGCACTGTTTTACTAAAACAATGTCACAATCGGGTAATAAATTCATTAAGTAAATGAGTCTGATTAATCTTTTGCCACAAAAAATCAAAGAAGAGTTAAGAAGCAAATCCTTACTCAAAGTTATTTCAGGATTGAATAATTTCGATGTTCAATCTGTGAAAATAATTGTTGAGGCTGCTTCATTAGGAGGTGCAGATCTTGTCGATATTGCTTGTAAACCTGAACTAGTTGATTTAGCACTTCAGAATTCAACACTACCCGTTTGTGTTAGTTCAGTAGTTCCTCAATCTTTTCAAGATTCCGTAAAAGCAGGAGCATCATTAATTGAAATAGGAAATTACGATACTTTTTATGAAAAAGGCATTAATTTTTCAGATAAAAAAGTTTTAAACATTACAAAAGAGACGAGGGATTTATTGCCGAATGTTCCTTTATCAGTAACTGTTCCTCATACTATGCCTATTGATAAACAAGTTGATCTTGCTATAAAGCTTGTAGAAGAAGGTGTTGATATTATTCAAACAGAAGGTGGTACCAGTTCTACTCCTTACTCTTCAGGAATTCAAGGCTTTTTTGAAAAATCAGTACCAACTCTTGCAGCTACCTATGCAATTCATCAAGAATTTAATAAACAATCTCTCAATATACCAATCATGAGTGCCTCTGGATTAAGCCAAGTAACTTGTCCACTAGCAATATCCTCTGGAGCCTCAGCAGTTGGCGTTGGATCTGTAGTTAATAAATTAGATGATTTAATATCGATGGTTGCGGTTGTTAGGGGCTTAAAAGAATCTTTGAAAAATTCAATAATTGGAGAAAAAATTTCTTAACATAGCAATACCCTTTTGCTACTAGGTTGATGAACAACTATAAGCTTCAAGCTCCTTACGAACCGAATGGAGATCAACCAGAAGCTATTAAAAATTTAGTTAAAGGTATAAATAATGGTAAAGAGTTTCAGACTCTTTTAGGAGCTACTGGAACTGGTAAAACATTTACTATTGCGAATGTAATTCAACAAACAGGAAGACCAGCACTTGTATTAGCACATAACAAAACGTTAGCTGCACAACTATGTAATGAATTAAGGGAATTTTTTCCAAAAAATGCTGTTGAGTACTTTATTTCTTACTACGATTATTATCAACCTGAGGCTTATGTACCTGTAAGTGATACTTACATAGCCAAAACGGCTTCAATTAATGAAGAAATAGATATGCTTAGGCATTCTGCAACACGCTCATTATTCGAAAGAAAAGATGTAATTGTAGTAGCCTCAATAAGTTGTATTTATGGTCTTGGTATACCGAGTGAGTATTTAAAAGCTGCAGTTAAATTTGAAGTGGGAAAATCAATAAATCTACGTTCTTCTTTGAGGTCTCTCGTTGAAAATCAATATACTAGAAATGATATTGAAATTACTAGAGGTAGATTCAGAATTAAAGGTGATGTTTTAGAAATCGGTCCAGCTTATGAGGATAGATTAATTAGAATTGAATTATTTGGTGATGAAGTCGAAGCTATTAGATATGTTGACCCTACTACAGGAGAAATCCTTGAAAGTTTGGAACAAGTTAGCGTTTACCCAGCGAAGCATTTTGTAACCCCAAAAGAAAGACTTGAGAGTGCAATAAGTGCAATTAGAAGTGAATTAAAAACTCAACTAGATAAATTTACATACGAAGGAAAATTATTAGAGGCTCAACGTCTAGAACAACGCACAAAATATGATTTAGAAATGCTCAGAGAGGTTGGTTATTGTAATGGAGTTGAGAATTATGCTCGTCATTTATCTGGCAGGGAGGAAGGTTCACCGCCAGAATGCTTAATAGATTACTTTCCCAAAGATTGGTTGTTGGTAGTTGATGAGAGTCATGTAACATGTCCGCAACTTCATGCGATGTACAACGGTGATCAATCTAGAAAAAAAGTTTTAATAGATCATGGTTTTAGATTGCCAAGTGCCGCAGATAATAGACCTTTAAAATGCGAAGAGTTTTGGGAAAAATCAAAACAGACATTATTTATAAGCGCAACTCCAGGTCAATGGGAATTAGATCAATGTGATGGTGAATTTATTGAGCAAGTTATAAGACCAACTGGGGTATTAGATCCTGTCATTGATGTAAGACCTAGTGAGGGCCAAATAGAAGATCTGTTATCTGAAATAAGAATTAGAGCTGAAAAGAATCAACGAGTGCTAGTGACAACACTTACTAAGAGAATGGCTGAAGATCTGACTGATTTTTTATCTGAAAATAAAGTAAGAGTTAGATATTTGCATTCAGAAATCCATTCAATTGAAAGAATTGAAATTATTCAAGACCTCAGAATGGGCGAATATGATGTTTTGGTTGGAGTTAATTTATTAAGAGAGGGACTAGATCTTCCTGAAGTATCCTTAGTTGCCATTTTAGATGCTGATAAAGAAGGTTTTCTCAGAGCTGAAAGGTCATTGATTCAAACAATAGGAAGAGCTGCAAGACATGTTGAAGGTGTTGCCTTGCTTTATGCAGATAACTTCACAGATTCAATGAAAAGAGCAATATCTGAAACTGAAAGAAGAAGAACTATTCAAAAAAAATATAACCAAGTCAATGGTATTACTCCAAAACCTGCAGGCAAAAAAATAGAAAATTCAATATTATCTTTTCTAGAACTTTCCAGAAAACTAGATGCTGGTGGTTTATCTAAAGATTTAATAAATATAGTTAATAACAAAACTGACGCAATTCTCGGTTCCAGTGATAATCAATGTTTGCTAGAAGAATTGCCTGAGTTAATAGAAAAGTTAGAAATTAAAATGAAAGATGCTGCAAAAGAGTTAAATTTTGAAGAAGCGGCAAATTTGAGAGATAGAATCAAAAAATTAAGACAAAAATTGAAAAGAAATAATTAAAAAGAACTTATTTTTCTAATTCGAAATGATTATGAATTGCATTAACTGCTTTGTCACAATCTTTTTCTAAGACAATACATGATGTCCTGATTTCACTAGTGGCAATCATTTCAATATTGATATTTTGGTCAGCCAATGCTCTAAATATTTTTCCAGCCGTTCCAACCTTAAATGCCATTCCAGCTCCTACAGTACTTACTTTGGCTATAGCAGGGCCATCTTCAACGTAAGATCCGGGTAATTTTTTTGTTAAGGCCTCAAAAACTAAGTTAGCTTTCTCTCTATCTTGTTTATTCATTGTAAGACTAATATCCTTAGTTTTTAAAGAGGAAATTCTTTCAGACTGAACGATAGTATCGATAAGTAAATTATTTTCAGCTAATGCTAAACATATTGATGCTGCTACACCTGGACGATCAGGCAGTTTCCGAAAACTTACTTGAACTTGGTTTTTATCTAATGCAATTCCTCTTACTTCAGGTTGATCTTGTTTTTTATTGATTGGATTAACAAATATTTGTGTATCGGATAACTTAAATTTCTCAGCAACAAATCTTATAGCTTTTGGTATATTATTGATTTCAATTACACAGCTGACTTTAATTTCACTAGTAGCTATTAACCTGACATTTATATTCGCTTGAGATAAAGTATCAAATAAATCAGCTGAAACACTAGGTCTGCCCATAATGCCTGCACCTTGAATACTTAATTTAGTCATGTTTGTTTTTAAGTTATATTCTCCTCCTAATTGACTAGTTATAAGTTCACATTGTTCTGCAGTCTTTTTAACTTCTAATTCACTAACAGTAAATGTAATATCGTTTTTATTTCCGTCATTTGTCGCTTGTATTATTAAATCTACACTTATACCTGCTTCTGAAAGTTTTTCAAATATTTGTGCAGCAATCCCAGGCCTATCAGGAATATTTGAGAGACTGAATACTGCTTGGTTTTCTAATACCTCAAGACTATTGACTGTTTTTGTTAATTCTAAGCTTCCTCTTTTTAGTGGGAGAGGTTGGATTTGACTTTCAAGGAGAGTCCCACTTGAGTCACTTTGGCTTGATTTGACACACAATTTAATTCCATAATTTCGAGCAATTTCTACTGCTCTTGGATGCAGAACTGAAGCACCGACACTTGCAAGTTCAAGCATTTCCTCGCAGCTAATTTCATTTAAGAGTTTTGCATTAGGAACAATTCTTGGATCAGTAGTAAGAACCCCTGGAACGTCTGTATAAATTTCGCACGTCTCAGCTCCTAAAGCTGTTGATAAAGCTACTGCGGAAGTATCTGAACCACCTCTACCCAAAGTTGTAATTTCCATTGAACCCGTATGGCTTAATGTTGTTCCTTGAAATCCAGCCACTACAACTACAAAACCCTGATTTATATAATTTTGGATCCTTTCTGTTTTAATATCTAGAATTCTCGCTTTACCATGAATTGATTCAGTAATAATTCCAACCTGGCTACCGGTCATTGAAATTGCAGGTATTCCGTATTCGTTTAATGCCATTGAGAGAAGAGCTATGGTTACTTGCTCTCCAGTTGAGAGAAGCATATCCAATTCTCTTCGATTAGGATTTTTACTAATTAATTCCGCTAGACAATTTAAATCATCTGTAGTTTGCCCCATTGCAGAGACAACCACGACAATTTCATTTCCTGCTTCTTTACTTTGACAGATGCTAGTAGCAATATTTTTAATTTTTTTAATATCACCTACAGAAGTACCGCCAAATTTTTTTACTAGTAATGCCATATTTAAATCATAATGTAAATTCTTAAACTTATAATTTGGTTAACTTAAATTAATTAATTTCTCTGTAAAAACATTTATAGGATTATTACCTTGTTTTAGTAATGATTCAATATCTAGTAAGTTACTCATTAAATTAATTAAATATTCTTGAGATAGATTTTTAACTTTTCTTCGAATAAAAAAAATTCGTTTTGGATTAGAAATGCCTGCAAGATTACAAATCTTTTCTGCATTATCGTTACCCGAATTAACTGCTAATTTTATAATGGTATGAATCCTTATTTGACTAATTAAACCTGCATTTAGTCTTAAAGCAGGTTCTCCTTTCTGTAAGGAATAATTTATTTCTATGAGGCTTTCATTAATATTTTTTTGTAAGAGAAGATCAATGATTTTGAAAATATTGGATTGATGATCACTAAATATTTTTTTTACATCAATACTTTTAAGAAAAAGTTGTGAATTCGAATCACTTGATACCGCAGAAAGGTATGTTTTTGCTTTGGCTAATTCATTTATTAGTTTAAAGCTATCATTACCAACTGAATCAATTATCAATTCAACTGCATGTTTATCAATTTTGATATTCATTTCATTTGCTGCATCTTCTAAAAATTTTTTTTGTCCTTCATAGTCCCAGATTTCTGGTAAAGAAAATGACTTTTCTTTAGCTAAATTATTTTTAATAAGTTTTTGTAAAAATTTAGTACTCTTTAGTCTTGAGTCTGGTTTTTTTGTATTTTGTAAAATGAAATAAGTATTTGGAGGTATATTGTCATGAATTTTTTCAAATTTAGTTCTTAGATCCTCATTTTTGGAAGTAAAAATTGGATTATTTTTCAATGTAACTATTCTGTATCCCTCTCCAAAAGGAGGTGTAAGAACTTCATCAAAAGCTTTATAGACTTGCTCATCATCATCTCCATTTAAATTTGTTACGTTTATTTCTTTCCATTCTTTGGATACTTCCTTATCAATTAATTTTTGAATAAATGTATTTTGAGCATTTAAATCATTACCCCATAAAATTTGTATTGGCATAATAGCTCAATAAAAACCATATATTAACTATGATTACTTCTAACACAAATTAAATTTTATGGTAATAGATCATCCAATTTTTTTGGAAAGCATCAGATTCATAAGATCTCATTTATTAGCCAATGATCTTAATTATTTAGAAAAAAAAGTGTTAGAGAGATTAGTCCATACTTCAGGAGATTTTTCAGTTCAAAATCTTTTAAATTTCAGTGAAGGTGCTTGCGAAAAAGGGCTTCAGGCACTTAAAAATGGTGCTCCGATTTTAACTGATACTGATATGGCTGCAGCAGCAATAAAAACCATGGCAGAAAATACCACTAGGAATAAAGTATTCACCGCTAGAATGTGGTTTGGAAAAAATAATCATACAAACTTAACTAAAACTGCATATGGCTTAACTGAAGGTTGGAAGGAGTTATCCGATATGAATTCTGGAAGTAAATCACCTATTGTAGTTATTGGCAGTTCGCCTACAGCGTTAACTTATTTAATTGATATTTTAAAAAATGCAAAAGATTTACCTAGTTTAATTATCGGAATGCCTGTTGGATTTATTGGAGTAGAAAAAAGCAAAAATAAACTAATTTCTACTGATCTTCCTAGAATTGTTCTGAATTCAACTAGAGGAGGTGCTGCCATGGCAGCTGCTGCGGTTAACGCCTTATTGAGGGAAACAATTTAAAAGTATTTATTTTATAAAAATGTCAAAAATTTACTTAATATCATAATTTAATTTGTTATTTTCTTCTAAAGAATTTAAAACTGATTTTGCTTTTTCTATAACTTCTTTTGGAACTCCTGCTAATTTAGCTGCTTCTATGCCATAGCTTTTGTTTGAGCCTCCTTTAACAATCCTATGGCTAAAAATTAGCTGATCTTTATTTTGCTCTACTAAAACTTGAAAATTTTGTATATTCTTATTTGAATTTTTTAAATAATTAAGCTCATGATAGTGAGTAGCAAAAATGGTATTACATTGAATTTTTTTTGCAAGATATTCACTCACTGACCAAGCTATTGAAAGTCCATCAAAAGTAGATGTCCCTCTGCCTATCTCATCAAGTAAAACTAGTGACCTAGAAGTTGCCTGATTTAGAATTGATGCAGTTTCAGACATTTCTACCATAAATGTTGATTGTCCAGATGATTGATCATCAACTGCCCCAATTCTTGTGAAAATCCTATCTACAATCTTGATTTCAGCATTATTAGCAGGAACAAAGCTACCAATTTGTGTGAGAATTTGTATTAAACCAAGTTGTCTGATAAAGCAACTTTTTCCGCTTGCATTGGGACCGGTTAATATAATTAATTTTTGATTATCCTCAAAAGAGATATCGTTTGCTACAAACTTTTTATCACTTAACAATTGCTCTACAATTGGATTTCTTCCTGCGTTAATTTTTGTACTATTTTTTGTCGTTGAATCATTTATTGCTATTAATGAAGGTTTTATAAAATTGTTTTCTACTGCAGTAATTGATAAACCAAGTAGTGCATCAAGAGATGCTATGGATTTTGCGATTGATCTTATTTGTTTTGTTTTTTCAGCAACTATAATTCTTAATTCGCAGAAAATTTCATATTCTTTTGATGAAGCTCTACTTTTTATTTGGAAAATCTTATTTTCTTTATTTTTAATTTCTGAAGTGATATACCTTTCTTCATTGGTAAGTGTTTGCCTTTTGATCCAATGTTGTGGAGCTAAATTAACTTTTGACTTATTTATAGAAATGTAATAACCAAAATTTTTATGAAATTGAATTTTTAGGTTTGAAATTTTGCTAATTTTCCTTTCCTTTAATTCCTCTCTGTTTAGCCACTCAGAGTAATCATCCATTAAATTTCGTAAACCATCTAATATATTGTCAACACCATCGTGGATCATGCCCCCTTCACTAATATTTAAAGGAGGATTTTCTACTAGTTTAAAACTTATAGTATCAGCTAATTCTAAGAGCCCTTCATCAATATTTTTTAATTGACCAGTCCAATCTGGGAGATCATATTTAAATAATTCAATTATCGATTTTAGTCTAGGCAATTTTTTTAAACCTTCAGCTATTGCAATTAAGTCTCTAGGACTTGCATGACCTGCACAAGCTCTACCTGCAAGTCTCTCCAAATCCCCCATTGCTCTTAGCAAATTTTGGGTATCTGTACGTAATTTTTTAGATTCAAGAAAGTTTGTAATTATATTTTGTCTTTTATAAATTTCATTAACGTTTAATAGTGGTGAATCTATCCACCTTCTTAAACACCTTGCACCCATGCAAGTATAAGTTCTATCAATACTCCATAATAGCGAACCTACATAATTGTTTTCTCGTTGTGTATTTTTGATTTCTAAGTTTTTTTGAGTTTGATAATCAATAATTAATTTGTTGTGACCATATTGGATTTGTGGAAAGTCTAATGAGATTTTTAAAGAAGAATCTTTATCTAAATTTGAAGGATTAATTTTTTCTAAATAATTTAATAAACCTCCAAGTGATCTAGTTGCATTGTTTAAATTTTTAAGTCCTATTCCCTCTAGGTTCGCAATTTGGAAATAATTTTTTATTAGATAATTTGCTTCATTAATTCCAAAATTAGTCTCTTGAGAAACAGTATATGTAATTTGACTATTTCCTTTAATTAATAAATTTCTTACTGCATTGCTTCCTACAATGATTTCTGAAGAATCTAATTTAATAATTTCATCAAATAGTTTTGACAGAGATTGGCCTTCTAAAGTTATTAATTCTCCTGTACTTACATCAGCTTTTGATATACCCCATTCATAAGATTCATCTGAGTTTTCTTCTGATAAGTAAATAGCAGTAATCCAATTATTTTTCTTTGCTATTAACATCCCCTCTTCAATTACAGTTCCAGGAGTAATTATTCTTGTTATTCCTCTTTTAATTGGAGTCCCATAATTCCCAGAACTTTTTTCTAATTGATCGCATATAACCACAGAATAATTTTTTTTAATTAAATCAGCACAATATCTCTCCATTGCATGATGAGGAACCCCTGCCATAGGGATCTTACCAATCTCTTTGCCAGCATCTTTACTGGTAAGCGTTATTTCTAAAAGGTTAGATATTAATACAGCGTCCTCAAAAAAACATTCAAAAAAATCTCCTAATCTATAAAGTAATAACCTATCCTTATTTTCTTCTTTCAGAGTTACATAATGCTTCATTACAGGAGTTAATTTCAGTTTTGAAACTGTTTTATAGCTATAAGATTCTTCATTGATGCAAACATTTTTATTATTTGAAATTAAATCAGTCTTGAATTTATTTATTAAATTAGTTGAATTTTTTCTTTGTCTGGGTCTTTTTTGCGATTCTTTTTTTAAATCTTCCAAAGATAAATCTTCTGGAATTTTTGTTATTTCTTTTTGTTCATTATTATCATTACCAATCGTAAATAAATTCTTTTGAATTATCGTATCTTCTTGCATACTTTTTTAATTCCTAAATAGATATTAGGTAGAAATTTTTTTTTTGCATTTAAAGTGGCTAAAGTATGTAAATTTTCTCTAAAAATTCTCATTTCCATGAGATTATAGTATTTATAATATTTCAAAACCTAAGACTGAATTATGCAGGCTGTTAACTTTTTCTTCGTAAATGCTCTATTATTTGCTTCTTTAATTGCAGTAGTTGGAGTACCTGTTTTATATGTGACTCAACCTTCTACTGAGGAAGGACAGCGAGAAAGTAGGAGAAAAATTTATTCTATTGCTGCTGTTTGGGTTGTTTTGGTTTTTGTTACAGGGATAGTTTCTTCATTAGTTTGAACTTAATACCTTTTCGTGAGAGTCTATTAATATATCTAACTAAAACTTAATGGCTATTTTTGAGGGTTCTTTTACTAATGCCTCTACTTTAAAAGTTGGGATTGTAATAGCAAGATTTAATGATTTAATTACAAATAAAATTCTATCTGGTTGTCTTGATTGTTTAAAAAGACATGGTTTAGATACTTCAGAATTAAGCGATCAAGTAGATATAGTTTGGGTTCCTGGTTCATTCGAATTGCCAATCGCAGCTAAAACCCTCATGAAAAAAAAGAGTTATGACGTTGTAATTGCTCTTGGGGCTGTGATCCGTGGTGAAACTTCCCACTATGATGTAGTTATATCTGAGGCGAGCAAAGGTATTTCGCAAGTTTCAAATGAAAATAATGTTCCAATTATTTTTGGAGTTTTAACTACTGATACTATGCAGCAGGCTTTAGAAAGAGCAGGGATTAAAAATAATCTTGGTTGGAATTATGCTTTACAAGCAATTGAGATGGGATCCTTAATTAAAAATTTACATTAATTGAAAAAAATTTAATTATTTTTATCATTGATCCCTTCTTTGAGATAAAATAAAAAAGTTATGCGGATGTAGCTCAGTGGTAGAGCATCTCCTTGCCAAGGAGAATGTCGAGAGTTCGAATCTCTTCATCCGCTTTTAATGTTTGTATCTTTTAGAATATTTCTAACAATAATTTCGTAATGACAAGAGTAATTTCTATTGAGGATTTAAAGGGATTATTTACTAAACCTTATGGTACAGATGCACCAACAAAACAAAAATGGGCTGAATTTTATAATGAAAATGTTATTTTTACAGATCCAACTCAAGAAACAGAGGGCTTAGATTCTTATGTTAAAGCTCAAGATAAGCTAGTTAAAAGATGTGATGATGTTTTTTTAGAAACTCATGCAATTTCCATAACTGGGGATTGTGGATTTGTTGAATGGACAATGGGTTTAAAAATTATGGGTAAAGAATTTATTTATCCTGGAACTACTCGTTTATTATTTGGTGAAAATGGATTAATTAAAGAGCATAGAGATTACTTTGATTTTTGTGGTCCAACTTTTGGACCAGTGCCTATTTTAGGACCTTTTATAAGATGGCTTTACAGTAAATTTGTATCTTGATTTTGTTTTTATTACAAACAAAGTGCTTTATATTTCAAGAATTAATAAATTTTGAGAGGTAACTTCTTTAAAATCAAATTGAGAATAAAACAATTTTTTATTTGTTGTCATTAAATATATTTTTTTTGTATTTTTAATTTTTTTAGAAGATAAAATATTTTTTACAATTAATGTTCCAAAACCTTTGCCTTGGTGATTTTGATCAATAACAATATCCCAAAGCACTCCGCGGTAAATCCCATCGGTTAAAGCTCTACCAAAACCAACAATTTCCCTGTCAACCCAAAGACTTATTACGACATCACTGTTAGCAAGACATTTTTTTAGATCATTAATTGTTCTATTTTTTGCCCAGAAAGCATTGTTATCTAGTAATTTTTGTAGCTTAATTAATCCTTTTGTTGGTTTAAGATTAGGACCTAATCCAAAAACCCTTAATCCTAAGGCTCCTTTACCATGTTTGATTAGAGATATTTCTTTCATTTATTAAAAAGATTTTTGAAAATGACGTCAGTTAGGTTATTTTTGTGACTTTAATCTAAATACCTTAATCGATCTTTTCTATATAAATAAAGAGATAATAGCTTTCTTCATTCTGTTGTAACGCACTAATTTATAATGTTTGTAATAAGATGAATTTTTTAAGGACTTTGACTTATGCTAAAACTTTTGTTGGGAGATCCGAATACACGAAAGTTAAAGCGCTATCAACCAATAGTGGAAGAGATAAATTTTTTAGAAGAAGAAATTTCTCAATTGACTGATGAAGAGCTTAGAAAAGAAACTCAAAATCTTAAATCAGATATTTCAGCAGAATTAGATTTTAATAAACAAAAAGAACTCCTAGAAGAATTTCTTCCTAAAGCTTTTGCAATTGTAAGAGAAGCAAGTAAACGTGTTCTTGATATGAGACACTTTGATGTTCAGTTAATAGGCGGGATGGTTTTAAATGAGTGTCAAATTGCTGAGATGAAGACTGGAGAGGGAAAAACTCTTGTCGCAACTTTACCTTGTTATTTGAATGCTCTTACGGGGAAAGGAGTTCATGTTGTTACTGTAAATGATTATCTTGCTAGAAGGGATGCAGAGTGGATGGGACAAGTTCATCGTTTTTTAGGTTTATCCGTAGGGTTGATTCAGCAAGACATGAATCCAGTTGAGAGAAAGAAAAATTATGATTGTGATATAACTTATGCCACAAATTCAGAATTAGGATTTGATTATTTAAGAGATAATATGGCTACCGATATTAGTGAAGTAGTTCAAAGAAAATTTAATTACTGCGTCATTGATGAGGTTGATTCAATATTAATTGATGAAGCAAGAACGCCTCTAATCATTTCTGGCCAAGTTGAAAGACCTCAAGAAAAATATCAAAAAGCTGCAGAATTATCTTTGGCATTAGTCAAAGCAAAAGAATTAAGTAAAGATGGTATTGATCCAGAAGGCGATTATGAAGTTGATGAAAAACAAAGAAGTTGTATCTTAACTGATCAGGGTTTTGCAAAATGTGAAGAGTATTTGGGAGTTAATGATTTATATAATCCTCAAGATCCTTGGGCGCATTACATAACTAATGCTTTAAAAGCTAAAGAATTATTTATTAAAGATGTGAATTATATTATTAAGAACGATGAGGCTGTAATAGTTGATGAATTTACTGGTAGGGTAATGCCAGGAAGACGTTGGAGTGATGGACAACATCAGGCAATAGAAGCAAAAGAGAGTCTTAAAATTCAGCCGGAGACTCAAACATTAGCATCCATAACTTATCAGAATTTTTTCCTGTTATATCCTGGTTTAGCAGGAATGACGGGAACTGCAAAGACTGAGGAAGTTGAATTTGAAAAAACTTATAAATTAGAATCAACAGTTATACCGACAAATCAGATAAGAAAGAGACAAGATTGGTCTGATCAAGTATTTAAGACAGAGATTGGTAAATGGAAAGCCGTTGCTAAAGAAACTGCACAAATTCATAGAGATGGTAGACCTGTTTTAGTTGGTACAACAAGTGTTGAAAAAAGTGAATTATTAAGTTCACTTTTATCTGAAGAAAAAATCCCACATAATTTGTTAAATGCTAAGCCAGAGAATGTTGAACGTGAGGCAGAAATTATTGCTCAGGCAGGAAGAGCAGGGGCTGTTACTATTGCGACTAATATGGCTGGAAGAGGAACAGATATAATTCTTGGCGGTAATAGTGACTATATGGCAAGGCTTAAATTAAAAGAAATTTTAATTCCTTTGTTAGTCAAGCCTGATAATGAGCATAAGCCACCAATACCGAAACAAAGAAATTCAAAATCTAAGGGTGGTTTTTCTACAAAATCTGGTTCAAATTTGAAAAAGAACATTTCAAATTCTTCAACAAGTCTTTTCCCTTGCAAACTAGATGAAGGAATTGAAAAGAAACTCTCACTTTTATCTGTTGAACTTGTTAAAAACTGGGGAGATAGACAACTTTCTGTCTTGGAGCTTGATGACAGGATAGCTACAGCTGCAGAAAAAGCACCAACTGATGATAATTTGATAAAGCTTTTAAGAGAATCTTTGTCGGATGTAAAAAAAGAATATGAAAAAGTTTTGATACATGAAGAAAAAAAAGTAAGAGAAGCTGGCGGTTTACATGTCATTGGCACTGAGAGACATGAATCGAGAAGAGTGGATAATCAACTTAGAGGAAGAGCAGGAAGACAAGGTGATCTTGGAAGTACAAGATTCTTTTTATCGTTAGATGATAATTTATTAAGGATTTTTGGAGGTGATAGGGTAGCAAATCTAATGAATGCTTTTAGGGTTGATGAAGATATGCCTATTGAATCAGGAATGCTTACTAGGTCTCTAGAAAGTGCTCAAAAGAAAGTTGAAACATACTATTACGATATTAGAAAACAAGTTTTTGAATACGATGAGGTAATGAACAATCAAAGAAAAGCAGTTTATGGCGAAAGACTAAGAGTATTGAAAGGAAGTGATTTAAAGAGACAAGTAATAGGATATGGAGAAAGGACTATGATTGAAATTGTAGATGCTTATATTAATCCTGATCTTCCTCCTGAAGAATGGAATTTTGATCAATTAATTTCAAAAGTCAAAGAATTTATATATTTATTAGATGATCTTAAATCTGATGATATTAACTTACTGTCAATAGAAGAATTAAAAAACTATCTTCAAGAGCAGTTACGAATAGCTTATGATTTAAAAGAATCACAAATAGAAAAGATTCGTCCAGGATTAATGAGAGAAGCAGAAAGATTTTTCATTTTGCAGCAAATCGATAATTTATGGCGAGAACATCTTCAATCCATGGATTCCTTGAGGGAATCAGTCGGATTGAGAGGTTATGGTCAAAAAGATCCATTAATCGAATATAAAAACGAAGGATATGACATGTTTCTCGAAATGATGACTAATATGAGACGAAATGTTATTTATTCAATGTTTATGTTTCAACCTAAAACTGATGTTAATGAAAAAAATTAGATAAACATTTAATCATCTCCAAGAAATTCTATTATTTCCTTGTCTTTAAGATTTTGAGCGTCACCCAATTTAGAAATATCAATTGATTCTGAATTAACTAAACATTGAAGAGTTTTTTGTAATTTTAGAATCTCATTTTCGAGAAAGTCTATTCTGTCCATTAAGTTTTTTATCACATTAGCTTCTGCATCTGGCAAAGCAGAGTGAGCTAATGGGTTTACCTTAACACCACTTTGATGAACGACTCTGCCAGGAACTCCAACCACTGTACTGTTTCCTTCAACATTGCGAACAACAACTGAACCTGCACCAATACGAGTATTAGATCCTACTGTGATGGATCCAAGAACTTTTGCACCTGCTCCAACTACAACATTTTCCATCAAGGTGGGATGTCTTTTCCCATGACTTTTACCAGTTCCTCCTAATGTAACTCCCTGATATAGAAGGCAGTTATTTCCTATTTCAGCTGTTTCTCCAATTACAACTCCCATTCCATGATCTATGAAAACACGTTTACCAATTTTAGCTCCAGGATGTATTTCAATTCCTGTTAATAATCTATTTGTATGACTTAATAAGCGGGGAATTAAAGGAATTTTTAATTGCCATAATTTATGCGTAAACCTATGTATAACTATTGATTGAAAGCCCGGGTAGCAAAGAAATATCTCTACTATTCCTCTTGCGGCGGGATCTCTCTCTCTGATAATTTCAATGTCTGATTTTAAAGTTCTTAGCATCTTGGTTTAATTAATGACACCTATTTCTTTTTTTAATTGATTTATTGTTTCGATACTTAAGTAATTTTTAGCACAAATTATTTGAGGTAATCTCATCAATTGAGAACGATTGTTTAATAATGTTTTTTCTACAACTGATAGACTAGGTCCATCACACACTATATGGTTCGAAGCCTTTAAAAGTGATAGTAATCTACTGTTGTTGTCTGAGACTGCCGTCATAAGCATTAATTCACCACCTCGCATGCTGTGTATAATAACCTCAGCAGCTCTCAACAAACCAGGACTTATGCTTACAATCCCTACACAACTTCCAGTATTTAATTCTTTGATGATTTTCAATTCTTTTTGAAAGTCGCTTAAGTCAACTGCAATAGCGCGCACACCATGTTGCTTAGCAACTTTTTCTAAAGGCTGTATAAAGTATCTGCTTGTGACAATCGTACCATTATTTGAATTACTCAAAACTTTTTCTAATTCTTCCATAGGGACAACTTCTACAGGGACATTTACAGTTGGAGAAAGGTCTTCTGCTATTAACATAGAAGCACCAATATCCTCTCTAGGAGTACTGACTATTATTCTTGATCCACATTTAATACGCCAATCAATTTCATTAGTCAATATATCTCTCGTTTCTTGTAAAGTGCATCCAAGATTTATTAAGTTGTCAATAACCTTCTTTGCTTCTTGATCTGGTAGTTTTCTGATTTTTTCTTTTGAGTAAATCGATTTTTTAAATTCTCTTTTAGTAAGATTATCTCTTACGTAGATACCTGATCCAGCTATTGCCTCAACAACTCCATCTATTTCTAGTTGTCTGTATACTTTGCTTATAGTATTTCGATGCAGTCCAGTCTGCATTGCAAGTTGCCTTGTACTGGGAAGTCTGTGACCAGGAGGATAATGCCTTGCTGCAATAGCAAAACAAATTTGATTATATAGTTGAGTAGATGCTGGGATATCACTTTCTTGTTGAATATGGAATCTCACTTTCTAAAAACCTTGACTAATTTATTTTTGACAATAGTGACACTTTAACATTTGTCATATTTTTTTGATAACAATTTTTCACCCATCATCTTTTTTAATAAGAGGAGTTTTTCTAGGGCTTAAAAACATAATCATGTTTCTCCCTTCTCTTTTTGGTTTTTGTTGAACTTCTGATTGCTCTTCTAAATCATTAGCCATTTTCAAAAGAAGTGTTTCAGCCAAATTTGAGTGTTGAATTTCTCTACCTCTAAAAATTACAGTACATTTTACTTTGTCTCCCGATTTTAAAAATTTAGTAGCTTGACCTATTCGCACATCATAATCATGTTTATCAATTTTATACCTCATTTTTACTTCTTTAACTTCTGTTTGATGCGATTTTTTCTTTGCTTCTTTAGCTTTCTTCTCTTGTTCAAATTTGTATTTTCCGTAGTTCATAATTCTACAAACAGGAGGATTTGCTTTTTCGCTTACCAAAACTAAATCAAGTTCTCTTTGAGATGCTATTTCTAATGCTTTTAATCTGTCTATGACACCTAGTTGTTTTCCATCTGAATCAACAACTCTCAATTGAGGGTATTTTATTCTTTCATTTATATTTGGTAGCTCTCTAACTGGAGCTCGGCGGTCAAAGCGTGGGCGTGGGGGCATTCAGTTAATTTAACAATTTGGTTGGATGATGAAAAAATCTATCTTTATAAAGTTAGCTTAAAAAAGACTCTATTTTAATTATTGCATCTTTTAGAAGGTTTTTGTTATTAAGCCAGAGAGGATTATTTTTATTACGAAACCAAGTTTTTTGTCTTTTTGCAAATTGGATCGTTTTTGTTGTAGTTAACTCAATCGCCTTGTCAATTGTTGTATGGTTTTTTAAAACATCTTTCGCTTCTCGGTAACCAATGGTTTCTAGTATTGGCAAATCAAATCCGTATTCTGAAATAAGATTGTTAGTCTCCTCAATAATTCCAGATAAAAACATATGTTTAGTTCTTTTTAAAATTCTTTCTTTTAAATTATCTCTATCTAATCCAAGTTCTAGTATTTTCCATTCAGGAGGTTTTTGAACTTTCAGAGTTGATAAAGGTTTACCTGTTACGTAGAAGACTTCTAAAGCCCTTATTGTTCTAATGTGATCAGCAAAATTAATTTTTTTTGTTGATAATGGATCACAATTTTTTAACAAGTCCCAACATTTTTTCTGACCAAGTTCTTCTAATTGTTTTCTAAGATCTTTTTGAGGAGGCACATCTGGTACAAAAAAACCCTTGGTTATTGAGTTCATATACAATCCACTCCCTCCAACAAGAAAAGGTAAATTATCTTGTTTAATTTCTCTAATTATTGATTTTTGAGCAATTTCTTGAAATTGTTTTACATTAATTGGATGGTTTGGCTCCTCAATATCTATTAAAAAATGCTTTATTTTTTGTTGTTGTTTTTTAGATGGTTTGGCTGTTCCAATATCCATAAACTTATAAATTTGTCTTGAATCGATATTGTGTATACGAGTTTTAAAATATTCTGCAATTTCAATAGCTAATTCTGTTTTGCCACTTGCGGTGGGCCCAATTAAAATTATTACATGAGGTGGATATGATGACATATGAATTTCTGAAGAATAAAATATTAGCTATATAATTAAAGTGGTTAAATTTTTCATTGACTCCGAGCCTTTATCTTATTGCAGTGGTAAGTTTAATGAAATACCTTTTAAAAATAACATTTTAAAAGTTTAATATTTTTTTTATATTAAATGAGTGAGGACAAAAGATCTAATAAAATCTCAAGTGATTATGGTGCTGATCAGATTCAGGTTTTAGAGGGGTTAGAACCAGTTCGTAAAAGACCCGGGATGTATATAGGTTCTACAGGGCCTAGAGGATTACATCACTTAGTATATGAAGTAGTTGATAACTCTGTTGATGAAGCACTAGCAGGACATTGTGATCACATAGAAATAGTTCTTCGAGCAGATGGTTCTGCTTTAATTTCTGATAATGGACGAGGCATTCCAACAGATATTCATCCAAGAACAGGAAAAAGTGCTTTAGAAACTGTACTTACTGTTCTTCATGCAGGAGGTAAATTTGGAAGTGGTGGTTATAAAGTTTCAGGGGGTTTGCATGGAGTAGGAATATCTGTAGTTAATGCTTTAAGCGAATGGGTTAATGTGACTGTTTTTAGGGATGGTCACGAATTTAATCAAAGATTTGAAAAAGGTGTATCAAAGGGTGAATTGAAAACTAAAAAGCAGACTGACAAATTATTTAAGAAAGGAACAACTATTTGCTTTAAACCCGACAAAACTATTTTTTCTGGAGGAATTGAATTTGAATATGCTCTTCTTTCATCTAGGTTAAGAGAACTTGCTTATCTTAACGGTGGAGTAAAAATTGTTTTTAGAGATGAAAGAAATCAATTATCCGATGGTTCTTTTAAAGAAGAAATTTACTTATATCAAGGAGGTATTAAAGAATATGTTGAATATATTAATGCTGCAAAAGAGTCTATTCATCCTGAAATAATTTATGTAGACTCACAGAAAGAAAATGTATATGTAGAAGCAGCTTTGCAATGGTGTTCAGATGTATATTCAGATAACATCTTAGGATTTGCAAATAATATTAGAACTATTGACGGAGGAACTCATATAGAAGGGCTAAAAACAGTTTTGACAAGAACTTTCAATAATCTTGCAAAGAAGAGAGGTAAAAGAAAAGATGCTGAAAAAAATTTAGCAGGCGAAAATATTAGAGAGGGCTTGACTGTTGTTTTATCTGTAAAAGTTCCAGATCCCGAATTTGAAGGGCAAACAAAAACAAAATTAGGAAATACTGAAGTCAGAGGAATTGTGGATTCACTTATTGGGGAGGCACTCACAAAATATATGGAATTCAATCCTGGAATTTTGGATTTGATTCTTGAAAAAGCAATTCAATCATTTAATGCGGCAGAAGCTGCGAGAAGGGCTAGAGAATTAGTAAGAAGAAAAAGTGTTCTAGAAAGTTCTACCTTACCTGGTAAATTAGCAGATTGTAGTTCTAGAGACCCCTCAGAATCAGAAATTTATATAGTTGAAGGAGATTCAGCAGGTGGTTCCGCAAAACAGGGACGAGATAGAAATTTTCAGGCTATTTTGCCCCTCAGAGGTAAAATTCTTAATATTGAAAAAACTGATGATACTAAAATTTACAAAAATACAGAAATACAGTCATTGATAACCGCTTTAGGATTAGGAATAAAAGGAGAGGATTTCGACGAGAGCTCTTTGAGATATCATAGAGTTGTAATCATGACGGATGCTGATGTTGATGGCGCTCATATAAGAACTTTATTATTGACATTTTTTTACAGATACCAAAGAGAACTTGTTGAGAAAGGCTTTATATATATTGCTTGCCCCCCTCTATATAAAGTTGAAAGAGGTAAAAATCATAATTACTGTTATAACGAGAATCAATTAAAGGAAACAATTGAAGGTTTTGGAGAAAAAGCAAATTATAATATCCAAAGATTTAAGGGGTTAGGTGAGATGATGCCAAAACAATTATGGGATACAACTATGAATCCTCAAACGAGGATGATGAAAAGGGTTGAAATTGAAGATGCATTTGAAGCTGACAGAATATTCAATATATTAATGGGAGATAAAGTTGCACCAAGAAGAGAATTTATTGAAACTCATAGCAGCAATTTAGATATGGCAACTTTAGATATATGATTAATAATCTTCTCAAGAATTTTTGCTTAATTACTTTTGCATTAATCGCTCCAATTACATTACCTGCTGGGGGGATCCAAAAAAGTTTAAATCAAAATAAGTTCTCTCCTAATACAAATGAAATTATATTGAGCTCCAATACTTCCCTTTACTCTTATCCTCAAATTAATTCTAGGGAATTAATAGTTCTTGATTTAGGTACAACTTTATCAGTATTACGTAGTTGGAAAGTTACTGAAAGCGAAACTTGGGTCAGGGTTGAATTAGCTTCCAATAAATTGTTAGATGATCCTAATAAGATTTTAAAAGGCTGGATAAAAATGTAAATTTTGGATTTTAGTTCAATAGTCATACTTTTACTTGGCAGTACTTTTGGATTAATACTGAGAATATCTATACAAAATAATTTTAAAAAAAGTATAGGCATTGATATTCAAAATACATCAATAGTAAATTTTTTATCGTCTTTTTTTTTAGGTATTTTAGTCGCAATAAATTTTATAAATAATGAAATATTAGTGCTATTTTATAGCGGTTTTTTAGGATGTTTTAGTACATTTTCTTCCTTTATAAATCAACTATTTAATCTTTTTAAAAAGAGAAAATTCCTAAGATTATTTTTCCACTATATCGAAGTGATAATTCTTTCTTTTCTATTTTTTTATTTAGGTTATTTTGTAATTCAGTTTTTAAAAAGTGAAATTAAATAACTTTATTTATATTCTTTTAGCTGCTTACCTAGCTACATTTTTAAGATTAATAATTAATAACAATTTTTTTATTTCAATAATTGGATCATTTTTTGTTGGTTTTTTTATCAACAAAAGATTAAGTTGCTCTATTAAAAAAATTTTATTGAGCGGGTTTTTTTCGTGCTTTACATCCTTTAGCGGATTTATATATTTTTTGTACAAAATTTTAGATCAAGGGGATTGGATAAAATTTATAATTTTTTTTAATTTAATCATCATCGTAAATTTATTTACTATGATTATCGGGTTTTGGATAAGTAGAAAAGTTACTTAGATTTCTTATAATGATTTTGTTACTTTGACAAGAGATAATATTTATGAAAGAAAATAATCTTGAAACAGTTAAATCTTTATCTTCAGATTTAAGTACACGAGAAAATATTACTGTTCAACTTGAGGAATTGCTCATTGCAGGAAATTATGATGAAGCCAAGTTACTTTTAGAGCCTTCCCAACCTGTTGATATTGCAGATGCTATTGGAAGCCTTCCACTAATATTGCAGGCATTAGCTTTTAGATTATTAAAGAAAAATGAAGCAATTGAGGTTTATGAATATTTAGATCCAGTAGTTCAGCAAACTTTATTAGAAAGACTTCGTTCAGGAGAAGTATTAGAAATCGTTGAAAAAATGTCTCCTGATGATAGGGTTCAACTTTTTGATGAATTACCTGCAAAAGTTGTTCGAAAATTTTTGTCTGCTCTTAGCCCTGGGGAAAGGAAAGTAACAGCTGAATTACTTGGATATGAGCCTGAAACTGCTGGAAGATTGATGACAACAGAATTTATAGACCTTAAAGAAATGCAGACAGCAGCTGAGGCTCTTTCATTAGTTAGAAAAAGAGCGCCATTTACTGAAACTATCTATAGCTTATATGTCACAGATAAAGAAAGACATTTAACTGGTATTCTTTCTTTAAGAGATCTTGTAACTGCTGATCCTTCTAAGCCAATTGGTGATGTTATGACAAGAGATGTTGTTAATATCTCTACTAATACAAATCAAGAAGAGGTTGCTAGAGCAATACAAAGATATGATTTCTTAGCCCTCCCAGTAGTTGATAAAGAAAAACGACTGGTTGGGATAGTAACTGTCGATGATTTGATTGATGTTATAGAACAAGAGGCAACAAGAGACATTTATGCAGCGGGAGCAGTACAACCTGGAGATGAAGATGATTACTTCCAAAGTGGTTTGTTTACGATTGCTCGAAGAAGAATTTTATGGTTATTAATTTTGGTCTTGGCAAATGGTTTAACAACCAAAGTGATAGCTATGAATGATCAAATATTAAAAGAAATAGTTTTATTAGCTGCATTTATTCCACTTCTTATAGGTACTGGGGGAAATGTTGGCGCTCAAAGTTCAACTGTTGTTATTAGAGGGTTAAGTACTCAGAAATTGAAGTCTCTTGGTGCAATTAAGGCGGTAGTTAAGGAGGCAATAACAGGCGCTCTTTTAGGAGTTTTAATGATGATCGTAGTATTTCCCTTTGCTTGGTGGCAAGGAGAAGGGCCTTTACTTGCCTCTGCGGTTGGAATAAGTTTAATATCTATAACAACTTTGGCTGCAACAACAGGAGCAATACTCCCTTTGTTGTTTGACAGAATGAAATTAGATCCAGCTTTAATGTCCTCTCCTTTTATTACAACTGTTACTGATATTGCTGGTGTATTTATTTATCTAAGTACAGCGAAATGGCTTTTAAGCTCTTCATTAGCTTAAATCCACTAGGTATTTATTCTCATTTTTGTAAAAATGTGGATTTTTTTGTTTAACTTTACATTTCTTAATGGTATTGTTTACAAAACATCATTCAACTTTCATGTCTTCTGAAACAATAAGTGAAAATAAACTCTCATCAATCACAAGTATAAAAGCTAGTAATGACGTTGATCTTGTACGGTCATATTTAAGGGATATAGGAAGAGTTCCATTACTATCGCACGAGCAAGAAATTACTTTAGGTCGACAAGTTCAAGAGTACATGGAAGTTGAAAGATCAGAATTAGAAATTATTGAATTAACAGGCGATAAGCCTAGTATTGATGAATTATCCACTAAATTAAATCTATCTACCTCTACAATCAAAAAAAGATTGAGAGCTGGACAGAGAGCTAAAGAAAGAATGGTCGCAGCTAATTTAAGATTGGTAGTAAGTGTCGCAAAAAAATATACTAAAAGAAATATGGAACTTTTAGATTTAATTCAAGAGGGAACTATAGGTTTGGTAAGAGGAGTTGAAAAATTTGATCCCGCCAGAGGTTACAAGTTTTCAACATATGCATACTGGTGGATTAGGCAAGGTATCACAAGAGCAATAGCTGAAAAAAGTCGGGCGATAAGGTTACCAATTCATATAACTGAAATGTTGAATAAGTTAAAAAAAGGTCAAAGAGAGCTCAGCCAAGAAATGTCTAGAACTCCAACTGTCAGTGAACTAGCAAAATACGTCGAGCTACCGGAAGATGACGTTAAAGATTTAATGTGCAAGGCAGGGCAGCCAGTTAGTCTTGAAACTAAAGTTGGTGATGGTGAAGATACTGTTTTATTAGATTTACTAGCAGGGGGCGAGGATTTGCCAGACGAACAAATAGAGATGGATTGTATGAGAGGAGATCTGCATTCTCTCTTACATCAATTGCCTGATCTTCAATGTAGAGTTTTAAGAATGAGATACGGAATGGATGGAGATGAGCCAATGTCTCTTACAGGGATAGGAAGAGTGCTAGGAATAAG
Source organism: uncultured Prochlorococcus sp. (assembly GCA_902594875.1). GTDB lineage: Bacteria > Cyanobacteriota > Cyanobacteriia > PCC-6307 > Cyanobiaceae > Prochlorococcus_A. The sequence continues at coordinate 46,455 of CACJNU010000006.1, forward strand.
TAGGGATCGAGTAAGAAACCTAGAAAGAGATGGATTAAGAGGTTTGAGAAGACTTAGTGATAATGTAGAAGCTTATTTTGTTTCTTGAATAAATTCATTTATTAACCTATTTGTTTTTTCAGGTTCTTCATCATGAGGACAATGTCCAGCTCCATTAATAATATCTAATCGTTTAATATTACTGAATTGTTTCTTCCACTCTCTTGCTTCATTTAAAGATTCCCAAGGATCTTTCTCACCCCAAATCAATTGTATTGGAGCATCAACATTATCGAAAAGATCAGTAGCAAGATAGTCATCAAATAAGTTAATAAAACCACGAAATGCTTCTTTAGAATTTTTCCTTTGAGAGGGTTGATAAAGTATTTCAATCAATTCATTATCGATATTTTTTCCTGAAGGGTAAGCTTGCTCAAGTATTTTCTTTATTACTTGTGGATTAGCAGCTCTTGTAAAAAGCGTATTACTAATTACTCTTTGTCTGACTATCGTCTTAAGGATGGGTCTTAATAGATTCATTAAGATATCACTTTTTTTTAAACGTTTATCATCCATAGTTCTTTGTGCACAATCAATCAAAATTACACCTTTGCAATTATCTTTGAGGATCTCAGCAGCTTTCAAAGCAATAACTCCACCAATTGAATTTCCTATCAAGTAAACAGGAGATTTTATTAACTCTGCACAAAATGTTGATATTTGATTACCCCATAAGTCAAATGAATATTTAATTGAGTTTTCTTTTTCAGGTTCATAATTTAATAAAGCACTAGGCTGACTGCTTTTTCCAAATCCTAATAAGTCAATTGCGTAACAGTTAGAGAATTTACCAAGAAAATCCTGATTATGTCTCCAGTGGTTTTTTGATGCCCCAAATCCATGAACAAGTAAAATATTAATATTTTTTTCAGAAGTAGATTCTTTTGATAAAGACCAAGAAATTTCCCAATTTTTCCATTTCCAATTTTCCGATTTATTTAAAGACATTATAAATATGCTTTTAATTAAACTTTAATTCAAAAAAAAATTTTTCGTTTTTAATAAATTATTCTTTAATTAAGAAAAAGTGTTCATTTTATGAAAAAGAAAAAGGTCATATGTATTGGAGAGGCTTTAATAGACAGAATCAGAAATAAGTCAAATCTGGGATTTACAGATTTTTTGGGTGGTGCGCCGGCTAATGTTGCTTGTGCATTAAGAAAATTAAAAATAGATTCAATATTTATAGGTAGTTTGGGTAATGATGATTATGGAAAAAAATTTATTACGCAATTTAATAAATTGGACGTTAATTTAAGTTTCTTGCAATTAGATAATGATTCATCTACTCGCGTGGTTAATGTAGATAGAGATCAATTTGGTGATCGTTTTTTTTCAGGATTTGAGGAAAGTTCCCATTCATGCTTTGCAGACGAAGTTATTTGTAAGAAATTAATCGAAAAAGAAATTTTAAATTTGGAGAAATCTTTTCTAGAAACAAAATATATGGTTACAGGAACGATCTTATTATCATCTCCAAGATCATCAGAGACTATTTTTTTTCTTCTTGAACAGGCTAAAAAATTTGAAGTAAAAATAGTTATTGATTTGAATTGGAGAGAGGTCTTCTGGGATCATTCAAGTTTTTCATCAGAAATAAGTAAAGACGCAAGAGTTAATTTAATCAAGAAATTTTTAAATCATGCAAATGTTTTAAAACTTGCCAAGGAAGAAGCAATTTTGTTTTTTGAGGATGAGAATCCCTTGTCAATATCTCAAGAATTGTCTAATAAACCAGATGTAATAATAACCGATGGAAAAAATCCTGTTTCATGGTTTATCAATGGATTGCAGGGAATTACCGAAACTCCTACTTCACAAAAAATTGTTGATACAACTGGCGCAGGCGATGCTTTTCTAGCTGGCTTAATCTCACAATTAATTTCTTCTGGCTATCCATCAAATGAACTTGAGATAGAAGATTGCATAAAGTTCGCATGTGTTTGTGGATTATTAACTTGTCTTGGTGAAGGCGCTATCGAGAAACAGCCACATTATGAGAAGGTTAATAAATTTTTGGGATCTCTTATTTCATAGTGTCTCCCATAATTTTTTGCGTAACTAATTTCAATTTTCCAGAAATTATCAATGACTGGTTCTATTAATTCTGGCCATTCAATAACTAAAATAGCTTGTCTTTGTATTGCCTCTTCTTCTTCTGAAAAAAAAACTTCTTTTGCTGAAGAAGCATTTTCTAACCTGTATAAATCAAGGTGAATTAGTGGAATTTTTCCTGAGTTATAGTGATGCGACAAAGCAAATGTAGGGCTTGTAATGTCCTCAGAGATTGATAAGCCTTTAGCAATACCTTGAACAAATGAAGTTTTCCCAGCCCCAATTGGACCCTGTAATAAAACAATTGATTGGGGATTTAATTTGTATGAGAGGTTTTTTCCTAAATTTAAAGTCTCTTTTAAATTCTCAACAAACACAAAAATCATACAAAAATCATTTATAGTTTAATAGAAAAAGCATTCACTAGATATGGTTATAGTAAATTCAGTTAAGACCTCTACACCAAAATACGTAATAGCTGATATCTCTTTATCAGGTTTTGGTCGTAAAGAAATTAAAATTGCCGAAACAGAAATGCCTGGATTAATGGCACTTAGGGATAAATATCAATCTGAAAAGCCACTAAAAGGTTCAAAAATAGCTGGAAGTCTTCATATGACTATTCAGACAGCAGTCTTAATAGAAACTCTTGTTGATCTAGGCGCGGAAGTGAAATGGGCTTCATGCAATATTTTTTCAACTCAAGATCATGCAGCTGCAGCTATTGCAGAACAAGGAATTTCTGTATATGCAAAAAAAGGGGAGACTCTTGATGAATATTGGCAATATACCCACTATATTCTTGACTGGGGTTCAGACTCTCCAAATATGATTCTTGATGATGGGGGAGATGCAACTGGCTTATTGATACTCGGTAGTAAAGCAGAAAAAGATTTATCTGTTTTGGATAATCCTTGTAATGAAGAAGAAATTGCTTTATTCAATTCTATTAAGTCTAAGTTGAAAAATGATAGTGAATTCTATTCTAGAATTAAAAGTAATATCATAGGCGTCACTGAAGAAACTACCACGGGAGTTGCAAGACTTTATCAACTACAAAAGCAAAATGCTTTACCATTTCCTGCTATCAACGTTAATGATTCAGTAACTAAAAGCAAATTTGATAATTTATATGGCTGCCGAGAATCTCTAGTTGACAGCATAAAGCGTGCCACTGATGTTATGATTGCTGGGAAAGTAGCTTTAGTGATAGGTTTTGGAGATGTAGGTAAAGGTTCAGCTCAGTCACTAAGAGGACTTGGTGCAATTGTAAAAGTTGCTGAAGTTGATCCAATTTGTGCTCTTCAAGCGGCAATGGAAGGTTTTAGCGTTGTTACATTAGATGATGTAGTGGAAGATATAGATATATTTGTTACAGCAACTGGTAATTATAAGGTAATAACAAACGAAAATCTTGTCAAGATGAAAGATGAGGCCATAGTTTGTAATATCGGCCATTTCGATAATGAAATTGATGTGGCTTCATTAAAAGATTATCCTTGGGAAAATATTAAGCCGCAGGTTGATCATATAACTTTACCTAGTGGCAATAAAATAATCCTTTTAGCTGAAGGGAGATTAGTTAATTTAGGTTGTGCTACTGGACATCCAAGTTTTGTTATGAGTAATTCTTTTACTAATCAAGTGTTAGCTCAAATTGAACTTTTCAATAAGTCAGAAAAATATGCTCGGAAGGTTTATGTTTTACCAAAACATTTAGATGAAATGGTAGCCAGATTACATCTTGATAAAATTGGTGCAAAATTAACAAAATTAACTAAGGAACAAGCTGATTATATTAATGTCTCTGTTGAAGGACCTTATAAACCAGAGCTCTATAGATACTAGTATGAGTTTAATTTTTGTGAATTTTCTTACTTCAATCCCCGACTATATTAGTTTGGCTGTTGAAAAGAACTCAACAATTGCATATCTCACTATTTTTTTGGCTATGTTTTTAGAAAATATAATACCTCCAATTCCTTCGGAAATAATAATGCCGTTGGGAGGGTTTTTCGTTTATCAACAAAAATTAAATTTCTATATTTTAGTTTTTTGGGGATTACTTGGTACTATTTTAGGATCATTACCTTGGTATTATTTAGGTAGATTAGTAAATGAAAAAAGACTCTCAAATTTTCTGGATAGAAAAGGAAAATATTTGGGTATTTCCTCTAATGATTTAAGTAAAAGTAAAAGGTGGTTTGATAAATATGGGGTTCCCTTAGTTTTTTGGGGCAGATTAGTACCAGGTATAAGAACTTTAATTTCAGTTCCTGCTGGCATAGAACTTATGCCATTAAGAAAATTTTTGATTTGGACTACACTTGGGAGCTTGATATGGGTAGCACTTCTCACTTATGCAGGTTACTTATTTGGCGAAAATTATCCAATCATTGAAACTTTCATAGATCAAATCAAATATTTTGTAAAACCAATTTTAATTTTAATTTTCTTATATTTTTTTATAAGAATACTTTTTAGATTTTTAAAAAAAAATAGAGCTTAAAAAGGGATTTCACTAGAGTTACTACTATTAGAAAATTGGTTATTATCGGAATCTTTTCGGGAGCCAAGTAAGTTTAATCTATCTACCCTAACAACTGGTTTATATCTATCTTCCCCAGTATTTTTATCTTTCCAGCTATCAATTTTAAAGCTTCCTGTAATTCCAATTAAAGAGCCTTTTTTAACGTAATCTGCGGCTATTTGTGCTTGTTTGCCCCATATTTCTAAATTAAACCAGTCCGGCTCTTCGTCTCGGCTTCTTCTATTAACTGCAATTGTGAAATTTGCTACGATGCTTCCAGATTCAAAATATCTTACATCTGGTTCTCTTCCTGCTCTGCCAACCAGGTTAATAGTGTTAATTTCCATAATTTTTTTTTTTTTTAATACTACTCAAATTTCCAGGTTCTGCTCAAAGTTTTGCGTGCTATTCATAACTAAACTACAGAATTCTGAGAGCTTACTAAAAAATAGATATATTATGCATAAAAAGAATTCTTATTGTGATTTTTAACAGATTTAAATTTTCTAGAGATATTGGTATAGATTTGGGAACTGCCAATACTCTTATACACGTATCAGGAAAGGGCGTTGTTTTACAAGAGCCTTCTGTAGTAGCTATGGATTTAGAAGAAGGTATTCCACTAGCAGTTGGTAAAGAAGCAAAGTTAATGCTTGGAAGGACCCCTGGCAATATAAGAGCCGTAAGACCATTACGGGATGGGGTTATCGCAGATTTTGATGCAGCAGAACAAATGTTAAAAACATTTATTCAAAAATGTAACGAAGGCAAAGGGATAGTAGCCCCAAGAATAGTAATTGGTATCCCTAGTGGGGTTACTAGTGTTGAGCGAAGAGCAGTAAGGGAAGCTGGATTAGCCGGAGCTAGAGAAGTTCACTTAATTGATGAACCCGTTGCAGCAGCAATAGGAGCATCATTACCAGTAACTGAGCCAATTGGAACTATGATTGTCGATATTGGTGGAGGTACTACTGAAGTTGCAGTATTGAGTTTAGGCGGAACTGTATTAAGTGAATCTGTTCGAATAGCTGGCGATGAAATAAATGAGTCAATTGCGTTATATCTTAAAAAAGTTCACAACTTAGTTGTTGGAGAGAGAACTGCAGAAGATATCAAAATTAAAATTGGATCTGCATTTCCAGATGATGATTTTGATAAAACGACTTTAGAGGTTAGAGGTCTACATCTTTTATCTGGTCTACCTAGGTCAGTCACTTTGACATCAGGAGAAATCAGAGAAGCGATGGCTGAAACACTTAGCAAAATAGTAGAAGCTGTAAAAAGAACTTTAGAGCGAACCCCCCCGGAACTTGCTGCAGACATTGTTGATAGGGGGATTATGCTTGCAGGAGGTGGAGCTTTAGTGAGAGGCATTAATGATTTATTAAGCGATGAAACAGGAATTTTTACTCACATAGCAGAAAATCCGCTGCTTTGCGTAGTAAATGGTTGTGGAGAGGTTTTGGATGATTTCAAGAAACTAAAAAGAGTTGTTGACACTCCAGAATTTATAAGAAATGCCATAAGAGATTAATATTATGTTAGGTATCCGACGAATATCTACTAATCGTTGGTGGCATAAAAAGAAAAATTGGATATTGTTTACGATTTTTTTATTTTTAGCTTTTGTAAGGATATCAAAAGGATCTTTTTATAAGGATTTTTACTATTTTATTTCAAAGCCTTTTTGGCCTGGAAAATTTCAAAAAGAAATTATTCTTGAGAGTATAGATCAAGAATATTTAATAAAGTTAAATCTTCTAAAAAAAGATAATCTAAGATTGCGGCGAAACTTATCTCTTCAAGAATCATCTAATAAAGAAAATATTTCAGCTGCAGTTATTTCGAGAAAATCAGGTAGTTGGTGGAGACAAATAATTTTAAATAAAGGTTCAAAGGATGGAGTAAAAATTGGTGATATTGTGATTGGTCCAGGAGGATTATTAGGAAGAGTAAAGCATACTTCTTTATTCACTTCTTCGGTAATTTTAATAACTTCTCCGGAAAGTAAGTTAGGCGTTTGGGTGGACAGAATTCAAATTAATGGTTTACTGGTTGGTTTAGGAGATGATTATCCTAGCTTAATACTTTATTCAAATGATGCTGATATTAAAGTCGGAGATTTTGTATCATCATCTCCTGCTAGTACTTTATTACCTCCAAATATCCCTATTGGGATTGTCCAATCTATAGATGAGACATTGAAATCAAAAAAAACTGCAAAAATTTCACTTTTAGCAAAACCTCATGTAATTGATTGGGTGCAAATTGTGAATGTAAATATTTAATGAATAAATTTTTTTCAAAAAAAATATCCATAATAAGCTTTATTCTCATCCCAATTATTTTTTTGTGGCACCCTAGTTGGCTTGGATTTTTAGGTGTTCAGCCATATTGGCCGTTATTTTGGTTATTGCCTTGGTCAATGATGAATGGATCAGTCAATGGATTAATATATGGTTTGTTTTTAGGTCTAATTTTAGATTCTCTTACTTTAGATAATAGTTTTACTCAAATACCAGGCTTAATTTTTTGTGGTTTTTTGTTTGGGAGAATTAAATTAAATAGTGATATTTTGGTGGGACATTTTAGGTATGGTTTAATTTGTTCTTTTGGAAGTTTTTTATGTGGGACTCTTTATTTTTTGCAAATTTTGTTTAAAAATTTTTCAGATAGTAATTCTTTAATGTTGATTCCCAGTGTTAAAAATATCTTGGCCGAAGTTTTTTTGACAGGTTTTTTTGCTCCCTTTATTTGCTCCCAACTTTTAAGAATGTTTAAATTTTCGAGAAGAAAATTGTAGTAAAAAACTTTGCCGAGAAGTAAAAGTGTATGAAAAAATTGTTACCTTCAAATTATTTAAGATATTTTAAAACTCAGGAATATCTCTTTGAGGGTTCGTAATGTTATATTTTAAATTGTTAGAATGAATATTCAATGCAATAGTTCTTTGCTTTGAAATATCGAAAAATCTTTTTTAACTATGTCAAAAGCAAGAATTTTAGTTGTTGATGATGAACCAGCAGTTTTGAAGGTATTAGTTACTAGGCTTCAACTAGCAGGCTATCAAGTTTTTTCAGCTACTAACGGTGAAGAAGCACTTGAGTCTTTTCACAGAGATTCCCCAGATTTGATAGTTCTTGATGTTATGCTTCCAAAAATGGATGGATTTGCTGTTTGTAGAAGAATTAGAGCTGAATCAGTAGTACCAATAATATTTTTAACAGCTTTAGAAGCTATTTCAGAGAGAGTTGCAGGTTTGGATTTAGGGGCTGATGATTACTTATCTAAACCATTTAGTCCCAAAGAGTTAGAGGCTAGAATAGCCACTATTTTGAGAAGAATGGGTCCAACTGTTTCGGTTACTGAAACTAAAGAAGTTCCTTCAGGAAAAGGGGTAATGAAATTTGGAAGTTTAGTTGTTGATACTAATCGAAGACAAGTTTCTAGAGCAGGAGATAGAATTAGTTTGACCTATACTGAATTTAGCCTATTAGAACTATTGTTCGACGAGCCTGGTAAGGTTGTTCCGAGGGCAGAAATTCTAGAACAACTATGGGGTTATCCTCCTCGTAGAGCTGCAGATTTAAGAGTTGTAGATGTCTATGTAGCTAGATTAAGAGGCAAATTAGAACCAGATCCAAGAAATCCTGAATTAATATTAACTGTTAGAGGAATTGGTTACGCATCTCAGAGAGTTGGCGAAACAGCAACATCTTTGGCAAGTTGAGCAATAGTCTGATAATTTTATTAAATAAAACAAATATATTAAAATAAATTTTGTCTGAAATAAAAGAAACGCGCTTACAAAAAGCTAGTTCACTCGTTAATAAAGGATTTGCTTCTTACGCACAGAACTTTAAGGTATCACATACTACTAGTTTTCTTATTCAAAAATTTGATTTTCTGGAAAATGGTCAAGAGGAAGACTTCAGTGTTTCTATTGCTGGCAGAGTTCTGGCAAAAAGGATAATGGGCAAAATTGCCTTTTTCACAATAAGCGATCAAGAAGGCCAGATTCAGCTTTATCTAGATAAAAGGATTATTAATTTCAATTTAGAAAAACAAAAATTACTTTCTTTTGAAGATCTCAAGGAAATAGTAGATATTGGTGATTGGATAGGCGTCTATGGAACTATTAAGAAAACTAATAAAGGTGAGCTTTCAATTAAAGTAGAAAAATGGGAAATGTTATCCAAATCATTACAACCTCTACCAGATAAATGGCATGGATTGACTGATATTGAAAAAAGATATAGACAACGTTATTTAGATTTAATAGTAAATCCTCACTCCAAAAATGTATTTAAAACCAGAGCGAAATGTATAAGTTTTATAAGAAAATGGCTAGATAATAGAAATTTTTTAGAGATTGAGACTCCAATTCTGCAATCTGAAGCTGGTGGTGCTGAAGCAAGACCATTTATAACTCATCACAATACATTAGATATTCCGTTGTATTTAAGAATAGCTACAGAATTACATTTAAAGAGAATGGTTGTTGGAGGTTTTGAGAAAGTATATGAATTGGGAAGAATCTTCCGTAATGAGGGGATAAGTACAAGGCATAATCCAGAATTCACCTCAGTTGAAATTTATGAAGCTTATTCTGATTATGTAGATATGATGAATTTAACTGAAGAATTGATTAAAGATATCGTAGCTGATGCATGTGGGTCTTTAATTATAAATTATCAAAATAAAGAAATTGATTTTTCTAAGCCTTGGTCAAGAATATCCATGAAAGCTATTGTAAAAAAATATACAGGGATTGATTTTGATTCTTTCAGTGGAGACTTTCTAGCTGCAAAACAAGCTGTTAAAAATATCAATGTTGATTGTTCTAATAAAGTAAATACTATGGGAAGACTTTTAAATGAAGTCTTCGAGCAAAAAGTAGAATCAAAACTTATAGAACCCACTTTTGTTATTGATTATCCTGTTGAAATTTCTCCTTTAGCTAGGCCTCATCATGATAATAAAGAAATAGTTCAGAGATTTGAATTATTCATTGTTGGTCGTGAACTGGCAAATGCATTTAGTGAGTTGATAGATCCAGTAGATCAAAGAGAAAGAATGCAATTACAGCAATCTCTTAGAGATGAAGGAGATCTTGAGGCTCACTGTATAGATGAAGATTTTTTAAATGCTTTAGAGATTGGCATGCCGCCTACGGGAGGATTAGGTATAGGCATTGATAGGCTAATTATGTTAATTACTAATAGCGCATCTATTAGAGATGTAATCCCTTTCCCATTGTTAAAACCAGAAATAACTTCCAAAAAAAGTTAAAAATTACCCTCGAATGAAGTAAAATAATTAAATTAATCCAATACGAAATTTTTTAAATGAGTGGTGAACGTGTTGGTTTCCGTTTCAAACACGCGGATGCAGTTGTAAAAAGAAATCCTCAAGGCCGATCAAGAAGAGGATGGGTTATTGAACCAGTAGAGCAAACTACAAGTAGGGGTACAAAAATGCCTGCATACAAAATTCGCTGGAGAGATAGTGAGAGGCCAGAAACTGTATTGCAGCATATGTTAATTGCAGATCCAGATCCTTCCCCACCTCCAAATTCAGTAAGTTTGGACTGATATTTTCAATAATTCTGCCTAATCTTTTATCTTTTTAGTGCAGAGTTGATTTCTTTTTTTATGCTTTTTTGTTTTTCATCTTGTCGTTTGTCATGTAATTTTTTTCCTTTACCAACTCCAATAGTTAGTTTTATCCATGAGCCTTTTAAATAAAGAGATAATGGAACAATAGTCATCCCTTTTTTTTCAGTATTAGATTTCATTTTTATTATTTCTTTTTTATGTAGTAGTAACTTCCTATTTCTTAGTGGATCATGATTAAAAAAAGATCCCACATTTTTATGTGGTGAAATGTGAACATTTAATAATAAGATCTCACCATCTCTGAATGAACAGTATCCGTCTCTTAAATTTGCTTTTCCATTTCTAATGGACTTTACTTCAGTACCTAAAAGCTCAATTCCAGCTTCGATTGTTTCAGATATTGCATATTGAAATTTTGCATATCTATTATCAGCTAGAAGTTTAAAATTATTTCCTTTATTAGTATTTTTTTTAACTTTGTTTGAATTTTTTGCCATTTTAGTTGTAAAAAATCTTTCTACTCAGAACAATTGCAATTAACCTTTCATTATGGCAATAATTTCTTCCAATATAGGCGATAATGACTTTTCTTTTCGTAAAAAAGAACTTAGGTTAGTTGATTCAAAAAACATTCCAGAAGAAAAGAGAAATAATAATTTGAACTTAGCCCGGCCTCTTAATTTAAAAGAATTTATTGGCCAAGAACAAATTAAATCTTCTTTAAGAATAGCTATAGATGCTTCAATTATTAGAAAAGAACCTTTGGAGCATACTCTATTTTATGGACAGCCTGGTCTAGGTAAGACTACTCTTGCTTTTTTGATAGCCCATGAATTGAATACAAAATGTAGGATTGCGACTGCACCAGCAATTGAAAGACCAAGAGATATTGTAGGTTTACTTCTTGGATTAAAAGAAGGTGAAGTTTTATTTATCGATGAGATACATCGCTTAAATAGGTTAACTGAAGAGTTGTTATATTCTGCAATGGAGGATTTTAGACTTGACTTAACTATGGGAGCTAATAGAGGAGCCCGTTGCAGAACAATTAATCTTCCTAGGTTTACTCTGATTGGCGCTACAACTAAATTAGCCTCAATAAGTGCACCTCTAAGAGACAGATTTGGGATATCTCACAAAATTGAATTCTATACATGTGATGAATTAAAACAAATTATTGTTAATTTCTCCCGATTAATAAACCTCAATTTAGAAGATGAAGCATCTTATAATTTGGCAAAGATATCTCGAGGGACTCCAAGAATTGCTTTAAGATTATTAAGACGAGTTAGAGATTATGCTCAAGTTGTTATGAAAACTAATACTATCTCAGTGAATTTAATAAAAAAAGCTTTAAATTCTTACCAAATAGACGAAATAGGATTGGATACTTTAGATAGACACTATTTATCTTTTCTTAACCAAAACAATAATATTCCAACTGGCCTTGATTCAATTGCATCTGGGTTGGGCGATGATTCTTCAATGTTAGAATTTGTAGTTGAGCCATATCTCATTAAGATTGGTTTTCTCACGAGAACTCCTCGAGGAAGATTACTTACTGCTTTAGGAAAAAAGTACATTGATTCAAAAGATGAAAACTTTTAAAAAAGTTAAGGTTTGTTTTTTATTAATTTTTATTTTTTTCAATATTTTTTATATTGCACCAAGCTTTTCATTATCTTTGAGAGAGGATTTGTTTAAAAATGCGTTAGATCTTAGTTCAGGCGGAAAATTTAATCTAGCTTTACAGCAATGGAATCAATATCTCGATTCTTATCCTGATGATGCTGCAGGTCTTAGCAACAGAGGAAATGTAAGACTTGTTTTAGGAGATATTAAGGGATCAATAGATGACCAAAATAAGGCAATAAATTTGAATCCTAATGAAATAGATCCTTACATTAACAGGGGTATAGCTGAGGAAGCATTGGGTTTATGGTCGCAAGCGAAAAGGGATTATATGCTCGTTATTTCCCTAGATAGTAAAAATTTCTCTGCATTATATAATTTAGCTAACGTGGAAGGATCTACTTCCCATTGGGATAAAGCAAGAGATTTATTCTCAAAAGCTGCTTTATATAATCCAGGATTTGCCATGGCTAGGTCAAGTTTGGCGTTAGCAGATTTCCAGTTGGGAAATATTGATGAAGCTGAAAAAGAATTAATAAAGTTAATTAGACGTTATCCAACTTTTGCAGATGCTAGGGCAGCTTTAACAGCTTTGAATTGGTCTAATGGTGAAGCTGGTAAAGCAGAGAGTAATTGGATAGCGGTAACTGAATTAGATCCTAGATATAGTGATGAAGAATGGTTAAAAAAAACAAGAAGATGGCCTCCTCAACCAATTAAAGATTTAATGAATTTTATCGATTTAAAATAAGTAATGAATAGAGATCAGTTACATAAAACAATTGATTCGTTTAATGATGAACTAATTAACTTAAGAAGACATATCCATGAACATCCGGAATTAAGTGGCCTTGAAAATCAAACAGCGATCTTGATCAGTGGTTTTTTAAAAGATATTGGTTGGAATGTTAGAGAATCTATAGGTAGGACTGGAGTTATAGCTGATTTTGGCCCCCTAGATAAAGGTATTATAGGTTTAAGAGTGGATATGGATGCTTTGCCTATATTTGAGGAAACTAAATTAAGTTTTTCTTCAAAAGTAGATGGAGTTATGCATGCCTGTGGTCACGATTTGCATATCTCGATTGGATTGGGTGTCGCAAAAATTATTAAGGATTTAAAACTAAATTTTGGGACTCGGATAATTTTTCAGCCTGCTGAAGAGATTGCTAGTGGAGCTAGATGGATGATTAATGATGGTGCAACTAATGGTTTAACCCATATTTTGGGAGTTCATGTCTACCCTGATTTATCCGTAGGGACTATTGGCATTAAAGAGGGAAGTTTAACTGCAGCTGCTGGAGAACTGAATGTTGAGATTAAAGGAAAATCAGGCCATGGTGCTCGACCACATGAAGGAGTTGATGCTATTTGGGCGGCTTCAAAAGTTATCTCGGGAATTCAAGAATCAATAACACGGAAGTTAGACCCTCTAGATCCAGTAGTAATAACTTTTGGGAAAATAAATGGTGGTAATGCATTCAATATTCTCGCAGAAAAGGTTAATTTAATTGGTACTGTTAGATGCACTAATCGTAAAGTATTTACGAATATTGGTAATTGGCTCTATGAAAATATCACTTCTTTAGCTAATAGTTGCGGAGCTGAAGCAAAAGTAATATTTAGAGAAATCACTCCTGCAGTTAATAATAATCCTGAAATTAATAGAGTCCTCAGAGATTCGGGAATTAAGGTTTTGGGTCAAGAAAATGTTATCGAATTACAAAAACCATCATTAGGAGCTGAGGATTTTGCTGAATTTTTAAATGAGATTCCAGGAGCTATGTTTAGGCTTGGCGTTTCTAGCTCAAATGGATGTGCCCCTCTTCATAGTTCTAAATTTGATCCTGATGAAAGAGCTATTGCTGTTGGAATAAAAGTAATAACAGAATCCATAGTAAAATTAAATAATGAAAAAATTAATGCACTTGGTAAATGAATATTAATAAAAGATTCATTTTATCTTTTGTGGCTCCTTTCATGATCCTCATATCTGCTTTGGGATTGATCTTTAGGGACAATTCCAGAAAGATTTTTTATTTACCTATTGGCTTAATGGGGATTGCAATTATTTTGGAGAAAGGTATAAGCAGACAATTAGAAAGGAAAAATATTTTAAAAAAGATAAAGTCTTATCAAAAATCTAAATAAAATCATTTTATTTATTTTTACGTAACATGAGATGACTATTTTTTAGAAAAGAGCTATTAATAAGATTAAAACTAGGGGTGCTAGGAAATTTAACTTAGCTGAGATCATACCCTTTGAACCTGAATCAATAATCTTGATGCAGGGAAGTGGAGTTTTGATCAAACTTTAGTAATAACACTTTTTAAAAACTTGTAAATTATGAGAAGTTCTTGGATTAAGCCTCGCCTTGGGAAAGACAATTTAACTCAGATGAACTTTGCGAGAAACGGATATATCACTGAAGAAATGGATTTTGTTGCAAAAAAAGAGAATCTTCCTTCTTCTTTAATAATGGAAGAAGTGGCAAGAGGAAGATTAATTATTCCAGCAAATATTAATCATTTAAATCTCGAGCCGATGTCAATAGGTATTGCTTCTAGATGTAAAGTTAATGCAAATATTGGGGCTTCTCCTAATGCAAGTGACATCAATGAAGAAGTAGAGAAGCTAAAACTAGCAGTTAAATATGGAGCTGATACAGTTATGGATCTTTCTACAGGAGGAGTAAATTTAGATGAAGTGAGGCAAGCAATTATTCACGAGTCTTCTGTTCCTATAGGAACAGTTCCTGTTTATCAAGCTTTAGAAAGTGTACATGGTTCAATAGATAGACTTACTGAAGACGATTTTCTTCATATTATTGAAAAACATTGTCAGCAAGGCGTTGATTACCAAACTATTCATGCTGGGCTATTAATAGAGCATTTGCCAAAAGTTAAAGGAAGAATTACTGGTATTGTCAGTAGAGGAGGGGGTATTTTAGCTCAATGGATGTTACATCATTTTAAGCAAAATCCTCTTTACACAAGGTTTGATGATATTTGTGAGATTTTTAAGAAATATGATTGTACTTTTTCTTTAGGAGATTCATTAAGGCCTGGATGCTTGCATGATGCTTCTGATGATGCCCAGCTAGCTGAATTGAAGACTTTAGGCGAGCTTACTCGAAGAGCATGGAAACATAATGTTCAAGTAATGGTTGAGGGTCCTGGTCATGTACCTATGGATCAAATTGAGTTTAATGTTAGAAAGCAAATGGAAGAATGTTCAGAAGCTCCTTTTTATGTGCTTGGACCATTAGTGACAGATATATCCCCTGGTTATGATCATATATCAAGTGCTATTGGGGCGGCGATGGCAGGTTGGTATGGAACTTCTATGTTATGTTATGTAACGCCGAAAGAACATCTAGGTCTACCAAATGCAGAAGATGTAAGAGAAGGCTTAATTGCTTATAAAATAGCTGCTCACGCTGCTGATATAGCAAGACATAGATCTGGAGCCCGTGATCGAGATGATGAACTTAGTCATGCAAGGTATAACTTTGATTGGAATAAACAATTCGAACTTTCATTAGATCCGGAAAGGGCAAAGCAGTACCATGATGAAACACTGCCTGAAGAAATCTTTAAAAAGGCAGAGTTTTGCTCAATGTGCGGACCTAAGCATTGTCCAATGAATTCAAAGATATCTGATGAATCTCTTGATCAGTTAAAAGATAAGCTTGAAGAATGCAATACTTCAGTTTAGTTATCAATTAGTAGTTATAAAATTTCCTTCGTCTTATTAACTACGTTTTCGACAGTAAATCCAAAATTTTTCATACATTCTCCACCAGGTGCTGATGCACCAAACCTGTCCATAGTAATACAAATTCCCTCAAAACCTGTATATTTATGCCATCCAAATGAATGGGCAGCTTCTACTACAACTCTCTTTTTCACACTAATAGGTAAAATACTTTCTTTGTAAGATTCTTCTTGCTCTTCAAAAAGTTCTACACAAGGCATAGAAACAACCCTAATTTTTTTACCTAAGCTTGAAATTTCCTTACTTGCTTCAATGCAAAGATTCAGTTCGCTTCCAGTACCAATAAAAATTAGATCTGGTTCTCCTTCACAATCTGAAACTACGTATCCTCCTAGAGCAACTTTGTCGATCGAAGTATTTTCTTGATTTGGCATACCTTGTCTACTTAAACAAAGTGCAGAAGGTCTTTTTCGATTTTGAATAGCAAGCTTATAAGCTCCACTCGTCTCATTGCCATCTCCAGGTCTAAAAACTAGCATATTAGGCATTGCACGAAGAGAAGGGATAGTTTCAATAGGTTGATGTGTTGGACCATCTTCTCCTACACCAATTGAATCGTGAGTTAAGACATAAATTACTCCTAATTCGCTAAGCGCTGAAAGTCTCATTGAGCCCCTCATGTAATCGGCAAAAACAAGGAAGGTTCCACCATAAGGTATGAGACCACTATTGTGATAAGCAATACCATTAAGTACAGCTGCCATTGCATGTTCTCGTACACCAAAATGTAAATATCTTTTTTCAGGGCTATGTGGCTGGAATGATCCAGTTTCTCCTTTTATATCTGTGTAATTAGAGTGAGTTAAATCAGCAGATCCGCCAATTAATTCAGGTAGGTTAGGACCTAGAGCACCCAAACATATTTGTGAATGCTTTCTGGTGGCTAACCCTTTATCATCAGGCGAATAGGAGGGGAGATCTGAGTCCCAATTCTCAGGTAATTGACCCTCCAACATTCTTTTTAACTCGGCTCCTTCAGAGGGATATTTTTTTTGATATTCTTCAAATTTAGAATCCCATTCTTTCTCTAAATTTTCACCTTTGTTTTTTGATTTTCTAAAATGCGCATACACTTCATCGGGTATTTCAAATGGAGGATATTCCCAATTTAGAAACTCTCTAATTAATGCAGCTTCTTCTTCTCCAACAGCTGCTCCATGAATTCCAGCAGTATCTGATTTATTGGGAGAACCATAACCTATAGTTGTAGAAATTTTTATAATTGAAGGTTTATCAGTAATTAATTTTGCTTTTTCGATAGCTTCAGTGATTCCTTTAACATCATGATTCCCATCTTCAACATGTTGTACATGCCATCCATAAGCTTCGTATCTTTTTAAGACATCTTCGGTAAAAGAAACGTCGGTTCGCCCATCTATAGTAATTTGATTATCGTCATAGAGTGCAATTAATTTTCCAAGCTTAAGATGACCAGCTAATGAGCAGGCCTCTGATGCAATACCTTCTTGATTACAGCCATCACCCATTATTACGTAAGTATAGTGATCAACAATATTGCAATCAGGCTTATTAAATTTAGCTCCTAAGTGTTTTTCAGCGATTGCCAAACCAACTGCATTTGAAATTCCGGCTCCAAGAGGTCCAGCTGTAACTTCAACACCTTCAGTTTCGAAAGTTTCTGGATGTCCAGGAGTTTTTGATCCCCATTGTCTAAATTCTTTAATATCTTCTATTGAAACTGATTTATATCCTGTCAAATGAAGCAAGGAATATAACAGCATACAGCCATGACCAGCTGATAATACAAAACGGTCTCTATTGAACCATTTTGGGTTATTGGGGTTGTGATTAAGTATGTTTTGCCATAATGCATAACCCATAGGGGCACATCCCATTGGCAATCCAGGATGTCCACTATTGGATTTATTTACTGCATCTACAGCAAGCATTCTTATACTATTTACACAAAGTGATTGTAATGAAACAGATGCAGCGACCATTTTTTTAAAATAAGATAATTTGGAAATAAAGAATTGGTTGTCTTCAATTCATTTTGCTGAAAGCAAGGCAAACATTGTGACCACCAAAGCCGAAAGAATTAGAAAGAGCAACTCCTACTTGAGCTTCTCTTGCATTATTTGGTACATAATCAAGATCACATTCAGGATCTCGATTGACGTAGTTAATTGTAGGAGGGATAAAATTATGTGTCAAAGAAAGTATACAAGCTACAGCTTCTATACCTCCTGAGCCTCCTAGGAGATGACCTGTCATCGACTTAGTAGAGCTTACAGGAATAAGGTAAGATCTGTCTCTAAAAATAGATTTAATTGCAGAAGTTTCATTTTTATCATTAGCTGATGTACTTGTTCCATGAGCATTTATGTAATCAACTTTTTCAAGGCTAAGACAAGCGTCTTCAATTGCTAATTTGATAGCTTTTGCGCCTCCAATCCCTCCTGGAGATGGAGCAGTTATATGATGAGCATCACATGTTGTTCCATAACCAACTATTTCTGCATAAATTCTCGCATTCCTTTTTTGTGCATTTTCCAAAGTTTCTAAAACAAGAATTCCAGATCCTTCTCCAATAACAAATCCATCTCTTTCCGCATCAAAAGGTCTGCTAGCAGTTTGAGGGCTTTCATTTCTGGAAGAAAGGGCTTTGGCACTGGCAAAACCAGCTACTCCAAGAGGTGTAATACTTGCTTCTGCTCCCCCGCAGATCATTGCATCTGCTTTTCCAAGTTGAAGTAATCTAAAAGAATCACCAATTGCATTTGAACCAGCAGCGCAAGCGGTGGAAACAGAAGAACTTGGTCCTTTTGCACCTAAAGCGATAGCAGCCAATCCAGTGGCCATGTTTGGAATCATCATTGGGACTGTAAATGGACTTACTCTTTTAGGCCCTTTATGACTCAATATTTGAGCTTGAGTTTCCATAGTTAGTAAGCCTCCAACACCAGAACCAATAATCACTCCTATTCTTGATGCATTAACTTCAGTAATTTCAAGTCCAGAATCATTAAAGGCTTGCTTTGCAGCAATAACTCCAAACTGGGAAAAACGATCCCATCTTTTGGATTCTTTAGCCTCAATAAAATGTTCAGATTGAAGATTTTTTACTTCTGCAGCAAATTTGCAGGGATGTTGTTCAGGATCAAAGAGCGTAATATCTGAAACCCCATTAGTACCTGTTTGAAGACCTACTAAATATTCATCAATGTTATTGCCAATTGGAGTTACTGCTCCGATACCAGTAATAACAACTCGATGGAGATTTGGCATCCTATACTAACCTTTTTTTTCTTCGATGAATTTTACTGCATCACCAACAGTTGCTATTCCTTCAGCTGCTTCATCAGGAATTTCGATATCAAATGCTTCTTCAAGAGCCATTACTAATTCAACAGTATCTAAAGAATCTGCACCTAAATCATTTTGGAAATTTGAATCTGATTTGACTTCTCCTGCTTCAACGCTTAATTGTTCTGAAACAATAGAACAGACTTTTTCAAGGATTTCTTGTGACATAGTTTATGAAAATTACTAATTATCTATATGATTTTATGCCCTAGAGTTAACAAGAGTGAAGCATATCTTAATTTTTTTAATTTCTTTGTAAGACAATAGTATTATAAAACGAGGTTCAAAAGACAATTTTTACATGTCACACGCAGTTAAAATTTATGACACTTGCATTGGTTGCACCCAATGTGTAAGGGCTTGCCCACTTGATGTTTTAGAGATGGTTCCTTGGGACGGCTGTAAAGCTGGCCAAATAGCTTCATCACCAAGAACAGAAGATTGTGTAGGTTGTAAAAGATGTGAAACGGCATGTCCCACAGATTTCTTAAGTATTCGTGTTTATTTAGGAGATGAGACTTCTAGGAGTATGGGTCTAGCATATTAATTTTTATAGTGCAGTTTTAAGAGAGTCCATGTTTTGTTAAATACGCATTTTATTTCAATATAATTGAAAAAAAAATTCGTATGTGTGGAATAGTTGCTGTAACTGGGTATAAAAAAGCTTTACCATTATTAATAAATGGTTTAGAAAAACTTGAATACAGAGGTTACGATTCTGCAGGTATTGCAATAATAAATTCTGAAACAAATTGCATTTCTTGTAATAAAGCAGAAGGAAAACTCAAGAATTTAATAGGAAATCTTAACGATAATAATATTCCTGGAACTGTGGGTATAGGACATACCAGATGGGCAACTCATGGAAAGCCTGAGGTTAAAAATGCACATCCTCATACCGATAGTTCAGGAAATATAGCAGTTGTTCAAAATGGCATTATTGAAAATTTCCAAGATTTAAAAAATAAATTAGAGAAAGAGGGTATTAATTTTAATTCTGATACAGATACCGAGGTAATTCCCCATCTAATTCAAAGAGAGTTAAATACATTAAGTAAACTTAACCTCGAGAATAATGGGTCAACATTATTAGTAGCTGTGAGAAATGTATTATCGGATTTAGAAGGATCTTATGCTTTAGCAGTTTTATGGTCTGGTGCTCCAACCTCTTTGGTAGTTGCAAGAAGACAAGCACCCTTGATTATTGGTTTGGGTGAAGGAGAATTTATTTGTGCTAGTGATACTCCAGCCATTGCAAATTTTACAAATATTATTTTGCCTATGGAAGATGAAGAAATAGCTTTGTTGACTCCGCTTGGAATTGAAATATATGACTCAAGCAACGAGAGGCAATATAGAAATCCAGTTTCTTTAAAAGTCTCAGAGCAAATAATGGACAAGATGAATTTCAAACACTATATGTTGAAAGAGATATATGATCAGCCACAGACTGCAAAAAACTGGTTGGAAAATTATTTAATTAAGAACTCAGATAATGGTCAATATCAAATCAACTATCCATTTGATACGGAGTATTTTGAATCAATAGAAAGAATTGAAATTATTGCTTGTGGTACAAGTAAACATGCTGCAATGGTGGGCAGCTTTTTATTAGAACAATTTTCAGGTATCCCCACAAATGTCTTTTATGCAAGTGAATTTCGATATTCGCCACCTCCACTATTGCCAAATACATTAACTATTGGAGTCACTCAATCCGGAGAAACTGCTGATACAATTGCAGCTATCGATATGGAAATTAAAAGACGTTCTTCAATTGAAAATAAAAAATTTAAACCCAATCTCATTGCAATAACGAATAGAAAAGAGAGTTCTATAGGAAGGCAGGTCTCTAACATAATTGACATCTGTGCAGGAATAGAAGTTGGAGTTGCAGCAACAAAAACTTTTTTTGCTCAATTACTTTCCTTTTATGGATTAGCCATAAAATTTGCTGAAATTAAAGGCAATCAAAGTCCTGATGAAATAGGTAAATTAATAAACGAACTTATAAAACTTCCGCCATTACTGGAAGATATCTTGGAGAAACATAATAAATCTTCAGAAAAACTAGCACATGACTTTTTTAATATTAAGGATGTTATTTTTTTAGGAAGAGGGATAAATTATCCTATTGCCCTTGAAGGCGCTTTAAAACTTAAAGAAATTAGTTACATTCATGCAGCTGGATATCCTGCTGGTGAAATGAAGCATGGTCCAATAGCTTTATTAGATAAAAAAGTACCTGTAATTTCTATTGCATCACCTGGTGAGGTTTTCGATAAAGTTATCAGTAATGCTCAAGAAGCAAAAGCTAGAGATGCATATTTGATTGGTATTGCTCCTGAATGTAATGGAACCGAAATCTTTGACTATTTGATGAAAGTTCCTTCCTCTAATGAATGGATTTCACCTCTGCTTAATATACTGCCTTTACAATTATTGAGTTACCATATTGCAGCACATAGGGGACTTGACGTGGATCAACCAAGAAATTTAGCTAAAAGTGTAACTGTTGAATAATTAGTTTATTATAAATTTTAATTTTAAATTTATAGCTCTAAAAGTCCATTTGGAGGATTAATGATTAGAAAATTATTTTTTATATCTACTAATGGGACTATTTCTTTAACAAATGGTATAAGAACTTTTTTTTGATTTTTGAATAGTTCAACAACAAGTAGATTATTTTTCTCATTTTCTAAATTGATAACTTTCCCAATTTTTTTTAATTCATTATTTTCTAAAGTCTTGACATCTAGATTTACAAGTTCTAACAGGTGGAATTCTTCCTTTTTTAATTTGGGTAGTGTGTCAGCTTTAACAAGAATTTTAAAATTTTTCAGTTTTTCTGAGCGATTTCTTGTATTTATTCCTTGGAACTTAACTATGAAGGTTTCTTTACCAGGTTGTTTGAAACCAGATATAAGTTCTATTTTTGAA
>CACJNU010000007.1 GCA_902594875.1 uncultured Prochlorococcus sp.
TAGGATCGGGTTACATATATCAAAGAAGATGGAAACCCTATTTTTTTACCCTCACTGCTAGTACTGCTTGGTTTGCTTTAGGTATTTTTTTACAAGGTGATTCAGAGCCTTCTCAAAACGAACAAATAATTGGAATTTCTGGTCTTTTTTTCATATCAATAGTTACAGTTATAGAAGCCAACTTGGCTTTCAAAAAAGCAAGTAATAAATCAAAAGCTGAAAAAGAGAAAATAATATCCACTACCAAAAAAGGATGGTTTAAATAATTCAAAAAATTAGATCTAAAAAATATTTTATTAGTTCTAAGTTTTTTAATTTAAGTAAAAATTCCCATATATAATTTTTAAGATAATTTAAAATTTTTTTTAGTTATAAAAAAATAAAATTTCCTTTTCTTTGAGACCTTCCCATCCCGAGTCTATTAATAATTGATTCAATGTTTCTTTATCAAAATGCTTAGAACCCGTTTTGACGCATCTATTTCTCATTGATTTTTTAACACCACTCCTTTGTCTTTTATTCTCCTCATCCATAATTCTATTGTATAGATCTAGCATTTTTTGAGGGATTGGAGTACCGTCAAGATCCACTCCATTTTGAATAGCAAGATCAACAGCCTGCATTCCCATTTTCTCCATATATTAAAAAAAGCTGAAACTATAATAAAACAAAACTTATTAATCTAAAATTCTTTGAATAATAATTTATTGATTTTGAATTTCCTTAAGTACTCTAATAGCCTCTTTAATGTGTTCAGGACCATTCAATAAATCTCTAAAAATATGCCTAACTGTTCCTTTACGATCAATAACGTAAGTTACCCTACCATCCATGAAACCTAATACTTTAGGAACTTTAAAAGTTTTCCTTAGAGAGTCATTCGTATCACAAAGTAGTGGATATTGTAATTTATTTTTATTAGCAAATGCCAAATGACTTGAGGTACTTCCATTACTTACTCCCCAAACTTGTGCCCCTAATACTTTAAATAAGTCATATTTATCTCTAAATCCGCAAACTTCTATAGTGCAACCCGGCGTATCATCTTTTGGATAAAAAAACAAAACAAGGGGGGTTTTTAAACCCTTATTTGATCTTTTAACTCCATTTTGATCCAGTAAAGAAAATTCTGGAATTTTATCTCCAATCTGCACAATGATTCTTATAAAGTTCCATATTAGAGGTTAATATGTTTTTTTTGTGGCCTTAAAGTAAATAACTGAAATTAAAGTCAGTTTTTTTGTTTTAAAAGATACTAAAAAATTATTGAAATAAACTATGGTGAATTTATTAATTCAATAATATGGAATTAATAATTTATATTTTTTTATTTCTCATTCTTTTTTTGGGAGTTATTTTTAACCTAAAAATAACTAATTTTAAAAAATTAAAGAAATACGAAACAAAGCCAAAGATTATTCAAAAAAGAATAATTAAATAAGTATTGCTAAGATTAAAATTCAATTTTTTCATTTGGAGTAAATACTGAGCAATATTTTTTTACAAGATCCTTTGGCTGAATAGTGGAAGGATTAGTTAATTTTAATTTTAGTTTTTCTATAGCCTCATTAGCATTAATCTCACCTAGTCGATATCTTGCACACGTATCCAATACTTTAAACATTTTTGTGGTAACGGCTTCAGCTGGATAAATTAGAAAAAAAAGGTAAAAAACAACAAATAAGTACTTCATTTTTTTTTGATAGTAGATATTTAGCAAATGGTTTCAATAGTTTAGAAAAAAATTAATTTAGAAAAGATTAAAATTTAATAGAATAATCTATTATGGATTGAATCTAGGATTTCTATAAAATAATAATAAGTGAAATTAAGATAAAATAAGTGTTAGTAATAAATAATCTCGTTGAAAATGAGAAAATTAATAGAAAAACATAAAACTCTTATAAAGAGGTACCAAAAAAAATTCAAATTGAGTGATTATCAATTACTTTGGTTAGTTTTCTTTAAAGGAGTATTAATAACAATAATATTTTTCAAAATTTTTTAATATTAAAAAAAGCTCTTCCGAAAATGAAATTTTCAAATGATTTGACTATATTTAATAGTAGATTTCTTAATTAGTTAAATAGTTATCAGTTATGAATATTTTTGGTGTAGGTTTGCCTGAAGTTACTGTAATACTTATCTTAGCTCTTTTAATTTTTGGTCCAAAAAAGCTTCCAGAATTAGGGAAACAGCTTGGTAAAACTTTGAAAAGTCTTAAAAAAGCATCTAATGAATTTCAAAATGAAATAGACCAAGTTATGAACGAAGAAGATAAAGATGAATCTCCTAAATCTATAGAAAGCAATCAAACCAACGAAATTAATCAAGAAAAAATAGATTCAGAAAACAGCAAAAAATAATATCTTGGAAAGGCCCATAACCCCCATAGACGAATTTGAAAGAGCATTAGATAAAGCAGCTCTTACTAAAGAAGAATATGAATTGATAGACTACATCCGCTATACAAGTGTTTTTACACAACCTAGTCTTATTAAAGATTTAAAAAGGCCATCAAAACCTCCTCTTTTGTCAGTTCTATGTCAAATTTGCAGAAAAATTGGTTCGGAGATGCCAGATCATTTCAAAAAAGTAATTGATTGGTCAATTGAAATAAGTGATCACAATACAAAATGGGATGCTCATTTAATTTGTGCAGAAGCATTAAATATAGACAAAATCCCATTAAGTCCTATTCATAGAACAACTTTATTTGATGTTCTTGTTGTACACAAAGAATTATTTCTTGGCTTTGATTGAATTAAATTAAATTAATCTTCTAAAGGCACAGAATCAGTATCTATAACTTCCGAATCATCATACTTATTTATTTTATTTTCGATCCAGTTATTTATATAACTAACTAAAGGCAATGAACCTCTAAAAATAAAAATAGATGTAGGCAAAGCGCTTAATAATCCGACGACAGGACTTTTAAAAAGTAATCTTCCTGCTTTTATGTTAAATAAAATAATAAGCGCTGAGGGGACTATAACTTTAACTACTGTTTTGAGCGCCTCAAGCCAACCAACACGATATATCCACCATATTAAAATTATGCCAACTATATATAGGAATAAGTAAGTCATAAAAATAGTATAGTGATTATCTATTTATATTGTTCTTACTAAGAAAAAGATTTTATAAATTTCTTTTACATCAATCAATCAAATTCTAGTAATGAGTTTTTCTGAAATAAGAAAATTTTTAATCAAGATGCAATCTGATGAAGACTTAAAAAAGCAGGTTACAACATCCTTTACAGCGGATGATGTAGCCCTACTTGGGCAACGCTTAGGTTATGACTTTTCCGGAGATGATCTATTAAGATTTAATGGACAAAAAGTTACCGTAAGAAAGGTAGATCATCCAGGAGAATATCACTAAATTAAGACTTAACCCATATTGCAAGCCCTCCACCCCTTCCTCGAGCACATAACCAATTATCTTTAGTGCTAATTCCTACAAGAGAGAAAAAAGGCATTTTTTTTTCTTCTGGTTTTTTTAATTCCTTATTAAATACTGGAAAACTACTAATACTAATTTTCAATTTTTCAAAATAAAAAGCCAATAGAGGTCTAAGCCCTTTTAATTCTGCACTGCCTATAAAAGTAATATTTAATAATCCGAAATTAATTGAATTTTTTATTTCATAATTTTTTTGATCCTCTTTATTTTTACTTTTTAATTCGAGTCTTGCCGACAATACTTGGAGAATAGAACTAGGTATATTTTTGATTTCATCTGACTCCTTTCCCCATACATACTTAAACTTCCATATTCCTAACAATTCCTCATATAAAATTCCACTACCGTTTTTTTGAGAATCTTTTTCTAAAAGTTTTATCTCATTAATATCAGGAAATTGTTTCATAATAGATTTTAATCTAAGAATCAAATACTAAGATAACTCTATAAAAAATCTTCTTAGTTAAAAATATCTCCAAAAAGATTTCTTTATTTCAAAATATTTCCAAAAAAATAATTTTATGGCACACATAAGGAACAATATCTCGTTAATATATTTACATAAAGTAACTAATTCAATGGATTTTATTTCTAAAAGCCAAGGATACATCCCTTTAAAAGCAGTCCCTTACATATTTTTCCTAGCTGTTGTACTAAGTATTACAACTTCAACTAATACATTTGTTTAAAACTAATTAGTTTTGAGAGAAGAGTAAAGTACATATTTAATGGAAAAGTATGATGTTGTAATAGTTGGTAGTGGAATAGGTGGATTATGTTGCGGTTCGATTCTCGCTTTATCAGGCAAAAAAGTACTTATATGTGAAGCTCATAGCCAACCAGGAGGTGTTGCCCACAGTTTTAGAAGAAATGGTTACACTTTCGAATCAGGTCCTTCATTGTGGAGTGGAATAGGTAAATGGCCGACAACTAATCCCCTGGGGCAAATTCTTAAATTACTTGATGAAGAAGTTGAACTATTTCAATACAAAGGTTGGCAAGTAATTGTCCCAGAAGGCAATTTTAATCTTGATGTGGGTGAAGAACCTTTTAAACATACTATTAAAACTTTAAGAGGTGAGAAATCTGTTAAAGAATGGGAATCATTTATTTCCGGAATAAAACCTCTTAGCCAAATAATAAATGAAATACCTTTACTCTCATTTTCTCCCGAATCAATAAATTTCTTAGATTTAATAAATTTAACCTCAAAATTTTTACCTAATATCAATCAAATACCAAAAATTAATAAAGGCTTTGGGAATTTAGTAAATAATCATCTAGAGGATCCTTTTCTCAGGAATTGGGTTGATTTATTGAGCTTTTTGATAAGTGGCATGTCAATGCATGATACAAATACAGCTGCAATGGCTACTTTATTTAACGAATGGTTTGAACCAAATTCATACCTTGAATACCCCAAAGGAGGTAGTGAATCTATCGTAAAAGCTTTAATTAATGGATTTAAAAAAAATGGAGGAGAATTAATTCTTTCTTCGAGAGTAAAGACAATTAACTTCAATAAAAATTTAGCCACAGGTATAACTCTGAATAATGGTTCTAGTTATAGTTGTGAATCTGTTGTCACGAATACTGATGTTTGGAATTTAAAAAAGTTAATTCCAAATGAAATTTCAAAAAAATGGAATACAAAAGTTTTGAACCCTAATAAATGTGATTCTTTCCTTCATATACATCTAGGTTTTGATGCTGATGGTCTTGAAAATTTGCCAATACATGCAATACATGTTGATGAGTGGGAAAAAGGTATAACCGCAGAAAGAAATATAGTCGTATTTTCAATCCCATCTGTTTTAGATAAAAATATGGCCCCTGAAGGAAAACATG
Source organism: uncultured Prochlorococcus sp. (assembly GCA_902594875.1). GTDB lineage: Bacteria > Cyanobacteriota > Cyanobacteriia > PCC-6307 > Cyanobiaceae > Prochlorococcus_A. Next base: position 5,320 of record CACJNU010000007.1, read on the forward strand.
TTCTTCATGGATATACTCCCGCAAATGAACCTTGGGAAATTTGGGAAAACCTAAATCCAAAGGAATTAAAATATAGAAATTTGAAAGAAGTAAGATGTTCAATATTCCTTAATGCAATGCGAAAATTCATCCCTGATATAGATGAAAGGATTGATTTAAAGATGCTAGGAACCCCAATCACTCATAAAAAATTCACCAATACCTATTGCGGTAGTTACGGCCCTGCATTATCTGCAGCAAAAGGTCTTTTCCCAGGCTGTAAAACTCCAGTGAAAAATTTATTTACTTGCGGCGCTAGTACATTTCCGGGTATTGGAATTCCTGCTGTTTCAGCAAGTGGCGCTTACGCAGCTGAAAAAATTATTGGTAAAAAAGAGTTTAAAACTCTTCTTAAGAAAATAAATTTATGAATCAAGTTATTTTTTATAACTCTACAAATACTTAGTTAAGAAATAAGAATAAAGAAAGCAAAAACGTTCAATAATGATAATCTTTATCTGAACATAAACTTAACTTATAGCTCTTATATGTTTTTCTTATCAATTCCTCAAGCCTGGCATTTAGTTGGCACTTGGTCAGAACAACTTCCAAACGAGTCAAATCTTATAGGAATGGGCCAAACAGAATTAATGATGACTTTACATTCAATATTCGTTCCTCTCTTACTTGTAATTTCATATTACCTATTCAATAGACTTAACAAAAACGAATCAAAGAAAATTAAAGGATGATCGTTTAAAGTTTATTTTGCTGAACTTCTTCTAACTACTTTTCTGCCTGTAGAAGTATCAACTCCGCTTGAATCTTTAGTTTGTGAATTAGATTCAACATTATCAACATCACTTTTATCCATTTCTGCGCAAACACCTACTACCATGGCAGCTTGCATTTGATCTGGTAAATCTCCAATAGTTAATAAGGCCTTTAAAACTAATTGAAGTCGAGTTTGCCGATCTATTTCAGGTCTTAGTTTTTTCACGGTATTCCAAAGTTCTTGGGTAACTTCTTTTAAAAGTTCTCGATCAACAGCCAAATTAAATCCTTCTTGTATTTCTACTAATCTAACAAAAAATTGGATCTCGTAAAATAATATTCAATAAAAAGATTGTTAGTTAATATTTTTCTATCCGAATACGAGTTGCATTTGTTGGTGCAATGCATTTTTCTCTTGCAAAAGTTTATCTTTTTCATTCTTTTTTAGAGTAAAAGTTCTATAAAATTTTTTTTGAATCTTTATTGGAGTATTTTCAAACTTTACATTTTTGCTTATTAGAGAATTCCACTCTTTTGAATTAAAAGGGGCATAAGGAGAAGATGAAATCACTTTCATGTCTTAACAATACATCTGTACTAATAATAGTACAGATTTACTATTATGCAACAGCTGAGTCGACTTTTCTAAAATTTTAAAATGTCTTTGAGAACGGATTGATTTTTTTTATCTAATTTGCGGGAATTATAAGTTTGATAAATGAATAAAAGTATCATAAGTAACTTATTGATTCGTTTTTTTAGTGTCTTAAGACTTTTATTGCTTAAAAACCTCTTAAAATAGTTAATTTGTTGAAATTAATATTGACAAGATATATTTAGTAATCCTTCCTATAAAAAGAATAATGAATTGATCGCAAAATGCTTCTTAGTAATTCAAAAAGACTAAAAATCCAAGGAATAATTAAAAGAATTGCTCAAGATAAATCAATTACATTAGAAGAAAGAATATATGTCGAGAAATTTGCACACCATAACTCTACAATTTCTCTTTGGCTGAAAAAAGCTAACAGTTTTAGAAGGAATGGTACGAAAAATGATGGGGGCATTGATAACCTCTTACAATCATTTGGGATAGATGGACTAGATAAAGAAAATCATTTCAACCCTAATGAAGATGATATATCGGATTGGTTTGGCGGTGCTCCTGGTTGGCTAAGGAGAAGCTAGATCCATTAATTATTCAATTTACCCAGGCTATCTTACACAAATATAAACTCATAAAAGATATAAATACCCAAAAAAACCATGGTATAAATTTAATCGGAACTAAATATTTTTTTGAAAAGGTTTTCATATTTATTTTTCTTTTAGATTATTTCTTCCCTACAGTTTTTGAAAATAGGTTTAATTGCTCTATTTATAAATTAAACAATATTCAAAACCTCAAAGATATTAAATCACTTTAAGTAGATAAACTTAATTAGCCTAAATCTTCACAATCTAAGCAACTTTATTTTCAATGTTCTTTGAAAAATTTACTATTTTTGCCTCATCATGGTCTGAATCATTCCAAAATTTTATAAGTCTTTCTAATTCATCAATCCTTTTTTTGGCATTTGCAATTTTTTCAGTAGTTGTCATATAAAATTTTTATCTATCCAATTAATGCATGAAAAAAAATTATTTCAATGGAAGTAACAATTTTTAGACTATAAATATTAATTTTTGGTTAATTAGTTCAATACTTCATAGTCCTCGAGTGGCTGAGTAATTATACTTAAAGAAAAACTAAATCTATGAAGAAATTAAATTCTTTGATTTTGAATAGCACAGTTAACTTCTTAGACTTCATATACTCTGGTAGATCTTTACAAAGATTTTGGGTTTTAGAAGTTATAGCTAGATCACCTTATTTTGCATTTCTTTCAGTACTTCATTTTAAAGAATCTCTAGGAATTAAAAATGAGAAAACAATGATTTTAATGAAAGAACATTTTTATCAAGCTATTAACGAAACTGAGCATCTTAAAGAAATGGAGAAAAGAGGAGGAGATAGGTTCTGGATTGATAGATTTTTTGCGAGACACCTTGTTCTTGTCTATTACTGGATCATGGTTTTTTATTATTTCCTCTCTCCAGCTAATGCTTATGATGTCAACATAAAAATTGAAGAACATGCATTTGAAACTTATTCCAAATATTTAATAGATAATCCAAATGATCAAAAAATAAAAGAAATTGCTCAAGATGAATTAAATCATGTCCAAGAACTTAACGAAGCTTTGTCAATGCTTACATCAGTTTAGATTAGTGCTGAGAAATCTATTAGCAATATTGAGAGTATCACCGAAGAAGAAATTAATCCTAGGCTGATCATTAATGAGACGTAACCTTTTTTTCTAGGCAATTTATAAAAAGATATTCCAATAATTAATATCATTATTAATGAGAAAAAAATTATAATTTTTTCATTTACTAAATTGAGATGTATAACTAAATTTTTTTCTTCAAAAAATTTGAGAAATTCAGATAAAACTAATTCTTCTTCTATTTTCTTAAAATAGTCAAATAAGCTTATAAAAGCAGAACTTAATAAAGATAATGCAACCAGTGCAGTAACTGGTTTTGTTAACCTGTTAAGTGTTCTGTTAAAACTTGCCAATAAAATAAGAATAAAAAAAGAGGTTACTAAAGGTATTAAAGGTATAAGAGTTGTTGAATTTATGAAATTTCCCACGGAAAAATATGTATCTAACTTAAAATTTTATATTATTTCGACGCGTTATTTTATTAAATAAGATTTTTTAAAATCTAAAATGTAATTAGTACCTATTGCATTCTGTGTAAATTGATACCAAAATTAAATTAGTATTAAAAAATAAAATGTTAGCCATTTCTGAAATTATTATTGCAAGTGCTATCTTCCTAGGAGTTGTATATTGGGAAGTCAAATTCCTATATACCAAAACTACTGTAGCGAAATAAATTCACTCAAAACAGGAAAATTAAAAGCGTAGAAAATTTAAATAAAATTTAAGAATTTAAGTTGACAAAAAAAGCTCTAAATATGAGAGAATAAACACAAATATTCAGTCCCCTTTGATGAGCGAAGTCCAAAATCCTAATACTAACTCAACTCAGCAGCAGCAGCAGCAGCAGCAGCAATCCTATTCAGACAGCAAAATTAACTCTGCTGAGAGCGAGAGGCTTTATCTTGAGATGAAAGAAGCTTGGCTTTAAATTTAATTCGTGTTTGAAATAATATTTCTATAATTTTTTTTTATTTTGAAGTAATCAATACTTTTTTATTTTCTATACCCTTTAAATTTTGTTTAACCACAAGATTAATTTGTTGAGAAAACTTAAGCAATTAGAGAAAATTAACGGAAGGCTCGCAATGGGAGGGTTGATATATTTAGTTTTTACAAAACTAGTTTCCAACCGTGCCGACATATTAGACCAGCTTAAATCTTATTTAATTTAAGAAATGAATTAAAAGTATTTATTATCCAGGAATATTTCGTTCTATATAAGCGTCAGTTAAAGCTAAAATTAACCCCAGTAATGTTGAAAATATAGCAATTTCAGTTGATTCCATTTTACTTTTGAATTAACCCTAGTTTGCTAAATAATTCAAAGTTCAGCAACAAAACTAATAACTTACTATAGTACGTATATACTATTAGTTATTTATTGTGAGCTCAGCAACTCCTGAGTTTCTTTTCGTTAGGCCTGGTGATTATGTCGCAATTAAAAAAGAAAATTGCGAAGATGCTAAGGAAAAGAACGAAAATTATTGGGTCGGTCAAGTTATCGACTGTATTGGAGGAGCTAGAAATCCAAATTCATGGACCTTGTTTCAAGTTGCAAATATTGACAATGGAGAGATCACTATAATCAACGCCGATATTGTAGAAAAAATTTTGAAACCTTCTGGAAGTTAATCTTAATCAAACAAACTTCTTTCAGTATTACAGAAACAAAAGGGGAAATGAACGTTTTAAAGGAAATCATCCCAGTTCCAAGCAGGCAAGTCCATATACTTGATTCATAGGGCAGGGAGGTTGAATACCTTTATACATTCTGTAAGTTTTTGATATTTCCTCAAATCCCAAACTTGATAAAAGATAATTTGCATAAGGGTTCAGATTAGAGCAATCCAATAAGATTTGAGAATCTAAATCACCAACTAACTCCCTTATTAATAATTCAGCAAGTGGTGGAGTATCCGCTAAAAGTGGGCCAATTCTCCAGCCTTGCTCATTATCCTCCAATACACAAGGTCTTATCCTGCCAAATCCATGGCACATTCCATTATTATCGACAATTGCACTGACATTACCATGAGAATTCTTCAACCAGTCATTTAGAAAATGTGGTCTGGGACTAGGTTCTCTTTGATCATCATAAATTAAGACTGCTTCAGAGGAAATTTTATTACCCGAGACAACTTTAAAAGAATGAAATTGATCTTTATAGAAATTTCTCAATGGCAAATCTTGAGAACCATTTAATTTCCATCTTTTTGTAATGGAAGATTTTTTAAACCCCCACTTCGCGTAATCATTCAATCTATCTGGGGCAGCCTCAAGACCAATACAATCAACATTTTTCAAATATTCGAGGGCATGTTTCCATAATCTCACTCCATATCCATTATTTCGAAATTCTTTTTTAACGATAAATAAACCAATAAAACCATATGAGGAATTATATTTTATACACGCAATAGAACCTATAGGATTATTGTCGAGACAAGCTACCCATATCCCTTGTTTATCTGTATTTCTATAAATTGATACGTCATCCATTCCAGGAGAAAATCCTTCTAAACTTGCCCATTTTGTGACTTCTGCGATTTCATTTATAGATATCAATCTAATTGAAAATTTTTCCCTCATAGAAATATACTAACCAAGAAAAATTTGAATTTTTATAGATAATATTAATAAATTTGATTTATTCTCATAAATCATTCACTTTGATTTAAGTAGCTAAAACCTTAGTTATTTAGGATTTATCCTCTGATATATTGAATACTATTCATACGAATAAAATGAAAATTTCTGATAAATTTCATTTAGAAGACATTAATAAATTAAAAAATACAGTTCTCACTGGTAAAACGGAAGATATAAAATGGCGGATCCAACATCTCAATATAGTTTCTAAACTTTTGGATGAAAATAAAAAAGAGATCATAAAATCACTTTTTGTTGATCTAGGTAAATCTGAAATTGAAGGGCTTTCAGAAATCCTTTTAGTGAAAGAAGAAATTTCACTCATAAAAAAGAAACTCAATTCTTGGATGCGACCAAAAAAGATTGATACCCCTTTTTATCTATTTCCATCATCCTCAAAAGTTATTTATGAACCTCTTGGGTGTGTCTTAATTCTTGGTCCTTATAATTATCCATTACTTTATGTTTTAAAGCCATTGGTAAATATTTTCTCAGCAGGAAATACTGCAGTTATAAAACCGTCAGAGAAATGTCCTGCGACTTCAAAACTTATTAAAAAGCTTACTTCCAAATATTTCAGTAAAAATGTCTTAATGACAGTAGAGGGAGACTATAAAAAATCCATAAAATTAATTGAACAAAATTTTGACCACATATTTTTTACAGGAAGTACTGAAACTGGAAAATATATAATGAAACTGGCTTCAAAAAACTTAACTCCATTAACTCTTGAGTTAAGCGGAACAAATCCTGTAATTATTTTCAAAAATGCAAATTTAGACGTAGCTGCTAAAAGAATTGTTTGGGGCAAATTTTTTAATTCTGGTCAATCCTGCATGGCTCCGAATCATATTTTTGTAGATCAAGAAATTGAGACTATTTTTATAGAAAAATTAAAGAAATGCATATTAAGTTTTTATGGAGATAATCCAATTATTTCTGAAAACTTATCAAAATTAGAGAAAAAACAATTTACATCGACTTTAGAAGTTCTAAAAAGATATAAAAAGGAAAAAAGGATACTATATGGAGGCACATTTAATAAGAAAAAGTTAAAAATATCTCCTACAATTTTGAGATTTAAATTAAATGAAACAGATATTTTGCAGAGAGAGCTATTCAGTTCACTACTACCAGTGATTAAAATCAATGATAAGGAATCAGCTTTAAAGCAGATTAGTCAAACATCAAAACCATTGGCAATCTACTTATTTGGAGGCAATAAAAAAATCCATAATCATATTTCAAGATTGACCAGCTCAGGAACAATTTGTATAAATGATGTGATGTTACCAGTTCTTATTCCAAATTTACCGTTTGGAGGCGTTGGGCAAAGTGGTATTGGTAAATTTCATGGAGAAGAAGGGTTTCGAAATTTTTCAAATCAAAAATCTATTACTTTCAAAAGTTTTTTATTTGATTTAGACCTAAGGTACCCCCCCTACAAAAGAGTGAAGAAATTTTTAAAGTTTATTTTTCAGGTGTAAATTACTAAAATTCTTTTCAAAAACCTAGCGATCTTAAAATTAGAGATTATCTTAAAATAAAAAGTGAGTTCATGAAATTTGCATTTTTAGTAATTGCCATATTTATTAATTTTTTTAATCACTCATCGATAAAATCAGAGGAAAAGATATTTTCAACAAAAAATAAAGTTGAGAATATTGCTAAAAAAGAATCAATTACTGCAGAAAAAACTGAAATAAAAAAAATTCATATTGTAAAAAGTGGAGATACATTATCAAATATTTCAAAACTCTATTCAATAAATAAAGATTTAATTATTAAATTGAATAATTTAAAAGATGAAAATTATATCTTTGTTGGCCAAAATCTTATTATCTCCGAATTTACTGAAAATCTTACAAAACAATCAGATTTAATAAATAATTATCATATTGTGCAAACTGGTGAAAATCTGACTGAGATATCAAACAAATATAATTTAAAAGTAATTGATCTGATAGAGATTAATAATCTCAATAATCCTGATTCAATAAAAGTTGGTCAAAAGCTCATAATAAGAAAAAAGAACATAATTAATTCAGAAAATTATGAAACAACTGAAAATAAAAAAAATAATGACTTAATTGAATTAGATAAAAAAATTTATGGTCCTATAATTATTCAAAGTAAATCATATAAAGATATTAAAGGTAGAAAAGTTTTAAAAGTACTAAATCAAGATAATAAAAAACTATTTCTTTCAATCAATTGCGATAAAAATGAAATAGATGTAAGAATACCTGGCAAGAAATGGATGGGAAGTAAGCCTGCAAAAGAAGAATTCGAAAATAATTTAATAAATGATTTTTGTCAAAACTTTTAATTAATATGTGTGAATAATTTGTCTAAGAATATTAATGATGAGTTATTCTACAAAAAGTTAAATTAATAGTAATGGCTATTTCAAGAGGAGATCTCGTAAGAGTAAAAAGACCAGAATCATATTGGTACAACGAAATAGGTAAAGTTGCTTCAGTTGATACCTCAGGTATTAAATATAACTGTGTAGTCAGATTCGATAAAGTAAATTACGCCGGAATTAGCGGAACTGATGGTGGAGCAAATACAAATAATTTCGCTGAAAGTGAATTAGAGAAAGCCTAAATAATTGCCTGAATTACCTGAAGTAGAAACAGTTCGCAGAGGTTTAGAGCAAAAACTTAATAACTTTATTATTAAAAAAGTAGAAATCTGTAGGGATTCAACTGTTGCATTCCCAACAAACAAAGAAGAATTCATCAAAGGTCTTCGGAACTCACTTATTTATAAATGGGATAGAAGAGGAAAATATTTAATAGCTCAATTAAAAGAAGTTCAAAATAAGAATGATCAATTTCCTCTAGAAAATTCACAAAATAAAGGATTTCTTGTAGTGCATCTAAGAATGACTGGATATTTTAAATTTATTGAAAATTCAAACCATCCTTGTAAACATACAAGAATAAGATTTTTCGATAAAAATAATAATGAGCTTAGGTACATTGACGTAAGAAGTTTTGGTCAAATGTGGTGGATTAATAAAGACCTTTCGCTTAACAAAATAATTAAAGGACTAGGTTCATTAGGACCAGAGCCATTTTCTAAAGACTTTGATGCAAATTACCTTAAGAAAGTTATTTCAAAAAAAAAGAAATCTATAAAAGCTATTTTATTAGATCAAACAATAGTGGCAGGTATAGGTAATATTTATGCTGATGAGAGTTTATACTCTGCTGGCATCTCCCCTTTTAGGGAAGCTCGAACTATAAAAAAGAATGAGTTAATTAAGCTCAAAGAATCAATCGTAACTGTATTGAAAAAAAGTATAGGTTCTGGGGGTACTACATTTAGTGATTTTAGGGACTTGGAAGGAGAGAATGGGAATTTTGGTTTACAGACAAATGTCTATAGAAGAACTGGAAAAGAATGTCGTAAATGTGGAAATTTAATCGAAAGGCAAAAAATTACGGGAAGAAGTACCCATTGGTGTCCTAGATGCCAAAAATAAAAAAAGGGTTACTCAAGTAGAGTAAACCCTTTTAAATATTTTTACCTGGCATTGAGCTATTTTCTCAAGGGGCTACCCCCTAAATATTTTCGCCGCTGATGCGTTTCACAACCGAGTTCGAGATGGATCGGAGTGGTTCCACATCGCCATGAACACCAGGATAGTATGAACCTTGAGAACTGCATAGAAAATTATATAAATTAAAAACAATAAATTAAGTTTATTTGGTCAAGCCCTCGGTCTATTAGTACTCCTCCGCTGCACTTGTTACCAAGCTTCCACGTAGAGCCTATCAACGGGTGTTCTTCCCGTGACCTTACTGGCTTAAGCCATGGCAATACTCATCTTGAGGTGGGCTTCCCACTTAGATGCTTTCAGCGGTTATCCACTCCGCACATGGCTACCCAGCGTTTACCGTTGGCACGATAACTGGCACACCAGAGGTGCGTTCCTCCCGGTCCTCTCGTACTAGGGAGAAATCCTCTCAATATTCCTGCGCATACACCGGATATGGACCGAACTGTCTCACGACGTTCTGAACCCAGCTCGCGTACCGCTTTAATGGGCGAACAGCCCAACCCTTGGGACCGACTTCAGCCCCAGGTTGCGATGAGCCGACATCGAGGTGCCAAACCTCCCCGTCGATGTGAACTCTTGGGGGAGATCAGCCTGTTATCCCTAGAGTAACTTTTATCCGTTGAGCGACGGCCCTTCCACGCAGAACCGTCGGATCACTAAAACCGACTTTCGTCCCTGTTCGACTTGTAGGTCTCACAGTCAAGCTCCCTTCTGCTTTTGCACTCAACGACTGATTTCCAACCAGCCTGAGGGAACCTTTGTGCGCCTCCGTTACCTTTTAGGAGGCGACCGCCCCAGTCAAACTGCCCATCAGATACTGTCCGCTTCCCGGATAACGGGTAAGCGTTAGAACCCTAGCTCTAAAAGAGTGGTATCTCACCGATGACTCAATAGTACCCACAAGTACAATTTCAACGTCTCCCACCTATTCTGCGCATTCAGAGCCCGAGCACAATATCAAACTACAGTAAAGCTTCATAGGGTCTTTCTGTCCGGGTGTATGTAGTCCGCATCTTCACAGACAATTCTATTTCGCCGAGCCTCTCTCCGAGACAGCGCGCAAATCGTTACACCTTTCGTGCGGGTCGGAACTTACCCGACAAGGAATTTCGCTACCTTAGGACCGTTATAGTTACGGCCGCCGTTCACCGGGGCTTCAGTCGCCAGCTTCACTAAAAGCTAACCAGCTTCCTTAACCTTCCGGCACTGGGCAGGTGTCAGCCCCCATACATCGTCTTGCGACTTAGCGGAGACCTGTGTTTTTGGTAAACAGTCGCTTGCGCCTCTTCACTGCGACCAGCTCTCGCTGGCACCCCTTCTCCCGAAGTTACGGGGCCATTTTGCCGAGTTCCTTAGAGAGAGTTATCTCGCGCCCCTCGGTATTCTCTACCACCCCACCTGTGTCGGTTTCGGGTACTGGCATTTGTGTCTTAACGAGTATAGGGCTTTTCTTGGAAGCATGACATCACCAACTTCGCTGCCGTAGCAGCTCGTACTCACGCCTTAGCTCAAGATGTTTTCTCCATCTCTCAAAGCCTCGAACGCTTGAACCAGTAACCAACATCTGGCCTGGTTAGCCTTCTCCGTCCTCCTTCTCAAAACACAACTGGTACAGGAATATTGACCTGTTATCCATCGACTACGCCTTTCGGCCTCGCCTTAGGTCCAGACTAACCCTCCGCGGACGAGCCTGCCGGAGGAACCCTTAGGGTTTCGGGGCATGGGATTCTCACCCATGTTTTCGCTACTCAAGCCGACATTCTCACTTCTATGCTGTCCACGTCCGCTTACGCTAACGCTTCACCCTACATAGAACGCTCCCCTACCATAAATAAATTTATCCGCAGCTTCGGTATAACGCTTAGCCCCGTTCATTTTCGGCGCAGGATCGCTCGACCAGTGAGCTATTACGCACTCCTTTGAGGATGGCTGCTTCTAGGCAAACCTCCTGGTTGTCTGGGCAATCCCACCTCCTTTATCACTTAGCGTTAATTTTGGGACCTTAGCTGGCGGTCTGGGCTGTTTCCCTCTTGACTATGGAGCTTATCCCCCACAGTCTGACTGCCTAGTTACACACAGGGTATTCAGAGTTCATATCGATTTGGTACCGCTTTCGCAGCCCGCACCGAAATGGTTGCTTTACCCCCCTGCTGGAGCACTAGACGCTACGCCTCAACGTATTTCGGGGAGAACCAGCTAGCTCCTGGTTCGATTGGCATTTCACCCCTAACCACAGCTCATCCGCTGAATTTTCAACTTCAGTCGGTTCGGACCTCCACTTGGTATCACCCAAGCTTCATCCTGGCCATGGTTAGATCACCAGGGTTCGGGTCTATAAACACTGACAAACGCCCTATTAAGACTCGCTTTCGCTGTGGCTCCACCATTTCCGGTTTAACCCGCCAGTGCCTATAAGTCGCCGGCTCATTCTTCAACAGGCACACGGTCACCCGATTAGTCGGGCTCCCATTGCTTGTAAGCTCACGGTTTCATGTTCTATTTCACTCCCCTCCCGGGGTTCTTTTCACCTTTCCCTCGCGGTACTGTTTCACTATCGGTCACACAGTAGTACTTAGCCTTACGAGGTGGTCCTCGCAGATTCACACGGAATTCCACGTGCTCCGTGCTACTCGGGATACAGCTAGGTCAACTTATCTTTCGATTACGGGGCTTTCACCCTCTGTGGCACGCCATTCAAACGTTTCTTCTAGACTTGTTGATCCATATTGCTGTCCCACAACCCCGATAGTCTAGACTATCGGTTTGGGCTGTTCCCCGTTCGCTCGCCGCTACTGAGGGAGTCGTTATTTACTTTCTCTTCCTCCAGCTACTAAGATGTTTCAGTTCGCTGGGTTAGCTCGCACCAACCTATATATTCAGTTGGCCGTACATGGGGTTGCCCCATTCGGAAATTCCCGGATCAAAGTGTGCTTCCAACTCCCCGAGACTTATCGCAGGTAACCACGTCCTTCATCGCCTCTGTGTGCCTAGGTATCCTCCGTGAGCCCTTTGTAGCTTGACCAATAACTTCAAAATTGAAGCATCAGCTTAATAGAATTGTTATTTAATGCATTTGCACAAAAAATAAATCTGCATCATTAAAGATGCTTATTGTCTTTAAAAATAATCTATGCAGTTGTCAAGGTTCTCTGAAAACAATGAAATTAATTCAATGAGTCCAGCGTCTTAATGATTTCATTAGGAAGCTAGATTCGTTCAGAATTTGATCACAACTCAAAAAATTTCCTTTCTACAGATTATGGAAGAGGTGGTAATCAGTGGAGGTAAGCGGACTCGAACCGCTGACATCCTGCTTGCAAAGCAGGCGCTCTACCAACTGAGCTATACCCCCAACATAGAGATATGGGCCATCCTGGACTTGAACCAGGGACCTCACCCTTATCAGGGGTGCGCTCTAACCACCTGAGCTAATGGCCCAGGAAAAATAATGGGTGTGACCTAGAAAAACTTAGGAAATGAAATTCTTAATAAATTAAGAACGTGAGATACCGATCGACCTAAGGTGACAAAATAATATTCAACATTTTGTTGTCTCCCTGTTAGGAGGTGATCCAGCCGCACCTTCCGGTACGGCTACCTTGTTACGACTTCACCCCAGTCATTAGCCCCACCTTCGGCGTCCTCCTCCACAAGGGTTGGAGTAACGACTTCGGGCATGGCCAACTTCCATGGTGTGACGGGCGGTGTGTACAAGGCCCGGGAACGTATTCACCGCAGTATGCTGACCTGCGATTACTAGCGATTCCTACTTCACGTAGGCGAGTTGCAGCCTACGATCTGAACTGAGCCACGGTTTATGGGATTTGCTAGCTCTCGCGAGTTTGCTGCCCTTTGTCCGTAGCATTGTAGTACGTGTGTAGCCCAGGGTGTAAGGGGCATGATGACTTGACGTCATCCACACCTTCCTCCGGTTTATCACCGGCGGTCTTTCTAGAGTGCCCAACTAAATGCTGGCAACTAAAAACGTGGGTTGCGCTCGTTGCGGGACTTAACCCAACATCTCACGACACGAGCTGACGACAGCCATGCACCACCTGTCACTGCATTCCCGAAGGCACCCTCAAATTTCTAAGAGGTTCGCAGGATGTCAAACCCTGGTAAGGTTCTTCGCGTTGCATCGAATTAAACCACATACTCCACCGCTTGTGCGGGCCCCCGTCAATTCCTTTGAGTTTCACACTTGCGTGCGTACTCCCCAGGCGGAACACTTAACGCGTTAGCTACGACACCGAAGGGGTCGATTCCCCCGACACCTAGTGTTCATCGTTTACGGCCAGGACTACAGGGGTATCTAATCCCTTTCGCTCCCCTGGCTTTCGTCCATGAGCGTCAGTAATGGCCCAGCAGAGCGCCTTCGCCACTGGTGTTCTTCCCGATATCTACGCATTTCACCGCTACACCGGGAATTCCCTCTGCCCCTACCATACTCAAGCCTTTCAGTTTCCACTGCCATGATGGAGTTAAGCTCCACGCTTTAACAGCAGACTTGAAAAGCCGCCTGCGGACGCTTTACGCCCAATAATTCCGGATAACGCTTGCCACTCCCGTATTACCGCGGCTGCTGGCACGGAATTAGCCGTGGCTTATTCCTCAAGTACCGTCATATCTTCTTCCTTGAGAAAAGAGGTTTACAGCCCAGAGGCCTTCGTCCCTCACGCGGCGTTGCTCCGTCAGGCTTTCGCCCATTGCGGAAAATTCCCCACTGCTGCCTCCCGTAGGAGTCTGGGCCGTGTCTCAGTCCCAGTGTGGCTGATCATCCTCTCAGACCAGCTACTGATCGAAGCCTTGGTGAGCCATTACCTCACCAACTAGCTAATCAGACGCGAGCTCATCCTCAGGCGAAATTCATTTCACCAGTAGGCATATGGGGTATTAGCGGTCGTTTCCAACCGTTATCCCCCTCCTGAGGGCAGATTCTCACGCGTTACTCACCCGTCCGCCACTAACCCGAAGGTTCGTTCGACTTGCATGTGTTAAGCACGCCGCCAGCGTTCATCCTGAGCCAGGATCAAACTCTCCGTTGTGTTCAAATCCTTTTGTAGATAAATCTACTCAATTTGAATTGCTGTATCAAAATAAAAAATTTAGTTTTGTATTAAGTTTCAGCCTCCTTAAATTTTAAGGATTACATTGAGTGCACATTAAATATTTCTAAAGTGACTTTCCAAGATCTCAGATCCGTTTGCATCAAAGCCATAAGTTAGCAATTGATGACATTTTATATATTCTTGACGGGACCTCACACCTTTATTGCATATACATCTCGAATAACTAAAAAGAATTTAAATTACTCTTGACGCAATAAAAGCATCAGTTCCTAAGTTTTTAAATTTTCTAGGTGCAGAGCTAAACAACAAGTGGATAACTCATTTAGAAGGTAAAACCCTTCTTCTGGCTGAAAAAAATGATCGAAATCAAATCTCCAAAAAATTCATTCATTAACCAAAAATCAGATTTAAGGTAATTTCTTGAATAATGCAAAAAATATATTTTTGCCCAGAAGAAAATACTAAACCATCCAACTGTAATTTTGCAACCTTTTATACAAAAATTTTTTATTAATTTTTTATTTGTTCAAAGTCTCATTAAACAACTAGGCTTAAATAAAGGGATATAAATGAAATGGCAGAAAGATTTAGTCAAAAAAATTTAAGAGTAAGGCCAAGTTCTGATGAAGAGAAAATTGTAACAAATGCAAAAAAACACTTCGAAAAGACTTTGGTTGAAATATCAGGCGAATTAGTGGGAAGCGTTGCTGCATTAGAACACCCAACAAAAAATAATAAATTAAATTACGGAGAAATATTTTTAAGAGACAATGTTCCTGTAATGATTTACCTCATTACCCAAAAACGTTACGAAATTGTCAAAAAGTTCCTAAGTGTATGCCTTGAGTTACAAAGCTCTAATTACCAAACGCGTGGTGTATTTCCTACTAGTTTCGTTGAAGAAAATGGACAGCTCATTGGAGACTATGGTCAGAGATCAATAGGGAGGATTACTTCAGCTGATGCAAGTTTATGGTGGCCCATTTTATGTTGGTATTATGTCAATAAAAGCGGTGATTATGCATTTGGAAAAAGTCAAAGCGTTCAAAGAGGTATTCAACTTCTACTAGATCTTGTTCTACACCCAACATTTGAGGGTACTCCTGTACTTTTTGTTCCAGATTGTGCATTTATGATTGATAGACCTATGGATGTATGGGGAGCGCCACTAGAAGTTGAAGTTTTACTTCATGGATGTTTAAAAAGTTGCATTAACTTAATGGAATTAAGTAGAGCAGAACGTGTTAGTAGACTTTTAGACCAAAGACTTATTCTTACAAATCAATGGGTTAAGGATTTAGGAAGTTTTCTTTTAAAGCATTATTGGGTTACCAGCCAAACAATGCAAATTTTAAGAAGAAGGCCAACTGAGCAGTATGGTGATGATCAACATTTCAATGAATTTAACGTTCAACCGCAAGTTGTTCCCTCATGGCTACAAGATTGGTTAGAGAATAGAGGTGGTTACTTAATAGGAAATATTAGGACAGGCAGGCCTGACTTTCGATTTTACAGTTTAGGTAATTCTTTAGCATGTATGTTCGGAATTCTGCCTCCTAAAGAACAAAGAGCTTTATTTAGATTAGTTTTACATAACAGAAAGCATTTGATGGCTCAAATGCCTATGAGAATTTGTCATCCTCATATGGATGTAGAGGAATGGCAAAATAAAACTGGATCTGATCCAAAGAATTGGCCTTGGAGTTACCATAACGGTGGTCATTGGCCAAGCTTACTTTGGTTTTTTGGTACAGCTGTCCTATTACATCAAGAACATTATGGTTCAGAAGATGTAATCCTCATGGAAGAAATGAAATCTTTAATAGAGGAATCATATTGGTGTCAACTTAATCAATTGCCTAAGCAAGAATGGGCAGAATACTTTGATGGTCCTACAGGTACTTGGGTTGGACAACAATCAAGAACATATCAAACTTGGACAATTGTTGGATTTTTATTAATGAATCATTTTTTAAGGAATGAGTATAACGATCTAGATATGTTTAAAATTTGAGTCTAAAATAGTCCTAGGGTCAGTGATTTATCAATTGGCAAGCATGCCCCAATACCTAGGTATATTGTTAGAAAAGTTCCGAATAAGAAAACAGACATTGCTATTGGTCTTCTAAATGGATTAGAAAATTTATTAACGTTTTCGATAAAGGGTAAAACCATTAATCCAAGTGGGATTAATGTTTGAAGTGCAATACCCAAAAGTTTATTAGGAACAACTCTAAGTATTTGAAAAACTGGGTAAAGGTACCACTCAGGAAGTATTTCAAGGGGTGTTGCGAAGGGATTAGCTTTGTCTCCCAACATTGCAGGATCAAGAACTGCTAATCCAACTACACAGGCAATAGTTCCTAAGATGACTACCGGGAAGATATATAGTAAATCGTTTGGCCAAGCTGGTTCACCATAATAATTATGGCCCATACCTTTAGCTAACTTTGCTCTCAATTTTGGATCAGATAGATCTGGTTTTTTTAAAGTAGACATACGGAGAACTAATGATGGTTTAAGTATAAGAGTTTATAAAGGACCTGAAATACCCTGTTTACGAATCATTAAAAAGTGCATCAACATGAAGACTGCTAATGACCACGGCAATACAAAAGTGTGAAGACTATAAAATCTGGTTAAAGTTGATTGACCAACACTTTCTCCACCTCTAAGTAGTTCAACCATAAAATCACCTATTACTGGTATTGCAGCAGGAACACCTGAAACAATCTTAACTGCCCAGTAACCCACCTGATCCCAAGGTAGGGAGTATCCAGTCACTCCAAAAGCAACAGTTATAACTGCCATTACAACACCTGTGACCCAAGTTAATTCTCTTGGCCTCTTAAAACCTCCAGTAAGATAAACCCTAAAGACATGAAGGATTAACATCAATACCATCATTGATGCACTCCATCTATGCACAGATCTTATTAACCATCCAAAACTTACATCGGTCATCAGATAACTAACTGAACTATAAGCTTGTGTAACTGTTGGCTTATAGTAAAAAGTCATTGCAAAACCTGTTGCAAATTGAATTAGGAAGCATACTAAAGTTATGCCTCCTAAACAATAAAAAATATTTACGTGAGGGGGTACGTACTTGGAAGTTACGTCGTCAGTTATGTCTTGGATTTCAAGTCTTTCTTGAAACCAGTCATAAACAGATGAAGAATTCGCCATCCAAAAAAAAATTAGCTTTGATATAAAGAGCTTACTTAAAATTCTTATACTTGGTGTTAACACTTAACCCAATGAATTCATCTTTTAACAAACTTTTAACATTCAAAACTTTGATCACTGCATCAATGATCATTGTTTTTTCTATCAATCTTTTGTTGATCGAAAGAGTGGATGCTCTCAGTGATAGCAGGCAATTAGTACTTGACGCATGGACCTTGGTAAACGAAGGTTTTTATGATCCAGAAAAGTTTGATGAAATCCAATGGAAAAGAATAAGACAAAAAACGTTACAGAAACAAATTGAAACAAGTGAAGAGGCTTATTCCGCAATTGAAGACATGTTAAGACCTTTAGAAGATCCCTACACGAGAGTTTTACGCCCCAAAGATTATGAGCTACTGAAATCAAGTAATTTTGGGAGTGAAATTAATGGTGTTGGGCTTCAATTAGGTGAAGATGATGACAATAAAGTTAAAGTTATTTCTACTCTTGGGGGGTCGCCAGCTGAAGAAGCTGGAATAGTAAGCGGGGACATTATCGAGACAGTGGATGGAATCTCATCAGAAAAATTAGGGCTTGCAAGTACCGCCTCTAAGTTAAGAGGTGAATCAGGGACAAAAGTTTTAGTTGAATTATCTACGGAATCAGGAGAAATTAGGGAAGTCGATTTAGAGAGGAGATCAGTAGATCTCAGACCAGTTAGAACAAAAAGATTAAGAGACGATTTTCACACCATAGGATATTTAAGGATAACTCAATTTAGCGAAAGCGTACCCAAAAAAGTTGAAGAGGCTCTTCAAGAGTTAAAGGAGAAAGAGGTTGAGGGCTTAATCTTGGATCTTAGAAATAATTCAGGGGGACTTGTAAGCTCAGGTATTGCAGTTGCAGACTCATTATTAAGTGAGAAACCCGTAGTGGAGACAAAAGATAGAAATGGGGTCAAAGATGCAATTATTTCTCAAAAAGAGACATTTTTTGATGGACCAATGGTGACTTTAGTAAATAAAGGCACTGCAAGTGCCAGTGAAATACTTGCTGGTTCTTTACAAGATAATGAGAGGTCAATTCTTATGGGAGAACAAACTTATGGTAAAGGTTTAATTCAATCCCTAAAAAGTTTGGGAGAAGATAGTGGTATTGCTATAACAGTGGCTAGTTACTTAACACCAGATGGCAATAATATTCAAGGCCAAGGTATAACACCTGATAAATTACTTGATCTACCGGATGCAAGTGATTTTGGAAGTACTGAGGATAAATGGGTGAGGAATGCGGAATTATTTTTAGGGTCGTTTCTAGAAAAAGAAGAAGTTCCAGTTCAAACAATTGAATTAAACAATGAAGAAATTAAATCTTTAAATGGCTAAAGATTGAAAATAAAAAATCTTAAAAATATGAGTATTAAAAGAATTTTTCATGACCCAATTCATAAAGAAATAGTATTTGACGCAGGAAAGCCAGAAGAATCAATGATTATGGAATTAATTGATACAGTCGCTTTTCAAAGACTAAGAAGAATAAAACAGCTTGGAGCGGCATCATTACTGTTTCATGGTGCAGAATCGAGTAGATTTACTCACTCAATTGGTGTTTTTTGTATAGCTAGAAAAATTTATAAGAGATTAATTGAAAGTAAATCTTCTTTTAGTGAAAATAAATTTGTTCTTTATGGAGCAGCTCTACTACATGATTTAGGTCATGGGCCTTTAAGCCATACCAGTGAAACAATATTCATGCATGATCACGAAAAATGGTCTGAAAACTTAGTGACAAATTATTCTCCAATAAATTCAATCCTCAAAAAGTATGACAACGAATTACCCAGGAAAATTGGTGAATTATTTCAATCAAAAAAACATTCTTCAAAACCCTTAAGAACATTGATAAGTAGTGAGATAGATTGCGATCGTCTTGATTACCTCTTGCGCGATAGTTACAACACAGGGACTAATTATGGCTTAGTAGATTTAGAAAGAATAATTTCAGCTCTTACCTTTTTACCTGATGGAAATATCGGAATCAAACCAAAAGGTATGATCGCTATTGAGCATTTCCTGGTACTTAGAAACTTGATGTATAGAACAATCTACAATCACAAGATAAACGAAATATCAACATGGATTCTGGGGAAAATAGTACACACAATAAAACATAATTATGAAAAGAATATTTGGTTAGATAATTCTCTACATAAATGGATTTTTTCACCATCAAAGGTTGATTTTGATGATTTCATAAGAAATGATGATGTAACTTTTTATTATCATTTGATTAGATGGAGAGATGAATCTTTTGAACCACTTTCTACACTATGCAAAATGTTTATTGACAGGGATTTATTAAAGGCTTCAGACATAAGTTTTTTAAGTAAGATTAATAGATTAAAAATCCTTGCATTTGCCACAAAATTATGTGAAAAGAATGGTTATGATTCAGAAATATTTTGCGGGATTAAAGAAAGGTCTTTCAAAGGTTTTGAATCTAATAATGCTCTAAAAATATGGGACGGCACTTATCAAAGCGCATTAGAAAATAGTTCCGCATTAATAAAAACTTTAATGAGATCCGATGAAAGCTCTTTTATTATTTATCCAGATTTGATCAAAAATGAAATTAAAAATGAAATTTCATTAATAAAAAACAATTCCTAGATTTAATTCAATGGAAATCGTTTTAAAAAACAGTAAAAGTAAATATTCAGAAATTTTTTCTCTGTTAGATTTAGATAATCTCCATGAAACTTTCAAAAGATTTTCATCCATCAAGGAACCTTTAGAAGCAAAAATTTTCGCAGTCAATGAGTCAATAAGTTCTCATCAATTATTAAAATTAAAAAATTATTTTGACAAAATTAATATTTGTTCCTTATGCATTTACTCAAATAATAGAGAAATTATAATAAGTGGAAAATCTTTAAAAATAGATTCAGCCTACATAAAAGAGCAAGAGATTAAAAATCAGTTACTATTATTTAAATCAAAAAAGAAAGACGATATTCTTCACAAAGGAACAGTACGATCGGGTGAAAGAATATCTTCAAATGGAAACCTATGTATTATTGGAGACGTCAATCCAGGAGCAATAGTTTCCGCTAAGAAAAATATTTACGTTTGGGGCAAATTACTAGGGATCGCATTCGCGGGGAAAAGTGGAAATAAAAATGCCTCTATTGCATCACTTTATCTAAACCCTTTACAATTAAGAATTGCAGATGTGATTGCAATTGGGCCAAAGGAAAAGCCCAAAAATTGCTATCCAGAAATTGCAGTAATAGATAAACAAACAATAATTATCAAACCACACATAATCGAAAATAAAAATTAATCAATAATTTGCAATAAATAAATTCAAAATAGATAAATTTAAGAATTACTTAATCTTTAAAATATTTAACTTTCTTCAAGTGGCTTTATTATTTGTAAAATCCTAAAAACCGTGGGGAAGAATACTCGCACAATATTAATCTGTTCAGGTAAGGGAGGGGTTGGTAAAACAACTTTGACTGCAAACCTTGGAATAGCACTTGCTAATAGCGGATCAACAACTGCTGTATTAGATGCTGATTTTGGCTTAAGAAATTTAGATCTTCTTCTGGGATTAGAAAATCGCATCATTTATACGGCTCAAGATGTTCTAGACAAGAACTGTCGTCTCGACCAAGCATTGGTTAGACATAAAAAAGAGCCTAACCTTGCTCTTCTACCTGCTGGAGATCCAAGGATGTTGGATTGGATGAAGCCCGAAGATATGAAAAAAATTAGTGAGCTACTTAGTGAGAACTTTGATTTTGTCTTAGTTGATTGTCCTGCTGGTGTAGAAGATGGCTTTAAAAATGCCCTTGCTGCCTGTAAAGAAGCTATTGTTGTTACCAACCCAGAATTATCTGCAGTAAGGGATGCAGATAGAGTAATAGGGATTCTTAACACTTCAGATATTGAGCCTATTCAACTTGTAATCAATAGAGTTCGCCCTAACATGATGGCTAGTCAAGAAATGTTATCTATCGAAGATGTTCAAGGTATCCTTTCTTTGCCTTTATTAGGTATTGTTTTAGAAGATGAACAGGTAATAATAAGTACAAATAGAGGAGAGCCACTGACACTTTCAGATAGTAGATCTCCTGCAAAAAAATGTTATTTGAATGTTTCTCAAAGACTTACAAATATAGATGTACCAATTATAGATCCCAAAAAAGAAGGCAAAAGTCTTAAAGATAAATTCATGAGATTAATGCAAACAAAGGTTTTTTAAAATGATGACCCTCAGAGATCTTATAAATAAATTACTAGGCAGAGAACCGTCTAGTGCTAATACAGCAAGAGAAAGATTACAACTTGTACTGGCTCATGACAGAGTTGATATGAGTTCTTTAACAACTGACCTTTTAGATAAAATGAGGAAAGAGATTCTTGATGTTGTTGCTAAATATGTTGAAATTGATTTTGATGAAGTGGCAGTAAGTTTAGAGACTGAGGATAGAATGACTGCATTAGTCGCCAATTTACCAATCAAAAGAACTATTTCAGGAGAAATAAAATTCAAAAAAACTGATAAAGCTAATAAAGATATCAAAAAGTAATAAATTTAAAAAAAAGCTAAAAAAATACTTATAGTTGACCCTTCCTGATTGTAAGATAAAGAGATTGCCGGCTTAGCTCAGCGGTAGAGCAGCGCTTTTGTAAAGCGAAGGTCATCAGTTCAAATCTGTTAGCCGGCATTTTGATTTATTTAATTCTGTTCTATATTATTCGCTGAAAATAAAAAAACTAAACCTATCAGAGCAATAATAGGAATCAATCTTATTTCGACAACATACTCTAAAAAAGATGCAAGGGGTTGAAATATCCAATAAGTAAAAAATTGAATCAATAAAACAAAAAATAATAATAAAAACATTAATACAATTCCCTTACTAATACTTCTCCTTCTCTAATCAGTCTCCAATCTCCACTTTTCTTCCAAATTATAATAGTACTTGCTTTTCCACTTCTTTTTCCCCAAGGTATAGGACCCAAAATTTTTACAGAAGGGAAGTCTAAAGCAATGCCTTCAACTGTAATAGATCCTTTATGACCTGAAATATTTGCACTTGAAGTTAACAATGGGCCTGTTTCTCTCATGAGAGACTGAGCCATATATGAATTTGGAATCCTCAACCCAAGGGTAAGATCATTGCTTGTGAGGATTGTAGTCTGCTTTTCTGAAGCAGGAATAATCATTGTCAGAGCTCCAGGCCAATATTTTGAAGCTATATTTTCGTAATCTTTTTTAGCTGATTCGTGAACATAATCAATTAATTGATTATGTTCTGACCCCATAAGAATTAAGGGTTTATCTCTATCCCTTTTTTTAAATTCATAAATAATATTTGAAAATTTTGGCAAGCATCCAATCGCAGGTAATGTGTCAGTTGGGAAGATTATAGGTAAACCACTTTTAAGAGTCTTCAAAGCGGATTTGCAGTCTACTAAATTCATTTAGATTATGAACTTGTAATAATTTATTTATATCTTCCAATGGTAAACCTACCAATACCTGAAAGATCTTTCACAATTTCTATTGATGTAAATTTATTTTTAATAAAAAGTTGTTCTACTTTTTCGCCTTGATCAAAATGATTCTCTAAAATTAGCCAGCCCTTCTCTTTTAAAAATTTTGGTGCTTTTTGTATTATTTCCCTAATGTGTTTTAAACCATCTTCGCCACCTAATAAAGCAACTTTAGGTTCAAAATTTTTAACTTCTTTGGGTAATTTTTCATAAGTATCTTTAGGAATATATGGGGGGTTTGAAATAGCAAGATCTAATTTTCCTTTAAAATTTTCAAGAGGTGACCACCAATTTCCACAATAAAATTTCAAATTTGATTTTTTGGAAGAATTTATATAATTTTTAGTAGCTATTTCTAATGCGTCTTGATCTATATCAGTTGCCACTCCTTCGCTAAATGGATAAGCCAACGCCAATGCAATACTTATAGCTCCTGATCCAGTTCCTAATTCAGCAAAAAATAATTTCTCTGACTTCCTTTTAAATAAATTGAAGACAATATCTACTATTAGCTCTGTCTCTGGTCTGGGAATAAGTACCTTATTTGTAACTTTTAATTTTAAGTCTCTCCAATAAGTTATCCCGCAAAGGTATTGTATTGGGCAAGATCCTGTTAAATGTTCTTCCCAAACAGACTCTAAAAATTCTAAGTTTTTTTTTAAATGTAAGTTTCCCTTAGGATTTAAAATTTTCAAGTTTAAATCGCTAGTCGCAATATCCCCTATACAATCAAGTAAAACTTCAAAAGATTGTTGATCACCACCTTTTGAAAGTTGCTTTTTTTTCCACAATAAAAATTCCTTTACAGAAATGCAAAGCATTTAATAAAGCATTAGCGTTTTGGACCCAGTCTACCTTTACTAGAGTCAGAGTAGAAACTTGATTTTTCTCCATCTTGAGTAGAAATAAATAAACCAATGAGGAATATTGTTGGCACCCCTACAAATAAAAGACTAGCTACGAATCCAAAGTTAGTTGTTTCCATTTAGTTGGTAGATCAATAATTAGGTAATAAGACTATAGACATATAAATAGAAATAAAGTGGAAAAATAAACAAATTTTATAAACTGATTAACAGTCTTAAACAATTTAGCGTGGTAATTTTTTATTTTCACTCATTTTTTTTAGTTCTTCCAAATTTGAGGGAGGGGATTGTGGTTTTGTTAAGATTACTGCAGATGATTTTATCAATGTTTGACATGCTAGTCGCCAATTTTCTGGTCTATTTTTAAGTTTTTCTTCCTCAACGGATGTAAGGGGGCTTAAAGAATTTTTGTTTCCACCTTCAACTGAAATAAAGCAAGTACTACATTGTCCAGCGCCTCCACAATTTCCCAAAATACCCTTTAGTCCATAAAGCTGTAAATTCTCTTTCATTACGAGTTCTCTTAAATTTTCCCCAGGATTGCATTGAACCTCTAAGTCCTCACGGATAAATCTGATAGTTGCCATTTTTTTAGTTATTTTTCTTATTTTGGCGTTTTAGTTTGAGAATTGTGACCAAAATATTAACAGTTTTTAGCTAAAAATTTCTTGTAAACTATGTTCTGCTAATGGATTTGCCCAATTTTTGCAAGAAAATAAATTTATTTACAAAAATCCCTCAAAGACTAAAAAACCCTTACTATCGTGATGTTTAGCTGTTTATGCAGCATAGTTACTAGAAATTAACCGATGGGATTGCCTTGGTATCGAGTTCACACAGTAGTTATTAATGACCCAGGTCGACTACTTGCTGTGCATCTTATGCATACTGCATTATTAGCCGGCTGGGCCGGTTCAATGGCTCTTTATGAATTAGCCATTTTTGATCCTTCTGATGCTGTTCTCAATCCGATGTGGAGACAGGGGATGTACGTTATGCCTTTCATGGCAAGACTAGGTATCACAAGTAGTTGGAATGGATGGGATATTACGGGTGCTACTGGAGTTGATCCTGGATTCTGGAGTTTTGAAGGAGTTGCCGCAGCACACATTGTATTTAGTGGCCTATTGATGTTGGCATCTATTTGGCACTGGACATATTGGGACCTTGATTTATGGGAAGATTCAAGAACTGGTGAGCCTGCTCTTGATTTACCAAGAATTTTTGGAATTCACCTTCTTTTAGCAGGACTTACATGTTTTGGTTTTGGAGCTTTTCATTGCGCAAACGTGGGGATTTGGGTTTCTGATTCCTATGGTTTAAGTGGTCATGTAGAGCCTGTAGCACCTTCCTGGGGAGTTGAAGGATTTAATCCTTTTAATCCAGGAGGTATTGTCGCTAATCATATTGCAGCAGGACTTATGGGTATTATTGGAGGTATTTTTCACATTACCAACAGGCCTGGAGAAAGACTTTACAGAGCATTAAAACTTGGAAGTCTCGAGGGAGTTCTTGCTAGTGCTTTAGCCGCTGTACTATTTGTTTCTTTCGTTGTTTCAGGAACAATGTGGTACGGTTCAGCAACCACCCCAATAGAGCTTTTTGGTCCTACTAGATATCAATGGGATTCTGGCTATTTCAAAACTGAAATTAACAGAAGAGTACAAGCTGCTATTGATGATGGAGCAACTAAATCAGAGGCATATGCATCGATTCCCGAAAAATTAGCCTTCTATGATTATGTAGGTAATAGTCCAGCTAAAGGTGGACTATTCAGAGTTGGAGCTCTTGTTAATGGTGATGGTTTACCAACTGGTTGGCAAGGTCACATTGCTTTCCAAGATAAGGAAGGTAACGAATTAGAAGTTAGAAGAATTCCTAATTTCTTTGAAAACTTCCCTGTCATTCTCGAAGATAAAGAAGGCAATGTAAGGGCAGATATCCCATTTAGAAGAGCTGAAGCAAAGTACTCATTTGAGCAAACTGGCATTACTGCAACTATTTATGGAGGAGACCTAGATGGACAAACATTTACAGATCCTGCAGTAGTGAAAAGATTAGCAAGAAAAGCTCAACTTGGAGAAGCATTCAAGTTTGACAGAGAGACATATAAATCTGACGGTGTTTTCCGAAGTTCTCCAAGAGCATGGTTTACATATGCACATTTATGTTTCGGATTGCTATTCTTATTTGGGCACTGGTGGCACGCTTCAAGAACTCTTTACAGAAATTCCTTTGCTGGTATTGATGCTGAGATTGGTGACCAAGTTGAATTTGGTTTATTCAAGAAGCTTGGAGACGAAACCACAAGAAGAATCCCTGGAAGGGTTTAAACTAAACTTTATTACTT
The DNA here is from genome assembly GCA_902594875.1 of uncultured Prochlorococcus sp. Taxonomy (GTDB): domain Bacteria; phylum Cyanobacteriota; class Cyanobacteriia; order PCC-6307; family Cyanobiaceae; genus Prochlorococcus_A. Next base: position 31,589 of record CACJNU010000007.1, read on the forward strand.
AAACTTATGGAAGCTTTCGCTTACGTTCTTATTCTAACTCTCGCAGTTGTAACCTTATTCTTTGCTGTCGCCTTTAGAGATCCACCTAAATTCGATAGAAAATGAATTATGAAAAAGACCTCTTTAACAAGAGGTTTTTTTTTACTTTTCATAATTAGGATATTACTCTACTATTAGGGTTGAAGTGCATTATTTCACCACATGCAGTGTCCAACCTGTCAAAACACAGATAGCAGAGTTTTGGAATCAAGATCTGCTGATAGTGGTAAAAGTGTTCGAAGAAGAAGAGAATGCTTAAATTGCAGCTTTAGATTTACAACTTATGAAAGAGTCGAAACAATGCCAGTTTCAGTTATAAAGAAAGATGGTGGCAGAGAATTATTTGATAAACAAAAATTATTTACTGGCATATCAAGGGCATGCGAAAAAACTAACTTCAGTAGTGAAGCAATTATTAATTTCGTAGATGGAATTGAATCACAAATCGTTCAAGAGTCCAATAAAGATATTAAATCTTCACAAATCGGAGAATTAATACTTAAAAATCTTAGAAAAGAAAACGAAGTCGCCTATATAAGATACGCCTCAGTTTACAGAAAATTTAATGGAGTAAAAGATTTTATTTCAACTCTTGAATCTTTAAAGGGAAGTTCAAAAAACCAATTAGCATCAATTTCATAAAATTCAGCATCTTAAAGTGTAGAATACATATCACAAATATTTATTGCTATTGGTTTGCAGGCCAGTAGCATCCCTTTCTAACTACCTTAGGTAGTCTGCGATACAACAAATGAACGAAAATTCTTCCCAAACCATTAAAGAACTTTCTGAAGATCAAGAAATTAAAAATTCGTCTGAGTTAGATAATGATTCAACCTCTAAAAATGAGGAAGATTTATCATTCGAGAAGAGCGACATACCTTCAGCAGACTCTTCCTCTAGCAGAACAAATACTGATTTTGACAACGCAGGATTCACACAAGAAGAATTTGCATCACTTTTAGGTAAGTATGACTATAACTTTAAGCCTGGCGATTTAGTTAAAGGTACCGTTTTTGCTCTAGAGCCAAAAGGTGCCATGATAGATATAGGGGCAAAAACAGCTGCTTTTATGCCTGTTCAGGAGGTTTCAATAAATAGAGTTGAAGGACTTAATGATGTTTTACAACCTTCAGAAAGTAGAGAATTTTTCATAATGAGCGAAGAAAATGAAGATGGCCAATTAGCCCTCTCCATTCGAAGAATTGAATATCAAAGAGCATGGGAAAGGGTTAGACAACTTCAAAAAGAAGATGCGACTATTTATTCTGAAGTTTTTGCAACAAACAGAGGAGGGGCTCTTGTTAGGGTAGAGGGCTTGAGAGGTTTTATCCCAGGCTCTCATATAAGTGCTCGAAAAATAAAAGATGACTTAGAAGGTGAATATTTACCTTTAAAATTTCTTGAAGTTGATGAAGAGAGAAATAGATTAGTACTAAGTCATAGAAGAGCTTTGGTTGAGAAGAAAATGAACCGACTAGAGGTAGGCGAAGTTGTTGTTGGTTCTGTAAAAGGTATTAAACCTTATGGAGCGTTTATTGATATTGGTGGAGTTAGTGGTTTATTGCACATTTCTGAGATTAGTCATGAACATATTGAGACTCCTCATAATGTTTTAAATGTGAGTGACCAAATGAAAGTGATGATAATTGACCTTGATTCAGAAAGAGGACGAATTTCCTTATCTACTAAAGCACTTGAACCTGAACCAGGTGATATGCTAACTGATCCTCAAAAAGTATTTAGTAAAGCTGAAGAAATGGCTGCTAAATATAAACAAATGTTATTTGAACAAACTGACGAGAACGAAGAGACCCTCACAGCTTCAGCTGAAACAATATAACTTCACTTATTTATTTTGTGCACGAATATCAGAACTTAAGCCTAATTATTTTTATACACGTATTTTTAATTAACAATAATTGATTTGTAACGATAATCTAATTTAGGATATTTCCTAATTCCAAAATTATTTGTAAATGAGTGATTTCATTTTCACTTCAGAATCCGTAACCGAAGGTCATCCTGACAAAATTTGTGATCAAATTAGTGACGCTGTTTTAGACGCTTTATTGACAGAAGATCCAGAAAGCAGAGTTGCATGCGAAACTGTCGTTAACACTGGTCTTTGTCTACTTACTGGAGAAATAACTTCAAAAGCAAAAGTGGATTATATAAAACTTGTTAGAAATGTAATTAAAGAAATTGGATATGAGGGCCATAGAGCAGGTGGTTTTGACGCAAATAGTTGTGCAGTTTTAGTAGCACTTGACGAGCAATCACCAGATATTTCTCAAGGAGTAAACGAAGCAGATGATGTTAACGATGATTTGGAAGATAATACAGGTGCTGGCGACCAAGGCATAATGTTCGGCTATGCATGCGATGAGACGCCTGAATTAATGCCCTTACCGATTAGCTTGGCTCATAGATTAGCCATTCAACTTTCTAAGGTAAGGCACGAAAACGTTCTTAATTATCTACTCCCTGATGGTAAAACTCAAGTAAGTATTGATTATAAAAATGGAGTCCCACTATCGATTAATACCATTTTAATTTCAACTCAACATAATCCTGAGGTGGATGGTATGACAAATGAAGAAGAAATTCGTCAAAGAATAAAAGAAGATTTATGGACGCATGTTGTAATTCCTGCTACTGAAGATTTAGAAATCAAACCAAACATTCATACAACAAGATTTCTAGTAAATCCCACGGGCAAATTTGTCGTAGGGGGGCCTCAAGGTGATGCCGGACTTACTGGAAGAAAAATTATAGTAGATACTTATGGGGGTTACGCAAGACACGGAGGAGGGGCATTTTCTGGTAAAGATCCTACAAAAGTTGATAGATCAGCTGCTTATGCAGCACGTTATGTAGCTAAAAGCATAGTTAAGGCCAAATTAGCAAAAAAGGCAGAAGTACAATTAAGTTATGCAATTGGAGTTGCCAAACCGATTTCCATTCTTGTTGAAACTTTTAATACTAGCGTTATTTCACAAGCTAATTTGACTGAGCTAATTAATAAGTACTTTGATTTAAGACCAGCAGCAATTATAAAAGAATTTGATCTAAGAAATCTACCCAAAAAAATGGGTGGCAAATTTTTTAGAAAGACTGCATCCTATGGACATTTTGGCAGAAGAGATCTTGTGCTCCCTTGGGAAAAGGTAGAAGAAAAAGCAGCCCAATTAGCGGAGGCTTCCAAAGTATTTTTATAAAAAAATTTATTTTATGCCTGATAACTTTTATGGAGGGTTAGATTTTGGCACCAGTGGTGCAAGAATATCAATAATTAATCTTCAAAAAAAATTAGTATATTCAAATTCAGTACCTTATTTATTCAGCTTTAAAAATCCAACTTCTTGGATAAATTCTTGTGAAAATCTTTTAGTTAGTTTACCCATTGAGATAAAAATTAACCTCAATAAATTGGCTATCTCCGGCACCTCAGGAACTTTAATGCCATCCAATTTACAAGGAAAGCCGATAGGGGAAGCAATACCTTACTACCAAGCATGTATTGAACATAAGATCCTTCTTGAATCCTTAGCTTCTGGAGAAGATCATCTGCAAACTCCATACGGTAGTCTTGCTAAAGCATTAAAACTGATAGATAAATATGGGACAAATATACTTTTGCGACATCAATCTGATTGGATCACTGGTTGGTTTTTAAAAGATTGGACTTATGGAGAAGAAGGTAACAATATCAAACTTGGTTGGGATCTAGAAAAAGAATCATGGCCAAAAAGTTATCTCAATACTTCATGGCAAAAATGCTTACCTCAAATAGTAAAAAGTGGGAAAATTATTGGACAAGTGAATTTTGATTTAGCAGAGAGATTTAACTTGAATAAGAAATTAATATTAATCTCAGGCACCACTGACTCTAATGCAAGTGTAATAGCTGCAGGTTTAGATAAAGAAGATGGTCTCACAGTTTTAGGAACAACTATTGTAGTTAAAAAAATTATTGATAAACCAATAAAAAAACAAGGGATTACAAACCATAGAGTAAGCGGTCATTGGATATGTGGAGGGGCATCAAACGCAGGCTGTGGCATCTTGTCCCAATTCTTCTCTGATTTAGAAATAAAAGAGCTCAGCCGACAAATAAATCCATCGAAAAACACTTCTTTGAATCTTTTACCTCTTAATAGTAAAGGCGAGAGATTTCCTATTAATAATTCTAATTTAGAGCCGATACTTGGTCCTAGACCAGTAAGTGATTCTCTTTATTTACATGCATTGTTCGAGGGACTAGCCAAGATCGAATTGAAAGGATGGGAAAAACTAGGCGAACTAACAGGTTCACTTCCAAAAAAAATTATTACTATTGGTGGAGGTTCAAAAAACCCTCAGTGGAGAAAAATAAGAGAAAAAATTATAAATATACCAATAGTTTCATGTAGTAGAAGCACTTCTTTTGGTACTGCCTTATTAGCTATTAATTCAAAATAATAATTTTCTGGATATTTAATAAAGATATAAAATTTTTGATGAAAAGGGTTTCACAAACTACACATCTTAATTTAAAGTATATAGGTTAGAGCCGGGATAGCTCAGTTGGTAGAGCAGGCGACTGAAAATCGCCGTGTCCCCAGTTCAAATCTGGGTCCTGGCACCTTTAAAACCCTGTCACAGACAGGGTTTTATACTTTAAAGTCATTGATAACTCGTGATTTTTTCGTATTTTTTATAATTAAAAATTTTTATTTTTCGACTCTGCAGACTTGACCAATAACGCCCAAAATCAGTTTATCTCCATTTGGATCTTGCCAATCCGCTAAATCATTGAAATTACTATTTGCTTCATCTATTGAGACATCAACATCTCTAAATGATTTTTCAAAACAATTTATATCCATTGTATAGAGAATATCCTTCGTAATTTCACTTTTTGTTTTGGGAATATATTTACTCAATACTCTTACAGAACCATCCTCATTCCTTTTTATACTTTGCCTATCCCATAACTGCTCTCCATATTCACTTTTGGGGACACCAACCCATTCATGAGGCAAAGCATTTGCTGGTTTTATAAAAATAAAAATTGGAACGATTATCGAAAGGAGTAAACCAATGCAATTTCTAATAAATATTGAACTAACTATATTCTTAGAATCAACCATAAATACTTCTGCAGTACAAAAATTTTTTATCTAGAGGAAATAAAGGATAAAAATTTGTAAAAATTTTTATTGATTAGTATTTCTATTATAGATACAATCGAATATTAAATTAAAAACTTACTTCCAATAAGTTAATTAGAACAATAATGAATAAATTACAAAAATTTCTCTCAGTAGTTTTTTTTATAGCAATATTTGTTGTATTGATTTATTTAATCCAAAATTATGGGATTGAACCTCTAAGAAACAAAATACAAAATATGGGGATTTGGGCTCCTTTTGGAATATTCATACTTAGAGGAGTAAGTATTATTTTACCTGCCCTTCCAAGTTCAGCTTATTCTCTGCTAGCTGGCTCATTACTAGGATTTCAAAAAGGTTACATGACAATAATCTTTTCTGATATCGTTTTTTGCCAAGCTGCTTTCTTTATCGCAAGAAATTATGGCCGGGTTCCTGTACGTAATTTAGTAGGCCCGAAAGCAATGAATAAGATTGAAAGTTTTAATCAAAACCAGCTAGAAGAAAATTTCTTTCTTATGACAGGTCTACTAATGACTGGCCTTTTTGATTTTCTAAGCTACGCGATTGGTATTGGAGGAACTCGCTGGAAAATATTTACTCCTGCATTATTAATAAGTCTTCTAATCAGTGACTCTATACTTGTTGCAGTAGGAGCTGGAGTTAGTCAGGGAGCAGGCTTATTTCTAGGGATTGCTCTATTGGGAATGTTTGCTTTAGCGACTTTTTCAGGATTGGCAAAAAATAAAATGCCTAAATAACAAAACAGTTGATAATTCTGTGATCAAAGAAGAAAGATATGACATTTTCGCAAACAATAACTATATAAATAATGATTCATGCAAGAATAGGAATCGATTAATTTTTAAAGTTATTAGATGACTCCATTTAGACCAACTTCATATGATCGCCCTGGAGAACAAATATCAACTACTCCTTCTGGATTAAAAGTAACTTCTGCAAAGAGATTAATGGTGGAATCAATGGTAAGAATGATACAAAAAGCAGAAAATCATTCCGTAGAAGATAAACTTGACGAAGAATCTAACAATAATTAATCAATTCATTGATAAAAGTATAGGAGAGTGGAAATCTATTAGAAGTACCCATACTTTAGCTTTTCAGGAATTTGAAAACTCAACTAGTAAAATATATATAAAACATATCAACAAAAAAAATAAAAAAGTCGTTGAAATATATAAAAATTATAAATTTAGTTTAAACCTAGAGAGCATAGCAATTTCTATAAACTGGCAAGCTAGCAGTGATTGGGACAATGAGGATATCCTTGAGGGAGATGAAACCATTCTGATTTTTTTACCCAAAAATGAAAATTCAGGAATTGTTTTAAGAAATAAAGGTTATTCAGAATCCTTCATTGCATCATCTAATTATTTTGTTGATGAACAAAATAATTTACACATAAAAACTATTTACAAATCAACAGTTTCCGAAGAAAGAATTTCCTTTTTATCCACTCATGTAAGATCCAGATTTTCTATTATTAGAAATCTGGAGAATAACTCAGTTATACAGACGTCCCATACTTCAGAGATAAGGAATTTAGCTAGTTTAAAAGATTAATTATCCTTTCAAATTGAAACTCTGTTTCAGATATTAATTTTGGAAGAAAGCCTTTATTTCCACGCATATTATTAACTGTTGAATTCAAATCATAGATAGTTGCATCTCGCATTAATTCAAAAACCCTTCTTGCATTTCTTAAAGGTACACCAAGAGCAAGATAAGTATTTTTAAGATCCTTCAAACAACTTTTTTCTAAAACTGATTCGTCATTAGAAATTAAAAGATAAGCAACAATCCTTAGAATTATTTCTCCATCTCTTAAACAAACGGACATCTTGTTAGTTGTATTTAAAGATATTTTTGAATTAAGTGAATCTTGAGTTTCGCAAATCATTGCAGTTACAGCGTCTGCTGCGATTGCATGTGAATTATTGGTTATTGAGGTTATTGCATCTAATCTTGAGTTTGCAGTATTAATAAATTCTTTTATATTGCTTAAATCATTTAATTTCTTATCGGCTGACATTAGTGGATTATTCTTTGAAACTGACATTCCTGTGGTAAAAAATTGAAGATCGAACTTAAGAATAATACAAAGCTAGTAAAAACAATACAATTTCAAACTTAACGCAACGCTTCTTAATTAATAACTTCATTCCAAAGTGATAGTTGAAATAATTCAAATAAAAAATTTTTTTCCGCTAATATAAAACTACATTTTTAATAAAGTTTTGGATCAAAAGGATTTAAAATTATCAAAGAAACTTATTTCCTCATATAAAAAAAGATTGGAAAAAGAAATTCTAGACAGAAGTATGAAATTAAGGATGCCTCAAAATAAATTTGAAGAAATAATTAATAACAATAATGAACTTATCAATCTAAAAAAAACATTAGAAGATCTAGAAACGGAATCTGAATCTCATAGTAAAGTCTGATTTTTGAAAAACCCTTCCAAAAGTGCCTCAAACCAACAATTTCCTTTTTAAGTCCCTAAACAATCAACAACTTCAAGCAGTAAAACATGTTTATGGACCACTATTAGTTGTAGCTGGTGCAGGTAGCGGAAAAACTAAGGCTCTTACTCACAGAATTGCAAACCTTATTGAGGGTAACTCTATAGATCCCTATAACATTCTCGCAGTCACTTTCACTAACAAAGCTGCCAAAGAAATGAAAGCAAGATTAGAGGTTCTTCTAGCCCAAGAATTAGCTTTTAATCAATTTGGTCAACCTTGGACAACTCTCAAAGAAATTGATCAAAATCAATTAAGAACAAACGTTCACCAAGAGAGGCTTCAGAACCTTTGGATCGGTACTTTCCATTCTTTATTTTCAAGACTTCTGAGATACGATATTGAAAAATATACTGATCCAGAAGGCCTTAAATGGACAAGGCAATTTTCAATTTACGATGAAACAGATTCCCAAACATTAGTCAAAGAAATTATCAGTCAAGATATGAATCTTGACCCAAAAAGATATGATCCTAAAAAGATTAAAAGACTAATAAGTACCGCTAAAAATCAATGCCTAACTTCGAATGATCTTTTAGAAAAAGCAGAAAATAATTTTGATAAAACAGTTGCAGAAGCCTATAAGAGATATAGAATTTCGCTTTCAAAAAATAATTCTTTAGACTTTGATGATCTTCTACTTTTGCCCGTTTTCTTATTGAGGCAAAATGAAATAGTCAGAGATTACTGGCACAAAAGATTTAAACATATTTTGGTTGACGAATATCAAGATACAAACAGGACACAATATGAACTTATAAAATTAATTACTGCTGGAAATACTGAACCAAAAAAATTCTTTAGTTGGGAAGATCGGTCAATTTTTGTAGTTGGGGATGCTGATCAGAGTATTTATAGTTTCAGAGCAGCTGATTTCAGAATTTTAATTGGCTTTCAAGAAGATTTTAAAACTTCAATCAACGACGATACAAAATCATCTTTAATTAAATTAGAAGAAAATTATAGGTCATCTTCTAATATCCTTGATGCTGCAAATTCACTAATTGAAAATAACTCTGAAAGAATTGACAAAGTTTTAAAGGCTACTAAAGAAAAAGGGGAACTTTTAACGTTACTCAGTTGTGATGATGAAATTTCCGAGGCAGAAGCAATTACCAATAAAATAAAATCACTCAATAACCATAATCAAAATCCAATTTGGAAAAATTTTGCAATTTTGTATCGAACCAGAGCTCAGTCAAGAGTATTAGAAGAGTCTCTTGTAAGGTGGCGCATTCCTTATACAATTTTTGGAGGATTGCGTTTTTATGATAGAAGAGAAATTAAAGATGCAATAGCATATTTAAAAGTTCTAGTTAATTCTTCAGATAACGTTAGTCTTTTAAGAATCATAAATGTTCCTCGGAGAGGGATTGGTAAGACTACTATTCAAAAACTTAATGAACTATCTAATAGGTTAAATATCCCATTATGGGAGGTTCTTAATGATAAGCAAAGTCTTGAAGAAACAATAGGCCGATCATCAAAAGGAATTAATAAATTTACTCAAGTCATGAATGATTTACTTTGTTATCTTGAAAATTCAGGACCTGCTCAACTATTACAACTAATCTTAGAAAAAAGTGGTTATTTAAGTGACTTGCTCTCTAGTGGGACTGAGGAATCTGAAGATAGAAGAAATAACCTACAAGAACTAATTAATGCAGCTACTCAATATGAAGAAGAAACAGAAAGTGGAGATGTAGAGGGATTTCTTTCTACAGCAGCCTTAACAACTGATAATGATACGAAGAAAAATAATCCCAACTCTGTAACTCTCATGACTCTGCATAATAGTAAAGGTTTAGAATTTCAAAATGTTTTTATCACTGGACTAGAACAAGGTCTCTTCCCCAGCCATAGATCAATAGATACTCCCTCACTTCTTGAAGAGGAAAGAAGATTATGCTATGTAGGTATTACTAGAGCTCAAGAAAGAGTTTTCTTAAGTCATGCCAGAGAAAGAAGATTATGGGGTGGAATGCGCGAAGCAACAATTCCTTCAATATTTCTTTCTGAAATACCTGAAGATTTAATGGATGGAGAGTTACCACAAACTGGTGGTGCTTCAATTAGAAGAGATTGGCATCTTGATCGTTTAACTAGAGTCGATCGAAACAATCCAAATGAATTTGTTAACAAACCAATAAATGCAGTAAGGAAATTATATTCAGGTCCCAGTAAAGGGAAAAGCTGGATAGTTGGAGATAAGCTAATTCACTCAAAGTTTGGGAAAGGTGAAATCATACATATTTTTGGGACTGGGGAAAAAATATCTTTAGCCGTAAAATTTGGTAATAAAGGAAGTAAAATTCTAGATCCCAGATTAGCGCCAATTCGTTATGTAAGTTAAAACTCATGAACGATATCTCTGATTACATCCAAGGGGAATTAATCAAAACTCCATTTAATCTATATAACCTAATTGCTAAATACATAGAATCTAATAACAATACTAAAGTGGCTTTTGTTGGCGGTTATTTAAGAGATTTATTAATTAGTAAATTTCACAAAAAATCGTTTTCTAAACCTGTGGATATTGATCTTGTTATTGAAGGATCCTCTATTTCTCTTGCAAAATTTATAAAAAAAAATATTGTAAATGTAGATTTATGCTTAATCAAGGAATTTAATTTATACAACACTGTAGAAATAAATATAAATGACTATAAAATTGATATTGCTTCAGCAAGAAAAGAAATTTATTCTGCTCCAGGCTTAAATCCCACAGTAAATAAAAGTACTATTGAGGAGGATCTTAAGAGGAGAGATTTCACTATAAATTCAATAGCCTTCGAGGTCTCGACAAGGAAAATTTATGATCTTTATGGAGGAATTTCTGATATTAAAAATAAAAGATTGAACTTACTTCACAGTAATAGTATTTCAGATGATCCAAGTAGATTAATTAGATGTGCAAAATATGCTTCAAGGTTAGATTTTAATATTTCAAATAATTCCCTCAAACAATCTCAAGAAACAGTTAGACAATGGCCATGGAAAAGTTCAGAAACTCATCAGAAATTGATTTACCCTCCTGCACTAGGCATAAGAATGAGGATGGAACTAGCTGAAATATGCAAACACGATAATTTGACTAATGTAATTTCGACAATTCATAAATGGGAAGTTATGTCAATCTTAAATGCAAATATCAAGGTCGATAAAAGGTTTTTAAGAGGACTAAATTGGATTAAGAAGTTAAAGGGAAATCATATGCTTTACTTATTAAAAGATTCAGAAGATCTAGAAAAAGCATGCCAAAGATTTTTGGTAAATAATAGTGAGATAAAAATATTAGAAGATTATTTAAATATCAAAAAGATATTAAAAACAAACCAAATAAATTTCAATCATTTTTCTCCATCAAATTGGACAGAATTTATTGAGGACAGAAACCTTAATGATGAGACAGTCAAATTATTAATTTGTGATGGAGGACCATACTGGCGTAAATTGTTTAAGTGGTTATTTATTTATAAATTCATAAAATCAAAAAAAGATGGGGAAAAATTAAAAAAAGAAGGATGGGACCCAGGAAAGGAGATGGGAAAGGAAATCAAAAGATTAAGATATTTGGAAATTGACAAATTAAATAGAAATTAATTACATTTTTACAACCTCTCCAACCTTGTACCATTTATCCTTTAAAACATTTTCATATTTACGATTGCAACTAATCAACAAGGGTCCACATGTTTGAGGATCTAAAAGTAATGATATTCTCTCGTTAAAAGTCTCTTGATCTAATAAATTTTCGTTTAAAAAATTAATTATTCTTTTTTGCTTATTTAATTTATTAATTTTGTCAAAAATTTCTTTATTAGATTCAAAGAAACTGCTTTTAACATCTTTTCTTATTAAATCAAATACTCCAGGATAAGCTTTAAATGCAAATAAATCTAATAAAACTTTTAGTGGCTCAAGATTATTACTTTGCCTATATAAATTAGATGATTCAACCATTTCTTTAAGATGTCCAATAAATCCATATCCAGTAATATCAGTCGCAGCATTGACTAATGATTCTTTAAATTGATTTTGAAAAAGATAAATTTCATCAATCAAATATTGCTGACTCTTTACTAAATTATTAATTACTTCAGAAGAACTACCTAGAGTATTAATATTTTGCATTTGACCCGCAAAGTAAATCCCAACACCTAGAGGTCTAGACATCATGAGAATATCTCCAACATTCATTCCTGTTTTAAGCCATGGTTTTGCTCCATTTTTTAAAATCCCTTGAACTGTTAAAGAAATATCTATTCCTAATGAATAAGGTTTATTTACTAAACTTCTTGCCTCGAAAGTATGGCCTCCAAGTAATTCACCTCCATGATCCTCGACTGTTGATTTAATACCTTGAAGTGATTGAGAAAAGAGATAACTCTGAAATTCCCTTTCAACTTTTGGTAATGAAATTAAAGCCTGCGCGGATGAAAGTTTTGCTCCGCATGCCCACAAATCTGAGCAAGCATGCAAAGTTGTAATTTTTGCATTAAGCCAAGGGTCACTTACCAAAGCAGGAAATCCATCTACACTTTGCAAGATAATATCTTGACCATTTTTGTATATCTCAACTGAATCTTCAGGTGATGAGGCAAAAGAATTTAAATTAGAATTTATTAATGATTTATTCAAAACAACCTGAGGGATCTTAGCTGCACATCCTCTACAATCATTCAATGAAATATTTTTTTTACTACTTTTCATAATTAGCCTTTTTGATCTGAACTTTTTAATAAAGTTGAAATCAATTTTATGCTTTAAAATCCAAAAAATAAAAGAAGGGCCGAAAACAAAATTGTGATAAATAGCAAAAGCCTTTGGATGATGGCTTGGAAATATATTTACTATTTGCAATCCGATCTTTTGAGGCAACCACTTTTTTAATGATCTCCCTTCTATATCTTTTTTTAGATTTTGTACTAATGTATTTACAACTTTTAATGCAAAAACTCCCGATGCTGGTCTTTTTGCTGAACCTACAACTGCGCAATCACCTACAGCAAAGATTCCAGAGAAACTTTTTATTTGCAAATTCTGATTTGTAATTATTCTGCCATAAGAATCCGAATCTAATATTTTTTTTTGTGCCCATAACGGAGATGAATTTCCAGTACACAAAAGAATCTTGCCATAATCAAAATTAAGTTTTTCAACTATATCAATATTGGAATTCCGTAAACTTTTTAGAATTGCATTATTAATTTTTCTTGAATCACATAATAGTTTTAAAGGTCTATTTCCCCATCTTTTTCTCAAAGCATATGATACTTCAATTGCAGCAAGGCCGCTCCCAACAATTACAAATGGAAGTTCATCTACTGAGTCAAAAATGTCCTCTTTTAGTATTGAGTCATAAGCCCTTAAAAAAGGTTTAATTGAAAAAGCATTTCGATTTTTAACAAGAGATTCAAATTCTTTTGGAATTATTGTTTGACTTCCATAATTAAGCACCAATTTCGAATAATTAACTGAAGGTCTATTACTTAAAACAATTTTCTTTAAATTGAAATCAATATCCTTCACTTCTTCTTCTATAAAAGATACTTTTGCATTTTTTGCTAAAGATTTTATATCAATTAAGCTTTCTTCTAAAGTGATTGATTTAGAAATCACCGATGGGAATATCGCCGAATAAACCAAATGAGAATCTCTAGATATAATTGAAACAGGAATTTCTGGCATTAATTTCGGAAACATTAACCATTTCTTCAATAAAGAAACATTTGAGTGTCCTCCTCCAATTAGTACCAGATGATTAAAAGTCATTTACTTCACTATGAATAAGGAACATTTATTACCAATTGAAAAATCAAGATTAGGAGTGATTGGTGGAAGTGGATTTTATTCAATGGATCAAATAGAGTATTTAAGAGAACTAGAAATCAATACTCCCTATGGTAAACCTTCTGATTCAATAAAAGTATATAATCTTGGAAACCTAGAGATAGCATTCATTCCTAGACATGGCAGAACACATAGTTTAAATCCTTCTGAAATCCCTTACAAAGCAAATATTTGGGCTCTAAGATCAATAGGTGTAAGATGGATTATTGCTCCATCAGCAGTTGGTTCATTACAAGAACAGATAAGGCCACTTGATATAGTCATTCCAGATCAATTTATAGACCGGACAAAAAATAGACCTGCAACCTTCTTTAACGAGGGAGCTGTTGCTCACGTAACTATGGGAGATCCCTTCTGCACTAATTTATCACGTATATTAAGTGAAATCGGAGAAAAAAATATTCCTGGCGGTAGACAATTGCATAGAGGGGGTACCTATCTAGCAATGGAAGGTCCTGCTTTCTCAACTAGAGCAGAATCTAATTTATATAGGAGTTGGGGATGTTCAATAATTGGAATGACGAACCACACAGAAGCAAGATTAGCTAAAGAAGCTGAAATAGCTTACTCCTCCTTATCTATGGTTACTGATTATGATTGCTGGCATCAAACTCATCAAGAAGTTTCTGTAGATATGGTTTTGGATAATCTTAGATCAAATACTGAAGTGGCTAATAAAATAATATTTGAAGTAGCTAAATTAATTGAAAAAGAAAGACCAAAAAGTAAGTCTCATTTTTCATTAAAAGATGGATTGATAACCCAAAAAGAAAATATCCCAAGCTCCACGAAAAATAAACTTAGGATATTTACTGATTCTTATTAGGCTTATTTAATATAAGTGATTATCAGGTCAAGATAAGGGTATGTTAGCCTCCGGCTCCAACGCCTTGGTATGAACCATAGAAGAATATACCTAGAACAAAGATGACTGCAATTCCACCAGCTGTAGCAACAAGCCAAAGTGGAAGAGTTCCTTCAGTCCATCTTCTTTCCCATGCGACTGCTGGTCTACCGTCGGGAAGTCTATCTGGAATTCTTCCATCAGGTCCTTTTAATTTACTCATAGTTTTAATTTAGTTGAAAAAGTAACTGGAAAATAAAATTCCCAATACAAAGACTGATAGTAAGCCTAAATAAAGGCTTGTACGATTAAGTTCAACAGGAACTTTATTAGGGTTTTCGTTTACTTGCATGATAGTTAAATTTATCGGGCTACGAATTGCATAGCAGCAATAGATCCTAAAAAGAATACTGAAGGTATTGCTAGAGCGTGAACTGCTAGCCAACGGACAGTAAATATAGGATAAACGCGGACTTCCGCAGCCTGCATTGGAGCTTGAGAATTAGTCATTGTTATTTTGTTCTTAAATCTAATTGAGATTTAGCTTCATATCTTTGTGTTACAACAGGTGCTTTAGATTCAGATGATTGGAAATAACTATCTGGACGAGGAGTTCCGAAAGCATCGTAGGCTAAGCCTGTATATACAAATAAGAAGCCTGCTATAAAGATAGCTGGTAATGTTACTGCATGAATAATCCAGTATCTAATACTGGTGATTATTTCAAAGAATGGGCGTTCACCCGTTGAACCTGCGGCCATAATCACAAATGTTTACCCTATGATCTTACAGTGTAAAATCATAAGTTCGCGAAGAAATTAACAGGTTGGTTACAGACAGTTGCTAAATCTTCCAAAAATTAATTTTTTTTTTACTATTAACCCAAGTCTTTCAAAGTTAGCTATTCCATTTAAGGATATAACCACGCTCGCCAAGTACAAATCCTTTTTGATTGTCTAAAGCCTCTTTATCAAGAAAAATTATTTTAATGTAATTTGTTGGTAATTCAGAAGCTATAGGATCTTTATTCCAAGTTTTACCTTGATCTTTACTTACTATTAAAGTTCCATTACCCCCGCCAGCCCATATATCCCCATTGGGATCCCATCCCATGTCTAGATAATTGTATCCATTAAGAATTGGTATAATTGGCTTTGACCAATTTTCTAGGTCATTAGTATCTTCATTAAATCTAATTTCTGCTCCTCTAGAAAGCATCCATAAACTTCCTTCCGGATTAAAACCAATACTTTGAACTCTTTTGCTACTTGCCCTTTGATGAGCTATCCATGCATCACTATCCTTTTCTAAAGTGGAAAAGAAATTACCCAGACTACTAACACTGACATAATCTCCCTTATTGGTTCTTCTTAAATCTCTTACACCTCCAGAACCAGATGCATCTACAACTTTTGCATTCCATGATTCACCACTATCTGATGTTTCATAAATAGCACCTGCAGTAGTAGCCAATTCTGCAACACCAGCATCGACAGTTGTTATTAAAAATGGTTGTCCTGGTAATTTGTTACCTAGAGATAAACGTGTCCAATTCTTTCCTGCATCAAGTGTATGCATAACTAATGAAGGCTGACCTATTAACCATCCCTCTTCACCTTTAAAATCAATATCTAGTAGACGAAAGTTCTCTTCACTTGGTAACTCTAAATTTCTTTTTTCCCAGGTTTCTCCTCCATCATTAGATTCCATAATAAGTCTATTAGAACCTACTAAAAATCCATTTTTATCATCTATAAAATCAACATCTAAAGCATTAGCCTGGTCTTCAAACTGAATTGTTTTCCAAGGACTGTTATCACTCATCTTGACTCCTGTAGATGAACAACTGCTCAATACAAAACCAATAAGAACTGATAAAAGAAGATTGGGAATACTAGTAATAATTTTTTTCATTTGTATATATTAATGCAAAGAGTACAAAGAAAGGAACATAGCAGCAGCAAAAGCCAGACCTCCAAAAATCAATATGTTTTTTTGTCCAGGAGGTAAACTATTAAAACCAAAGCCATAAACTAAATTTTCTTCAAAACCACTAGGTTTAGATTTGGGTCCTATATCCTTATAAAAATTTTTACCAGCTCGACAAACAGGACAAGCGAAAGTATTCCCATCCAACTCTGAAAAAGGGGTATTTTTAGGTATGTTTAATTTTTTATTTCCTTCAGAAGGATCATAAATATATCCACAACTTCTACATTCGAATCTATTTTGTTCTAGATTAAGGGTAGGTTGTTCAACATTTACCCCTAAGGTATTTTCAGAAAGTTTTTCTTTCTCAAAGTTTTCAACTATTTTGTTTTCCTCAGAGGCTGGTTGAATGTTTTCACTCACGGTTTATTATTGTTCTTTAAGAACTCTAAAAGATTTTGCTTAATTAAGCGACTTTTATTCAAAATTAATTTTTTAAGATGTTTTTATTAACTGGCTATGAATACTTTTTAGGTTTTCTTCTAATTGCCGCAGCTGTTCCAGTATTAGCTCTAGTTACTAATCTCATCGTTGCCCCAAAAGGCAGAACAGGGGAAAGAAAACTTACATATGAATCTGGAATGGAGCCTATCGGAGGAGCATGGATTCAATTTAATATTCGTTATTACATGTTTGCTTTGGTTTTCGTTATATTTGATGTTGAGACAGTATTCCTTTATCCTTGGGCTGTTGCCTTCAATAGATTAGGCTTATTAGCTTTTATTGAGGCTTTAATCTTCATTGCAATACTTGTTATTGCCCTGGCATACGCATGGAGAAAAGGTGCTTTAGAATGGAGTTAAAAAATTGAATCCACAATTATCCCCAAAAGCAATAAGAGAAATTCGAGAGGGAACTTGCAACCCTCTTGGAGCACCCCAAGTTACTACAGATTTAAGCGAAAACATTATATTGACAAGCTTAGACGATCTTCACAATTGGGCCAGACTAAGCAGTTTATGGCCTCTCTTGTACGGAACAGCTTGTTGTTTTATAGAATTTGCTGCCTTAATCGGATCTAGATTTGATTTTGATAGATTTGGATTAGTACCTAGAAGCTCTCCAAGGCAAGCAGATTTGTTAATAGTTGCAGGAACAGTAACTATGAAGATGGCACCAGCCCTAGTGAGACTTTATGAACAAATGCCTGAACCAAAATATGTTATTGCGATGGGTGCTTGCACAATAACAGGGGGAATGTTTAGCGCAGATTCTACAACTGCCGTAAGAGGTGTTGATAAATTGATTCCAGTTGATCTATACCTTCCAGGATGCCCACCAAGACCAGAAGCAATTTTTGATGCCGTTATCAAATTAAGAAAAAAAGTTGGTAACGAATCAATCTTAGAGCGTACAAAAACAGAGCAAACTCACAGATATATAACAACTGATCACGAAATGAATCTTGTTTTCTCAGAAAATACGGGTGAATATTTAAACAAAACTTCAGCTAACGCCATTCCTTCCTCCAAAAAAGAAAAAATAACTGAACTACCTGAGACGAACGAAAAAGTTGAAATTATTGATACTGTAGAAAATTAATGGAAAAAGACGGTTTAGCTAAATCATCAGATCCTTCAATAAAAAAAGAAGGGTTTATAAGCCAATCTTTGTCTAAAGATGGAATTCCAAATCAATCTTTACCTTATGATCACATAGGAATTGAAAATATTTCTGTAGAACCCAATAAATTATATGAAACAGTATCTGCCTTAAGAAATTACGGTTTCAATTATCTCCAATGTCAAGGTGGATATGATGAAGGACTTGGAAAAAATCTTGTAAGTTTCTACCACTTTATAACTGTTGATGATCTACAAAAAATTGAAAAAATTAAAGAAGTCAGATTAAAAGTTTTCTTAAGCAGGGATTCTGATTTATCAATCCCTAGTTTGTATGAAATTTTCAAAGGAAGCGACTGGCAAGAAAGAGAAACATATGACATGTATGGTATAAATTTTATTGATCATCCAAATCCTAAAAGACTCTTAATGCCCGAAGACTGGAGAGGATGGCCATTACGAAAAGATTATATTCAGCCAGATTTCTATGAACTTCAAGATGCTTATTAGTTTAATTTTTTTAATTTACGATATATAAACATAACGGCTCTTGAGAGTCTTCTTGGATCATGTCTAAGAGTTGGAGTTATTCTTTTTGAATACAATGGTGCTTGCAAAACATAATAACCCTCAGATAATAATTTTTCTTTATTACAAAGGACAGGCTCTGCTCCTCTACTTTCGTAATAATCTACTAGTGGAGACTTTTCAAATTGAATCTGAGATAAGATTGAATTAAATATTCGAGTATTAATTCCAAAATTTGATAATTGTTTTTCTATTGCTTTGATATGTTGATACACATCAAGTCCATCTGTTTCTCCTGGCTGAGTCATCAAATTACTTATGTAAATTTTGGGAGCATTGCTTTGCAATAATGCATCTACTATCTCTGGTACTAAAAGATTAGGCAATAAAGAAGTGTAAAGACTACCTGGGCCAAGAACAATTAAATCAGCTTCTTTTATAGATTCAAGAGCACTAGGAAGAGCTGAAGGATTTTCAGGTATGTAACCAATCCTTGAAATTAATTTTTTAGATTTGCTGATCTTGCTTTCACCAAAAATTTTTTCACCGTCCTCTAATTCGGCCCATAACATAACATCAATATTTGTTGCAGGTAAAACCTGACCTTGTACCGCCAGTACCTTACTAGAGGCTTGAACTGCTTTTTCTAAACTACCTGTAATTGTTGTTAAAGCTGACAAGAATAGATTTCCAAAACTATGGCCTTCCAGGCCACTTCCTTCCGAGAATCTATATTGAAATAATCTAGTTAAAGTAGGTTCTTCGTTTGATAAAGCTGCCAAACAATTTCTAATATCTCCTGGAGGTTGCACACCTAATTGTTTTCTGAGAATTCCACTACTTCCACCATCGTCAGATACAGTTACGATTGCTGTAATATTACTACTATAATTTTTTAAGCCTTTCAGTAAAGTAGATAAGCCTGTACCTCCCCCAATTGCAACAATATTTGGGCCTCTATTTAATTTACTTTTAACTCTTAATGCATCAACTAAAAATGTATTTTTTTCTGGAACAAGGGCTTTTTGAATAGAATTAATACTTCTATTTTGTCCAATACCAATTAATAATAATCCAACTACAAAAATCAATGCTCCAATTAATGAAACAGGCAAAATACTTGTTAAACCTGTCATTACCCAAAAAAAGATTTCAATAAGCCAATAGAGCGGTCTTAAATTTGTCCAAATTGCTAATCCTAATAATATAGTCAAAAATCCCATCGCAGATGTAAATATCCATCTTTTTATTACCAATCCTGGCAAAAGCCAACTCAAAATTCTTAAAATCTTGTTCAAAAAGCCAAAATTTGCTTTTTTAAAATTTTTATATGATCTTCTTACCCTTTTTTTACGCTTATTCATTAAAAAACCTCTTAAATTATTTTTCTCAAATTTAAAAAATATATAGAATCATTATAAATCAAGTTCATGCATCCTTTTTTTATTTATAAAAATAGGCAAAATGAAATAAAAGATTTTTTTTTAAGTTTTGCAAAAATCAAAGCATGCAGTTGAAACAAAAAACCTCTCAATAAGTTGGGGCGAAGTTAATGTACTAAATCAAATAAATTTTGAACTTAATGATGGAGAGAAATTAGCTATTGTTGGCCCCTCAGGTTCTGGGAAATCAACTATATTAAAAATATTAGCAGGATTGATTTTACCTACAAAAGGAGAATTAAGAATATTTGGTGAGAAGCAAACATATTTGAGATTAGATCAAAATAATCCCCCTGATGTAAGACTAGTTTTTCAGAACCCGGCTTTACTAGGATCTTTAACTATTGAAGAAAATGTAGGTTTTCTCCTTAAGAGAAATAAAAACCTATCTAAAAAGTTAATTCATGAAATAGTTAGTGAATGCTTGGCGGAGGTAGGATTATTTAATGTTGAGAACAAACTTCCAAATGAATTAAGCGGAGGCATGCAAAAAAGAGTAAGTTTTGCTAGAGCATTAATTACTGATCAAACTCTTAATGCAAAGTCTAAACCTTTATTACTTTTTGATGAACCAACTGCAGGTCTTGATCCAATAGCCTCATCAAGAATTGAAGATCTTATTAATAAAACAAATGATAAAGCTAGCGGATCATCTATTGTGGTTAGCCATGTTCTTAGTACTATAGAAAGGACTTCAGATAAAGTTTTAATGCTTTATGGAGGCAAATTTAGATGGGCAGGTTCTATTGACGAATTTAAAGAGAGTAATGATCCCTATGTATTCCAATTTAGGAATGGGAAACTTGATGGTCCAATGCAACCCAAAGACATTTAGAAATTATGCGTAGAAGCTTACGAGATTCAATAGTTGGTTTTTCCTTACTAGGAGGAATTTTAATATTCACATTTTTTTCTTTTTGGCTGAGAGGAGTAAGATTATCTTCAAAAAATTGGTACCTCTTTGCTGAATTCAATAACGCAAGCGGTTTATCAAACAAATCTCCAGTAACGTACAGAGGAATTTTAGTAGGGTCGATAGAAGATATCTTGTTTACGAATGAATCAATTAAAGCAAAAATTGTTTTGAATAATCCTGAAATTATTCTACCAAGGCCAGCATTTGCAAGGGTAGTTACAAACTCTTTCCTTGGAGGAGATGTCCAAGTTGCTTTAGAAACTAGTGACAAGACAATTCCTAAAAACGTCGCAAAACCTACATCCGAAAAATGCGATACCAAAATAATTATTTGTCAGGGAGATACTATCACAGGTAAACAACTATCAAGTCTCTCAAATATAACTAATAGAATAAGTCAAATTTTAAAGGAAACAAATCAAGAAAATTTAATTGAGAATATTGTCAAATCAATTGATCAATTTGACACCACACAAGAAAATCTTGATGAATTAATTTTTTTATCGAAACAAGAAATACAAAGAGTTAAACCTCTTATACAAGAAATTACAATTGCTGCTAATCATTTGAATAACATTTTGTCTACTATCGATAACAAAGAAACTCTTAATGATATCAAATTGACAATTAATGCTGCTAGGTCTATTTCAACCAAAATAGATGATATGAGTGATGATTTTGAAAAATTAACGCAAGATAAAGAATTAACTAAATCTTTAAGAGATTTAACGATTGGACTTTCAAAATTCCTTAACGAAATTTATCCCTAAGAAATATTTAGAATTCATTGATAGCATTTAAAGCCATAGCTGCGATTGCCTTATCTGTAGCTTTTGGCAGTTGGACGTATTTACCTTGAGCAGCCTCCGCTAATTCTTTACCAAATCCACTTGCTATAAATTTTCTCTCTGTATCAATTACTAAGAGTTTTATCCCAAGCATGGGATATTTTGCAGCTATATCAAGAACCTCCTGTTTTAAATTGACATTTTCATTTTCGTTATCTTTTCCCTCAACCTCATTTTGTCCTAGAGATAATCCTAATGGTACATTTCCGCGGCCATCAGTGATCCCCACAACTATAACTTGACCTATATCTCCTGTTGAAAGAGCATTTTTTGCTACTTTTGCTGATTGTGTCAGTCCATGTGCCAAAGGGGATCCTCCACCACAAGGCATTGTTTCCAACCTTCTTTTTGCAGCAGTTATTGATCTTGTTGGAGGCAAAAGCACTTCTGCCTGATTACCTCTAAAAGGAATAAGAGCTACTTCATCTCTATTTTCATATGCCTCGGTCAAAAGTCTAATTACAGCGCCTTTGGCACTTTGCATTCTATTTAAAGCCATAGAACCACTAGCATCAACTAGAAAAATTACTAAAGCCCCCGCCTTTTTTTGAAGAAGCTTTGCCCTAAAATCATTTTCTTCAATAACTATTGATTTATTAGGGTTCCTTAATCTTCGTGATTTTTGATAAGGAGCTGCAGCTCGCAAAGTAGCATCTACCGCAATTCTTTTTACTTTACCTCTCGGGAGTATAGGTTTTACATACCTTCCTCTACTATCACTAAATATCACTGATCTACTTCCACTATTTCCGGCTTTTGCTTTAGCTGATGAAAAAAGCAATAAATCAGGATCAACCATACATGCCTCAGGGTCTAATATGAATTCTTCAGGTATTTCGGGCGTAGATTCTTCTTCTCCATCAGAATTATCTTCTTCTTGTTCTTGGTCTTGCTCATTATCATTTTCATTAGCCTCAGGTTCAGACTCTTCATTATTTGATTGAGGTGGAGGTGGAGGACTCTGATCCTCTGGAGGGGGGGGTTGAATATCATCATCTTCTGGAGGAATTTGCATTGCGCGAGGGAGAATAACTAACCTAACAGCGACTTTTAGGTCTTCAGAATTTACATTCTCATCGCCTCGAAGAGCTGCATTAGCCTTTGCTACTTTTACTGCAAATAATTCTGACCTATGCCCTTCTACTCCTCCCCTAAGAGCTTCATTCACTAAATAGGTTATTTGGTCTTTTGTTATCTTGACATCCTTTAACCATTGCCTTGCCAAAATTAATTGCGTAGATAAATTATCGGATTCTTCAGACCATTTTTCTGAAAATTTAATATTATTTTCTGCGTGTGATAGAACAGATTTTGTAATCTCAACTCTTTGAGCATTATCAATAGATTGATCTGCGGAAAGTACAATAGCAAAACGATCTAAAACATGATCTCTTAAAGCACCTTCTTCGGGATTATAAGTTGCTATTAAAAGTGACTTACAAGGATGAGAGAGGCTTAAACCATCTCTTTCAATATTATTTTGCTCTCTTCCTATAGCTTCAAGAATTAAATTTACAATTCCATCATCCAATAAATTTATATCGTCTACATACAGAACACCTCTATGAGCTTCTGCTAAAATCCCAGGTTGAAAAACTTGTTCCCCCGTATTCAATGATGCAGCGACGTCAATTGATCCAACAAGCCTATCTTCAGTTATGCCAATGGGAACTTGAATAAATGGAGCCTCTCTTACTTTTTTCGGAATTTCTTCAATTTGATTCAAATAATCACTTCCAATTACCTTCTCCAACAATTTATTAGTGCTAATATCCCATTCCTCTGGTTTATCTGGATCAAGGTTCCTGCCAATAGGTCTTGATGAAGTTCCACTATTTTTCTCAATTAGCTTTTCAAGTATTAATTCATTATCTAATACCTCTATAGGAGGAAGTAAAGTATGTAAACCCCTAGCTAATACTGACTTACCAGTACCTCTTCCGCCAGCAATAATCACTCCCCCTAAACTTGGATCAACTGCTGCCAAAAGTAAAGATAATTTCAATAAGCTATGACCTGTAATTGCGGCCAAAGGAAAAGCTCTAAAAGAATCCTTTGACTTCATTAAATCTTTTATTTCTCCTTTTTCTTTTAACTCGGGGTTCAAAATCAATTTAAAAATGCCTGATATAGAATTTATCCAATAACTTTGTTTTTTGTAGTGGAATTATCAAATCTTAATATCAAAAATGGACTATGTATATCCCTCGGGGCAAATATTGATAGTAAATTCGGAAGCCCTCTTGAGTCACTATTAATTTGCAAACCAAAAATAGAGGAAATAGTAAATGAGTGGGGAGATAGTTCCAACGAAAAAAAAGAAGAGAAAAGCAAGTTTTATGCAAACTTTTTTTGGTCTTCAATTTATAAGACATTACCTCATGGTGTTGATAATGAGCAGCCAAATTATTTAAATACTCTATTACTTATAAAAAGTAATTCTTTCCCTAAACCATCAAATAAAAACGCGAAATTACTTTTAAAAGAGCTAAAAAAGTTAGAGAGATTTTTCGGAAGAGAAAAGACGCCAAAGGGTAAGAAATGGCTATCAAGATGTCTCGATTTAGATATTCTTTGGTGGGAAGATTTTCATACGGTTGACGAAGAATTAACATTACCTCACCCTAGATTCATGAATCGGAATTTCGTTATTACACCACTTTCTGAAATCTTAAGTAGAAGCCAAAAAATCACAAAGTTTGATGACCCAAAATGGTCTATTAATTGATTTACAAAACCAAAAAATAACTGTTAGGCTGTTTTTATTTAAAATTCATGGGCAACATAAACTTTTTAAAAAGATCCATTTTTAAAGAAAAAATATCTGAGTTAAAGTCAAAAAAATTTAGTTTCGAAATAAATAGAATTGAGCTTCCAAATGGACACGAAGGTGAATATGGATACATTAAGCATCCTGGGGCAGCATTAGCCGTACCTATTACAAAAGACAATAAAGTCATAATTCTTCGGCAATATAGATTTGCTGTTTCAAGATATCTATTAGAATTTCCAGCAGGCACATTAGAAATAGGTGAAACACCTATTAATTCAATTAAAAGAGAAATACAAGAAGAAACTGGATTTAGTGCAAACAAATGGGATGAACTAGGAACTCTTGTCCCCGCTCCTGGTTATGCAGATGAAGAAATTTATTTATTTTTAGCGCGTGATTTGAGCAAACTAAATTCCGATGTTAAAGGAGATTTAGATGAAGATATAGAAGTATTAATTTTAGATCCGAACGAACTAGATAATCTTATTTCTAGTGGGGATGAGATTCTTGACGCAAAAACTGTGACAGCTTGGTTTAGAGCTAAACAATTTTTAGATAAATTATGAATAAACCTAGAATACTTTTTTGGCATAGAAGGGATTTAAGAATATTTGACAATCAAGCTTTAATCAAAGCATTTTCATTATCAAATGCTATTACTTCAACTTACATATTTGATAAAAATTACCCACACGATTTCAATGCAAGTTCAAGAGCTTGGTTTCTAGGAAATTCGCTTCAAGAATTAGGAAATAATTGGAAAAAAATGGGTAGTAGATTAATCATGGAAGAAGGAGATCCGGTATTAATAATTCCTCAATTAGCAAATAAAATAGATGCTAAATTTGTTTTTTGGAATACATCAATTGAACCTTATGAGATTAATCGTGATTTAAAAATAAAAAAAAATTTAGAAGAACAAAATATTCAAGTTATTGAAACTTGGGATCACTTATTATTAGAACCTTTAAAAATATTTTCCGGAAATAATAAACCTTATTCAGTTTATGGTCCTTTTTATAAAAACCTTAAATCAAAAATGAATTTATTAGGTCCATATGACCAAGATAAAATTGTTTTCCAGTTTAAAGATCTAGATAATAAAATCAAAGAAAATAAGACAATAAATTCATCTGATTCAGTTCTAGAGAAATTTATCAAAAATATCAAATTTCCTGGTTCGAATATTTGTCCATGTAGACCTGGAGAGAATGCTGCAGAAACATTATTAGAAAATTTCATTAACGAAAAAAAAATATATTCTTATAATTCTGCACGAGATTTTCCTTCCAATAATGGGACATCTTTTCTAAGTGCATCTCTCAGATTCGGCACCATTAGCATTAGAAAAGTTTGGAACGCCACGTTAAATTTAAATTCAGATTTTGCAAATCAAGGAAATTATCTATCAATTGAAACTTGGCAAAAAGAACTTGTTTGGCGTGAATTTTATCAACATTGCTTATTCCATTTCCCAGAGCTAGAGAAAGGTCCATATAGAAAAAAATGGGATCACTTTCCATGGCAAAACAATAATGAATGGTTTCAGCATTGGAGCAACGGAGAAACTGGAGTCCCTATAGTTGATGCTGCAATGCGTCAACTAAATAGTACTGGCTGGATGCATAACAGATGTAGGATGATAGTCGCTTCATTTCTGGTAAAAGATCTTATATGCAATTGGCAAATGGGCGAGAAAAAATTTATGGAGACTTTGGTTGATGGAGACTTATCTGCAAATAATGGGGGATGGCAGTGGAGCGCCAGTAGCGGTATGGATCCAAAACCACTTAGAATTTTTAATCCATATACCCAAGCAAAAAAATTTGATCCTATTTGCGAATATATAAAATATTGGATTCCTGAATTATCTAAAGTGTCTAATTCAGAATTATTAAATGGGGGGATATCTAATTTAGAAAAAAATAATTATTCAAGTCCTATTGTCAATCACAACATACAACAAAGATTGTTTAAATCACTTTATGCTGAAATTTGAATTTCCCCTATACAATTCTTTAAAACTTTATTTAAATTTTCTGCTACATAAACTTGCTCTTCATAAGAAATTTCAGGAAACATCGGAAGACTAAGAACTTCTGTACAAATTCTCTCTGTATTAACGAGTTTTGTTCTAGAAAAATTTTTATTTTTGTAAGCTATTTGTGCGTGTATTGGAATTGGATAATAAATAATTGAATTAATACCTTTTTCAAAAAGTTGTTGTTTTACCAAATTCCTTAACGAATAGTATTTTTTGCAATCAGTATCAAATAAATTTGAAAAATCTTCATTTAAAAAATATTTATCGTTTCTTAATTTGATTACAAATTGATTCCAAGAATGAGAAATTGAATCAGAGCTAATTTTTGGAAAACTAATAAATGGATTTTTTTCTAATAAATCAAGGTAATTATTAGCAATTTTTTGGCGATTATTGATCCACGTAGAAATATACTTAATTTTAATGTTTAATATGGCAGCTTGAATGGTATCAAGTCTGCTGTTATATCCAATTTGGGTATGGTGATATCTTATTGGGCTGCCATGCACAGCCAGTTCTCTAATTTTTTTTGCAATCTTCTGATCTGAAGTTGTTACTGCTCCACCATCTCCAGCAGCTCCTAAATTTTTAGTAGGGAAAAAGCTAAAACAGCCTATATCACCGATACTACCAACTTTGGAATTTCCCCACATTGTGCATGTTGCCTGAGCACAATCTTCGATTACTTTTAAGTCATATTTCTTGGCCAAAGATTTTATTAAGGTCATATTCACTGCATTACCAAATAGATGAACTGGCATGATTGCCTTAGTATTAGGATTTATTTCTTGTTCTATTAGTTCAGTATTAATGAGATAAGTTTCTGGATCTATATCTACCAAAACAGGATTAGCACCAACTGCACTAATAGCCTCTGCAGTTGCAAAAAAGCTAAAAGATGAGGTAATAACTTCATCACCCACACCAATATCTAATGCGCGTAAAGCTAATACTAAAGCATCAGTTCCACTATTACATCCAATAGTATTTTCAACACCAATCAGATTGGAAAAACTCTCCTCAAATTTGGCAATTTCTTGTCCTCCAATATACTGGCCACCTTTTAAAACTTTAGAAACCTCACTCTCAATTTCAGAGCCAATTTCTTGAAACTGCCTATCTAAAGTAAATGGAGGTATCTTCATAGTAAATATATTAACCCTAAACCATATTTCTATGGGTAAAAAAAATTTTTAATTCATTTAAACCAACTTGGTTCTTTACCAGGAGTCCATTTTATATTGCAACCTAAAGAAGGCATCTGATTTGAAGGATAAGAATTATCTTGATTCAAATCTTTTACAGCAGAGCGCAAATCTTTTCCAGATAGAGGAATATTGTTACCTGGTCTACTATCGTCTAATTGGCCATGATAATACAATAAAAAATCACCATCTCCTTCATTTGAAAAAAGATAAAAATCTGGGGTGCAAGCTGCTTTTAATTTCTTAGCAAAATTTTGATTTTCATCATATAGATAAGGAAAACTCCATCCCTGTGTTTGTGCTTGTAATCTCAAATTTTTAGGAGAATCTGAAGGATGAGTGACAATATCATTACTTGAAATTGCAACTGTTTGAACTGTATTTTCAATTTCTTTACTTAAGGTGAAAATTTGATTCTCAACATATTTAACAAATGGGCAATGGGCACAAATAAACATTAAAAGTAAATGCCGATTATCTAGATTATGAGAATTAAAATATTCATTTTTTGAAGAATTAGCATTTAACATTTCGAAATTCGGTAATTGAAAACCTAATTCCAAAACCATTGAATTTGTTCTTACCATGTTCAAGTTAAAAATTCTTTGATATTTGAAAATTATTGTATATTTTGCAGTAATCCGTAAAGATAGGTACTTTTATATAGGAGAATAGTAGAAATAATAAACAAAATGCTTCTAAATCTAACTGGCAAAAAAATTCTTGTTACGGGAATTGCCAACAATCGTTCAATAGCATGGGGTATCGCTCAACAACTTTCAAAAGCTGGCGCAGAACTTGGAATCACATATTTGCCTGATGATAAGGGAAGATTCGAGTCTAAAGTTAGAGAACTAACTGAACCTTTAAACCCATCCTTATTTTTGCCTCTTGATGTTCAAAATCCAGCTCAAATTGAAGAAATATTTAAAAATATAAAAGACAATTGGGGGCAAATTGACGGATTAGTTCACTGCCTAGCATTTGCAGGACGCGATGAATTGATTGGAGATTATAGTGCTACCACTTCAGAGGGTTTTGATAGGGCTCTTAATATAAGTGCGTATTCGTTAGCACCTTTATGTAAAGCTGCAAAACCACTTTTTAGTGATGGTGCTGGAGTTGTCTCATTAACTTATCTAGGTTCAGAAAGGGCGATTCCTAACTATAACGTGATGGGAGTTGCTAAAGCAGCTTTAGAAGCTTCAGTAAGATACCTTTCTGCAGAACTTGGTCCCGAAAAACAAGTTAGAGTTAACGCAATAAGTGCTGGGCCTATTAGAACACTTGCGAGTTCTGCTATAGGTGGCATTTTAGATATGATTCATAATGTTGAAGAAAAGGCTCCTTTACGCAGAACAGTCACTCAAACAGAAGTAGGTAATACAGCTGCTTTTTTATTAAGTGATCTCTCTAGCGGCATTTCAGGCCAAACAATTTATGTTGATGCGGGTTACTGCATTAATGGAATGTAAACTAAGTTTTTTGCATAAAAATGTCATCTCTAAGGCAATCTGAAATAAAAAGAAAAACTAATGAAACAGATATTTCTGTATATATAAACTTAGATGGAAATGGAATTTCTGAGATTGATACTGGGATACCATTCTTAGATCACATGCTTCATCAAATATCCAGCCATGGTTTATTCGATTTAAAAATAAACGCAATTGGAGATACCCATATTGATGATCACCATACAAATGAAGATGTAGGAATCGCTTTAGGTAAAGCATTCTCAAAAGCCTTGGGAGAAAGAAAAGGAATAAGTAGATTTGGACATTTTTTTGCCCCATTAGATGAAGCATTAGTTCAAGTCACTTTAGACTGCTCAGGTAGACCTCATCTATCTTATGATCTTCAATTAAAAGCCCCTAGAATAGGAAATTATGATACTGAACTAGTAAGAGAGTTTTTTATTGCCTTTGTAAATAACAGCGGTATTACCCTGCATATTAATCAAATACAAGGAAGTAATTCACATCACATAGTTGAGGCGTGCTTTAAAGCTTTTTCAAGAGCAATGAGAATGGCTACTGAGATAGATCCAAGAAGATCTGATTCAATTCCAAGCAGTAAAGGAATGTTAGAAAAACAATAAAATAGGAATTTTTTCGAATCAGCCACAATTAAGTTGATTTTTGGCGAAGATAGATGAAGTGACTATTTTGTTGTGACTAATTTACAGGATAAAAAAATTGATAATTTTAATATTTTTAAAAAAGAAGATTGGTCAAGTGCTTACCAGAATGTAGAAAAGGAGTTAACTAAAGAGCCTCTAAAAATTAGCAAAGGTAAAAATATTAAAAATTTAAATGGAACATTATTAAGAAATGGACCAGGAATATTAGAGAGAGGTGGACAATGGGTTCATCATCCATTTGATGGCGATGGGATGATAACATCCATAAAATTCGAAAATGGTCAGCCATTCTTAACAAATAGATTTGTTAAAACTAAAGGCTATTTGGAAGAAGAAAAAATAGATAAATTTATTTATAGAGGGGTTTTTGGAACACAAAAAAATGGAGGAATTTTAAATAATGCATTAGATCTAAAATTCAAGAATATCGCTAATACACATGTCATTAAATTAGGAGATGAAATTCTCGCATTATGGGAAGCAGCAGGTCCACATGCAATGGATCCTGATAGTCTTGACACTATTGGTTTAACAACATTAAAAGGGGTACTCAAGCCTAACGAAGCATTCAGTGCTCATCCCAAAACAGACCTAAACTCAAATGCATCTTCAGAACTTTTGGTGACTTTTGGAGTACAAACCGGACCAAAAAGTACCATTAGATTAATGGAATTTGATAATGCTGGTACAAATTCTGGAGAGCTCATTTTTGACAGAAAAGATACCTTTAAAGGCTTTGCATTTCTTCATGATTTCGCAATTACAACTAATTGGGCAATATTTTTACAGAATGCTATTGACTTCAATCCTCTTCCATTTGTAATGGGTCAAAGAGGAGCAGCACAATGTCTAAAGTCAAACCCAAATAAGAAGGCAAAGTTTTTTATCATCCCCAGAGAAAGTGGATTATTTAGAGGACAGCCTCCTCTAACAATAGATGCTCCAGAAGGATTCGTTTTTCATCATGTAAACGCATTTGAAAAAGATTCCAAAATCGTATTAGATAGTATTTTTTATGATGATTTCCCATCAGTTGGTCCAGACGAGAATTTTAGGGATATTGACTTTGATAAATATCCAGAAGGAAAACTGAAAAGATCAATTATCGATCTAAAGACAAAAACTTGTGAACTTGAAACTTTCAGTGAACAATGTTGTGAATTTGCTGTTGTTAATCCTAAAAACTTAGGATTAAAAGCAACTTTTAGTTGGATGGCAAGCACATCTCAAAAGCTCGGCAACGCTCCACTTCAAGCAATAAAAAAAATAAATTATACTTCTAAGGAAGAGATTTATTGGTCAGCAGGTCCAAGCGGATTTGTTAGTGAACCAATTATGGTTCCATCAGAAAACTCTTCAAAAGAAGATGATGGATTTTTATTTATACTTCTATGGAACGGAGAAAGAAGAGGAAGCGATTTAGTTATCTTAGACGCAAAAGACTTAAAAGAATTAGCTGTTTATGAATTACCCATTTCAATTCCTCATGGCCTTCATGGATCTTGGGTTAATTGAATTTAAGAAAAAATTTCAATTAAATCTGGAATAATTTTTTTTAATGCTTTACCTCTATGACTACAAGAGTCTTTAATTTCATTATTCATTTCTGCGAAAGTTAATCTGGTAGAACTCTCCTCAAAAATTGGGTCATACCCAAAACCACTTTCTCCTCTAGGGTTTAAGATAATATTGCCATTACATTTGGCCTCAGATTCAATAATCACTTCACCATTTGGGGAACAAACGCAAATATTAGCAATAAAGAAAGCACCTCTATTTTGAACTCCATCAAGTTCTCTTAAAACTCGTTCAATTCTCCTCTGATCATTTTCTGCATATCTAGATGAGTAAATGCCAGGCTTACCACCTAGTGCTTCAATACAAATTCCTGAATCATCTGCTATTGAAAAATTATTCGTTTTTCTCGAAACTTCACTCGCTTTTTTAATCGCATTATCTCTAAATGTCAGTCCATCCTCTTCAACTTCTATTGATTCTGGCTGGAGTAACAATTTACAATTAACTCCAACAAGCAATTTATTATATTCTTCAATTTTACCTTTATTCTTACTCGCTAAATATAAATTCTTCATCCTTCTTTTTCTGCCAAATTTATAAATTCTTGCCCCCACTCTAATACCTCAATTAGATAAGATTCTTTTGGTGCTTCACAATATAACCTTAAAAGAGGTTCTGTTCCTGAAAACCTAAAAAGAAGCCAAAAATTTTTATCAATTCTCAACTTTATCCCATCGATCTTTGAGATACTTTTTAACTTGTGATTATTAATATTCCTAGGAATATTATCTATGATAAATTCTTTTACGTTATTTTTTTCTGACTGATTTGGAAATTTAATATCAATTCTTTTATAAAAACTTGGTCCAAAATCTTCTTGAATTTCATCTAAGGTTTCATATAAATATTGAGATTTTTCAGCAATTCCATTTAATAAAACCATCGCGGCATATAGAGCATCTCTTTCAGGCATAAAGTCACCAAAACCAACTCCCCCAGATTCCTCTCCTCCAATAAATATTTTTTCTTTAATCATTTTTTCAGCAATATATTTAAAGCCAACTGGAAGTTCAAAAACATCTCTATTTTGACTCTCAGATATATTTTTAATAATATCTGAACCACTAACAGTCTTTAAAACTGGATAAGAATTATTTTTAATTGCACCCAAATAGCTAATAAAGTATGGGAATAAATCTTGAGTACTTGAGTATCTTCCTTTTTCATCGATTGCTGCAATTCTATCACCATCACCATCAAATATAATTCCTAAAGTTTTCATTTCATTTATTGAATTTTTCATTAGTGTTTGTTTGAGATCATCTGCATAATTCAAAAGAGGTTCAGGAGGTTTTCCTCCAAAAAAAGGATCAGCATCTTTCCTGATTTCTGAAATAATTTCTAAATCATTAGAAGCAAAAATCTCAGCCATACAATTTGCAGCTGAACCATGCATAGAATCAACAAAAATTCTCAATTTCATTTTTTTTAATCTCTTGGAAATATAGTCAATATCAAAAAGGGATTTAATTCTATCTAAATGAAATTTCTTAATATCTACCAATTGATTAATACCATCTATTTTTTCAATTGAATTTCCAAGCATTAATCTTTTTTCAACTTCACTTGTAAAAGATTCGTCAACAGAACATCCATTAAAACTCTTTATTTTCAGACCTAGCCAATTATATGGATTATGACTTGCTGTAATTACTAACGCTCCAAGACAACCGACTTCTTTGGCATATAAACTACAAGAGGGTGTTGTAACAAAGCTATCAGATAAGAACGGTTCGAAACCACATCCTCTTACAAAAGGCACTATTTGCTTGGCGAATTCACAAGCCATAAATCTACGATCATATCCAATAATAATTTTCTTTGAATTAACTTCTTTATAGTATTGGTAATGCAACTCCTGACATGCAGCGACAACAACTCTTGAAAGATTGGATAGGTTAAAGTCAAAACCAATAATTCCTCTCCAACCATCAGTTCCAAATTTTATCTTATCTAATTTATCAGCTCTCAAATTTCAAATTTCCTTGATTTCTTTTAATTATCTATAATAATTTATATTAGTAAATTTTAAAACCGCCCTAAAAAATAATTTGAATTCTCTTCATTTAAAAAGTTTTACAAGATGCAAAAGAAAAGCATGGCTCGATTTTAAGGGTAAAAAATCTTATGAAGTTTGGTCTCCCCATAAAGCTATAGATAAAATTAATCAGTTTCAAATTTTCTCTGAATTTTGTAATGGTGAAATATATACAGGATTAAAAGCCTGTGAAAATGGTTATCAAGGGGTAATTGGATTAAAAATCAAAGGGAATCTTTTCCAAAATATAAACGCAGAGATACTTCCACAATTACTTTTAAAGACTAAAGGTAAAAGTAAATGGGGAAAATATAAATATTTACCTCTTGTTTATAAGTTAGGCCACAAAACAACTAAAGAACATTTATTCGACTTAGCTTTTTGTTCTATGCTTTTGGAATCTTTTCAAGAATCTAAAATTGAGAAAGGATTAGTAATTTCAAATTTTTATAAAAAATTAAAAGTTGAAGAAATTTATTTAAACAAAAAATTAAGAAAAAAAGTTTTAAATGTTTTATTAAATTTGAATGAATGCTTGGAGGGATCTATACCAGAAATAACTCAAGATAGAAAAAAATGTTCTATTTGTTCCTGGCAAAAATTTTGTGACAAAGAAGCAAAAGAAAATGGATATCTAACAGATATAGATGGAATAGGATCCAAAACGTCCTCGTTACTCAAAGCAAACGGAATAACTAATACCCAAACATTAGCTTCCTATAGCGAAAAACAACTTGGAGATAAATTATCTAAATTCAAAGATCAGAAGTATGAAAAAGCTTCTATATTTGTAAAGCAAGCGCAAGCATATATCTCTGGAGAACCATATTGCATTTCTAATAAAAATAATAAGGAAGATCTATTAGAAAAAATATGTTCTGGATTTTATATTTTTGATATTGAATCAAATCCAGATGAAAAGCATGATTTTTTATATGGATTTTTAAAAGTAAATAATATCTCTCTAAAAAAAGAAGATCTTATTTATGAACCAATCTTAAATCTTAAAAACAATAAAGGAAAATCTTACAGGCAAATTATTGAAATACTTTTTTCACACAAGGAATGGCCAGTTTTGCATTACGGAGAAACTGAAAAAATATCAATAATTAATATTGCTAAAGAACTAAATTTTAGTTTTGAAGAAATTGATTCACTTTCCTCCAGATTTATTGACTTACATACCTTAATAAGAAAGTCTTGGATATTACCACTAAAAAACTATGGCTTAAAAACTGTTTCTAATTGGCTTGGATTTAAATGGACGCAGAAAAATGTAAGTGGCTCGAAAGCACTTTATTGGTGGATTCAATATCAAATTACAGAAAACCAAATATTTTTAGAGAAAATTATCCAATATAACAAAGATGATTGTTTTGCTACTCTAAAAATTGCAGAATATTTAATCAAAAATCGATTAAAGAAAAATTGATCCTACAGATTTATTTATAATAATTTTTCCAAAAACTTCTGAAAAAAAATAACTTTCTTCTTCTAAATATTTTCTTTTTATCATAGCTAAACCTTTTATTTGACAATCTGATTTAAAAAAACTAGTGATTTTGCCTACAGAAATATCCTTGGCAGAATTTATATATAAATTTTTATCTTCTAAGTCTAAATTCAAATTAGATTCAATTGATTTCCAAATTCTTATTTCCTGTTTTAAAGAAGAAACGTTTTTTATTTTTGACATTGTTTCTTGTCCTAAATAACAACCTTTATTAAAATCTATAAGATCTTGTAATCCAAGCTCAAGTGGATTATTTTTTCCGTTTATTTCCATTTCTAATGAGGGTATTGCCTGATTAATCTTCCAAAGTTTTAAATCATTGGGATTTAGTAAATTTAGTTTATTTTTATATATTTCAAATTCTTTATCTTCTGTTTTGAAGAAAATAGGCTGGTAAGTTCTCCATGAAATAGATTCATCAATTTCCTGAATTCTATTTATCAAGGAAGGTTCACTCAGAAGTACATCGTCCGCTGGAAAAATAATTTGATTAAAGTAATCAATTATTTCATTTGTTTTACCCGCCAAGATAATAACTTCTAAGCTTCTTTCTAAAAAAATAATTTCAATTAATGCCCTTAGAACTCCATTAGGAGTTAACCAACAAGTTTTGATAACTTTATTTTCTGAATTCAGAATATTACCAGTTGTTATTCCATTCAAAAATTTTCTGGCATCTTTTCCAGTAATTGAAAAACAATCAAATTTTTCAAGCCAAAACTTTTTTTTTATATCTTGCATTATGAAATAATCATAAAAAGTCTTTTATTGTAAAAAGACTCTTTAATTTAACATTTTCATCTTCAAGAGCCTTACATCCCCCTTCTTCCCTATCAACTATAGACAAAACTTCCTCAACAATATAATTATTTTCGCGTAACTTTTTTATAGCCTTTATAACTGAACCAGCAGTTGTAACGACATCCTCTAAGACAGTTACCAAAGTTCCTTCTCTTAATGTAGGACCCTCTATGCCAGCTTTGGTACCGTATTTTTTGATTTCTTTTCGAATTATTAAACCATCAATGTCCAGTCCTTGCGAAGCTGCTTTTACAATTAGTCCACTTACGAGAGGATCTGCACCTAATGTCAATCCTGCTACAGCTTTTGAACTTGAGTCCTTTAACTCTAAAAATAAATCACTTATTAAATTTAAGCCTTCACCATTTAATGATACTGGTTTACAATTCATGTAATGACTGCTTTTTTTCCCTGAAGACAAGGTGAAGTTGCCTTTCTTATAAGATTTTTCAATTAACTGTTTTAACAATTTTGTTTTATTTAAATCATACTTATCTGAAAATTTGCCCATTAGTAAAAGTTAAATTTATGTTTAAAGATTAGAAGAAAAAAAAGAAATCTCACAAAAACTTCCAAATGAGGTGTTTTTTGAAATATTGTTTTTATATTGTATATTAAAATTCAATGTAATTAAAATTACATAAACTCCTTTGGGGGTGTAGCAATCTGGTGAATGCACCAAACTCATAATTTGGCTAAGGCGAGTTCGATCCTCGCCACCCCCATTATTCATTTGTCATTGAATGAAAATAACTCTACTTTTATTTCTTTTATTTTTACCAGCTTTTTTTGCAGCAAGTGAACTCTCTTTTTTATTAATTAGGCCAAGTAAAGTTTTAAGGTTAATAGAAGAAAAAAAGAAAGGGGCATTTTCAATTTTAAAAATTCAAAAACGCTTTAGATCTTCATTAATTGCTTCTCAATTTGGAG